>NZ_JBFRGP010000010.1:0-150283 GCF_052115385.1 Dyella sp. 2RAB6
GCCCACATCGCGGACACGGTTGAAGAACCGCGGCCTAAGAGTTTTCGCAGGAATTATTCCGAGCCGTCCTACCCGGCACGTCGCCCTGCGCGACGGCGAAAACGGCTGACGCCGCAACCCACTTCATCAATCAAGCCGCCCGGCGCCCAAGCATTGGGCCGTCGGTGAATCCTCGAGTCCGTAAGGTCGGCGGCACGTCGAGCTGTTGGCGGCGTGCCGTTTTAGGAAACGAAGATGCGGCGCATGGCAAGGAGCTGCTTATGAACACCTTTGGCGAACCGTGGATCACCCGCCACGCGAATTATTTTTCCGACCCCGATGCGGGGCCGGATGCGTTGTTGAACGATGCCACCGAGTGGCTGCGGTACGCGCACAACGCGATTCAACTGCTGGCTGAGCTGGTTCATGAACGCGGCAAGATAGATAAGAAGCGCTTGCCGATCATGCTTGAAAGCATCGGTGCGTTTATCGACATGGGCGCGCGCTGCGCGACGCAGGCGCATCTGCGCATGCAGTGGCAGCAGGTACAGCATGAGACGGCACAACCCTCGGCGTAGGTTGGGGTGAGCCAACGGCGACTGCGAAGGCAGGATGCCGTTGGCTCACCCCAACCTACGCTTGCTTCATGGAGACGCGTGATTTCATTCCGACGGCGCTGGCGCAAGCACATCGCGCTGGCCGTTGATCCCCATCGACGACACCAGTCCCGCCGCCTCCATCGCTTCCACCAGTCGCGCCGCACGGTTGTAGCCGATGCGAAACTGGCGCTGCACGAAGGAGATCGACGCGCGACGCGTACGCAGCACGAAGGCGGCGGCCTCGTCGTAGAGCGGATCGAGTTCGGCGTCTGCGCCATCCTCGGTGAACAGTTCACCGCTGCCGCCTTCACCGGGCGGACCGGCAAGAATCTCGTCCTTGTAATCCGGCTCACCGTACTGCTTCAGATGCGCAACCACCCGATGCACTTCCTCGTCCGCGACAAACGCGCCATGGATGCGCTGCGGATAACCCGTGCCCGGCGGCAGGAACAGCATGTCGCCCTGGCCGAGCAGGCTCTCCGCACCCATCTGGTCGAGGATGGTGCGCGAGTCGATCTTCGAGGACACCTGGAAGGCGACGCGGGTGGGGATGTTCGCCTTGATCAAGCCGGTGATCACGTCCACCGACGGTCGCTGCGTGGCAAGGATCAAATGGATGCCTGCCGCGCGCGCCTTCTGCGCCAGGCGCGCAATCAGTTCCTCGATCTTCTTGCCGGCGACCATCATCAGGTCGGCCAGCTCGTCGATCACCACCACGATCATCGGCAGCGTATCGAGCGTTTCGGGGATTTCCGGATGCGCGGGAAACGGATTGAGCAACGGCCGGCCCGCAGCGCGTGCTTCGCGCACCTTATGGTTGTAGCCGGCAAGGTTGCGCACGCGCAGGTCGGACATCACGCGGTAGCGGTTTTCCATTTCGCCCACGCACCAGGCCAACGCATTGGCGGCGAGCTTCATATCGGTGACCACCGGCGCCAGCAGATGCGGAATGCCCTCGTAGACCGAAAGCTCCAGCATCTTCGGGTCGATCATGATCATGCGCACGTCGTCGGGCGTGGCCTTGTACAGCATCGACAGGATCATCGCGTTCACCGCCACCGACTTGCCGGAGCCGGTGGTGCCGGCCACCAGCATGTGCGGTGCGCGCGCTAGGTCGGCCACCACCGGTTCGCCGGTGATGCCCTTGCCCATGGCCAGGGTGAGCAGCGAATCGGCGCCGCGGTATTCGCGCGAGTCGAGGATCTCCGACAAGGCGATCATCTGGCGCTGCTCGTTCGGCAACTCCAGGCCCATGCAGGTCTTGCCGGGGATCGTTTCGACCACTCGGATCGAGGTGCGGCCGAGTCCGCGCGCGAGGTCCTTCATCAGCGCGACGATCTGGTTGCCGCGCACGCCGACGGCGGGTTCGACTTCGAAGCGGGTGATGACCGGGCCGGCGGAAGCGCCGACCACACTCACCGGCACCTTGAATTCGCGCAGGCGCTGTTCGATCAGTTCGCCGGTTTCGGTGAGTTGGGTTTCGCTGACTGCATCGGAGCTTTGCGGCGGCGAGGCGAGCAGGGAAAGCGGAGGGAGCAGGACGTTGGTGCGTGTACGCGATGCAGGCGCTACCGGAGTGGCGGCAACGGCAGCAGGCTCATCGTCGTTGGCGGCGAAGCGGTGGGGCGAGGCGGATGCGGTGTGAGAGACCTGGGGCGCGGGAGCGAAGCTGGGCAAGTCTTCGGTCGTGTCGACCAGTGCCGGCTCGGCCGCTGCAGGTTCGACGAACACCGGCTCCGGTATCACGGTCTCCGTCAGCGGGATGCTCGTCGGCACGATCGTGACGGGCGCCGGTTCGATCGCTGCGGATGCATGTATGCGCGCGTGCACGGGTTGCGGATCGATTGCAGCTTGAACGCGCGCATGTACCGGCGGCTCACTCACGCTGCCGCGTTCGGCAGCCGCCGCCATCGCCGCGGCGATGCGCCCCGTGGAAACGCGCGGTGCCGCTACCGGCGCGACGCGAGGCTGTCTCCATGCTTCGCGGATCACCGGCTCGACGGCGGAGAACTTCGTGCGTTGCGCATCCATGTTGGCCGACGATGCGCGCTCCATCACCGGCGCGGGCGGGCTCGCTGACGCAGCAGCCGGACGACGCGCAGCCTTCTGCGCCCGACGCCGTGTCGCCGGCGTCGCACCCGCACGGCGCACCGCACCGCCGCGCTGACGGCGGGCCGGAAGACGGATGCCACGCCACGCAAGCAAGCGCTCGATCATGCCGGCGATGCCATCGACTTTCGACGACGTCCCCGCGAACAGCGCGCGCCACGACAGGCCGGGATACCAGCGCAACGCCACCGCAAGGACCGCCAGCATCAGCAGCGCCGTGACCGCCGCGCCGAACACCGAAGAGAGGCCGCCGGCCAGCGCCCTGCACACCACGCCGCCAGCCGCCGGATCGTCCGTGTAATGCGCCACGACCAGCCCTTCGAGCGTGGCGCTCGCAAGCAGCACCAGCAAACCGCCCAGCGCATAGCGAATCGTGCCTTCACCACCCACCGGCCGCGCGCGGCCTTTGGCGACGAGGGCGCGTAGCGCGCGCCAGAACAGGGGAATCAACCAGAGAGTGGACAGCCCGAAGGCGCCGAAGAAAAGAGTAAGCATGCCTGCGTATCGACCGAAACAGCGCCCCGCAAACTCAGCATGTTAGCGCCAACGCGTCATTCGCTGTACTAGGAGATGCGATAAGCGGTTGTTGTGTCGAGCACCGCGCAATAGGGCGAAGTCTTACTGTGGTGCCTTTCGCAGGTTGCTGGCGCGGGCCATTGATTATGATTCGACCGAACAGGCGCCGTAGCGCTGCATGACGGGGGACTCTCCATGGCACTTCCCGCGGGACCAAAGCAGGGCAAGACCTTTGAAGAGATTCGTCACGTCGCCGAAGACGGTGCCGAGTACTGGCGCGCTCGCCAGCTGGCGGTAGTGCTGGAGTACTCGCAGTACCGCAACTTCCAGCCAGTGATCGAGAGGGCAATAGAAGCTTGTAAAAACAGTAGCTTGAGTCCTCGGGACCATTTTGCGCAAATCCACACAATGGTCGAAATCGGCTCAGGCGGGCAGCGCCGAATCGAGGATTGGAAGCTCTCGCGCTATGCCTGCTATCTGATTGTCCAGAACGGCGATCCGTCCAAAGCCGTGATTGCTCAGGGCCAAACCTATTTCGCCGTACAAGCCCGGCGCCAGGAGATATCGGATTCCGAGCAGTTCGAACGCTTAAGCGAAGAAGATCGGCGACTGGTGCTGCGCTCGGAGATGACGCATCACAATAGAGCCCTCGTCGTCGCGGCCAAGGGAGCCGGCGTGGAAACAGCGCTCGACTACGCCATCTTCCAAGACCATGGCTACAAAGGCTTGTACGGTGGACTGGGCGCCAAGGACATCCATCAGCACAAGCGACTGAAGAAGAGTCAGAAAATCCTGGACCATATGGGCAGCACCGAACTGGCGGCCAATCTCTTTCGAGCCACCCAGGCCGAAGAGAAGATTTGGCGAGATCGGATTCAGGGCAAGTCGCAAGCCAACCAGGCTCACCACGATGTGGGCCGAAAAGTAAGGAAGACCATCCAGGAGCTCGGCGGCACGATGCCGGAGGCTCTACCGGTCCCCGACAAGGGGATTCCTCAACTGGAACGGGAGCGGGCCAAGCGCCTCAAGAAAGACGGCGATTAGCATGCGTCCTGCGTTTGTTTTCACTTCCCGATGCAGAACGAACTGAAGATCGCCCCCAGCAGATCGTCGCTGCTGTAGGTGCCGGTGATGTCGCCCAGCGCATGCTGCGCGTGGCGCAGTTCCTCGGCGGCGAGTTCGCCGGCGTGCACGTCGAGCAGTACGGCGGCGGTGCGGTCCAGATGTTCGGCGACGAGTTCGAGCGCGAGCACATGGCGGCGGCGCGCGCTGAACGCACCTTCGCCGCTGCCGGCGCCGGCCAGGCGCTTGAGGTGGTCGCGCAGTACGTCGAGGCCGTCGCCGGTCCTGACGGAGGCCCAGAGCCACCAGGTGTCGGCGCGCATCTCGCTGTGCGACGGACGCGGGTCCAGATCGATCTTGTTCACCAGCACGATGCGTTCGACATCGGCGCGCACATCGGCGAACAGTTGCTGGTCCTGCTCCGCGCCGGCGGCATCGGTGACCAGCAGGGCGACATCGGCGCGGGTCAGTTCGTGGCGCGCGCGGCGTACGCCTTCGCGCTCCACCGGGTCGTCGGTGTCGCGCAGGCCGGCGGTGTCGGCCAGTTCCAGTGCGACGCCGTCGAGATCGAGGTTTTCGCGCAGCACGTCGCGCGTGGTGCCGGCAATGTCGGTGACGATGGCGCGGTCGCTGCCGGCGAGCGCGTTGAGCAGGCTGGATTTGCCGGCGTTCGGGCGGCCGATGATGGCGACACGCAGGCCGTCGGTGAGGCGCACGCCGCGCTGGGTTTCACGCAGCAGCTCGGCCAGTTGTTCGCGCAATGACTTGAGCTTGCGGGCGATCGCCGGATCGGCGAGGAAGTCGATTTCCTCTTCGGGGAAGTCGATCGCCGCTTCGATATGCACGCGCAGGGCGATCAGCGCCTGCAGCAACGCATCCACGCGGCGCGAGAACACGCCTTCCATCGAACGCAGCGCGGCGCGCGCGCCGGCTTGCGAACCGGCGGCGATCAGATCGGCCACCGCTTCGGCCTGCGCCAGATCGAGCTTGCCGTTGAGGAAGGCGCGTTCGGTGAATTCGCCGGGGCGGGCCAGGCGCGCGCCGAGTTCGCACACGCGGCGCAGCAGCGTATCGAGCAGCACGGCGTTGCCGTGGCCTTGCAGTTCCAGCACGTGTTCGCCGGTGTACGAGGCCGGGGCGGGGAAGTAGAGCAGCAGGCCGCGGTCGATCAATTCGCCGGCCACATCGCGGAACGCGGCGAAATGCGCGTGGCGCGGCGTGGCTTCCCGACCTAGCAACACGTGCGCGATCGCCGGCACCGCCGGCCCCGACACGCGCAGCACGCCGACGCCGGCTGCTCCGGCGGCGCTGGCGATGGCGGCAATGGTGTCGGCGACGTGGCTCATGCTCGGGATTATCTTCGCCGCAAAAAGAAAAGGCCGCTTGCGCGGCCTCTTCTTTTTATCAGGCGGTCTTGGCCTTGTGCTCGGCCTGGTCCACCTGGCGGGTGATGAACCACTGCTGCGCCAGGCTGGTCGCGCCGTTGATCACCCAGTACAGCACCAGGCCGGAGGGGAAGAAGGCGAACAGCACGGCGAACAGGATCGGCATCACCTTCATCATCTTGGCCTGGGTCGGATCCATGCCGGTGGTGGGGGTGAGCCACTGCGTGCCCAGCATCACCAGCACATAGATCGCCGGCAGCACGAAGAACGGATCGGGCGCGGACAGGTCGTGGATCCAGCCGAAGAACGGCGCCTGGCGCAGTTCGACGCTTTCCATCAGCACGCGGTACAGGCCGAGGAAGACGGGGAAGGTGACCAGGATCGGCAGGCAGCCGGCCATCGGGTTCACCTTCTCCTTCTTGTACAGCTCCATCATCGCCTGCTGCATCTTCATCTTGTCGTCGCCATAGCGCTCCTTGAGCGCGGTGACGCGAGGCTGCAGCTTGCGCATGCGCGCGCCGGAGCGGAACTGTGCGGCGGTGAGCTTCCACAGCGCGGCCTTCAGCAGCAGCACCAGCAGGATGATCGCCACGCCCCAGTTGCCGCTGATCCCGTGCAGCTTGGACAGCAGCCAGTGCAGCGGCTGCGAGATGACGGTGAGCCAGCCGTAGTTGGTCGACAGCTCCAGGCCCGGCGCGACCTGGTCGAGCGTGCCCTGCAGCTTCGGACCGAGGTACAGGCGCGAGCCGGCGATGGCGCTCTGGCCCGGCGCGACGGTGAGCGAGGGGCCGACCGTGCGGATCAGGTAGTACGGCTGTGCCGTATCCGGATTGACGATGCTGGTGGAGTAGCCGTTCGCTTCCTGTGCCGGCGGGATCCACGCGACCACGAAGTAATGCTGCAGCATCGCAGCCCAGCCGCCGGTGATCGGGCGGTTGAGCGGCTTCTTCTGGTAGTCGGTGAAAGCCAGGGTCTCGAACTTGTCCTGCGGGCTATACCAGCCGGCGCCGAAGAAGCTGTGCGCGGCCGGATCGGTGTAGTTCTGCAGCCAGCTGCGGTTGTTCGGCTGGCCGGCGCGCTGCAGCTGCTCGTAGGCATTGCCCTGCCAGGCGACGGCGCTGCCGTTCTCGATCTTCTGCTGCATCGAGACGTCGTAGCTGCCGCGCTTGAGTGTGTAGCTCTTGGTGACCTTGAAGCCCGCGGCGTCGTGCCAGCTGAGGTCGACCTTCAGCTCGTTCTGGCCTTCGGCGAGCTGGTAGGCGCTCTGCGCGCTCTCGAACACCGACAGGTGCGTCGGCGCGACCGAGGCGCCATTGCCCTGCGCGCTGGCCAGGCCGCTCTGCGCCGCGAAGTAGTGTTCGGGCTGCTCGTCGAGCAGACGCACCGGCGCGGGGCTTGGGTCCTTCTTGGTGACCGGCTCCGACGGGTAGTGCAGCAGCTCGGAGCGCACCACGCTGCCGCCGCGGGTATCGACGGTGAGGCGCAGCACGTCGCTGCTGATGGTGATCAGCTGGGCCTTGGCTTCGGTCGCGCTGCCGCCAGTAGCGGGCACCGCGGCCGCACCGGCACTGGAGCTTGCGGTGGGGACATTGCCGCCGTTGTCGGCGGAAGGCACCGCGGCGCTGCTGGCGCTTGCCACCGGCGCGGGGGCCGGCTTCGGGCTGTAGTCCTTGTCCCAGGCCATCCACAGCAGATAAGCCACGGCCAGCAGGGCAAAGGTGAGGAACGTGCGCGTTTGATTCATCGCGTGACAGATCCGGTGAGCGCCGCGGCTGCGAGCCGCAGAGAGGAAGGCAGGAAGAAGGTCAACGCGCGATTGTGCCGGCCGCGTCGCCCGGCTTCAATGTGAGTCGGCCTTGGATATGGGCCCGGACTTCTGCGAAACCAGCTTCTTCCACAGATGATCGATGTCGGCGAGCAGTTCGGGACCGGGCAGGCCGTTGGCGTGGTCACGCGCCATCACCAGCAGATCGACGGCCGGAAGCTGGGCGCGGATGCGCCGGAAGGATTCGCGCAGCAGGCGCTTGATGCGATTGCGCTCGACAGCGCGCTTGGACACGCGCTTGGAGATGGCCAGTCCGAGCCGGGCCTGGCCGAGCCCGTTGTCCCTGTAGCGCACAGAAAAACAGCGGCCGCCGAGGCGGCCGCTGGCATTGCGCATCGCGGCGAAGTCACCGGCGCGACGGATCCGCGCCTCGCGCGGCAGTCCGGCACGCATGCAGGCGCTCCGCTTACGGGATCAGGTGCTTGCGGCCCTTGGCACGACGGGCGTTCAGGATCTTGCGACCGTCGGCCGTGGCCATACGGGCACGAAAGCCGTGCGTGCGGGCGCGCTTGAGCTTGCTGGGCTGGAAGGTCCGCTTCGACATGGCTTCCTCCTCTTGGGTAGGTGAATAAAAGGTTGGAAATTATGCCGGGCGCAGAAGCGAGATGTCAAACACCCGCTGCATCGGGGGTTTGCGTATCCTGTGGATAATTGTGTGGATAGGCGCTGGCCGAGAACCGCCAAGCTGCTGTTAGACTTCTCGGTCCACCCCGCGCGCAAGCGCCCCTGCTGTGGCTGAAGAATACCCATGAGTGATCTGTGGCGGCGCTGTCTGGAGCGTCTCGAAGGCGAATTGAGCGCCGAGGACCTGCACACCTGGCTGATGCCGCTGCAGGCTCGCGACGACACCATGGGTCTGCAGTTGTTCGCGCCGAATCCCTACACCCTGGACACCGTGCGCCAGCGCTATCTGCCGCGCATCGAGGCGATGCTCCACCAGCTCACCGGTCACGAGCTGTCGGTGCGCCTGGAAGTAGGTTCGAGCGCCGCCCGCGTGCCGGCGCGTCCGGCTTCGTCGATGGCGCGCCCCGCGCCGGTGCCCGCCGTGGCAGAGCCGACGCCGATCCAGCCACCCGCGCCGTTCGGCCATAACCTGGACCCGCACTACACCTTCGAAACCTTCGTCGAGGGCAAGTCGAACCAGTTGGGCAAGGCCGCCGCGATGCAGGTGGCGATGAACCCGGGCCGCGCCTACAACCCGCTGCTGCTGTACGGCGGCACCGGCCTGGGCAAAACCCATTTGATGCACGCCGCCGGCAACCTGATGCGCGAGCGCAATCCGAACTTCAAGGTGCTGTACCTGCGCTCGGAGCAATTTGTCGGCTCGATGATCGAGGCGCTGCGCACCAAGAGCATGGACGAGTTCAAGCGGCGCTTCCGCTCGGTCGACGCGCTGCTGATCGACGACATCCAGTTCTTCGCCGGCAAGGACACCACGCAGGAAGAGTTCTTCCACACCTTCAACGCGCTGTTCGAATCCAAGCAGCAGATCATCCTTACCTGCGACCGCTATCCGAAGGAAGTGGACAAGCTCGAGCCGCGGCTGAAGTCGCGCCTGGGCTGGGGCCTGTCGGTGGCGATCGAGCCGCCGGACTTCGAAACGCGCGCAGCGATCCTGCTGGCTAAGGCTCAAGAGAAGGGCGTGGCGGTAAGCGAGAACGTGGCGATGCTGCTGGCCAAGCGCATCCGTTCCAACGTGCGCGACCTCGAAGGCGCGCTCAACACGCTGGCCGCGCGCGCCAACTTCTACGGCAAGCCGATCACCACCGAGTTCGCCGAAGAGACGCTGCGCGACCTGTTGGCGACGCATGCGCAGGCGGTGACGGTGCCGAACATCCAGAAGACGGTGGCGGACTACTACCAGGTGCGCCTGCAGGATCTGCTGTCCAAGCGGCGCGTGCGTTCGCTGGCGCGGCCGCGGCAGATGGCGATGTCTCTGTCCAAGGAACTGACCGAGCACAGCCTGCCGGAGATCGGCGAGGCGTTCGGCGGGCGCGATCACACCACCGTGCTGCACGCCTGCCGCACCATCAAGAAGCTGTGCGAGACCGATACGCGCATGCGGCAGGACTGGGAACAGCTGATCCGCATCCTCACCGGTTGATGAAATCGAGGCTGGTGGGGATAAGCGCTTGAAAAGGGAGGGTGGAAGCTGTGGATAATAGGTGGACGTAAGCCGGCCCCCCAGTTATCCACAATCGACCCACATGCTGCGGGCCTGTTCGAGCACACCGCCTTGTTTGATTAAGTGTTTGATTTACAAGTGGAAAAACGAGTTTTCAAGTTATCCACGGCACCTACTACCACCACAGAACTTCTTTTAAAAACAGAACAGCAGGTTTAGGGGAAGCGCCTACATGCAATTCAGCATCCAACGAGAAGCTCTGCTCAAGCCGCTGCAACAGGTCGTCGGCGTAGTCGAGCGTCGCCAGACCCTGCCTGTACTCGCGAACCTGCTGGTCAAGGTCGGCGACGGCAAGCTTTCGCTGACGGGCACCGATCTCGAAGTCGAGATGGTCGCCACCACGCCAGCCGATAAGCTGGTGGACGGCGAGATCACCATTCCAGCGCGCAAGTTGTTCGATATCGTGCGTGCGCTTCCGGACGGCGCGCAGATCGACTTGAAGCTCAACGGCGACCGCATCGCGCTGAACGCAGGTCGCAGCCGCTTCACGCTGGCCACCTTGCCGGCGACCGAGTTCCCCACTATCGACGAGATCGAGCTGGTGGAACGGGTGAGCCTGCCGGAAGAGGTGCTGCGCGACCTGATGGAGCGCACCGCGTTCGCTATGGCGAATCAGGACGTGCGCTACTACTTGAACGGCATGCTGCTGGATCTGCAGGAGCACACCCTGCGTTGCGTGGCCACCGACGGCCATCGCCTGGCGCTTAAGGAAACCAAGCTGGACAGTAAGGTTTCCACCCGCCGCCAGATCATCATTCCGCGCAAGGGCGTCAACGAGCTGATCGGCTTGTTCGAGACCGGCGACGGCCAGGTGGAACTGGAGTTCGGACGCAACCATCTGCGCGTGCGTCGCGGCGACGTGGTGTTTACCTCGAAGCTGATCGATGGCCGATTCCCGGACTACGAAGCGGTGATTCCGCTCGGTGCGGACAAGTCGGCCACGCTGGATCGCGAAGTGCTGCGCAGTGCGCTGCAGCGTGCGGCGATCCTTTCGAACGAGAAGTACCGCGGCGTGAAGCTGGAACTGTCGTCGGGCAAGCTGCGCATCGTCGCGCACAATCCCGAGCAGGAAGAAGCCGTGGAAGAACTGGAAGCGGAAACCGTCGTTTCCGATCTCGCTGTGGGCTTCAACGTCGGCTATCTGCTCGATGCGCTTTCCGCGCTGCGCGGCGAACGGGCTCGCTTGAATCTGCGCGACGCGCAATCGAGCTGCCTGGTGCAGGAAGACGATAGTGAAGAGGCACGGCACGTGATCATGCCGTTGCGCCTCTGATGGCGAAAGCGAGGCGGGCCGATCAGGCCAGCACGCGAGCCAGCAACGCCGGAGCCGTCGCAAGACGCTCCGGCGTTCTTGCTTCTGGGCTTCTGCCATGAGGCTGGAGCGTCTGCGGATTCGCGGCTTGCGCTGTCTGGCCGAGGCTGATGTCGAGCTGGGAGAGGGCATTCATGCCTTCATCGGGGCCAATGGGGCAGGGAAGACCAGCGTGCTGGAGGCAGCGTTCCTGCTTTCCCATGGAAGATCTTTCCGTAGCGGAGCAGCCAGGGAAGTCTTGCTGCAGCGAGGCGCTTCGGCGCTGTCGGTGTTTGGCGAGATCCGCCACCTGGATGGTCGGATCGGACGGGTAGGTCTTGGGCGAGAGGGTGCGCGTTGGGAAGCACGCCTGGACGGACGGACCGCAAGCCTCGGCGAGGTGGTCAGCGAATGCGCCGTCGTGTGCTTCGAGCCCGGCTCGCACGCATTGATCGCTGGCGGGGCGGAGGAGCGGCGCCGCTACCTGGATTGGGGTGTGTTTCACGTGGAACACGAGTTTCTGTTGGCTTGGCGGCGCTACCAACGAGCCTTAAAGCAGCGAAACAGCCTGTTGCGCGCCGCAGGAGCCATCGCCGCGGAGCTGTTTCTCTCCTGGGAGGCCGAGCTTTCCCAGATGGGGGAGCGAATCCACCTGATGCGGAGTCGTTACCTCGACCAGTTGCTCCCCCATCTGGAGCAAACCATTGGAGGCCTGTTGCCTGAGCTTGGGGCGATCCAGCTCCGTTATCGGCGGGGCTGGCCGGAGGAACGAGATCTGGCGGAGGTGCTGGCGGAGCAGCGAGATCGGGATCTTTCCCGCGGACATACCACCCAGGGCGTGCACCGCGCCGACTGGTCCATCAGCTTCGAGCATGCCCCTTTGCGGGAGCACCTGTCCCGTGGGCAGGAGAAACTCACCGCGCTCGGCTGCCTGTTAGCCCAGGCCGCCTTGTTCGCCGGCCAGAAGGGGGAGTGGCCCGTGGTCTGTCTCGACGACCTGGCCTCCGAACTCGACCTCGCCCATCAGACGGCCGTGGTGAAGCAGTTGTCCGGGGTCGGTGCCCAGGTGCTGGTTACGGGAACCGAGCTCCCAGCGCCGTTACAGGGCCTCTCAGCGCATGTGTTCCACGTGGAACAAGGGAAAGTCGCTGCGCCTGCTATAATTACCCCTTAGTGTCCCTGCTCCGGCTCTCAGGCGCCGTGCCGGGCAGGGCAGCTGGCGCCAGGAAACGATCAAGGCATGAATTCTTCCTACGATTCGAGCAACATCAAGGTACTCAAAGGTCTTGAAGCGGTGCGCAAGCGCCCCGGTATGTACATCGGCGACACCGATGACGGCACGGGCCTGCACCACATGGTGTTCGAAGTCGTCGACAACTCGATCGACGAAGCCCTGGCCGGCCATTGCGACCACGTCATCGTGACCATCCATGAGGATGGCTCGGTCAGCGTCAGCGACAACGGCCGTGGCATCCCGGTGGGCATCCATCCAGAAGAAGGCCGTTCCACCGCGGAAGTGGTGATGACTGTCCTCCACGCCGGCGGCAAGTTCGACGACAACTCCTACAAGGTGTCGGGCGGCCTGCATGGCGTGGGCGTGTCCGTGGTGAACGCGCTCAGCGCCCACCTCTGGCTGACGATCTACCGCGAGGGCCAGGAGCATCAGCAGGAATACGCCATGGGCGAGCCGCTGTACCCGGTCAAGGTGGTGGCTCCCTCGTCCAAGCACGGCACCACGGTTCGTTTCCTGCCCAGCACGCAAACCTTCTCCGACGTCGAGTTCCATTACGAGATCCTGGCCAAGCGCCTGCGCGAACTGGCCTTCCTCAACTCCGGCGTCACGATCGACCTGAAGGACGAGCGCGGCGAAGGCCGCCACGACACATTCGCCTACGAGGGCGGCATTCGTTCCTTCGTGCAGCATCTGGCGCAGCTCAAGACCGCGCTCCATCCGAACGTGATCAACCTCAGCGCGATGCAGGACGGCGTTTCGGTGGAGCTGGCGATGCAGTGGACCGACTCCTACCAGGAGACGATGTTCTGCTTCACCAACAACATTCCGCAGCGTGACGGCGGCACCCACCTCACCGGTTTCCGTGCCGCGCTGACGCGCTCGCTGCAGGGTTACATCGAGAAGTCCGGCCTGGCCAAGAACGCCAAGGTCGCCCTGTCCGGCGACGACATGCGCGAAGGCCTGATCGCCGTGCTGTCGGTGAAGGTGTCGGATCCGAAGTTCTCCTCGCAGACCAAGGACAAGCTGGTTTCCTCCGAGGTGAAGACCGCGGTGGAGCAGGCCGTCAACGAGAAGCTGGGCGAGTTCCTGCTGGAGCACCCGAACGAAGCCAAGGCGATCGCCTCCAAGGTGGTCGACGCGGCCCGCGCCCGCGAGGCGGCGCGCAAGGCGCGCGAGATGACCCGCCGCAAGGGTGCGCTGGATATCGCCGGCTTGCCGGGCAAGCTGGCCGATTGCCAGGAGAAGGATCCCGCGTTGTGCGAGCTGTTCCTGGTCGAGGGTGACTCCGCCGGCGGTTCGGCCAAGCAGGGCCGCAACCGCAAGACCCAGGCCGTGCTGCCGCTGAAGGGCAAGATCCTCAACGTCGAGAAGGCGCGCTTCGACAAGATGCTGTCCTCGGCCGAGGTCGGCACCCTGATCACCGCGCTGGGCACCGGCATCGGCAAGGAGGAGTACAACCCGGACAAGCTGCGCTACCACCGCATCGTCATCATGACCGACGCGGACGTGGACGGCTCGCACATCCGCACCCTGCTGCTGACGTTCTTCTATCGCCAGATGCCCGAGCTGATCGAGCGCGGCCACATCTATATCGGCTTGCCGCCGCTGTACAAGGTGAAGCAGGGCAAGCACGAGCAGTACCTGAAGGACGACGCGGCGCTCAACACCTACCTGATCGCCAGCGCCGTCGATAATGCCGAGCTGACCTACAGCCCGGACGCGCCGCCGATCACCGGGGAAGCACTGGAAAAGCTGCTGCGCGATTACCAGTCGGCGCTGGACCAGATCGAACGCCTCGGCCATCGCTTCGACGCCAATGTGCTCACCGCCTTCCTCGAGCACGCGCCGGTGGAAGCCGCACTGTGGGCCGATCCGGCCGCGATGCAGGCGTGGCTGGATGCCGCGGCCAAGCGTCTGGCCTCCAGCGGGCTGGGCAAGCCGCGTTACCGCCTGGCCCTGCGCCCGGCGGTGGACGAGCAGCCGGCGGCGATCGAAGTGGTGCGCGACCAGCACGGCCTCAGCCACACCTGGCTGCTGCCGCAGCCGTTCTTCGCCGGCTCGGAGTTCCGTCCGATCCTGCACGCCAGCCAGCAGATGGCCGGCCTGGTGCAGGCGGATGCAGTGGTCCGTCGCGGCAATGCCTCGCGCGGCGTGCTCAGCTTTGCCGACGTGCGCGGCTGGCTGCTGGACGAAGCGAAGAAGGGCCGCACCATCCAGCGCTTCAAGGGCCTGGGCGAAATGAATCCGGAGCAGCTGTGGGAAACCACGGTGAACCCGGAGACGCGCCGCATGCTGCAGGTGGGCATCGAAGACGCCTTCGTGGCGGACCAGATGTTCTCGATGCTGATGGGCGAGGCGGTCGAGCCGCGTCGCGAGTTCATCGAGGCGAATGCGCTTAAGGTCGCGAACCTCGATATCTGAGGTTCAAGCGCCGGCCAGGAGGGCCTGCCTTGCTCGTCTTCGGACGACGCATGCAGGCCCTTTTCTTTGCACCCGCGCATTAATGCATTAGCACGAAAGCACAAACGTCAACGCCCGATTAAAGCCCTATCGACTTTGGTCGATAAGGACATCGTTTGCTGCACGCGGGACAATCGGACGATTCTCCGAGGTTTGTACGCGAACGCCTACGTGACCTCTGACGGGGTCATCTGCAAAAGATTCGCCGGGGAATGTTGCAACTTATTGATTTTTAACAAAGTTTGTTGCGGCACTGCGACTTGTTTCCTAGCGCCCGCTCGGGTTACGCTCAACGATCCCCCGCGCACCTTGTGCGTGAACCCTTACACGAGGACTGCCATGAAGCACGTTCCCCTGATCAAGATGCTCGCCGGAGCGGCGCTTGCACTGACCCTGGCGAGCAGCCCGGTGATCGCGAAGGACAGCAATTCCAAGGAAAAGAAGGAAGCGCTGTACCCGAACGCGACGCGCGCCGAGCCGAAGCTGGATCTCTCCAGCGAGAAAGATCAGAAGGCACTGAACGACGGCCTCGACGCAGTCAATTCGCAGGACAAGGCGAAGGCGGAGCAGATCCTCCAGCCGATCATCGACAGCAGCAAGAGCAAGTACGCACAGGCGCTGGCCCTGCAGGGCCTGGCCAACCTGCATTACAACGATCAGGACGTGAAGGGCGCGATCGGCCTGCTGAAGCGTTCGATTGATATCGGCGTGATGCCGAACGACACCTACTTCCAGTTGCAGTACATGCTCGCCCAGTTCTACCTGGCCGACGAGCAGTACCAGCCGGCGATCGACACCATCGAGAAGTGGCGCACCGACGGCAAGAAGGAAACCGCCGAGTCGTACGCACTCGAAGGCAACGCCTACTACCGTCTTGAGAAGTACCCGCAGGCCATCGCCGCGATCAAGAAGGCGCAGTCGCTGACCGACAAGCCGAACGACAGCTGGAACCAGATTCTGATGGCCAGCTACTCCGAGTCCGGCCAGGGCGACCAGGCCGCGCAGCTTGCGCAGCAGCAGCTCGCCGCCAACCCGAACGACTCCGGCGCGCTGAACAACGCTGTCGCCGTGCTGATGCAGTCGCAGAAGTATCCGGAAGCGATCCAGCTGATGGAGAAGTCGAAGGCCGCCGGCGGATTCAAGACCGAGAAGGACTACGTCAATCTCGCCAAGCTTTATCTGGTCACCGGCCAGGACAGCTCCGACCCCAAGCCCAATGCCGCCAAGGCTGCCGCCGCCCTCAACGAGGGCATGAGCAAGGGCGTGGTGACGGACAGCTACGAGAACCTCAAGCTGCTCGGCGATGCGTCCTATGTCGCTGACAAGCCCGCCGACGCCATCAGCGCCTACAAGAAGGCGATGGGCAAGGCGAGCGATGGCGAGGCTGCGATCCGCGCCGGCCAGCTGCTCATGAGCGAAGGCAAGAATGCCGAAGCGAAAACGCTGATCCAGCAGGGCATCGACAAGGGTGTGCAGCACAAGGGCACGGCCTACATGTTGCTGGCCGAAGCGTGCCGCGGACTCAAGGACAAGCAGGGTGCGATCGCAGCCATGCAGAAGGCTGCACAGGACCCTGCCACGGCCGACAAAGCGAAGGCCTGGTTGAAGACGGCAGGAGCCGGCAAGTAAGGCCAGCAGAGGCGTTTTCAAGCGCTACCTGAAGGGCGGATGGACGTCCATTTATCTGCCCCTCAGATGCTATACAAACGCCATGTGCTGGTGTACCGTTGAAACCTTCCCGTGTTCGTGTCCAGTGGCAAATGTCATCCTTCGTGGAGACAACTTGCCGCCAAGTGTCGTGACCACGTCTCACCGATTAATTAGCTTCAGATTAGTGACAGATGGCCTCAAGTAACGAAGCAACCGGCCAAGGGCCGTTCAATTGGAGGCGTACCTGGGCGCTGGCTGTTGCCATCGCGCTGCATGCGTTCGCGTTCCTCTTGCTGGTGGCGCCGATGGCGCCGCCGAAGACGGATCAGCAGAAGAAGGAACGCATCGTCCAGGTGAACTTCATCGAGCCGCCGCCGCCGCCGCCCCCTCCGCCGCCGCCGCCGCCGGAACCGCCGAAGCAGCCGCCGCCGAAGATCATTCAGCAGGTGCAGCCGCCGCCGACTCCGCCGCCGCCGTCGCCGCCGCCGGCTGTCGAGGAAGCGTCGTCGAATCCGATCCCGGCCCCGCCCCCGGCTCCGCCTGCTCCCCCGGCTCCGCCTTCGGACATCACGGCCAGCCAGGACATCAGCTACAACAGCCGCATTCAGCCCAAGTATCCGCCGCAGGCGATTCGCCAGCGCCACGAGGGCACGGTTACCCTGATGATTCTTGTCGGCGTCGATGGTTCGCCCAAGGACATCAAGGTGGAAACGTCCAGCGGTTACCGTGAGCTGGATCAGGCTGCGATTGAAACGGCACGCAAGTGGCGCTTCAATCCGAATGTCAGGAACGGACAGAAGACCGAGGGTTACGTCCGAGTTCCGGTCAACTTCAATCTCAATCAGCTGTAACCAAAAGTTACGGTCAACCAGTTCACGCTTGACTTTCCAAGGGTAGCGTTATGTTCCAACAAACTCCTTCTCCGACCCCCGGCGGTACCTCCAACGCCGAAGCCATGAAGTCGATGGGCTTCGACCATCTGATCCACAACTTCGATTTCCTTGGCTGGATCGTGTTTGTGGTGCTGGTGGTGATGTCCTTCGCCTCCTGGTACTTCATCATCGCCAACGCGATTCGCAATGCGATGGTTCGTGGCCGCGCCGATAAGGTGATCAGCGGCTTCTGGACCAACAGCTCCACGCAGGATGCGATCCGCGAGCTGGAAGCTCAGCCCAAGGGCGAACCCTTCTCGAAGATCGCGCTGGACGCCGCTTCCGCGGTGGCCCATCACCAGCAGGCTTCCGCCGGCGGTGGTCGCCTGGCCGAGTCGCTCAGCCGCTCCGAGTTCATCGACCGCGCCCTGCGCCAGGCCGTGGCTCGCGAGAGCCTGCGCCTTGAAGGCGGCCTGACCTTGCTCGCCACGGTCGGTTCGTCGGCACCGTTCATCGGTCTGCTCGGCACCGTGTGGGGCATCTACCACGCGCTGATCAAGATCTCGGCGACGGGCAACGCGTCGATGGAAGCGGTGGCCGGTCCGGTGGGTGAGGCGCTGATCATGACCGCGTTCGGTCTGTTCACCGCGATCCCGGCGGTGCTCGCCTACAACTTCTTCAACCGCTCCAACCGCCTGACCTACGCTCAGTTCGACGAATTCGCGCACGACCTGCACGACTTCTTCGCCACCGGCGCGCGCGTCGAAGGCAAGTGAGGGATTGACCCATGGCGATGAGCTCTGGAGACAGTTCCGGCGGTCCGATGTCGGAAATCAACGTGACGCCGCTGGTCGACGTCATGCTGGTACTGCTGATCATCTTCATGATCACTGCGCCGCTGATGTCCCACCGGATCACCGTTGACTTGCCGACCGCGAATCCGAAGGTTGTCGATGCGGAGCAGGTCGAGCCCATGGATCTGGCAATCAAGCCCGATGGCACGATGTACCTCAACGATGTCGAGGTGACGGAAGCCGAGTTGAAGGCTCAGTTCGCGGTTGCGGCGTCGAAGTCGCCGCAGCCGGAGCTGCAGATCCGTGCGGACAAGACGACGGAGTACAAGATCGTGCGTAAGGTTCTTGGCAGCGCCAAGGAGCAGGGCATGGTCCATGTCGGTTTCATCACGACCGGCAAGGAGTAAGAGTCATGGCATTCAGTAGTGGAAGCGGCAAGGGACCGATGGCGGATATCAACGTCACGCCGCTTGTCGACGTGATGCTGGTGCTCCTGATCATCTTCATGATCACGGCTCCCATCCTGACGCACAAAGTAAAGATCGACCTTCCGCAGCCGAATCCGAACGTGATCCAGCCGGAAAACCCGCCGGACCCGATCCGCTTGAAGATCGACCAGGCGGGCGCGTTGTACTGGAACGATACGCCGGTCGACGAACTGGGCCTGCGGGCGCAGATCGCGGTGATCGCCAGCCAGTCCAACCAGCCCGAGCTGCAGATCAATGCGGACGACGGCGTGGCTTACGAGCACGTGGCCCGTGTGCTGGCCGCTGCCAAGAGCTACGGCCTCACCAAGATCGGCTTTACGGAAGGGCAGTAAATCCGGCAACGGATCGAAGCAGAACTACCCTTGAAACCCCCGCTCCGGCGGGGGTTTTTTATGCGCGGACGTTTGGACGTCCATATGGAATACGAAAGGCGTGGCGCGACGTCATGGCGCAAGACGCCATCGCCCTCAACGCAGGATCTGCAGGTAGTTCCTGACCGTGGTTCCAAGCCCTTCGTACAAGGCCTCGCCGATCAAGGCGTGCCCGATCGAGACCTCCGCCAGCCCGGGGATCGCGGCATGAAACGCCCCAAGATTCGCCTGACTCAGATCGTGCCCGGCATTCACCGCCAGCCCGGCCTGCTGCGCACGCCGCGCCGTCTCTGCGCATAAGCCCAAGGATTCGCGCGCGTCGCCTTCGGCGAATGCATGCGCATAGGGCCCGGTATAGATTTCGACGCGCTGTACACCGATCGCGGCGAAGCGCTCGAAACCACCGGCGCCGGCATCGACGAACACGCTCACGCGGCAGCCGATCTCGCGCAGCGCTTTCACCAGCGGCTGCAGCTTGTCGACGTCGGCCTGCTGCAGAGGATCGAAGCCATGGTCCGAGGTGATCTGGCTGTCGCTGTCCGGCACCAGGGTCACCTGGGTCGGCCTGACTTCGCGCGCCAGCTCGATCAGGCCCGGATAGCTGCCACGCGCCGGTGCGAAGGGATTGCCCTCGATGTTGTATTCCACGCGGTTGCGCAGCATCGCGGCCAGTGCTCGCACGTCTTCCGGCTTCACATGCCGCTGATCGGGGCGTGGATGGACGGTGATACCGCCGCAGCCGGACTCGATGCAGGTCTGCGCGGCGCGCAGCATGTCGGGCTCGTCGCCGCCGCGCGAATTGCGCAGCACCGCGATCTTGTTGAGGTTGACGCTAAGCAGGGTCATGGACGCATCGGCTCGCAGGAAGAACGCTCCCGCGAGATCAAGCACTCCTGCATCCCGCGCGGAGCAGGGCCGGCAACACTGCGCCTATCCGGCGGCGGTGGCAAGTGTCCGCAGTGCGACCATCCTGGGGCCGCCGCGCCACGCGATGCTGCCCACGTGTTCGCCATCCAGCGCGAGGCGATGCAGTTGCCATCGCGCCGGCAACTCGCCGTCGAGGAAGCGCAGCGCCAGTCGCTCGTCTTCATCGGCGATGCCCAAGCGATGCAGGCCGAAAGCGAGACCGCGCCCGGTCGCCTTCAACACCGCCTCCTTGGCCGTCCACAATTGCAGGAACGCAGCGTCGCGCCGCTCCGGCGCCAGCGCCGCCAAGGCCGCGGTCTCTTCATGGCCGAAGTAGCGGTGGGCGATTTCCAGCGCGCGCGGCCGCGGCCGCAGCCGCTCCAGGTCGATGCCCGGTTCGATCCCCCGCGCTACCGCGCACAAGGCCTGGTCGCCGCTGTGCGACCAGTTGAAATGCAGCGCACCGGCATCGGCGCCGGCCAGCCGCGGCCGGCCGAACTCGCCGGCTTCCAACTGCACCTGGTCTGCGGAGCGTCCGAGATACGCCGCCAGCACGGCCTGGAACGGCGCCCGACCCTGATGATGGTCGTACGCCATCCGCCATACGTGTATCTCGTCATCGCGCAGGTGCTCTGCTACTTTCGCTGGCACCTGGCTGTACGTCGTAGTCATCCGCGCATGGTGCCGGCCGGGCACGGATCGAACAAGCGGCAACCGGCCGGTGGCCGCCCCGCTTGCAGGCGCAGCGAAAGCGCATATCGGCGGCGATGGAATGCCCCTGACGGGAGAACTGCCCTTGATCGCCGGCTGGCTGCTGCTGCTCGCCTCGCTGCTCTACGTGGGCCTGCTGTTCGTGGTCGCCTATGCGGGCGATCGGCGGCCGCTGTATCCGCGGCAGCCGAAGCTGCGTCCGATCGTGTACAGCCTGGCGCTCGCCGTGTATTGCTCGTCGTGGACGTTCTACGGCGCGGTAGGCACGGCCGCGCGCGACGGGCTCGGCTATCTGCCGATCTATCTCGGCCCCGCGCTGCTGTTCGTGTGCGGCTTCGGACTGATGCGCCGGCTCGCCCTGATCGCACGCCAGCGCAACATCACCTCGATCGCCGACTTCATCGGCGCGCGCTTCGGCAAGTCGCATGCGCTGGCCGCCACCGTGGCGCTGATCGCGGTGATCGCGATCGTTCCCTACCTGGCCCTGCAGTTCAAGGCGGTGTCGATGTCCTACGCCGCGCTCGGCGGCGGCGCTTCGCAGTTCGGCGACAGCGCACTGTGGTGCGCGATCCTGCTGGCGACGTTCTCGATCCTGTTCGGCACGCGCACCATCGATGCCACCGAGCATCGCCACGGCATGATGCTGGCCATCGCGCTGGAATCGCTGATCAAGCTCGCCGCCTTCGCCGCGCTGGCGGTCTATGCGCTGTGGCGCGGGCCCGGGCTCGAAGCCACCGTCGCGCTGCCGGTGCAGCAGTTCGCCGATGACATCTCGCCCGGCTTTCTCGCTCAGACCCTGCTCGCGTTCTGCGCCATGTTCTGCCTGCCGCGCCAGTTCCAGATCGGCGTGGTGGAGTGCGAGGACCCCAAGGATCTCTACCGCGCGCGCTGGATGTTCCCGCTGTACATGCTGATCGTGAGCGTGGCGGTGATACCCATCGTCGCCGCCGGCCTGCGCCTGCCGATGGTCAGCCATGGCAACGCCGATGCCTGGGTGCTGAACCTGCCGCTGGCGCATGGCGATCGCGGCATGGCGCTGCTCGCGTTTATCGGCGGCTTCTCGGCCGCCACCGGCATGGTGATCGTCTCGTCGGTGGCGTTGTCGACCATGATCAGCAACGACCTGGTGATGCCGGCGCTGCTGCGTATCCGCCGGCTGCGCCTGGAGCAGCGCAGCGACTTGTCGCAGCTGGTGCTGCTGGTGCGCCGCATCGCCATCGTCGGCCTCGCCTGCATGGCCTATGTGTACTACCGCGTAGCGGCGGACGCAGCCAACCTCGCGGCGACCGGTCTGCTCGCCTTCGCCGCCGTCGCGCAATTCGCGCCGGCGATCGTGTCCGCGTTGTACTGGCGCGGGGCCAGCCGGCGTGGCGTGGCGACGGGCCTGCTCGCCGGCTTCGGCGTGTGGGTCTACACCTTGCTGATCCCGGCAACCAATCCCGGCGCGGCATGGTTGAAGCAAGGCCCGCTCGGCCTGAGCTGGCTGCAGCCGCAGGCGCTGTTTCACTTGAGCGGCTGGGACCCAGTCATGCACGGCACGTTCTGGTCGCTGCTGGTCAACGTCGGCTGCCTGGTCTTCATCTCGCTGCGCTTTCGCCCCAGCCTGGAAGAGCGCCTGCATGCCGCGATGTTCATCGAACCCTACGCGGTGGATCGCGGCAGCGTCGGCGACTGGCGCGGCCGCGTGGCGGTGGCGGACTTGCGCACCATCGCCGAACGCATCGTCGGCGAGCGCAGCAGCCAGCGCGCGTTCGAGGAATACGGCGAACGCCGCGGCCGCGCACTGGCTCCGGGCGAATCGGCCGACCGCGCGCTGATCCAGTACACCGAACGCCTGCTCGCCGCGGCAGTGGGCGCGGCCAGTGCGCGGCGCATCCTGATGGGTGCGCTGTCCGGCTCCGGCCTGGATATCGCCGAGGCGATGGCGCTGATGGACGAAGCCTCGCAGGAGTTGCGCTTCAACCGCGAGCTGCTTTCCACCACGCTGGAAAATGTCTCCCAGGGCATCAGCGTGGTCGACGCCGGCATGCGCCTGGTGGCGTGGAATCGCCGCTACCTGGAGCTGTTCGATTATCCCGACGGCATGGTCTACGTCGGCGTGCCGGTGGCCGACATGATCCGCTGGAATGCCGAGCATGGCGAGCTGGGCCCGGGCGAAGTGGAGGAGCACGTGGCCAAGCGCATCGCCTACATGCGCGCCGGCATACCGCATCTGTTCCAGCGCGTGCGTTCCGACGGCACGGTGATCGAAATGCGCGGCCGCGCGCTGCCCGGCGGCGGCTACGTCACCACGTATACCGATGTCACTGCCTACAAGCAGGCCGAGCAGGCGCTGATCGATGTGAACGAGACGCTGGAGCAGCGCGTCGGCCAGCGCACCGCGGAACTGAGCGAAGCCTTGGCCGCCACCGCGCTTGCGCGCCGCGAAGCTGAGGCAGCCAACGTTTCCAAGACGCGCTTCCTCGCCGCCGCCAGCCACGACCTGCTGCAACCGCTCAACGCAGCACGCCTGTTCACCTCGGCGCTGCGCCAGCATCCCGGCCTGGACCAGGATGCCGCGCAGCTGGCCGAGCGCATCGACGCCTCGTTCCGCTCCGCCGAGGATCTGCTCGATGCCTTGCTGGATACTTCGCGCCTCGACGCCGGCCGCTATCGCCCCGACATCGGCAGCTTCGCATTGGCCGATCTGTTCGATTCGCTGAAGGCGCAATTCGCGGTGATCGTCGAACAGCGCGATCTGCAATTGCGCATCGCACCCACGCGCCTGGCGGTGCGCAGCGATCCGCAGCTGCTGCGGCGCATCCTG
Organism: Dyella sp. 2RAB6; assembly: GCF_052115385.1. Lineage (NCBI taxonomy): Bacteria > Pseudomonadati > Pseudomonadota > Gammaproteobacteria > Lysobacterales > Rhodanobacteraceae > Dyella > Dyella sp. 2RAB6. Next base: position 23,244 of record NZ_JBFRGP010000010.1, read on the forward strand.
CAGAACTTCATTTCCAATGCGCTGCGCTACACCCGCAGCGGCGGCGTGCTGCTAGGCGCGCGCCGCATCGGCAACGAGGTGCGCATCGAAGTGTGGGACACCGGCCCCGGCATCGCCGAGGAACAGCGCGCGCGCATCTTCGACGAGTTCCAGCGCTTGGACCGCCCATCGCCGTGGGGCGAGAAAGGGCTAGGGCTCGGCCTGTCGATCTGCGACCGCATCGCGCACATCCTCGACCATCGCCTGGAGCTGTCCTCGCGCGTCGACCACGGCAGCCGCTTCGCCGTCGTGGTGCCGCGCGTGCATGCCTTGCCGCCGCGTCGCCGTGCAGTAGCGCAGCCGGCCATGGCGGTCGAACGCCTGCCGCTGACCGTGCTGTGCCTGGACAACGACCCGTCCATTCTCGATGGCATGCGCGCCCTGCTCACGCGCTGGGGCGTGGATTGCCGCGTGGCACTCGACGTGCAGCAGGCGGAGCAGCAGCTGCGCGGCGGCGGCATCGACATGATCCTCGCCGACTACCATCTCGCCGAAGACATGAACGGCCTGCAGGCTCTGCAATACCTGCGCGGCATGCTGGGCGAGCTGCCGCCGGTGGCCATGATCACCGCCGACGGCAGCAGCGAATTGAAACAGCGTGCGCGGCTATTGGGCTATCCCTTGCTGCACAAGCCGGTCCGTCCGGCCGCGTTGCGTGCCTTGCTCAGCGCGCGCGTACGCAAGGTCGGCGCGTAGCGGCTAGGTCTCGTCGCTGGGCAGCGTCGGCTGCAGGGCGCCCGGTTCCACCGCGAGCTGGCTTGCCGCCAGCGCCACCTGGGTGCGGTTGTTGACGCCGAGCTTGCGCATGATCGCGGTCATATGCGCCTTCACCGTGGCTTCGGACACGCCCAGTTCGTAGGCGATCTGCTTGTTGAGCAAGCCCTCGGCGATCATGGTCAGCACGCGGAACTGCTGCGGCGTCAGCGTCGCCACGCGGGTGGCGACCTCGGCTTCGTCATCCTTCAAGGCACTGCCGGAATCGCCGAGCAGCGAATGCGGCAGCCACACGTCGCCATCGAGTACGGTGCGGATCGCCTGCACGATCTGCTCGCCGGAACTGGACTTGGGGATGTACCCCGACGCGCCATGCGCCAAGGCGCGCCGCGCCACGTGCGCCTCTTCGTGGCCGGACACCACAATGGTCGGCAAGCCGGGAAACTGCCCGCGGATATGCGCCAGCGCCGAGTAGCCGCGCGCGCCGGGCATGTGCAGATCCAGCAGCAGCAGTTCCGCTTCCGGGTACTGTTCCACCAGCACCAGCAGGCTGTGCACGCTGTCGGCGCAGTGCACGCTGGCCTCGGGCAACGCGCCGAGCACCGCGCGCTGCAGGGCATCGCGGAACAGCGGATGGTCGTCGGCGATCAGGACATCAGGCATGGTGCGGAACGGCCCGGGCAAAGCGGGGAAGGGCGCATGCCGTTCCCCGCGGGTGAGCTCACTTGATCAAGCGCTCTTCCACCAGGTTCTTCACCACGCTGGGGTCGGCCAGGGTGGAGATGTCGCCGAGCTGGTCGGGCTGGTTCTCGCCGATCTTGCGCAGGATGCGGCGCATGATCTTGCCCGAGCGGGTCTTCGGCAGGCCCGGCGCCCACTGCAGGTAATCCGGCGTGGCGATCGGGCCGATCTCCTTGCGCACCCAGGCCACCAGTTCCTTGCGCAGCTCGTCGCTGCCCTGTTCGCCGGCGACCAGGGTGACGTAGGCATAGATGCCCTGGCCCTTGATCTCATGCGGGCAGCCGACCACCGCGGCCTCGGCCACCTTCGGGTGTGCCACCAGCGCGCTCTCCACTTCGGCGGTGCCGATGCGGTGACCGCTGACGTTGATCACGTCGTCGACGCGGCCGGTGATCCAGTAGTAGCCGTCCTCGTCGCGGCGCACGCCGTCGCCGGTGAAGTAGTTGCCGGGGTAGGCGGTGAAATAGGTTTCGATGAAGCGCTGGTGGTCGCCGTAGACCGTGCGCATCTGGCCCGGCCACGAATCGGTGATCACCAGGTTGCCCTCGCTGGCGCCTTCCTGCACCGCGCCGCCGGCGTCGACGATGGCCGGCTTGATACCGAAGAACGGCTTGGTGGCGGAACCGGGCTTGGCGTCGATCGCACCGGCCAGCGGGGTGATCAAAATGCCGCCGGTCTCGGTCTGCCACCAGGTATCGACGATCGGGCAGCGCTCGTCGCCGACCACGCGGTAATACCATTCCCACGCTTCCGGATTGATCGGCTCGCCGACCGAGCCGAGCAGGCGCAGCGAGGCGCGCGAAGCCTTCTTCACCGGCGCCTCGCCCTCGCGCATCAACGCGCGGATCGCAGTGGGCGCGGTGTAGAACAAGGTGACCTGGTGCTTGTCCACCACGTTCCAGAAACGGCTGGTGTCCGGATAGTTCGGCACGCCGTCGAACATCACCGTGGTGGCGCCGTTGGCCAGCGGGCCGTACACCACGTAGCTATGGCCGGTGACCCAGCCCACGTCGGCGGTGCACCAGTACACGTCGTCCTCGCGCAGGTCGAACACCAGCTCGTGCGTATAGCTGGCGAATACCAGGTAGCCGCCGGAGGTGTGCAGCACGCCCTTGGGCTTGCCGGTGGAACCGGAGGTGTACAGGATGAACAGCGGATGCTCCGCTTCCACCGGCGTCGGCGCGCAGTCGGCCGACTGGCCTTCCATCAGCACGTGGTAGTAGCGGTCGCGCGGCGACTGCATCGGCACGGCGCTGCCGGTACGGCGCACCACGATCACGGTCTCCACGCTGTTGGTGCCGGGGCGCTCCAGCGCCGCGTCGACATTGGCCTTGAGCGGAATTTTCTTACCGGCGCGCACACCCTCGTCGGCGGTCACCACCACCTTGGCGGTGGAGTCGGCGATGCGCCCGGCCAGCGAGTCGGGCGAGAAGCCGCCGAACACCACCGAGTGCACCGCGCCGATGCGTGCGCAGGCCAGCATCGCCACCGCGGCCTCGGGGATCATCGGCATATAGATGGCGACGCGGTCGCCCTTGGTCACGCCGAGGTTCTTCAGCGTGTTGGCGAACTTGCACACTTCGGCGTGCAGTTCGCGGTAGGTGATGTGGCGCGATTCGCCGGGGTCGTCGCCCTCGAAGATGATCGCGGTCTTGTCGCCGCGCGTGGCCAGGTGGCGGTCCAGGCAGTTGGCCGAGACATTGAGCTCGCCGTCCTCGTACCAGCGGATGTGCAGGTTCTTCGGATCGAAGGAGACGTTCTTGATCCTGGTCGGCTGGCGGCTCCAGGCCAGGCGTCCACCGATGCGGCCCCAGAAGCCTTCCGGATCGCGCACCGATTCCTCGTAGAGGCGCTGGTAGTCCTCCTGGCTGACGCGGGCCTTGGCGGCGAACTCGGGCTTGACGGGGTACACCTTGCTCATGGAGGGCTCCTGCTGACCGGGCGAACGCGCCCGCGGGGATGTGGAAGGCCGCGGCAGACCCTTTGCCGGCGGCGAGTCCTGCGAGTGTAGCGAAAGGCCGGCAACGCGCACGTGACGGGCTCGGTTCGACTTTGGTCGAGGTTCGACCAATGGGGAATAGGCGGCCGCATTGCAGCATCCCCAAGCTCGCTGCTGCCATTGCCTGGGGAGGCACGACCATGGTGTTCACACGTTTAGGCGGCCATCGGGCCGCCGTCGCGCTGGCCATCGCCGCCGCGCTGGCTTTGCCGGCGGTAGCGCAGGCCGAACCGCAATCGAAGAGCAAGCCCAAGACCACCGCCACGCACGAGCAGCAGCTCGAATCGCGCGTGTCCCAGCTCGAACAGGAGCTGGCGGAACTGAAGGACATGCTGCGTCAGCAACAGACCCAGCAGCAGCAACAGCAGCAACAGGTGGTCCAGGCGCAGCAGCAGGCCGCCGAGGCCAATGCCACTGCGCAGAAAGTGGCCGCCGCGCCGCCGCCGAAGGAAAGCTTCAGCAGCGCACCGGGTGTATCTGTCGCGTTGCATGGCTTCATCAGCGCCAGCGCCTTCAACCAGAGCAAGAATTTCTCGTTCGGCAACGGCCAGAACGCGGAGTACCCGATTCCCAAGACCAGCGCCGCGCCCGCGTCCGGCTCGCTCAGCGGCGTGGACATCCGCAACACGCGCTTCTGGCTCGACTTCAAGGGCGCCAAGTTCACCGACAACTGGACCGGTGGCGGCCGCATCGAGATGGACTTCTTCGGCGGCTTCAACGGCACCGGCCCCTACAGCGAGCAGCAGCCCGTGCCGCGCCTGCGCCAGGCCTATATGGACCTGACCAATCCGGAGACCGGCAGCACCGTGCGCATCGGCCAGCAATGGGAGCTGCTGTTCCCGCTGGACATGGTCTCGACCTCGCTGTCGCACATCGCATTTCCCCTTGGCTTCGGCACCGGCCTGATCGGCTGGCGCTTCCCGGGCGTGGTGTGGATGCAGGACTTGAACCACAGCTCTACCTCCGGCCCGAAGTGGCGGCTCGATCTGGGCGCCTTCGAAGGCAACTGGAACGGGCCCGGCGACAACCTCAACTACCTGACCGCAGGCAACGCCGGTTTCCGCCCGCAGGTGGAAGCGCGCCTGCACGTGCAGGACAAGGACTGGCTGGCGTTCTTCGTGGTGCATTACAGCCAGGTCAACCTGAAGGGCGTGGGCGACACCGTGCCGACGCCGATCAAGGACAAGCTCGACAGCATGGTGTGGGAACTCGGCGGCAACTGGCGGCCCGGCCCGTGGAACCTCAAGGCGCTGGTGTATGCCGGCAAGGGCATCGGCCAGGTGTTCGGCGACCTCTCGCAGTTCGGCGACATCAAGGACAAGGGCGGCTATCTGCAGGTCGGCTACAACTTCACCAAGAACTGGAGCGTCAACGCGTTCTACGCGCAGAGCAATCCGGACGACAAGGACGTGATCCGCTGGGCCGGCAAGGCGCCGTTCGCCAATGCGCGCCTGCGCAACCGGCAGAGCGCGCTGAGCCTGCAGTACGCCGCCGGCGCCTACGAACTGGGCGCGGAGTGGATCTACGACAAGCTCGACTACACCACCAACGGCACCGACCGCAAAAAGCTCAACGGCAACCAGGTCAGCCTGAACGCGCTCTACAAGTTCTGATCCGCAGCGGCGGCGCACGGGGGTGCGCCGCCGCTGCACTTACATCCGCATGGGGAGCAACATGGCTACGACCGCAACAGGCGCCGCGATGAAGGACACCAGTCACCGCAGGGTGATCCTGGCCTCCAGTCTCGGCACCGTCTTCGAGTGGTACGACTTCTATCTGTACGGCTCGCTCGCCGTGCTGATCGGCAAGCACTTCTTCTCCGGCCTCAACGAAACCAGCGCCTTCATCTTTGCGCTGCTGGCCTTCGCCGCCGGCTTCGCGGTGCGTCCGTTCGGCGCCATCGTGTTCGGGCGGCTGGGCGACCTGGTCGGGCGCAAGTACACCTTCCTGATCACCATCATCATCATGGGCCTGTCCACCTTCCTGGTCGGCGTGCTGCCCAGCTACGGCACGGTGGGCATCATCGCGCCGGTGCTGCTGATCGCGCTGCGCCTGCTGCAGGGCCTGGCGCTGGGCGGCGAGTACGGCGGTGCGGCCACTTATGTGGCCGAGCACGCGCCGAACGGCAAGCGCGGCCTGTACACCAGCTTCATCCAGATCACCGCCACCTTCGGCCTGTTCCTGTCGCTGCTGGTGATCCTGGGCACGCGCATGTTCCTCGGCGACAAGGCATTCGAGGACTGGGGCTGGCGCCTGCCGTTCCTGATCTCCTCGGTGCTGGTGGCGGTGTCGGTGTACATCCGCATGCAGCTGCAGGAATCGCCGGTGTTCCAGCAGATGAAGGCCGAGGGCAAGCACTCCAAGGCGCCGTTGACCGAAGCCTTCGGCCAGTGGAAGAACCTCAAGCTGGTGATCCTCGCGCTGCTCGGCGCCACCGCCGGCCAGGCGGTGGTGTGGTACACCGGCCAGTTCTACGCGCTGTATTTCCTTACGCAGAGCCTGAAGATCGACGGCACCACGGCCAATCTGCTGATTGCCGGCGCGCTGATCATCGGCACGCCGTTCTTCGTGTTCTTCGGCTGGCTGTCGGACCGCATCGGCCGCAAGAGCATCGTGCTCGCCGGCTGCCTGATCGCCGCGCTCACCTACTTCCCGATCTTCAAGGGGCTGACCCACTACGGCAATCCCGCGATCGAGACCGCCGCGGCCAGCGCGCCGGTCACCGTGGTGGCCGATCCGAACGCGTGCAGCTTCCAGTTCGATCCGGTCGGCAAGAGCAAATTCACCAGCTCCTGCGACGTGGCCAAGACCTCGCTGGCGAAGAAGGGCATTCCGTATCGCAACGAAGCGGCACCGGCCGGCGCGTTGGCGCAGGTGAAGATCGGCGACCGCAGCATCGATGCGTTCGAAGGCGGCGGTCTGGACGGTGCCGCGTTCGCCGCGCAGAGCAAGGCTTTCGCCGGCACGGTCAGCGAAGCGCTGAAGACCGCTGGTTATCCGGACAAGGCCGACCCGGCCAAGACCAACAACGCCATGCTGGTGATCCTGCTGGCGATCCTCGTGCTCTACGTGACCATGGTCTACGGCCCGATCGCCGCCTGGCTGGTGGAGATGTTCCCCACCCGCATCCGCTACACCTCGATGAGTCTGCCGTATCACATCGGCAACGGCTGGTTCGGCGGCTTCGTGCCCACCATCGGCTTCATGCTGGTGGCGTGGAAGGGCGATATCTATTACGGGCTGTGGTATCCGATCATCGTGGCGGTGGGCACCTTCTTCATCGGCCTGCTGTTCCTGAAGGAGACCAAGGACGTGGATATCGGCAGCTGATGCCGATGCGCGCAGATGAAAAGAAACGGCGGCCACCATGGCCGCCGTTTTTTCTTGCGTCTGCGCTTCAGCGATTGAGCGGCGGCTTGCCTTCGCGCAGCCGCTGCAGCTCGTAGTCGGACAAGCTGTCCGCACGGGAATGCGCGTCGATCCTGGCTTGGGCGAAGGCCAATGCGGTGGCGACCGCGCCGACGATGCCCAGCAGCAGCCACAGGCCCATGGCGCCGCCGCTGTGGCGGGTGAAGCTCAGGGCCAGGGTGAGCAAGGTGCCGATCAGCAGGAGCCAGCGCATGGAAACCTCGTTCTTGCCAACAGTGATCGCCGGGTGGTCGCAGGGGTGACAGCGACGCTACGCCGACCCCGGCGCGGATCATAGTCGGCCGAAGGTGCGGGGTTTGCCGCGCCGCGCACAATCCGTGCGCGCACGCGTCGTAAGATCGGCCCCATCCCATCCCATCCCATCACGGTGACGGCCCATGGAAGCGAAGTCCACCGATGCCGGGCGCGCGGGGTGGCTGCAGCGCCTGTTCGACGGCGCCGGCGGCGCGGTCGCCTTGTTGCTCGATCATCTGAAACCCCTGCGGGTGTCGCTGTGCATCCTCGCCTTCGCCGTGGTGGTGGCGACCAGCGTGGACCAGGCGGCCGAGCTGTTCCTGATCGCGGTATGGATCGACCCCAGCGTGGGCCGCTACCTGGCGCTGCTCGGCAGCAGCGCGCTGGCCGGCCTGGCGGTGTGGTACGGCGCGCGCAACGCCTACCGGCTTACCTACCCGCGCTGGCCCGCGCTGCAGAACCGCCGCGGCGCCGGCATCCGCAACTGGCTGCCGCGCATCATGGGCGCGTCGATTCCGCTGCTGGTCCTGCTGGCCTATGTGCTGGCCCTGGTGCGGGTGCCGCACGGGCCCTGCGGCATCAGCCAGGACTGCGAAGGGCGGATGTGGCGCGCCGCCGGCCTGCTGCTGGTGTCGCTGGCGCTGGCGGTGTTCTTCATGACGCGGCGCCGCTTGCTCAACGCCTTGCCGCGATCGGAGAAGGTCTCGCCGGTTCCCTCGCAGGAAGAGCGCGTCGAGCGCCTGGGCGAGCTGGGCCACGCCGCGCGGATGGTATACACGCTGTCGATCCTCGCCAACATCGCCGCCACCGTGCTGATCGTGTGGCGACCGGAGCTGCTGGACGGCATCGGCCCGCTGGCGATCCTGCTGATTGCCGCGGCATTTCTCGCGCTCAACGGCGGTTGGGCCTGCATGCTGGCCGATCGCCGTGGCTTTCCGCTGCTGACCGGGCTGCTGGCGGTCAGCGTGCTGCTGCACGTGCTGCATTTGAACGACAACCACCGCGTGCGCCAGTACCCCGGCATGAGCACGCACCGCCATCCAGAGACGGCGCCGGCCGAGCATCGCCCGAGCTTCGACGATTACGCCAACGCCTGGCTCGACCAGCGCTGCGCCGGGCGCAAGCCCTGTCCGGTCGTGGTGGCCACGGCGGAGGGCGGCGGCATCCGCGGCGCCGCGTGGACGGCGCTGGTGCTGGCGCGGCTTACCGCGATGGTGGATGCGCGGCATCCGCAGCAGGGCGAGCCCCTGCTGGCGCGTTATCTGTTCGCGGGCAGCGGCGTGTCCGGCGGCAGCCTCGGCCTGGCGACGTATACGGCCTTGCTGCGCCAACCCGCCGGCGCACGCGCCGAGACCATGGAAAGCCGCGCGCGCCTGCTGCTCGACCACGACTACCTCGCGCCGACGCTGGCCAACATGCTGTTCGTCGACTTCACCCAGCGCTGGCTGCCGGGCGCGTGGTTCGACGACCGTTCCCGCGCGCTCACCCGCGCCTGGGAACACGCCGGCCGCAAGCAAGGCGTGGATGCTTTCGCGCAGCCCTTCGCCGCGCTCTACACCACCGCCAGCGGCGGCCCGGACATCGGCACGCCCGCGCTGTTCCTCAACAGCACCACCGTGGCCGAGGGGCGGCGTTTCATCCAGCACCCGTTCCGGCCGATGGCCACGCCGCAGGTGCAGCCATGGACCGCCGCTTTCGACGGCTCGGCCTGGCTGGACCCGCGCGTACCGCTGAGCGAAGCCGTGCTCGACAGCGCGCGCTTCACCTACGTCAGCCCCGCCGGCACGGTGGAAACCGCACCGCCCGCCGGGGTGACCGCACCGGTGCCTTCGCGCCTGCAACTGGTCGATGGCGGCTACTTCGAGAATTCCGGCGCGGTGACCTTGGGCGAGGTGATGCATCGCCTGCGCGAGCTGGCCAAGGCGCGCGGGCAGGAGCTGCGTTTTATCGTGCTGCATATCAGCAACGATCCGGAGCTGGACGATTTCGTCGACCGCCACGACCCGGCGCATCCGCTGCCGCTCTACACCACCGCCTGTTCCGGCGAACAGGTGGCCGGCGGCAAGGGCAGCGCGCCCCGCGGCGAGGCCACCGCGCCGCTGCTCGCCTTGCTCGACACGCGCACGGCACGTGGCGAGTACGCGCGGGCGCGCCTGCTCGACAGCCTGCATCCGAATGCAGCCGACCCCGCGCACGGCGACATGCTGTGGCATTTCCGGCTGTGTCCCGGCGAGTATCCGATCCCGCTGGGATGGACCATCTCCAGCCCGGTCTTCGACGAGATGCAGCGCCAGCTCGAGCACAACTATCCGTTGACGACGATGGCCGAGGCGCTGGATACGCAGCTCTCCGGCTCGCCCTGAAACACGCGCCCGGCGGCTGAATCTCAGTCGCTGCGACCATGCCGGCGTAGCCTGCGCGGCATGTCCGAGCTCGCCAAACCCGCCCGCATCATCAAGGGCCGGGGTTCGTCGTCCCGCACGGTCAGCCGCTTCGAAAAGCGCATTTACACCGCGGAAGACGACGGCTGGTACCAGGAGCAGGACGAAACCCCCCGCCTGCCCACCGAAGTGCGCGAGGACATCGCGCGCAGCATCATCAGCCGCAACGACTCGCCGGACGTGGGCTTCTCGCAGTCGGTCAATCCGTACAAGGGCTGCGAGCATGGCTGCGTGTATTGCTTCGCCCGTCCCAGCCATGCCTATCTCGATCTCTCGCCGGGCCTGGATTTCGAGACCAAGCTGTTCGCCAAGACCAATGCCGCCGAACTGCTGCGCAAGGAGCTGGCCAAGCCCGGCTACCGCTGTTCGTCCATTGCGCTGGGCATCAACACCGACGCCTACCAGCCGATCGAGCGCAAGTACCGCATCACGCGGCAGTGCCTGGAGATCTTCGCCGAGACGAAGCATCCCTTCGGCCTGATCACCAAGAACGCGCTGATCGAACGCGATATCGACCTGCTCGCCGCGATGGCGCGCGAGCAGCTGGTCAACGTGTATTTCTCGGTCACCACGCTGGACAACCGCCTGGCCTCGCGCATGGAACCGCGCGCCAGCGCGCCGCATGCGCGGTTGCGCGCGATGAAGGCGCTGCATGAGGCCGGCGTGCCGGTGGGCGTGATGGTGGCGCCGGTGATCCCGATGATCACCGACCGCGAACTGGAAGCGATCCTGGAAGCCGCCAAGGCACACGGCGCGCGCGCTGCCGGCTATGTACTGCTGCGCCTGCCGCACGAGCTGAAGACGATCTGGCGCGAATGGCTGGAACTGCATTACCCGGAGCGCGCCGAGCACGTGATGAGCCTGCTGCGCCAGATGCACGGCGGCAAGGACTACGACAGCGCCTTCGGCAAGCGCATGCGTGGCGAGGGGCCGTTCGCCCAGCTGATCCAGCAGCGCTTTGCCAAGGCTTGCGCCCGGCTGGGCTTCGGCCGCCTGCCGCCGGTGGATGCCAGCCGCTTCGTGGCGCCCAGGCTGCCGTCGCCGCAGGGTGAGTTGTTCTAGCCGGGCATGTGTCGCGCCGAGCGAGACGCTGGCGGCGCACACTACGCCGATGGCCGTGCCTTCCGATCCCATGCCCACCGATCCTGCGCCGATTGATCCCTGGCTCCGCGCGCTCAAGGGCCGTGGCGCCGCGTCCAATCCGCAGGGGCGCTTCGAGACCATCCGCCGGCACGCGGAGGACGACGGCTGGCAGCACGCCTTGCTGGTTGAGGAGCAGCCGCGCCCGCAGACGGTGGTGACGGAAGAGCACGCGCGCAGCGTGATCACCCGCAACGATTCGCCGGACATCGGTTTCGATCAGGCGATGAACCCGTATCGCGGTTGCGAACACGGCTGCATCTACTGCTTCGCACGGCCGTCGCACAGTTATCTCAATCTGTCGCCGGGCCTGGACTTCGAAACGAAGCTGCGCGCCAAGAGCAATCTTGCCGACGTGCTGCGGGCGGAGCTGGCCAAGCCGGGCTATGTGCCCAAGCCCATCAATATCGGCAGCAATACCGACGTCTACCAACCGATCGAAAAAAGCTGGCGCCTCACCCGCGCCGCGCTGGAAGTGCTGGCCGAATGCCGCCATCCGTTCACGCTGGTGACCAAGAACGCCATGGTCGAGCGCGATATCGACCTGCTCGCACCGATGGCGCGCGACGGCCTGGTGCAGATCTTCATGTCGATCAATTCGCTGGACAACCAGCTCGCCGCCAGGCTGGAACCGCGCGCCAGCGCACCGCACCGGCGCATCAAGGCGGTGCGCACGCTGGCCGAGGCCGGCGTGCCGGTCGGCGTCCTGGTGGCGCCGATCATCCCCGCGCTCAACGACCGCGACATGGAAGCCGTGCTGGAACAGGCCGCCGATGCCGGCGCCAACAGTGCCGGCTATACCGTGCTTCGCCTGCCGCACGAGCTGAAAGCACTGTTCCGCGAATGGCTGGCCTTGCACGCGCCGCAACGCGCCGAACACGTGATGAGCCTGGTGCAGCAGATGAACGGCGGCCGCGACTACGACAGCGACTTCGCCACGCGCATGCGCGGGCAGGGTGTGTTCGCCGATCTGCTGCGCAGGCGCTTCGAGGTGGCGTGCCGGAAGCATCGCTTCGGCCGCGCATGGGAACTGCAGCTCGACACGTCGCGGTTCACGCCACCGCGCAAGCCGTCGCCGCAGGGGCAGCTGTTCTAGTGTGACTAGAACAGTTTCGTGAGCGCCATTGGCCTAGTCATTCAATCCGTGATCTTTGGCAATGGAGCTCGCGATGTCGGTCGGAACACCGGCTTCCTTGGCGAATTCCTTCCAGAGAGAAACCGCGTCGGCGACGTCGCCGATGATCGCTTTCATGCCAGGAACCTCGAAGCGATCGCCTACAGCAAGAAGATCCTTGCGTGTGATCCCACTGAACTTGCCATTTACCGCCATCAGGTGTTCGCGCAGCCATTGATTGTTGGGGTCGTGCGCATGCGTGATGTCGTACGCAGGTGACAACTCCCAAGTGAACCCACGGCGCAGGAGGAACGAGAAGTTCTTCGTGTGGTCATCGCAGTTCGCGGCGCAGACATTGAAACACATGCGGCGAAAAGCCTCCGCGTAAGCCGATTGCGGCAGGCCAAGGCGTTGGATCACCAGGAAATACTGCGCATAGTCGTGCGTGGCCAACATCTTGTAGTCGAGATGGTCCATCGCACAGAGCGTCTGGATATGGTGCTTATCGCCACCTTCGCGGTCAAAGCGGCGGGTCATGAAGTGCGCGCGGTCATTCTCTTCGAGCAGGCGGCAATCGCTCATGGCCATGCCGGCCGCCGTCGCCATGAGGTAGTAGGCATACTCGATGCGGCCGTAGCCTTTACCGCTACCGAGACGGTCGGAAGGACCCAGGCGCGTGTCTTTTGCCACGCCGTCGAGTTTCAAGAGCCACGGACTGAATCCTTCGGGAGCCGGAACCTGACCGGACATGATTTCGTTGGTGCTGGGGTTCCAGGCAACGACGGCCTTTGCGCGCGCGCCGCCCGCCGAGGTACCCACTTGGATGAGGTTCTTGATTGCCGCTTCTGCCTCGCGATCACCATCGAAGTTACCTTGCAGAGCTTTACGCGCTGCGAAGACAAGCTCGCCTAACTGGATCGCGGTCGGCTTGGCTTGGCGGGGTCCACGTACCGGTTTGAATTGCAGCGCGCCCATGGATCGGGCGCCCATGTAGGCGAGTCGATCGAGTGCCGTGATACTTCGCGAGCCCACGCCCTTCTGTGCGAGGAAGCCGTTGATCAGGTTATTGCCGAAATCATCGGGCAGGCTATCAGCAAGAAGTGCCGGCAGGCTCTTGAACGTGGCCTCTGGCAAAAGTGGAAACGTGTATGGTTCCCGTGCAAGCGGCATGTGGAGCGGGGATAGTTCGATGCCACGCCTTATCCAGCCATCGGTGTACTGGAAGACAAATGCACGCTGTTTGGGATCGCGAACGACGGCACCGATCTCGGTATCCCAGGCAAAAACGCGTACAGCTTCCACTGGTTGGTAGGCGGACGCGGCCATTCTCACTTCTTCCTTGGCTTGACGACGCGCAGCGGCGTGGAAGTCTTGCCTGTACGCACGACGTCCAACGGGCTGACCGTGATTTCCGGCTGGATGGCGTCAAGCAAGTCGGTGCGATCGAGGGCGCGGAGCACTCGAATGAAGGTCTTGAGCGTCGAACCCTTGCCACCTTCCAGGTTCTTTATCGCGCTGACGCTCACGTTGGCCAGACTGGCCAGCTCTTTTTGATCGACGCGTTTGCGTATCCGTAGGGCATGGATCTGGGAGCCGACTGCATGCTCCCACTCTTCCGTGCTGCGATTATTATGAGAACTTGTAAGGGACATAAATACGTCTCTTATGTGAAAAAAATCCACATATGGCTTGAATTAAAGCTTTTATATATCATCTATGTTATAGCTTCAACTAGAGCTTTAAAGGGAAAAGATGGCTCTAAGGTGTTCTTCTAAAGCCATTAAAAACCACAAGAACTCGGACGCAAGCCCGGGCTCTGTCTGCCGAACTATCGCGCCAATGCCTCGAAGTGAACTCGGCGCTTGCCGCAACGCCAACCATCGCTGTGGACGGTTGTTCCGGTACGCCATCGGCCCAAGGTTTTTCATCCGCTGAATAGATACTTGAATAGATTTCAAGGAAATAATCTATTCAATATCAAAGATTTACATATTCAGATGAATAGATTCGCGAATAGATTCTCGAGTGGATTCCCTGCGGCTCTCACGGCGCCGCCGGCAGGTACTTCTGGAACCACATCAACGCCCGCTGCAACACATCGCGCTGATGCTCCGGGTCAACGAAGTGATGTCCTTCGTTCGGATAGATCACCAGCGAGGTCGCTACGCCCTGGGCGCGCAATGCGTGCCAGAACTCCAGCGACTGCGGCGCGGGGCATTCGGCGTCACGGTCGCCGACCACCACCAGGGTGGGCGCGGTGGTCTTCTTGATGAAGTTGACCGCCGAGCTCTTCGCGTACACCGCGGGGTCGTCGTACACGCTGGCGCCGAAGTACGGCGGCATCCACTGGTCGATCAGGTTCTGGCCGTAGTAACTCTGCCAGTTGCCGATGCCGGCGCCGGCCACCACCGCCTTGAAGCGCTGGGTCTGGGTGGGCGCGAACATGCTCATGAAGCCGCCGTAGCTCCAGCCGGTGAGGCCCAGGCGCTGGTCGTCCACCGGCAGGCGTTTTTCGATGGCATCGATGCCGGCCAGCGTGTCGCGCAGATCGCCATAGCCGAAGTCCTTGCGGTTGGCCTGCACGAAGGCTTCGCCCTGGCCGAAGCTGCCGCGCGGATTGGGCAGGAACACGAAGTAGCCCAGCGCCCCGAACGGGATGCCGCCGTAGCCGACGCGCGGCCAGTGCGAGATCAAGGCACTGGCCGGACCGCCGTGGACGTTCACCACCATCGGATAGGTCTTGGCCGGATCGTAGTTGGCCGGATAGATCAGCCAGCCCTGCATGCGGCGGCCGTCATGCTCCCATTCCACCGATTCGGCCTTGCCCCAGGTGGGCTTGTTGTCGGCATTGATGTGGGTGACGGCGGGCGGCGGGGTCTGCCCGAGCGGGCCGGCGTGGACTTCCGGCGCGGCCGCGAACGAATGCTGCACGAAGGCCACGCGAGCCTGGTCCCTGGACAGCGACAGCGCCATGGCTGCGCTGCCATCGGTGATCGTGGCGGGCAGGGTGAACAGCACGCGCTCCTGCGTCGCGGCGTCGGCCGTCACCGTGTATTGCGCCACCTGGCTGTGTCCGCCGGCGACCTGGCTGACCAGCATGTGGCTGGCATCTTTCCAGGCCAGCCACACGGGTGTGACATGGATGCCAGGCGTCAGGTTGGCGGGTTCGCCGCCGCTGGCCGGCACGCTGTAGATATCGCCGCCGGTGGCGCCCTGGTCGCTCATCAGTCCGCCGATAAAGGCGATGCGCTGGCCGTCCGGCGACCAGCTCGGCAGGGCCAGTTGCAGGCCGTGCAGGCTGCCGCGCGTCGCGGCGGGGTCCACCGCCACGCGCGCGGCGGCGCCGGGCTGCGCGTCCTGCACGAGCAGCTTGGCGATCCACCAGTTGTTGTCGCCCGGCGGCGGCGCGGCGACATAGGCCAGGCGCTGCGCATCCGGTGACCAGGCGAACTCGTAGACATGGCTGCCGGCGGGGCTGAGCAGGCGCGGTGCACCGCCTGCGGCGGCCACCGTGGCGACGCGCTGCACTTCGACGCCGTCCACGCCAATCTCGCCCTCGGCCGGCTTGGCCGCTTCCAGCGCGCTGGAGCGGCGCGTGCCGTTCTCCACGTACAGGAAGCCGAGCGCCTTGCCGTCCGGTGCCCAGCTCAGGTCCTGCGCCGGGCCCTTGAGCACCGACAGTTTCTTCAGACCCTTCGGATCATTGGCGTCGGCGACGAACAGATCCTTGTGCTTGTCGCTGTTGCCGCAATCGGAAAGAAACGCCAGGTGCCGCGAATCCGGCGCCCACGCGATATCGCTCTGGCTGCAGCTGCCGGCCTGGATCGAAGCGACCGGATGCGCATCGCTGCCGTCGACCTTGGCCAGCTCCACCACCGGCTTGCCCTTGGTGCGCACCACCCAGGCCAGCCGCTGGCCATCGGGCGAGAGCCGCGCCATCGCGATCGGCCGCGTCCTGGCCAGTTCGGCGAGCACGCGTTCGATGCGCGGATCGGGGCCCGCCTGGTCGGCGAAGGCCAACGGAGCGAAGGCGAATGCGAGTAAAGGCAGCCAGCGGATGGCGTGACGCATGGGCGGAGTCCGGCGTTCGGGGAAAGCCGCACGCTAGCAGCCGCCTTGGGTGCAGGCCAGGGCAGGAAGTGCCGCGGCCTGCGCACGGAGAACGTCAGTGAGTCGCCACCGCCGGTGCGGCTGGCGCCTTGCGCGCCGCTTCCAGTGCGGCCAGCTTCGCCTTGAGCGCCGGCATGGCCGCCATCGCGGCGCGCTCGCCCTCGAGGATCGCCTGGTTCTTCTGCTCGAAATCGGTGGCGCCGATCTGGTTGACCTTCGGGCGGATCACCACGTCGGCGCGCGCCAGTTCCTGCTCGCCGAGCTTCTGGCCCATGATGCTGATCGACTGGCCGACCACGCCCAGCATGCCCTGCGGATTGGAACCGTCGGCCTTGCTGGAGATGTCCACCGCGATCACCAGGTCCGCGCCGAGCTGGCGCGTGGCGTCCACCGGCACCGGGCTGACCACGCCGCCGTCGACGTAGTGCTTGCCGCCGATCTCCACCGGCTCGAACACACCGGGAATACTGCTGGACGCGCGCACCGCCTGGCCGGTGTTGCCGCGCACGAACACCGTGCGGCGGCCTTCCTCCAGCTGGGTGGAAACCGCGGCGAACGGCAGCTTGAGTTTCTCGATCGGGCGGTTGCCGACCAGCTGGTTGACGTAGTCCTGCAGCTTCTGGCCCTGCACCAGGCCGCGCGAGAAGAACTGCATGTCGCGGATCTTGGCCTCGTCCAGGTTGAAGGCCTGCTCCTGCAGCTGGAACGGATCCATGCCGCTGGCGTACAGCGCGCCGACCACACTGCCGGCGCTGGTGCCGGCCACCACGTCCGGATGGATGCCGTTGGCCTCGAGCATCTTGATCACGCCGATATGCGCGAAGCCCTTGGCCGCGCCACCGCCCAGAGCCAGGCCGATGCGCAGCTTGGGCAGCACCACGGTGGGCGGCGGAGGCGGGGTGGGCTTCGGCGCGCCGCCGAAGCAGGCGGTCAGGGCGAGGGTGGACAGCAGCAGGACGAAGCGGGCGGGGCGGCGCATGGAGTGGGCAGGCAAGTGGTCGGATGGCGGGCGAGTGTAAGGCCGGATCGGGGCGCCGCGCGGGACGGACGCGGCGCCGACCGGGACAGCTCAGCCGCCGTATAGCTTCTCGGCGCGCTGGAACAGCACCCAGCTGGTGGCGATGTACTTGTCGCCGCCGCTCGGCCGGTTGCCGCGATGGGTATGGGTGAACGCGGCCGGCGCCAGCAGCAGGCTGCCGGTGCGCGGCGCCACCTTGCGCTGCTGGTGCAGGAACTCGGTCGCGCCCTCGGCGAAGCCGTCGTTGAGGTAGATCGTCCACAGCAGGTGCCGGTGCAGGGTCTGCGCGGAGGCGTCGCGCGGGAACAGCTCGCAATGCCAATACGGATACCCGCCGCTGCCGGCGCGGTAGCGCTGCAGGTTGATCGAACCGGGCACGAACACCTGCCGCGCCAGCGCGCCAAGGGCGACGTCGTCCATCGCCGCGAGATCCGCCTCGCCCAGGCGGCGCCGTTCGCCGCTGGCCGGATCGGGTACCTGCAGCATCAGCGGCGCGATCAGCGTGTACGGATAGCGCCGCAGATACGCCACCAGGCCGTCTAGCATGGCCAGGTTGAGCGCGGTCTCCGCGTCGCGCCATTCCGGGCGGCCGCTGATGGTGATGTCGCTGCTGCGCTTGAGCTCCGGATACACGCCGCCGCCGACCTGGCCGGGCACGGCGTCGCCGCTGTGCTCGAAGCGCTCGATCAGGGCGGCGCAATGCTCAGGCGCCAGCGCGTCGTGGAAGACCTCGATGAAATCGCCCGGCATGTCCCTTTCCCGCGCCCGCCCTGATGGTTCCGCTGTAATGGCTCAGCCCTGCGCGCCGTCGGCTTCCCGGTGGTAGTGCGTGGCCAGCTCGATCTCGTGCTTCGAACCCAGGAACACCGGCACGCGCTGGTGCAGCCCGCTCGGCTGCAGTTCCATGATGCGCTGGCGCCCGGTGGTGGCCGCGCCGCCGGCCTGCTCGACGATGAAGGCCATCGGGTTGGCTTCGTACAGCAGGCGCAGCTTGCCGCCCTTGGCCCTGTTCTTGGCGTCCAGCGGATAGAAGAACACGCCGCCGCGGGTCACGATGCGGTGCACGTCGGCCACCATCGAGGCCACCCAGCGCATGTTGAAGTCCTTCGCGCGCGGGCCTTCGGTGCCGGCCAGCAGCTCGCCGACGTAGCGCTGCATCGGCGCTTCCCAGTGGCGCTGGTTGGACATGTTGACGGCGAACTCGGCGGTCTCTTCCGGGATGCGGATGTCGCGGCGGCTCAGGGTGAAGCTGCCCACCTCGCGGTCCAGGGTGAACTCGTGGGTGCCGTGGCCGAAGGTCAGCACCATCAGCGTGGCCGGGCCGTAGACCACGTAGCCGGCGGCCAGCTGCCGGGTGCCGGGCTGCTGGAAGTGCTCGGCGGCGGGCTCGCTGATGCCGTCCGGGCAGCGCAGGATCGAGAAGATCGTGCCCACCGAGATGTTGACGTCGATGTTCGACGAGCCATCCAGCGGATCGAACAACAGCAGGTGGTTGCCCTTCGGATACATGTCGGGGATCGGCTGCGGGTCTTCCATCTCCTCCGACGCGCAGGCGGCGAGCTGGCCGCCCCAGGCGTTGGCTTCGAGCAGGATCTCGTTGGAGATCACATCCAGCTTCTTCTGCGCCTCGCCCTGCACGTTGTCGCTGCCGGCATTGCCCAGCACGCCGCCGAGGGCGCCCTTGCTGGTGGCCACCGAGATGCGCTTGCAGGCGCGCGCGACCACTTCGATCAGCAGGGACAGTTCGGCGTTGATGCGGCCGGCGCGGCGTTCCTCGATCAGGAACTGGATGAGCGAAACGGGCTTCATGGCGGGTCCGTGACGGATGGGAACGCGCATTGTCCGGGCAGTTGCTGAACCGCGCCAGCCGGAAAACTGCCCGCCGCCTTCACCGTTCCGTCATCGCGGGCCGTAGGGGCCTGCTGACAACACGTTGGCAGCAGGGGGTCCCCAGACTGCGCCCCACACCTTCGGACAACACAAGGAACAAGGCCATGCTCAACCCTGTCGTCACCAACTGGTTCGAAATCCCGGTCCGCCAGATGGACCGCGCCATCCGCTTCTACGACAGCTCGCTGGGTACTTCGCTGCACAGCGAACTGTTCGGCGGCATGGAGCTGGCAGTGTTCCCCTACGACGCCGACCAGCACGTCACCGGTGCGCTGATGCGCCTGGACGAGTGCGAGCCGTCCATGCACGGCAGCACGGTGTACCTGAGCGTGGCCGACGTGGCGCAGACCCTGGCCAAGGTCGAGGAGGCCGGCGGCTCGGTGATCGTGCCGCGCACGGTGCTGCCGGAGGGCAAGGGCGCATTCGCGCAATTCCGGGACAGCGAGGGCAACCGGGTGGGCCTATGGTCCCGGCAGTGACCTGAAGCCCGCTCCCCGCCGCCGGCACGGGCCGGGCGGCGGGCGAGGGCGGCGGCGCGATGTCGTGGCGCGCCGCCTTCATTCGTCATTACCAGGAACGTCCCGTTATCCGGAGCCCGCCAAGGGACTCCGGCAAGGCATCGAAATGGAGGGAACTGAACATGCGTGACACTGTGTATTTCCTGGTGTTCGACGGCTTCGCCGACTGGGAAGCCGCACTCGCCCTGTGCGAGATCCGCCGCCCGGGCGACTGGCGCATCGTGACGGTGGGCTTTTCGGCCCGCACGGTCAGCTCGATGGGCGGCCTGCAGGTCACGCCCGAGCAGACCCTGGACCGGATCGACCTGTCCCGCGCGGCTTTGCTGATCCTTCCCGGCGGCCATCTGTGGCAGCGCGGCGAAGGGCAGGAAGCGGTGGACGCGGCCGAGCGCGTGCATGCCGCCGGCGGCACCGTCGCGGCGATCAGCAGCGCGGTACTGGCGCTGGCCCGGCACGGGCTGATGGCGCGCAGCCGCCACACCGGCAATTTCTCCGGCTTCGTCGGCGGCTATGGCGCCGTCTACGACGGCTCCGAGAAGTACGACCCCGATGCGCTGGCAGTCAGCGACGGCGGCTTCATCACCGCCAGCAGCCTGGGCAGCGTGGAGCTGGCGCGCGAGGTGATCCGCACGCTGGATCTGTACAGCGGCAGCGACCGCGAGCACTGGTACCGCCTGTTCAAGCACGCCGCGCCGCCGCCCTGGTATGCGGGCGAGCGGGCCGTCACCGTCTGAGGCTTACGTCATGAATCACCCGATCAACCGCGCGCTGATGGCCTACCGGCCGCTGTTCCTGAGCGGCTTGTCGCTGGACGGGCAATACCGCCCGTCGCCGGCACTGGCCAGGCGCACCCCGAAACCGGCCAGCGGCCTGGCCGCGACCTTGGCCATCGCCGCCGCCGCGTGGCACTCCATCCGAGGAATCACCCGATGACCAAGACCTATCACGGCAGCTGCCATTGCGGCCGCGTGCGCTACGAAGCCGATATCGACCTGTCGGCCGGCACCGGCAAGTGCAACTGCTCGGTCTGCTGGAAGATGCGTTTCTGGGGCGCGAGCGTGAAGCCCGCGGCGTTCCGCCTGACCGCCGGCGAAGGCGAGCTGGCCGATTACCAGTTCAACACCAACAGCTGTCACCACGTGTTCTGCACGCATTGCGGCGTGCATCCGTTCGGCCATGGCTATATCGAGGAAGCCGGCGGTGCCTACTATTCGGTCAACCTCGCCTGCCTCGACGACGTCGGGCCGCAGGAGCTGATCGAGGCGCCGGTGCGTTACTTCGACGGGCGCCATAACAACTGGATGGAAACGCCGGCGGAGATCCGGCACCTGTGAGCACGGCCGCGGCCAGCGCGGTGATGGATGCGCTGCGCCGTGACATCCGGCGCTGGCCGCCATCGCGCGGCTCGGCGATCATGTGCGGATGCGCCGCGCCGACCGCCTGTTCCTCATCATCCACGCCCTGCGCGGGCGCCGCACGGCGCTGCCGGCGCGGAGTCTGGCGGACACGCTCGGGGTCTCGCTGCGCACCGTCTATCGCGACGTGGCCGATCTGCAGCTTTCGGGCGTGCCGATCGAAGGCGAGGCCGGCGTCGGCTACGTGCTGCGCAAGGGCTCGGACATCCCGCCGCTGATGTTCACCGCCGACGAACTCGAATCGCTGGTGGTCGGCACGCGCTTCGTGCGCGCCTTCGCCGGCGAGAAGCTCGCCGCCGGCGCGCAGGCGGCGCTGCTGAAGATCGAGGCGGTGCTGCCGCCGGAGCTGCGCGAGCGCGCGGCGCGGACGCGCATCTACGCGCCGGTGTGGCGCGATGCCGGGCGCGTCGCCTTCGCCGCCATGATCGACCGCCTCAACGGCGCCATCAGCGACAGCCAGGTGCTGTGCCTGGACTACGCCGACGAAGCCGGCCGCACCAGCACGCGCGAAGTCGAGCCGCTGTGCCTGGCGTTCTGGGGCGGCAAGTGGACGCTGGGCAGCTGGTGCCGCCTGCGCGAAGGCTTCCGCAACTTCCGCCCCGACCGCATCGCCGATTGCCGGCCCACCGGCGAGCGCTTCGCGCCGCAACGCGGGCGCGACCTGGATGCTTATCTCGAAGCCATGCGCGGTTATTACGAGGGCATGGGCTGAACCGCATGTCGGGGTTCGCCTTTGGCGCACCCCAACCTACGCATCACGGGGACTGGCGCAGGGCTTTGAGGATCCGTTGCCCCGGCCGGCCATCGTCCGCCGGCAAGCCACGCTTGCGCTGCTCTTCCTGGATCGCCTGCCGCGTCTTGTCGCCGACCATGCCGTCGACAGTGCCGATGTCGTAGCCGCGGTTGATCAGCAACTGCTGGATCTCGCGGCGTTCCGCGCGCGAGGTGCCGGGATCGTCGGTGGGCCAGGACGCCACCATCCCCGGCTTGCCGTGCAGCCGATCCGACAGCAGCGCAATCGCCAAGGTGTAATTGATCGACGCGTTGTACGCATAGATCGCGTCGAAGTTGCGCAAGGTCAGGAACGCCGGACCCTGCGCGCCCGCCGGCAGCACCAGGCCTGCCGGCTCGTCGCCGCCGGGCAGGGGCGAACCGTCGACCAGGCGCACGCCCTGCGCGCTCCAGTAACTGAGTGGCCGCTTGGCGGTGCGCCCGTTGATCTTGCTGTCGAACGGCCTGCTCTCGGACGACCTGCTCTCGGACAGCGAGGGCAGCTTCACCTCGTAACCCCACGGCTGCCCCGCCTGCCAATGCGACATCTGCAGGTAATGCGCGGTGGAGCCCAGCGCATCCGGCACGCTGGCGATCAGGTCGCGGTGACCGTCGCCGTCGAAATCCACCGCCACGCGCTCGAAGGTGGACGGCATGAACTGCGTATGCCCGAACGCGCCGGCCCAGGAACCCTTGAACTCGTCCGCGCCGATATCGCCGCTCTGCACGATGCGCAGCGCCGCAAAGAACTCGGTGCGGAAATACTCCTGCCGCCGCCCCATGCACGAGAGCGTGGCCAGCGACTGCAGCAGCGGCTTCTGGCCGAACTGCTGGCCGTAGTTGCTCTCCACGCCCCACACCGCCACTACGGTGGCGGGGTCCACGCCATAGGTCTGCTGCGCGCGCTCCAGCACCGCCGACCATTGCTTGAGCCGCGCCTTGCCGTCATCGACGCGCTCCTGGTCGACCAGGGCCGACAGGTAATCCCACACCGGAATCACGAACTCGGGCTGACGGTTGAGCGAATCGATCACCGTGGGATCGGCCACCAGCTCGTGCGTGTAGCGCTGGTAGGTATCGGCGCGCACGCGCGCCTGCACCGCTTTGGGCGCCAGCTCGGCCAGGCAACGGGCGAAGTCGTCCTGCGCCTGGGCGATGGCGGGCAGGGCCAGCGCGAAAACGAATGGAGCGAAGCAGATGGCGGAGCGGGGAGCGCGCATGGCGTGGCCGTGGTGGCTGCATGGGGGACGCCCAGCCTAACCCAGCCGCTGGCGCAGGAAGCTGTGGGCGGCTTGGGCTACTCTCGGCGCGCCGCGCTGTCAGCCGGTGCGCTGTCCATTGAGGAACTGTCCATGTCCGAGCCGCATGTACGTCATCCCTTGCTGACCGTCGCGCCCGATAAGCTGCGGCCCACCCAGGTCACCGTCGGCAAGGCCGAAGTGGCTGAGAAGCGCGGCATCTGGCGCAGCCTGGGCAAGAAGAAGCGCAAGGAGCTGATCGACGCGCATTGGTTCCCGGGCGTGCTGGGGCCGAAGAACAAGGTCTATATCGTGGACCACCATCATCTGGGCCTGGCCTTGCTCGAAGAGGGCGTGAAAAGCGTGCCGGTGATGGTGCAGCGGGATTTCTCCTGGCTGGAGCCGGACGTGTTCTGGCGCACCATGGAATTCAACCGCTGGGCGCATCCGTACGATGCGCTGGGGCAACGCATCGCCTACGACGCGATTCCCGCCGGCCTGGACAAGCTCGTCGACGATCCCTATCGCACCCTCGCCGCGCGCCTGCGCCAGGCTGGCGGTTATTCCAAGGACGCCACGCCGTACGCCGAATTCCTGTGGGCGGATTTCTATCGCCGCCGCCTGAAGCTCGCCGGCGGCAAGATCAGCAAGCGCCTGATCGACGAAGCCCTGCTGCACGCGCATACGCACGACGCGGCCTACCTGCCTGGCTGGACGGGCGTGATCGGGTGAACGCCGACGCGGCCGCCGCCAGGGCGGCGCCGGGGATCGCGGTCGACCTGCTCGCCGGCCTGGCCATCGCCGGCCTGCTGCTGCCCGAAGCGGTCGCCTATGCCGGCATCGCGGGGCTGCCCCCGCAGGCCGGCGTGATGGCTTTGTTCGCCGGGCTGGTCTGCTATGGCGTGTTCGGGCGCAGCCGCTACGCCATCGTCTCGGCCACGTCCTCGTCCGCCGCGGTGCTGGCCGCCGGCACGCTGGCGCTGGAAGGCGGCGACCCGGCTTCGCGCGCGGCGATCGTGGCGGGGCTGGTGGTGCTCACCGGCCTGTGTTTCCTGCTTGCCGGCACATTGCGGCTGGGCGGCCTCTCGCATCTGATCGCACGGCCGGTGCTGCGCGGCTACACCTTCGGCCTGGCCTGCGTGATCGCGCTCAAGCAACTGCCGGCCTTGCTGGGCGTGCCGGCCTTGCACGGCGATTTCGTGCCGGGCTTGCTGCTGAACCTGGCCGGCGAGCTCGGCGGCATGAAGCCGGCGGCGCTGGGCATCGGCGTGGTCGCGCTGTTGCTGTTGTTCCTGTGCGAGCGCCTGCGGCGGGTGCCGGGCAGCCTGCTGGCGATCGCGCTGGGCATCGCCGCGTCGGGCTGGCTGGCCAGCCACGGCGTAGCGCTGGTGGGTGCGATGCGGCTGGCGCCGCAGTGGGCCTGGCCGACCTGGCCATCGAGCGGGCAATGGCTGCCGAGCGTCGAACTGGCGGCGGCGCTGGTGCTGATCCTGTATGCCGAGTCGTATGGCTCGATCCGCAACTTCGCGCTGAAGCATGGCGATCCGGTGAATCTCAACCGCGACCTCGCGGTGTTCGGCCTGGCCAATGTGGTGGCCGGCCTGCTGCACGGCATGCCGGTGGGCGCGGGTTATTCGGCCACCTCGGCCAACGAAGCGGCCGGCGCGCGTTCACGCCTGGCCGGCCTGGTCGCGGCGGCCGGCGTGCTGCTGATGGTGCTGTTCCTGCTGCCGTGGATCGAGCGCATCCCGATGCCGGTGCTGGCGGCGATCGTGATCCATGCGGTGAGCAAGTCGCTGCGCCTGTCCGTGTTCACCCCTTACCTGCGCTGGCAGCGCGACCGCCTGGTAGCGCTGGCGGCGGTGCTGGCGGTGTTGTCGGTGGGCATTCTCAATGGCCTGCTGATCGCCATCGCCTTCAGCTTGATCATGCTGCTGCGCCGGCTCGCCACGCCGCGCCTGAGCGTGCTCGGGCGCCTGGACGGCGGGCACGATTTCGTCGACGTGGCGGCGCATGCGCAGGCGCGCGAAGTGCCGGGCGTGCTGATCGTGCGGCCGGAAGAGCCGCTGTTCTTCGCCAACGCCGAGGCGGTGCTCGCGCAGGTGCGCCAGCGTGTGGCCGCGCGCACGGACCTGCGCTATGTGGTGCTGAGCCTGGAAGAATCGCCCGACCTGGACGGCACCGTGCTGGAATCGCTCGGCGATTTCGTCGCCTGGCTGGATGCGCGCGGCATCGCGCTGCGCGTGGCCCGCTTGAAGGACCAGGCACGCGCGGCGCTGCAACGCATGGCGCTGCCCCAGCTTCCGTCACAGGCGCTGGATGACTGGAGCGTGGAGGATGCCGTGCTGGCTTGTGCGCCGGAAGCAAAGGAAACCACCTAGTGAAGAACCCCCATCGCATGACCTGGCTGGCGCTGGCCGCGCTCACGCTCGCCACGCCCGCCTGGGCGGATGACACCGCCGCGCGCTTCCATCGCATCTACGAGCAGGAATGGGCCTGGCGCAACGGCCAGGCCGGCATCAGTAACGCCGGCGAGGCGCAGCCGAGCAATGCGCGCCTGGACGACGTCGACGCCGCCAGCCAGCAGCGCCGGCTGGATAAGTGGAAGAAGACCCTGGCCGAACTCGATGCGGTCGACCCCAGGCAGCTGGGCGCCGAGGACAAGGTCAACTACGCCGTCTATCGCACGCAGATCCAGAACCTGCTCGCCGGGCAGCAGTACAAGCAGTGGCAGATGCCGTTCAACAGCGACTCTGCGTTCTGGAGCGACCTGGGCTATGTGCTCAATGCCGACGAACTGCGCACGCCGCAGGACTATCGCCATTACCTGGACCGCCTGGGCCAGGTGCCGAGCTACTTCGCCCAGCAGATCGCGAACATGCGCGACGGCCTCGATCGCGGCTTCAGCGTGCCGCGCGCGGTGCTGGATGGCCGCGATGCCTCGATCGTGGCGGTGGCGCAGCTGAAAGACCCCACCCAGAGCAGCTTCTACAAGCCGTTCGAGCAGATGCCGACCAGCGTGTCCGCCGAAGACGCCGCGCGCATGCGCGAAGAGGCGAAGCAGACCATCGCGCAGAAGCTGGTTCCGGCCTACGCCACGCTGCTGAAGTTCTTCCGCGAGGAATATGTGCCGCGCGCCCGCACCACGCTCGCCGCCGAAGCCATGCCCGACGGCAAGGCCTGGTATCGCCAGCAGATCGTCGAATACACCACGCTGGACCTGGACCCCGGCGCCATCCACCAGGTCGGCCTAGAGCAGGTGGCGAAGATCCATGCGCAGATGGTCAAGACCATGCAGGAAAGCGGCTTCAAGGGCAGCTTTCCCGAGTTCCTGGCGTTCCTGCGCAGCGACCCGCAGTTCCACGCCAGGACACCCGAGGAACTGCTGATGCGCAGCGCCTGGGTGGCCAAGCAGGTGGACGGCCAGCTCGGCAAGCTGTTCGGCCGGCTGCCGCGGCAGCGCTTCGCGATCGTGCCGGTGGCGCCGGATATCGCGCCGTACTACACCTCCGGCCGCGGCGGTGCGAGCACCTACCTGGTCAACACCTACGACCTGCCGTCGCGCCCGCTGTACAACGTGGCGGCGCTGACCCTGCACGAGTCGGCGCCGGGCCATTCGCTGCAGCTGGCGCTGGCCGCCGAGCAGAAGGGCCAGCCGGCATTCCGCCGCCAGGGCTATATCTCCGCCTATGGCGAGGGCTGGGGCCTGTACTCGGAATACCTGGGCAACGAGATGGGCATCTACAAGACGCCCTACGAGCGCTTCGGCTATCTCACCTACCAGATGTGGCGCGCCTGCCGGCTGGTGGTGGACACCGGCATCCACCACATGGGCTGGACCCGCCAGCAGGCGATCGACTACCTCACCGACAACACCGCGCTGTCCGCGCGCGAGATCGCCAACGAAGTGGACCGCTACATCAGCTGGCCGGGGCAGGCGCTGTCGTACGAGCTGGGCTATTTGAAGATCCTGGAACTGCGCCGCAAGGCCGAGCAGGCGCTGGGCACCCGCTTCGACGTCCGCCATTTCCACGACACGGTGCTTGAGATCGGCTCGGTGCCGCTGCCGGTGCTGGAGCAGCGCATCGACCGCTTTATCGACGAGGGCGGGCCGGAGCCGGCGTTCGGCTGCGATTGCGCCAAGGACGGCGGCAAGCCCTGAACGGGGCGCCGGGCAGGGCGGTGGCCGCCAGTGGCGTGAACTCCATATATGGAGTAAACTGCACGTCAACTTCACATGGAGAGTCGACAATGGCGGCCCACCTCCAGCCCGAATTCGTCGCGGCCACCGAGCTTGGCGGTCCGGCCCTGCGTGCGTTCTTCAAGCTGGCCGAGCAATGGGAGCTGCGCATCAGCGACCAGCGCCGGCTGCTCGGCGATCCGCCGGAATCGACCTTCTACAAATGGAAGCGCCAGCAGGAAGGCAGCCTGGGCCGCGACGTGCTGGAGCGCATCAGTTATCTGCTAGGCATCTACAAGGACCTGCAGATCCTCTTTCCCGACACCAAGCAGGCCGACGCCTGGGTGCGCAAGCCGAATACGGCATCGCTGTTCGGCGGCGGCACGGCGCTGGAACGCATGCTGTCGGGCAACGTGGCCGATCTCTACGTGGTGCGGCAGTACCTGGACGCGCAGCGCGGCTGGTGACTCGCGCGGCACGCGTCGCAGTCGGCGATACCCCGGCACCGCATACTGGTGTGTCCCGGGCACAGTGAAGAAGCTTCCGTCATGGCAGACACCCCGCCCCTGAAACGCATTCGCTGGAGCCAGATCCTCCGCATCGTGCCCAGCCGTTTTCCGCCGGTCAGCGTGTACGACCGCATCGCCGACCCGGCCGATCTCGAAGCGCTGTTCGCCATCGAGGCGCTGACCAATCCGCGCATCCGCGACGAACTCGGCG
Source organism: Dyella sp. 2RAB6 (assembly GCF_052115385.1). Classification (NCBI taxonomy): domain Bacteria; kingdom Pseudomonadati; phylum Pseudomonadota; class Gammaproteobacteria; order Lysobacterales; family Rhodanobacteraceae; genus Dyella; species Dyella sp. 2RAB6. The sequence continues at coordinate 50,955 of NZ_JBFRGP010000010.1, forward strand.
TGTTGCCGCTGGTGCCGCAGGAGCGTCGCGTCAGCGGCCCCGGCACGACGCCGGTGATGGCCGCGTTCACCCATCTGAATCCGGACGGCAGCCGTTTTTCCGACGGCAGCTGGGGCGTGTTCTATGCCGCGCGCAGCCTGATCACCGCGGTGGAGGAAACCGTCTACCACCGCGAGCGCTTCCTCGCCGCCACCGCCGAACCGCCGTGCGACGTGGAGATGCGCTGCTACCGCAGCAGCATCCAGGCCAGGCTGCACGACCTGCGCGGCGGCTGGCCGGCCGAACACGATCCGGACAGCTACGTGGCCAGCGTGAAGCTGGCGCGCCAGCTGCGTGCGGACGGCTCGGACGGCATCGTGTACGACAGCGCGCGCCATCCGGGCGGCGAATGCGTGGCGGTGTTCTATCCCGACTGCGTGGCGCCGTGCGTGCAGGCGGAGCATCTCCGCTATTGCTGGGACGGCACGCGCATCGCCAAGGTGCTGGCGGTCAGCGAATTGAAGCGCGCCAGGAAACTCGTGTCGTGAGTGATGTCATGCGCCACCGTCGTGGCGCATGACACCGGGCTCATATGACATCAGGCTCAGAGGCGATACGCGAAGCTCACGCCATAGGCCAGCGGATTGACGGTGACGCGGCCGACCTTCGCGCCGTCGACCTTCACCTCGCTGGCGATGTCCATCCAGCGCACGTCGAGGGTGATGCTCCAGCGCGGCGCGATGCGCACGTCCACGCCGGCATGCGCGGCGACGCCCCAGCTGCTGTCGATATCGACCTTGGTGCCATGCAGCGGTCCCTTGCCGTCGATGTTGAAGAAGCGCGTGTAGTTCAGGCCCAGGCCCAGGAACGGCGACACCGTGCGCTCGGGCATGAAGTGATAGTTCACGCCCAGCACCGGCGGCAGCTGGTGCGCCTGGGCCACCTGGGTGCCATTGAGCCGCACGTTGTGGCGAAACGGCGCGGCGACCAGCACTTCGGCGCCCCAGTTCGGGGTGAACAGGTATTCGACGCTGGCAGTGGGCTTGAGATCGCTGCTGACCTTGGCCTTCATGCCGGCGAGCGTGCCGTTGTTCGATTTCGGATCGACCACATGGGCGCCGAAGCGCAGTACCCAGGCATCGTCGTTGGCATGCGCGGGCAGGGCCACGGCGAGACTCGCCGCAGCGAGCAGCGGAAGCAGGAATTTCATGGCGTGTCCTTGTGCGGTTTCGGATAGCGCATCCATGCTGGCGCTGCGCCGTGGTCGCGCATCTGATCCGAATCAAGTACTAGGCATCGTGAAGGTTTGGCGCGGCGATCCGCCGCACATGCGAGGTGCATCACAGTTCTCGCGCATGCATAAAAAAATACCCGCCGGAGCGGGTCTTTGCGTGGACTTCGGTGCGGCTCAGGTATCGGCGTCTGTCGCGAAACCTTCGCGCGTGCCGCGGTTGAACACGCGGTCGCGGTCGAGCACATCGGCGGCCGCCTGCGCTTCGTGCGTCTTCAGGTCGGCGTAGATCGGGGTGAAGTCCGGGTGCGTCGCGTCGAACAATTGCTCGAAGCTGTCGATCACGAAATACGTCTGCTGGTAGCTGTCGATGCGGTAGCGCGTATTCATCACCCGCTCCAGGCCGAAGCCGATGCGGTTCGGCGCGGCCGAGTCCAGGGAGTAGATCGACTCGCCCTTGGAGCTGACGATGCCGGCGCCGTAGATGCGCATGCCTTCGCCGGTGTTGATCAGGCCGAATTCCACCGTGTACCAGTACAGGCGCGTGAGGTTCATCAGCGCCTCCGGGCCGATGCCGAACGCCTTCATGCCGCCGCGGCCATAGGCCTGCATGTAGTCGGCGAACACCGGATTGAGCAGCAGCGGCACGTGGCCGAACAGGTCGTGGAACAGGTCCGGCTCGCTCAGGTAGTCGAGCTGGTCGGGGCGGCGGATCCACCAGCTCACCGGGAAGCGGCGATTGGCCAGGTGGTCGAAGAACACTTCGTCCGGCAGCAGGCCTTCGACCGCCACCAGCTCCCAGCCGGTGGTCTCGCCCAGCACCTTATTGAGATCGGCGAACTTGGGGATGCCGTTCTCGCCCATGCCGAAGCGCTCGACGCCGTCGAGGAACTCCTGGCAGGCGCGGCCCTGCAGCAGCTCGCGCTGGCGGCGGTACAAGGTGTTCCAGACGTCGTGGTCGGTCTGGCTGTAGTTGGCCCAGGGCTGCTCGACCACGCCGGTGGCGTACACCGGCACGTAACCGCGATCGGTCTGCTGGTGTTCGACTTTGCGTGGCGTGCTGTGGTCCATGGCGGGCCTCGGGTAGAAGGACAACAGGATACGGCCACGAGCGCGCATGAAGGTTGTTTTGTTGCACTACTAGAGGTCTATGGCGCAATAATCATGCGCGGTAACATCAATTAGACGGAGCATCTTGCATGGCCACCCTGGACCGCACCGACCTGCGCATGCTCGCCGTCCTGCAGAGCGAGGGGCGCATCACCAATGCCGAGCTGGCCGAACGGGTGAACCTGTCGCCCTCCGCCTGCCTGCGCCGCCTGCAGCGGCTGGAGGCCGAGGGTGTACTCACCGGCTACAGCGCCCAGGTCGACCCGGAAGCGGTAGGCCTGGGGCTGCAGGCCTTCGTGCGCGTGCAGCTGGCCAAGCACGAGGGCGAGGCGATTGAGCGCTTCGTGCGCAACGTCAACGAGTGGGACGAGATCGTGGCCTGCTACGCGCTGACCGGCGACATGGACTATCTGATGCACGTCTACGTCGCCGACCTGCAGCACTTCTCGCGCTTCCTGCTCGACCGCCTGCTCAACGCCTCCGGCGTGGCCGACGTGAACTCCAGCTTCGTGCTGCGCACGGTGAAGCGCTCGGCGGCGCTGCCTTTGTCGCAGCTCGAATCGTAGGTTTGGGGCGAGCGCAGCGGACCCCCAACGTTGTGACGCGCCTGAAGGTCTGTTGGGGTTCGCCTGTGGCTCACCCCAACCTACGTCTTTACGCCGCCTCGCTGGCCAGCGCCGGCAGCTCGCCGCGGCGGCCGATGCGCAGCGCCAGGAAAGCGGCCACCACACCGGCGGCGCCGGCGATCACGAACGGCGTCATATAGCTGCCCAGCTGCACGCGCAGCACGCCGGCCATGAACGCGGCGGTGGCAGCGCCCACCTGATGGCCGGCCACCACCCAGCCGAACACGATCGGCGCATCGCGCTCACCGAAGGCGTCGGTGGTCAGGCGCAAGGTCGGCGGCACGGTGGCGATCCAGTCCAGGCCGTAGAACACGCCGAACAGCGACAGGCTGTAGAACGAGAAATCGGAGTACGGCAGATACATCAGCGACAGGCCGCGCAAGCCGTAGTAGACGAACAGCAGCTTGCGCGGATCGATGCGGTCGGTCAGCCAGCCGGACGCCGTGGTGCCCACCAGGTCGAAGATGCCCATCATCGCCAGCAGGCCCGCCGCGCGTACTTCGGGGATGCCGTGGTCGCCGCACAGCGCGATGAAATGCGTGCCGATCAGGCCATTGGTGGTGAAGCCGCATACGAAGAAGGTGGCGAACAGCAGCCAGAACGTGCCGTTGCGGGTGGCGTTGCGCAGCACACCCAGGGTCAGCGCGAACGGGTTACCGGCCGGGGCGCCGGTGTCGACCGGTTCGTCGGCGCTGGCGCCATAGCGGCGCAGGCCGATATCGGACGGCCGCTCGGGCAGCAGCCACCAGGCCAGCGGAATCAGCACGGCGGACACCGCGGCGATGGTCAGCACCACCGCCTGCCAGCCGACGTATTCGGCGATCGCCGCCAGCCCGGGCAGGAAGATCAAGGTGCCGGTGGCGGTGCTGGCGGTGAGCAGGCCCATCATCAGGCCGCGATGGCTGCTGAACCAGCGGCCGACCACGGTGGCGCCCATCACCACCGCGACGCAGCCGGTGCCGGCGCCGGACAGCACACCCCAGCTCGCCAGCAACTGCCAGGGCTGGGTCATCAGCGCGCTGGAGGCGGCGGCCGCGGCCATCACCGCCAGCGCGATCAGCAGCACGCGGCGGACGCCGAAGCGCTGCATCAGCGCCGCGGCGAACGGACCCATCAGGCCGTACAGCAGGATGCCGACGGCGGCGGCGGACGAGACGCTGTCCCGGCTCCAGCCGAAGGCCCGGCCCAGCGGCAGCATCAGCACCCCGGGCGTGGCGCGCATGCCGGCCGAGGCGAGCAGGGCCAGGAACACCACGGCGACGACCACGAAGGCGTAGTTTTGGCCGAAAGGCCGGCGGCGTTGTATAGTCATGTTACCGATCGGTACGGGGTGGATGCGCAGAGTACGTACCGATCGGTAACATTGTCAACAGGTCGAACCATGTCCAACCGCACAAAATCCATGCCCCCAAGCTCGGAACCCGCCGAGACGCCGCGCCGCGCGGCGGACCGTATCCGCGACATCGCCTTCGACCTGTTCTACCGCGAAGGCATCCGCGCCATCGGCATCGAGGAAATCGTCAACCGCGCCGGGGTGACCAAGCCCAGCCTGTACCGCGCGTTCGATTCCAAGGACGAGCTGATCGCCGAATACCTGCGCGACTACGACCGCCGTTTCCAGGACAACTTCACCGCCCAGGGCGCCGGCCATCCGGACGACCCCCAGGCGCAGCTGCTGGCCTACGTCGACTATCTGGCCGCGCGCGCCAGCACCGACGGCTATCGCGGCTGCGGCCTGACCAATGCGGTGATCGAATACCCGGACCCCGCCCACCCCGCGCACCAGGTCGGCGTACAGAGCAAGGAGGCGCTGCGCGAGCGCCTGCGCGAGCTGTGCCGGGGCATGGCGGCGCCCGATCCGGACGAACTGGCCGACGGCCTGCTGCTGCTGATCGAAGGCAGCTATGTCTCCGGCCAGGCCTTCGGCGAACGCAGTCCGGCGCGCGTGCTCGGCGCCATGGCGCGCCGGCTGATCGAAGCCAGTTTGGCCGCGCGGTGATTCATCCGGGCGGCCAGTTTGAAACGTTAGTGGAATGCCGTCTGCACCATGCGCATGCGCACAGCCGACGTAGGGTTCGACTAACGCTAAACTAACCGACTAATGAGCACCGACACCGTCTCCGCCCAGGACCGAGATTTCCTGCGACCGCTGCGCTACTTCTGGCGCATTCCCCTGCTGCTCCTGCATATCGTGCTGGGCGTGTTCCTGTGCGCCGGCATCCTCAGCTGGAACCGGCACGTGGTGATGAAGGACGGCCGCGAGCCGTTCGCCCATCGCGTGATCCGCTGGTGGTCGCGCGTGCTGCTGCGCATCTTCGGCCTGCGCTCGGTGCGCATTGGCCAGCCGCTGCGCGATCCGGTGCTGTTCGTCGCCAACCACACTTCGTGGATCGACATCGAACTGCTGCACAGCCAGCGCGCGGCCTGCTTCGTGGCCAAGGCGGAGATCGCCAGCTGGCCACTGGTCGGCTGGCTGGCCGCCAGCGGCGGCACCATCTTCCATCGCCGCGGCAGCAACCACTCGCTGGCCACGGTGATGCAGGTGATGGTCGACCGCCTGCGCGGCGGCCGCTCGGTGGCGGTGTTCCCCGAAGGCGGCACCGGCCACAACGGCGTGATGCGCGTATTCCACGCGCGCATCTTCCAGGCCGCGCTGGACGCGGAGGTGCCGGTGCAGCCGGTGGCGCTGCGCTTCGCGCGCGCCGGGCGCCGGGTGGTCGACGCGGGCTTTCGCGAGCACGAGAACTTCATGCAGAACTTCCTGCGCCTGTTGGGCGAGGCGCCGCTGGACGCCGAGGTGCACTTCCTCGAGCCGGTCCCCGCCATGCCGGATGCGCGCCGCCGCATGGCCGAGCTGTCACGCGAACGCATCGCCGCGGCGCTGGAAGACCGCACCGCATGAGCCTCCCCCGAGGCGCCGATTTCCGCCCGGCATGGCCGCTGACCAGCGGCCATATCCAGACCATGCTGTCTTCCAGCGGCGTACGCCGCCAGCTGCTGCCGCGCGCCGCGCAGACCGTGCGCGAAGGCGCGGAAGAAGTGATGGTCAACGGCGGCGATGGCGTGCGACTGACCGGCGCCTACACCAGACAGCACAAGCTGCCCGAGGCGCGCGGCCTGGCCGTGCTGTTCCACGGCTGGGAAGGCAGCGTCGATTCCACCTATGTGCTGCAGACCGGCAGCCGGCTGCTGGCCGAGGGCTGGGACGTGTTCCGCCTGAATTTCCGCGACCACGGCGACAGCCACCCGCTCAACGAGGCGCTGTTCCATTCCTGCCGTATCGACGAAGTGGTGCATGCACTGGGCGATATCGCCAGGCGCTGGCCCTCGCGCAAGCTGGTGCTGGCCGGTTTCTCGCTGGGCGGCAATTTCGCGCTGCGCGCCGCACTGCGCGCGCCGGAGACCGGCGTGCCGCTGGATTACACGCTGGCGGTGTGTCCGATCGTCGATCCGGGCGAGGGCCTGTTCTCGCTGGAGGAAGCGGCGCCGTGGTTCTACCAGGCGTACTTCCTGCGCAAATGGCGCCGCTCGCTGCGCGCCAAGCAGGCGGCGTTTCCGCATCGGCAATATTTCGAGCTGGACGAGCTGAAACAGAACCTGCGCGGCCTCACCGAATCGCTGGTGCTGCGTCATACCGACTTCGGCTCGCTGCAGGCTTATCTGGACGGCTATTCGGTGGCCGGCGCCGCGCTCAAGCAGATGCGGATCCCGACCACCATCCTCACCTCGCGCGACGATCCGGTGATCCCCGTCGATGCGTTCGAGAAGCTGGAGCTGGCACCCTGCGTGGAGCTGGACATCGCACCGCACGGCGGCCATTGCGGCTTTATCCGCGGCATGGACATGACCAGCTTCACCGATGAGTACATCGCCGCGCGCTTCAACGCGCTGGCGGACTGAGGCTCAGGCGCGCCGGCTCAGATCGGCGAACCCGGCTCGCGCCGGCGCATCCAGCAGGCGATGCTCATGCGCTCGCGCGTGGCGGGCAGCACTTCGTGCTCGAAGCGCGAGGACAGGAACAACACCATCGCGCCCGCGTGCGGCAGCACGTCGTGGTGGCTGCCGTCGTCCAGATACAGGCGCAGCGCGCCGCCATCTTCCGCGCGCCAATCCGGGTTGAGGTAATAGACCGTCGATACCACGCGCGCTTCGAGCTGCCGCGGCTGATCCAGGTGGCGGGCATAGCGCGCGCCGGGCGGATACACGGCGTAATGCGCTTCGCTTTCCACCAGGCCCAGCATCAGGCTGCGATTGAAAGCCACGCGCAGCGCTTCCAGCGCATCGACGTAAGGCCGCTGCGCCGCGGTGGGTGCCTGCATCTCGAACCAGCGGGTGTGATCACCACGCAGGGTGGAAGCCACTTTCTCCCGCCCGATACGCGCGGCCGTCAGGTCGCCCGACGCATGCAGCGCCGCACACTCGCTCGCCAGCGCTGCCGTCGCTTCATCGGGAAGCAGGCCTTCGAGCACGCACCAACCCTCGGTGGCGAGTGCATCGATAGCGGCATCGATACGGGCGTGATCCATGAACGCTTCAATCCGCCGGCACGCAGCGCCCGCGCGCCCAGATGCGCAACGCCTCGACCTGTTCGCGCATCAGCACCGACAACGGCCGCGTGGCGCCGAGTGCGGCCAGCAGCATCGGCTGGTCCGGCGGTGTCGCGGCGCTGCTGGCGTCGTACAGCGCACTGACCACCGCCTGCTCGATCTCCGCGCCGGAGAAACCTTCGCTCGCGGTCGACAACGCCGTCAGGTCGAACTGCTCCACCGGCAACTTGCGGCGGCGCAGATGCATCGCAAAGATGTCGTTGCGCACCGAAGGCTTGGGCAGGTCGACAAAGAAGATCTCGTCGAAGCGGCCTTTGCGCAGAAGCTCTGCCGGCAGCTCTTCCACCGCATTGGCGGTGGCGACCACGAACACCTTCGACTTGCGCTCGGCCATCCAGGTCAGCAGATAGCCGAGTACGCGGCGCGACACGCCGCCATCTTCGCCGCCGCTGGCCAGGCCTTTTTCGATCTCGTCGATCCACAGCACGCACGGCGCCAGCAGCTCGGTGCTGTGCAGCGCCTCGCGCAGGTTCTTCTCGGTCTCGCCCTGGTACTTGTTGTACAGCGCGCCGAAATCCATGCGCACCAGCGGCACGCCGAAGCCGCCGGCGATCGCCTTGGCCGCCAGGCTCTTGCCGCAGCCCTGCACGCCCAGCAGCAGCACGCCCTTGGGCGGATCGAGCATGGGATCGGCTTCGGCGGCGAGGAAAATAGTGCGCCGCCGCTGCACCCAGTCGCGCACGCGGCTGACGCCGGCGATGTCGGCGAAGCTCGCGGTGGCGTATTCGTAATGCAGCAGGCCGGAGCGGTTGAGCAGCTCGAACTTGGTGCGCATCAGTTCCGGCAGGTCGTCGGCGGTCAGCGCGCCGTCGTTGTAGACCAGCTTGCGCACGATGCGGCGCGCGTCGGTCGCGGCCAGGCCCAGCAGGTTGCGCACGATGGTGCGCGCCGCGTCGCCATCCACTTCCACGCGCCGGCCATGCTCGCGCTGCCAGGCCAGCGCCTCGGCGCGCAGGATCGCCGCCAGTTCCTTGATGTCCGGCAGCGACAGCGGCACGCGCGTGCACAGCGCTTCGAGTTCTTCCGGCAGCTCGATGCGCGCGCCGACCAGCACCACCGTGTGCGCGGCCGAGCGCTGGCGCTGCACGATCTCGCGCAACTGGCGCAAGGTCATGGCGTAGCGCAGGAACGGGTGGAAATCGAACAGCAGATAGATGCCACGCTCGGGTGCCTCGCGGATCGCGTCGAGGGTGGCGCCGGCATCCGGCGCGATCGCCTCGCCGCCCTGGGCGAAGTCCAGCCGGGCCAGGCCGTCGGTCAGGGTCCAGCGCCACAGCGGCCGCAGCGCCTGCGCAATCACGTGGCGAAAGCACTCGATCACCCGCTGCTCGTCCACCGTCTCGATGACCAGCAGCGGCGTGGCCGCGCGCACCAGGGTGGTCAGGTCCTGCAGTTCGCTCATGCGTGATCCCTTGCTCAGGCGGCGCACATTATCAGAGCGGCAGAGGCAACTTCACGCGGGTCGGTATAGGCTTCGGGGCTCCGCCCACCCGGAGGTCACCCATGCGTTCGCTCCTTGCTCTCGCGCTCGGCTTGCTCGCCTTGCCGGCCCTGGCCGATCCCCAGCTGGACAAACTGACCCTGCCCAAGGGTTTCCATATCGCGCTCTATACCGACCAGACCCCCAATGCGCGCGAGATCGCGCTGGGCGCCAAGGGCACCGTGTTCGTCGGTTCCAACGACGCCGGCAAGGTCTATGCGCTGACCGACAGCACGGGCAGCGGCAAGGCCGACAAGGTGCGCGTGATCGCCACCGGCCTGCAGTTGCCGGTGGGCGTGGCGTTCAAGGATGGCGACCTGTACGTGTCCGCGGTGAGCAAGATCGTGGTGCTGCGCGATATCGAGAATCACCTGGACAGCCCGCCCAAACCCGAGGTGGTGTACGACAAGTTCCCCACCGAGACGCACCACGGCTGGAAGTTCATCGCCTTCGGCCCCGACGGCAAGCTGTACGTGCCGATCGGCGCGCCCTGCAATATCTGCGACAAGGGCAAGGACTACGCCAAGATCACCCGTCTCAACAAGGACGGCACGGGCCTGGAAGATGTCGCCTACGGCATCCGCAACACGGTCGGCTTCACCTGGCGCCCGGGCAGCAACGACCTGTGGTTCACCGAGAACGGCCGCGACCTGCTCGGCGACGACATGCCCAGCGACGAGCTCAACCGCCTCACCCGCGTGGGCGAGCACTTCGGTTACCCCTATTGCCATCAGGGCGACACGCTCGACCCGGAATTCGGCAAGGGCAAGAACTGCAAGGACTACACCGCGCCGGTGCTCAAGCTCGGCGCGCACGTAGCTTCGCTGGGCCTGCGCTTCTATGAGGGGCAGCAGTTTCCGGCCGCGTACAAGGGCGCGCTGATCGTTGCCGAGCATGGTTCGTGGAACCGCACCAAGAAGTCCGGTTACCGTGTGATGACGGTGCGTCTCAACGGTAACAAAGTGGTGTCATACGAACCGCTGATCGAAGGCTTCATGCAGGACGAGAAGGCCTGGGGCCGTCCGGCCGACGTGCAGCCGCTGCCGGACGGCAGCCTGCTGGTCAGCGACGATCTGGGCGGCGCGGTGTATCGCGTCACCTATCAAGCCAAATGATGACGACCGCGCGACCACGAGGAGACCGCCGTGCAACTTCGCAGTGACAGCTTCCAGAACGGCCAGCCGATTCCCGCGCGCTGCGCGTTCGGCAAGCCGGGCGATCCGGTCGCTCTGTCGGACAACTTGAGCCCGCACCTGGCATGGAAGGACGCGCCGCCGGCCACGCGCTCCTACGTGCTCACCTGCATCGACACCGACGTGCCCAGCCGCGGCGACGACGTCAACCAGCATGACCGCACGGTGCCGGCCGATCTGCCGCGCGTGGAATTCGTGCACTGGCTGATGGCCGATATTCCGGTCGAGTACACCGAACTGGGCGAAGGCGCATGCAGCGACGGCGTCGTCGCGCACGGCAAGCGTGCGCCGTCCGGCCCGCCCGGCAGCGTGCAGGGCAAGAACGATTACACCGGTTGGTTCCACGGTGACAAGGACATGGGTGGCGAGTACCTCGGCTACGACGGTCCATGTCCGCCGTGGAACGACGAGCGCGTGCACCACTATCAGTTTCGCGTGCATGCACTGGACGTGGAGAAGCTCAAGCTCGCCGACGGTTTTACGCTCGACGAACTGCGCAAGGTGATGCACGGCCACGTGCTGGCGCAGGCCGAGATCGTCGGCACCTATGCGATCTACGCCAAGGCCGTGGTGCACGCTTAGCGCAGGTTCAAGCGCAAGCTGATGTGTTGCGCGCCGATGTGGTGACGATGTGGACGCCGCGGTGCGCAACCTTCACGCGAGCGCGGCGCGGCGTATGGATGAATGCAGACAGGGGCTTTCGTCGCAATCATCCGAGGAATCGCGCCATGCTTCACTACGCCCTGGTCTTTCTGGTCATCGCCATCATCGCGGCGCTGCTGGGCTTCACGGGAATCGCAGGCACGGCCGCCGGCATCGCGAAGATCCTGTTCATCGTCTTCCTGATCCTTGCCGTGATCGCCTTCTTCCGACGAGCCAGCTGAACAAACGCGCGTTGCCGCGCCCATCCGGGCGGAAATTTCGCTACAGTCGATAGCCCGCAGTCCACGATCCCGTCCCAAGGAGAACGCCATGAGCAAAGAAGTCCAGGCGAAGGAAACGGCTCCCGAGCAAGCCCTCGGCACGGGCGGCAGCCGCATCGACGAGAGTGCCGAGCGCTTCAAGCGCGCCACCTCCGATGCGGTGGCCAATGCCAAGGACAAGGTCGACCACGTCGCCGACCGTGTCGAAGACGGCCTGCATCGCGCCACCGACAAGGCCGCCGATGCGGCCACCCGCGCCACCGACAAGGCGGGCGAATACAGCGAACGCGGCCGCGAGGCCTATGACGAGGCGATGGATCGCGCCGATGTATGGCTGGAACGCGCGCGCGATTACGTGCGCGAGAAGCCGGTGCAGTCGGTGGCCATCGCGCTCGGCGCGGGTTGGCTGCTCGGCCGCATTCTGCGTCGCTGATCCTTTAAAGAGCTCAAGCGGATGCATGATCCCGGCCGCGACGGCGGTGGGCGCGAGGACGGCCCCGCCGGCCCCGGGGAAGCACGTTCCAACGACGAGGAGCTGCGCGGACAGCCGTCCGGCGCAGCGGACGCCGCCGATCCAGGCATCCTCGACGACATCGGCCGCGCAGGACGCGCGGCCAGGCATCTGTTCGGCGCGCAGCTCTCGCTGCTGATCGCGGAACTGGGGCTGGCGCGCAGCGCCATTTCCTGGATCCTGGTGGCAGGGCTGGCCGCCACCGTCGCCGGCGTGGGGCTGGGCCTCACCGTGATGGCGCTGATCGGCGTGCTGCTGGCCTCGTGGCTGCATTCCTGGCCCTGGGCGCTGGCGGTGCTGGGCGTGCTGCAGCTGCTGTTCCTGGGCGGCATGATCATGCTGTTCCGCCGCTGCATGCATTGGCTGACCCTGCCCGACTCGCGTAACGCATGGCGTGAGACGATACGGCAGGCGATGCGCCGCTCGGAGCGCGAAGCGCCAGCGGAGCCGGCCGCCAAGCGGGAGGAGGGGATATGAGTCTGTTCAAGCATCTTCGTGCCGTACGCGAAGCACGCGAGCGGGTCGCCGATGCGCGGATGGCGCTGGCGGAACCGGCCGGCGCGCTGCTGGCGCGTGGCCGGGAGCATCCACTGGGCACGGTGAGCGTGGCCGCCGGCCTCGGCTTCGTGCTGGGCCAGTTGAACGTGCATCCGCTGCGCATTCCCGGCCTGGGCGCCTTGCTCAACGGCACCGTCGCCGAACTGGTCACCCAGGCCGTGCGGCTGGTGGCCGAATTCAGCGAAGGCGGCTTCGACCCGTCATGAGCGCCATCGGTCCGCTGGCGCCGCCGCCGGAGGGCAGCGGCGACGATGCACGCGCGGCGCTGCCGCCGCTCGAGGAACCGCCACCGCGCCATCGCCATCTGCCATCGGTGCGTTTCACCCAGCGCCATCTGCTGGGCATCCGCGTGGTGCTCAACCTGTTGCTGCTGCTGGCCCTGCTGTACACCGTCACGCTGGCGCGCGACCTGCTGATTCCGCTGGTGCTGGCCGGTTTCATCGGGCTGGCGCTCAATCCCATCGTCGCCTTCGCCGCGCGCCGGCGCGTGCCGCGCTGGCTCAGCGCCAGCTTCCTGGTGATCGCGCTGATCGCCGGCATCGGCACCGGCATCGCACGGCTGACGCCGCCGGCGCTGGAATGGTTTCACGACGCGCCCAGCCTGGTGCGCAACTTCGTGCCCAAGCTGCGCGCCATCATGCAGCCGTTCGAAGCGGCCAACCGCGCCACCCAGAGCCTGGTCGGCGGCCAGCCGGCGCGCGCCGCGCCGCGTCCGGACGCGATGGCCATCGACGCCTGGAGCGTGCTGGCCGGCACGCCGAAAGCGCTGGCCGCGGTGCTGACCGTGGTGCTGCTGGTGTTCTTCTTCCTGATCTACGGCGACACCTTGCTGCGGCGGCTGGTCGAGATCGCGCCGAACTTCCGCTACAAGCGGCGCACGGTGTCGATCGTGCGCAGCATCCAGGTGGAGGTCTCGCGCTACATCCTCACCACGGTGGTGATCAACGCGATCCTGGGCGTGTTCACCGCCACCATGCTGTGGGCGTATGACGTGCCCGATCCGCTGCTGTGGGGCTCGGTGGCGATGATCGCCAATTTCATTCCCTATGTCGGCGCCATCGCCACCACCACCATGCTGGCCCTGGTCGGCCTGATCCATTTCAACCAGCCCGGCCAGGCTTTGCTGCCGGCGCTTACCTTTGCCGGCATCACCGCGGTGGAAGGCAATTTGATCACGCCGCTGATCCAGGGCCGCCGCCTGCGCCTGAGCCCGGTGGCGATCCTGCTGTGGCTGCTGGTATGGGGCTGGTTGTGGGGTATTCCGGGCGCGCTGCTGGCGGTGCCGATGCTTACCAGCTTCAAGCTGATCGCGGAGAAGATCCGCGGCTGGCGCTGGTTCGCCCTGGTGGTGCAGCGCTAGGCGCATCCATCGAGGCGTCGTCCTCGCGCAGTTCGAACATCGCCCGCACGCGTTGCGCGCGCGCTTGCGCATCGCTGGCGAAGCACAGGCGGAAGCCATCGACGCGCGCCGATGGCCTCCGTTCGGTTCGCCTCACCAGTTCACCCGCACGCCCAGCGTGCCGCTCACCGCCTGCACGCCGCGGCTGAAGCCCTTCTGGTAACCCAGGTTGGCGTAGATCGAGGTGATCCGCGTGACCTGCGCGCTGGCACCTGCGCTCAGTTCGTACCACGAGCCCTTGAGGTTGGACTGGAACGGCACGTAGCCGGTCTCCGCGGAGATCTCGGTCTTGGGATTGGCCGAGAACTCATGCCACAGATTGCCGCGCAACCACGCCGTGACCAGCCGCGGCCTCGCGCCATCGTCCAGCGTCCAGCTACGCGCCAGCCGCGCGCCGACCCGTCCGGCCACGGAGTTGGCATTGCCGAAGCGCACCTGCGCCGCACTGTCGGAAGCCTTGTCCACGCTCACGCCCTGGTACATCAGCTGCGCCTGCGGCTCGACGATCCACTGGTTGCGCCACTGGAACGGATAGCCGGCTTCGACCGAGGCGCCGAACGCGAAAGCATTAGTCTTCAGATCCGCGAGCTGGCCCGAGCCGGATTTCGCGTCATACCAGCTGCCCTGCATCACCGCATCGACGTACCAGTTGCGCGCGCCGTACCAGGTCCAGTAGCCGCCGAAGCCGATCGCATCGAACTTGTTCTTGCCCGCGCGGCTGCCGTCGTAATGCGTGACGCTGCCGTTGCTGTGGCCCACCACGCCGTACAGGCCGGCGCGTTCGCGCGTGCCGTCGGCTTGTTCGCCGTGATAGAGGTCGGCGCCGGCCTGCACCGCCACGAAGTCGTCGTCGAACGACGGGCCCTGGTTGTAGAGGCCGCCGGGCTTGGCATTCCACTTGCCGTTCTGGCCGATCACGCGGGCCCAAGCGCCGTCGACGCTGCCGTTCGTGCCGGGCAGCTGCGCCTGCTCGCCCATGCGCTCGTGCAAGGTGCCGAGCGTGGCGCGGCCGAAGTTGAGCATCATCGACGACAGCGCGGTGTAGTCGGACACCTCGCGGCGATAGTCGGGGCGCGGATCGGGCTCAGGTTCCGGCGGCACCACCTTGTTGTCGATGTCGGTTTCCTTGATCTCAGTGCGCAGATACCACGCGTTCGGTGTGCTGCCATTGCGGCCACCGCGGTACAGCGAGTACTCGTACGGACCGGCGACCGCGCGGCCGCCCAGCGCGAAGGCATTCGCCGCGGTGCTGCCGCCGTTGATCGCATCGACCACCAGGATGCCGTTGCCGGGCGTTTCCTGGCCCAGGCCGCCGACGTTGGCGATCTTCAGCACGGACGATCCGGAGGCACGGCCGCCGTCGATCACCAGCCGGTCCGACGGCGCGTTGTCGCCGGCCAGCAGCGTGTTGAGCGCCAGCGTGCCGTTCTGGCCCACGTAGCCGCCGACCTTGAGCGTGTTGCCGATGCCGGCGCCGCCGAGCTGGGCGAGGCCGGCGTTGGTCAGCGTGCCGTTGATGGTGAAGCTGCTCTTGGCGCTGCCGGCAAAGGCCGGCAAGGCATCGGCCACCGCGATGGTGCCGGCGTTGTTCACCGCGCCGCCGATGCGGCCATAGCCGCCCAGCGTGGCGCCGGTCGCCACCTGCGCACTGCCCGCCACAGACGCCGTTGCATGCGCGGCATCGCCGACGGCGAGCGCACCGGCGGTGACGGTGGTCAGTCCGGTATAGGTGTTGGCGGCATTGAGCACGGTGGTGCCGCTGCCGAGCTGGTTGAGCGTGCCGCTGCCGCTGATGCTGCCGTTGAAGCTCACCAGGTCCGAGCGGTTGAAGGCCAGCGTGCCGTTGTCGATCACGTCGCCGACGAGGCTGCCGCTGCTGCCGCCATTGCCCAGCTGCAAGGTGCCGCCGTTGATGGTGGTGCCGCCGGTATAGGTGTTGCTGGCGGTGAGGATCGCCGTGCCGGTGTCGCTCTTGCCCAGGGCGCCCGCGCCGGTGATCGCGCTGTTCACCGTCAACTGGGTGCCCGCGGCGGTGGATAGCGTGCCGCCGCCGGCGCCCAGCGTGATCGCGCGGCTGGTGGCGAAACTGGTGCTGTTGCGCAGGGTGCCCTGGTCGAGACCGATCGCGCCGGCCGCGGCGCCAAGGTTGGCATCGCCGGACACCTGCACCGTGCCGCCGTTGATCTGCGTACCGCCGCTGTAGGTGTTGGCGCCGCCCAGCACCAGGATGCCCAGGTCGGTCTTCACCAGCGCGGAGCTGCCGGTCAGCACCGAGTTGATGGTGGCGGTGTACGCCGCGCCGCCGCTGCTGCCGTCGCCCACGCGGATCACCGAATGCGCCGGATCCGCCGCCGTGCCGACCAGCGCGATCGGATCGCCCTGGACGGTATAGCCGTTACTGGCGAACTGCATGCCGGCGACGCTGACATTGCCCAGGCTGTTGTCCACCGTCACCGTACCCGGCGTGGCGGTGAAGATGGCGAAGGCGCGATCCGAGAACGGCGCGTTGATCGCACCGGTGGCTTCGGTCCAGTTGTCGTTGCCCTTGGAGGTCTGCCACAGGCCGTCGCCGCCGTTGATCGCGCCGTTGTCCTTCGGGCCGGCCGCGCCATCCCAGTAATTGAGGGTGAGGCCATTGGTGTTGATCAGGTTGACCTGCTTGTCCACCGAGGTCTGCACGTAGAAGTTCGGCGACGGAATGGTGCCGATGTTCAGACCATGGTTGGTGAGCGTGCCCTGGTAATTGATCACGCGGTAAATGCCGGTGCCGAAGCTGCCGCCCGCCGGCACCTGCACGTTGAGCGTGCCGGCCAGCTTCAGGTCGCCGCCGACATTGACCAGGTCGTTGAGCGTACCGCCCGGCACATTGGCCTGGCCGAAGCGATAGTCGAGCACGCTGCCGCTGCCCAGGCTCAGGTCCTTCTGGATATTCAGCGTGCCCGGCGCACTCAGGCCGCCGGGCGACAGCGTCGCGCCATCGGCCACCAGCACCGTGCCGCCGATGGTGCCGGTGCCACCCAGCGTGGCGCCGCTGGCGACGGAGACGACGCCGGTGGCGGCGGCCTGGTTGCCGTTGACGTACAGCGCGCCGGCATTGACGTTGGTCGCGCCGGTATAGCTGTTGCTGCCGGTAAGCACGGTGGTGCCGGCGCCGACCTGATCGAGCACACCGCTGCCGCTGATGGCGCCGTTGAAAGTGACGGTGTCGGCGCGATCGAACACCAGGGTGCCGTTGTTGGCGACGTTGCCCACGATACTGCCGCTGGTGCCGCCATTGCCGAGCTGCAAGCTGCCGCCGTTGATGGTGGTACCGCCGGTGTAGGTGTTGTCGGCAGTGAAGATGGCGGTGCCGTCTTCGCTCTTGCTCAGCGCACCGGCGCCGGCGATCGTGCTGTTCACCGTCAGCTGCGTACCGCTTGTCGTGGCCAGCGTGCCGCCGCCCGCATTGAGGGTGACGGCGCGGCTGGTGGCGATATCCGCGGTGGTGCGCAGCGTGCCCTGGTCGAAGCTGAGCGCGCCGGCCGCGGCGCCGAGGTTGCCATCGCTAGATATCTGCACGGTGCCGCCATTGAGCAGCGTGCCGCCGGTGTAGGTGTTGGTGCCGCCCAGCACCAGGGTGCCCAGGTCGGTCTTCACCAGTGCGGAGTTGCCGGTGAGCACCGAGTTGATGGTGGCGGTATAGGCCGCGCCGTCGCTGCTGCCGTCGCCCACGCGGATCACCGAGTGAGCCGGATCGCTGGAGCTGCCGACCAGGGTCACCGGATCGCCCTGGATGGTGTAGCCGTTGCTGGCGAACTGCATGCCGGCGACGTTGACGTTGCCCAGGCTGTTGTCCACCGTCACCGTGCCCGGCGCGGCGGAGAAGATCGCGAAGGAGCGGTCGGAGAACGGCGCGTTCGGCGTGCCGTTGTCGTCGGTCCAGTTGTCGTTGCCGCTGAAGTTCTGCCAGGTGCCGTTGCCGCCGTTGATCTGGCCGTCGTTCTTGGGTCCGGCCGCGCCGTCCCAGTAATTGAGCGTGAGGCCGTTGGTGTTGACCAGGTTGACCTGCTTGTCCACCGAGGTCTGCACGTAGAAGTTCGGCGACGGAATGGTGCCGATGTTCAGGCCGTTATCGGTGAGCGTGCCCTGGTAGCTGATCACGCGGTAGATGCCGGTATCGAAGCTGCCGCCCGGCGGCGTCTGCACGTTGAGCGTGCCATCCAGCACCAGGTTGCCGCCGACCTTGGTCAGGTCGTTGAACGGACCGCCGACCACGCCGGCCTGGCCGAAGTTGTAGCTGAGCAGCGAGCCGCTGCCGAGATTGAGGTCGTTGCGGATGGTCAGCGTACCGGGCACGCCGGTATTGCCGCCCGGCGACAGCGTGCCGCCGTTGGCTACGGTCACCGAGCCGCCGATGATGCCGATGCCGCCGAGCGTGGCGCCGCTGGCCACCGTGGTCGCGCCGGTGGCGGCGCTCTGGTCGCCGTTGACGTACAGCGCGCCGGCGTTGACGTTGGTCGGGCCGGTATAGCTGTTGTTGGCGGTGAGCACGGTGGCGCCGCTGCCGATCTGGTTGACCGTGCCGCTGCCGGAGATCAGGTTGCCCAAGGTCACGGTGTCGCTGCGATTGAAGGCCAGCGTGCCGTTGTTGTTGATCGCGCCCAGCACGCTGCCGCTCGTACCGCCGGCACCGAGCTGCAAAGTGCCGCCGCCGATGGTGGTGCCGCCGGCATAGCTGTTGTTGCCGGCGAGCACCAGCGTGCCGGTGCCGGTCTTGCTCAGCATGCCGGCGCCGGTGATGCCCTGGCTCAGCGTGCTGTTGACGCCGGCCGCGGTATCGATGGTGCCGTTGTTCGCGCTGACCGACACCGCGCGTCCGGCGCCGAGGTTGAAGCTATTGGTCAAGCTCAATGCGCCGCCATCCAGCACGATGCCGCCATTGGCGCCGCCGATGGCGTTGTCCGCACCGATCGCGACGGTGCCGCCCTTGATGGTGGTGCCGCCGGTGTAGCCGTTGACGCCGGTGAGGGTGAGCACGCCGCCCTGGGTCTTCTCTACCGCGCCGCTGCCGTTGATTGCGCCGGTATAGGTACCGGCGTCCGGCTGCGCGAAGCGCACCAGGCCGTTGTTGGTGATGGCCGGCGGCAGGCTCTGCGCGCGTGCTTCCAGCGTGCCGGCGGCATTGACCTGCACGCTGCCGTTGAAACTGGTGTTGTTGCCGGTGAGCGCCAGCGTGCCTTGCTGCACCAGCACCGACAGTGGCGTGCCGCCACCGTTGTTGCCGATCGCGCCGGACAGCGTCCACATCCCCGCGCCGCTCTTGGTCAGGCTCTGGAAGTTGAGGATGTTGCCGGTCAGCGCATCGGTGGTGCCGGCGGCGCCGGACAAGGTCAGCGAGTTGGTGCCGCCGCCGCCGTTGAAGCTGCCGGTGATCACCGAGCCGGCTTCCAGCGTGAGGTTGTCGTTGCCATTGGCAAAGGACAGGCTGCCCTCCACCCGCGCGCCGCTGCGGTTGATGAAGGTGACGCTGCCGCTGCCACTGTTGCCGATCACGTTGGCATTGGTACCGGCCAGGCTGCGGATGGTGCCGTAGTTGTCCACCAGGTTGCCCGCGCCCACGCTGCGGTCCTCGAACCAGATGGCTGCCGCGCGCGAGGCGGAGATCAGCCCGCGATTGATGATCTGGTTGCCCGAGCCCATCACGTTGATGGCCTCGGCATTGCCCTGGGTGCCGGTCGCCACGACTTGCGCGCCCTGCGCGATGTTGATGATGCCGTTGGAGCCGAACTCCACCGTGTTGTTGCCGGCCGACCACAGGCCGGCGCCGCTGGTGGCGTTGTTCTGCACGCTGGCGCCGGTGCCGAGGGTGATGTTGGCGTTGTTGCCCAGGCTGATCGCGTTGGCGTTGCCGACCGAGATCTGCGCATTCGCGGCGAGGTTGAGCACCGCGCCGGCAGCGGTGCTCGGGCCGGTGCCGACCACCGAGGTCCATGGATTGGGCGCGGCGGTATCGCAGTTGGTGGTGTTGGTGGCGGTGTTGGTGACGCAGCTGGCCATGGATGGCGCCGCATGCAGGGCGCCGAAAGCGACGAGGCTGAAGACTGCGGTGTTGAGCGCGTACCGCGAAGTGCGGGATGGCTTGGTGTACTGCATAGATTCCTCCATGGATCAGGCGCGGCGTACACGCACACGGCTGGCTAGCCGTGACCAACCGCCCGGGTGCGCGGTCTTGGCGGAACTGCATCACAGTCAAACTGTGCGCTATTTCACATAAGAGCCATCAAAGATGCGTGATGCGCCCATGTGGGCATTCCGGGATGTACGGGGGTGGAGTCAGGGAGGGAGCAAAGTCCCCGGCCGCAAAAGGCGGCCTGTGTGGCCGCGTGAAGCGGGCACGGCGCGGGATTGCGCCGTGGGCGGCCGGGTCCTGGCGGCGCGGAGCACGGCGCGGATAGCGCGGGCAGCCGCCAGAACTTGCGACGCAGTCTAGCCAGCGCCGGCTTGCAGAGGCCTTGCATACGTATGGCAGCGACCTTACGCCACACCCGCAGATGGGTGCGCATTCGCGCCTTTTTAGCGCGGCTTACCAGGCAATCGGCGCACGATCGCGAAAGAATCCGCCGGTCAGCGAACCCTGCGGCGGCAGGCTGGCAGCCCATACGATGCCGGCCGCACCGTCGGCGACGGGTCGCCCGCCGGGGCCGCCCATGTCGGTGGCGACCCAGCCCGGGCACACCGCGTTGACCAGGATCCCGCTGCCGCGCAGTTCCGCGGCGAGCATGCGCGTATAGCTGTTGAGCGCCGCCTTGGACACGCGGTACGCCGGGCAATCCTCGCCCTCGCTGTCGATCGCGCCGCAACCGCTGGAGACGTTGACGATGCGCCCGTAGGCATGCTGGCGCATGAAGGGAACGGCGGCTTCGCAAAGCCGCCATGCCCCGAGCAGGTTGGTATCGAGCGCGCCGCGCACATTGGCCAGATCGACCGACGAGGCGCGGTCGTTGAGGTCGAAGTATGCGCCGGCATTGTTCACCAGCACATCGAGCCGGCCGTAGTCGCGCTCGATGCGCTCGGCCAGCGCATCGACATCCGCCTGCACCGTCACGTCCAGCTGCACCGCGACGACGTCGCCGCCTTCGCGCCGCAGCGCCTTGGCCGCCTTCTCGCCGGCGGCGGGATGGCGCGCGCCGAGCAAGACGGTCATGCCGGCCGCGGCGAGCTGGCGGGATACCTCCCGCCCGAGACCGCGGTTGGCGCCGCTGACCAGCGCCACGCGCTGGCTCGGCGGCGGTTCGGTGCCGAAGCGCTCGCGCGGGGCGCGGCGCGGAAACGGGACAGGAGGACTCATGACGCTACAACCTCACTTCACCTGCGCAACCTGGCTGCAGCTCTCGTCGCCGCAGGCTTCCCAACCGCCGCCGATGGCCTTGTACACGGCCACCGCGCGCAGGTTGATCGCCGCTTCCGCTTCGGCCAGCGCATCTTCGGCGGAGAGCTGGGTGCGCTCCGCATCGAGCAGCTGCAGGAAATCCGCCGCGCCCTCGTTGTAGCGCACGCGCGCCAGATCGGCCGCGCGGCGGCTCTGCGCCACCTGCTCGAACAGCTTCTGCACGCGTTCGCGCTGCAGATTGAAGCCGACCAGCGAGTTGCTGACGTCCTCCACCGCCTGCAGCACGGTGCGCTGGTAGTTGGCCAGCGCCGCGTCGGCGCGCGCTTCGCTCGCCTTCACGTTGTTGCGCACGCGCTGCACGTTCAGGCCCGGCCAGCTGATGCTCGGCGCGATCGACCACGCCCGCGTGGACGGCCCGCCGAAGTCATTGCTGCGTCCGGCCAGGAAACCGACGAAACCGCCCAGCGTGATATGCGGGAACCAATCGGCCTTGGCCACGCCGATGCGCGCATTGGCCGCGGCCAGTTCGCGCTCGGCCACGCGCACGTCGGCGCGGCGTGCCAGCACATCGCCGGCATTGCCGATCGGCAGCGCCACGTCGATCGGCTTGAAGTTGCCGGGCGACAGGTCGATATCCAGCTCGCCGGGACGCTCGCCCAGCAGCACCGCCAGGTGCGCCTCGTCGGCATGCGCCTGCGTCTCGAGCACCGGCAACTGCGCTTCGGTCGAAGCCAGTCGCGCATTGGCGCTGGCCACGTCCTGCTCCGAACCGGTACCGATATCGAAGCGTGCGCGGATCAGCCGCATCGTCTCGCGCTGGTTTTCGATATCGCGCTTGGCCACGTCGACGCGCAGCTGCGTGCCGCGCAGGTCGAAGTAGTAGCGCGCCACTTCGGCGAACAGCGACACCTGGGCATCCTGCAGCGAGGCCGCGCTGGCCTGCGCCTCGGCGCCGGCCGCTTCGACCGAGCGGCGCACGCCGCCGAACAGGTCCAGCTCCCAGCTCGCGTCGAAGCCGGCGCGGTAGCTTTCGGCGGTGACGCGATCGGTGCTGAAGCCCGGCTGCTGCTGGCGGCTGCGCTGGTAGCCGACATTGGTATCGATGGTCGGCCACTGGTCGGCGCGGGTCACGCCGAGCAGGGCACGCGATTCCTTCAGATGCGCCACGGCGATCTTCAGGTCCGGCGCGTTCTTCGCCGCGCGCTGGATCAGGGCATCCAGCGCGGGGTCGTTGAACTGCTTCCACCAGGCGGCCTGGAAGCCGTCGGCGCTTTCCTGCCTGACATCCGCTTCCTGCAAGGTCAGCGGCTTCTCGTCGGGCCGGTGGTAGTCCGGCCCGACGCTGACGCAACCGGCCAGCAGCAGGGCGGCGGCCATCGCGCTAAGGCGTGCCTGTTTCGGCGCGCGGCGGGCAAACCAGTCCTGCACCGCTTTGATCAAGGACGATTCAATCAAGCTAGACATCAGTGTTTCTCCAGCGCGGGCGTGTTGAGGCCCTTGGCAGCGCGGCGGGCGGCGCGGCGTTCTGCGGCGCGTTCGCTCCAGCCGCGGATGATCACGTAGAACAGCGGGGTGAAGATCAGGCCGAAGAAGGTGACGCCCAGCATGCCGGCGAACACCGCCACGCCCATCGCGTGACGCATCTCCGCGCCGGCGCCGTGCGAAGTCACCAGCGGCACCACGCCCATGATGAAAGCGATCGAGGTCATCAGGATCGGACGCAGACGCAGGCGGGCGGCTTCCAGCACGGCCTGCGTGCGGTCCATGCCTTCCAGGATCTGCGCTTCGCGAGCGAACTCCACGATCAGGATCGCGTTCTTGCAGGCCAGGCCCACCAGTACGATCAAGCCGATCTGGGTGAAGATGTTGTTGTCACCACCGGACAACCACACGCCGGAGATCGCGGACAACAGCACCATCGGCACGATCAGGATCACCGCCAGCGGCAAGGTCAGGCTCTCGTACAGCGAAGCCAGCACCAGGAACACCAGCAGCACGCACAAGGGGAACACCAGCACCGCGGTATTGCCGGCGAGGATCTGCTGGTAGGTCAGCTCGGTCCATTCGAACGACATGCCGTTGGGCAGGTTCTCGCGGGCCAGCTTCTCCATCGCATCCTGCGCCTGGCCGGAGCTGAAGCCCGGGCCGGGGCCGCCATTGATCTCGGCGGTTGGATAACCGTTGTAATGCTGTACGCGATCCGGACCGACGCCTTGATGCACGCTCAGGAACGAACCCAGCGGAATCGCATCGCCACGCGCATTGCGGGTGCGCAGCTGCAGCAGGTCTTCGGGTTCACGACGGAAGTGCTGGTCGGCGGATACGTTCACCTGGTAGGTGCGGCCGAAGCGGTTGAAGTCGTTGACGTAGAGCGAGCCCATGTAGGCCTGCATGGTCTGGTACACGTCGGCCAGGTCCACGCCTTCGGCCTTGGCCTTTTCGCGGTCCACGTTGGCGTCGATCTGCGGCACGCTTACCTGGTAGCTGGAGAACAGGCCGGCAAGGGTCGGCGTCTTGCGGCTTTCGCCGATCAGGTTCTGGGTCTGCTTGTACAGCTCCTCGAAGCCGGCGTCGCCGCGGTCCTCGATCTGCAGGCGGAAACCGCCGATCGTGCCCAGGCCCATCACCGGCGGCGGCGGGAACACCGCGATATAAGCATCCTGGATGCCGCCGAACTTCTGGTTGAGCGCCATCGAGATCGCACCGGCCGACAGCGACGCGTCGCGGCGCTCTTCGAACGGCTTGAGCGTGGCGAACACGATGCCGGAGTTGGTGCTGTTGGTGAAGCCGTTGATCGACAGGCCCGGGAATGCCACCGCACTCTGCACGCCCGGCTGCTTCAGGGCGATGTCGCTCATGCGGCGGATCACGTCTTCCGTACGATCCAGCGAAGCCGCGTCGGGCAGCTGGGCGAACGCCACCAGGTACTGCTTGTCCTGCTGCGGCACGAAGCCGGTCGGCACGTGGGCGAAGCCGAGGAAGCCCAGCGCCACCAGGCCGCCGTACACCATCAAGGTGACCGTGCTGGCGCGCAGCACGCGCTTCACGCTACCGACGTAGCGGTTGGCACCGCTGGTGAACACGCGGTTGAACGGACGGAATACCCAGCCCAGGCTCTTGTCCATCCACACCGTGAGCTTGTCCTTCGGCGCGTCATGGGCGCGCAGCAGGATGGCGGCGAGCGCCGGGCTCAGGGTCAGCGAGTTGAACGCCGAGATCACCGTGGAGATGGCGATGGTCAGCGCGAACTGGCGATAGAACTGGCCGGTCAGGCCGCTGATGAAGGCCGTCGGCACGAACACCGCGCACAGCACCAGGGCGGTGGCCACGATCGGGCCGGTCACTTCCTTCATCGCCTGGCGCGTGGCTTCTTTAGGCTGCATGCCGTGTTCGATGTGACGCTCGACGTTCTCCACCACCACGATCGCGTCATCCACCACGATGCCGATCGCCAGCACCAGGCCGAACAGCGACAGCGCGTTGAGCGAGAAGCCCGCCAGGTACATCACCGCGAACGTGCCGATCAGCGACACCGGTACCGCCACCAGCGGGATGATCGAGGCGCGCCAGGTCTGCAGGAACAGGATCACCACCAGCACCACCAGGGCGATGGCTTCGAACAGGGTGTGCACCACCGCTTCGATCGAGCCGCGCACGAACACGGTCGGGTCGTACACGATGTGATATTCGATGCCCTGCGGGAACTCCTTTTGCAGGCCCGCCATGGTGGCGCGCACTTCGTCGGAGATCTGGATCGCGTTGGAACCCGGCCGGGCGAAGATCGGAATCGCCACCGCCGGCTGGTTGTCGAGCAGGCTGCGCAGCGCGTAGTTGTTCGAACCCAGTTCCACGCTGGCCACGTCGCGCAGATGCGTCACGCCGCCGTCGGCGGTGGTGCGCACGATGATATTGAGGAAGTCCTCCTCGGTGATCAGGCGGCCCTGCGTATTGATGTTGAGCTGGAACGCCGCGTTGCCGGGGCCGGGCGGCGCATTCAGCGCACCGGCGGCCACCGCCACGTTCTGTTCCTGGATGGAATGGATCACGTCGCCGGTGGTGAGCTGGCGCGAAGCGAGTTTTTCCGGGTCCAGCCACACGCGCATGCTGTACTCGCCGGCGCCGAACAGCTGCACGTCGCCGACACCGTTCAAGCGCGCGAGCTGGTCCTTGATGTGCAGGCGCGCGTAGTTGGACAGGTACAGCATGTCGTAGCGGTTATCGGGCGAGGTCAGATGCACGACCATGGTCAGGTCGGGCGAACTCTTCTGCGTGGTCACGCCCAGCCGCTGCACTTCCTGCGGCAGCTTGCTCAGGGCCTGCGCCACGCGGTTCTGCACCTGCACCTGGGCGTTGTCCAGGTCGCTGCCCAGTGCGAAGGTGACGGTCAGCGTCATGGCGCCGTCGCTGGTCGACTGCGAGGAGGTGTAGAGCATGTTCTCCACGCCGTTGATCTGTTCTTCCAGCGGCGTAGCGACGGTTTCGGCGATCACCTTGGGGTTGGCGCCGGGATAGCTGGCGCGCACCACCACGGTGGGCGGCACCACTTCGGGATATTCGGAGATCGGCAGGCGGAACAGCGAGATGCCGCCCGCGATAAGGATCAGTACGGAGAGGACGCCGGCCAGGATCGGCCTGTCCACGAAGAATTGGGCGATTTTCATCGGATCGGTCCTGAGAGTTCTTTAGGACAAGCCGGCCCTGAAGGCGCGTGTTCGACGCGCCTGGAGATGCCGTTCGTTGCATCCCTCCGCCGCGCTCGGCGGAGGGTCATGTCCATCGGTCAGTGCTGTGCGGCGACCTTGGTGTTGTTGCCGCCGCCGAGTGCCAACTGCTTGTCGGGATCCAGGCTGCGGGTTTCCATGGCGACCTTGGTGGCATTCACTTCGGCGCCGGGACGCACGTGCTGCAGCCCGTTGACCACCACCACGTCGTCCTTGCCGAGGCCTTCGTCGACCACGCGCAGGCCGTCGAGCAGCGGGCCGGTGACCACGCGGCGGTATTCCACCTTGCGGTCCTTCAGCACCAGCACGTACTTGTTGCCGAGGTCCGAGGCCACCGCGCGGTCGTCGATCAGCGCACGCGGGCGCTGGCTGTCGCTGCGCAGTTGCACGCGCACGTACAGGCCGGGGGTGTAGCTGCCGTCGGCGTTGTCGAACACCGCGCGCAGGCGGATCGTGCCGGAGCCGGCGCGCAGCTGGTTGTCGACGAAGTCGATGCGGCCGGCGTGCGGGAAGCCCTGCTCGTTGGACAGCGCCATCGTCACCTTCGGCGCCACGCCACGCTCGCGGCGCAGCTGTTCGAGCTTCAGATAGCTGTGCTCGTCGACGTCGAAGTAGGCGTAGACCGGATTCACGCTGACCACGCTGGTCAGCACGTCATTGCTGGTGACCAGGTTGCCGGGCGTGATCAAGGCGTTGCTGACGCGGCCGTCGACCGGTGCGCGCACCTCGGTGAAGCCGAGATTGAGCTTGGCGGCCTCCAGCGCGGCGCCGGTCGAGGCCAGTTGCGCCTTGGCGCTCTGGGCGGCGGTGCTGAGGCGGTCCCCTTCCTCGCGCGAAACGGCATGCTGTTCCAGCAGGCGCTGGCCGCGGGCGGCGTTGGCGTCGGCCAGGGTCAGTTCCGAGCGGGCCTGGCTGAGATTGGCCTGCAGGCGATCCACTTCGGCCTGGTAGGGCCGCGGATCGATGCGGAACAGCAACTGGCCTTTCTTGACCATGGCGCCCTCGGTGAAATGCACCGAGTCCACATAGCCGCTCACGCGAGGCCGCAGCTGGATGGTGTCCACCGCCTGCAGGCGGCCGGTAAACTCATTGGAATCGTTGACCGCGCGGACCAGCACCTGGGCGACGGTCACTTCCGGCGGCCCGCCGGCGGCGGCCTGGGCGTGGGTTTCGCCGCGGCTGCCGAGCACGGCCCAGCTGCCGGCCACGGCAACCACGGCGAGGGTGGCGAAGATCCATCGTTTCTTCATGATGCGCTCCGAGAATTAGTAAACCGATCGGTTCAAACCGTTCGAGGCGCGAGAGAATAGGTGTACCTTCCAGTTTAGAAAATCCCCCGGTTGTGCAATGCAGTAGTGACTCCGAGTCACGAATGAGCGGAGAATCGCCCGTATGGAAGACTTTGCCGCAATATCCGCCTTCGTCCGCGTGGTCGAAGCCAAGAGCTTTGCCGCCGCCGCCGTCCAATTGGGCATGACCCCGTCCGGCGTGAGCCGGGCGGTGTCCCGGCTGGAAGAACGCTTGGGCGCCCGACTGTTGTTCCGCTCGACACGTTCGCTGCGGTTAACCGACGATGGCGCCGCGTTCCACGCCCGTTGCAAGGAAATCCTCGCCGATCTCACCGAGGCGACCGAGGCCCTGAACTACGCCACCCGCAAACCCACCGGCCGCTTGCGTGTGGGTATTTCGCTGGCCGTGGGCCGCGCCGCGGTGATCCCGCGGCTGGACGAATTCGAGCGCCGCTACCCGGACATCCGCCTGGAACTGTCCATGAGCGACAGTCCGGCCGACCTCAACGAAGAAGGCATCGACTGCGCCATCCGCGTCGGCGAGCTGGAGGATTCCAGCCTGATCGCCCGCAAGATCGGCTACCTGCGCAACGTGGTCTGCGCCTCGCCCGAATACCTGCTCAAGCACGGCGCCCCGCTCAGCATCGAAGACCTCAAGCAGCACCGCATCATCAACTACGTCTACCCCAACGGCCGCCCGCGCCAGTGGCAGTTCGATACGCCCAGCGGCCAGGTCGGCGTGGACGTGGAAGCGCACCTGCTGATCAACGACGGCGAATCGGTGATCCAGGCCGCTTCGGCGGGCCTGGGGATCACCCAGGCCCCGCACATGCTGGTGGCCTGCATGCTCGACAAGGGCATGCTCGAGCTGGTGATGACCGACACCATCTCCACCGGCAAGCCGGTGTGGATCGTGTATCCGCAGAAGAAGCACCTGTCGGCGCGCGTGCAGGCCTTTATCGAATGGGTGCGCGAATTGTTCGATCGCACCAACGAGCCGGGCTACAAGAAGGCACCCGTGGTGGGGAAGGTGGACACGCCGGAGCGGTTGAGCGCCTGAGCGTGGGGCTCATCGCGGATCGCATCTGCGGCTTGCTCTTAATTCCGTACGGAAAAGACAGGCCTGCGCTTGCATGGCTGTTACGTTGCCGTCCGTGCTTGCAGAAGATCGCGATGACTCTTCCTGCTTGCTCTTGAAAAGCATCCATTGCTTGGAACGGGAGGGGGGCATGCATCGCTGGGTCATGGCCCTGGCGTTTTCAATGACTGTCGGAGCACCGCTCTCCGGCAATGCCGCTGAACTCCAGAAGAGCACGGTTTCCAAAGATCCCAACCTTGGCGTGCTTTCCTCACTCCTGCAGCAACCCGACGAGCAGATTGATCTGGCGCGTGCCGAAGTGGCCATCGAACGAATGATCGATCCGGCGGTGGATGAGAAGTCGACCTTGGCCCTGCTGGACGCATGGGCCGCCAAAGTGAAAGCGCGCTTCCCTCAAGGCGAGGCGACCGGCAACGACATCAAGGTCACTGTGCTGATATCCACGCTCTATCAAACCGGTCCTTGGAATGACTTTCGTCCTTTCAGCTACGACCTGGACGATGAGCTTGGCCTAAGCATTCCGGGGAAGCTGATCTCGCGCTACCTCGCCACCCGCAAGGGAAACTGCGTTTCGATGCCCATCCTGTTCGTGATTCTCGGGCATAAGCTGGGTCTTCCCGTCACGCTCGCAACCGCACCGCATCATGTCTTCGTCAAATACCAGCGTGAAAACGGCGAATGGCTGAACATCGAGGCGACGTCCGGCGGCACGAAGTCGGATAGCCAGTACCGGGAGGAGCTGGGCATCACTTCTCGGGCCATTGCGACCGGTATCTACCTGCGCCCGCTCAGCCGGCGTGAGGCTTTGCTGGTTCCGATGGGGACTTTGATGCAGTTCTATGTTGAGAATCGATCCCCCGAACGTGTCGTGTCACTCACCGACTTGGCGCTGGCAATCGACCCGAACAACATCGTGGGACTGTTGGTTCGAGGGGATGCCTACCGCCGCATGGTCGATGAGCGCTACGCGAAGTTCTATCCGACCCCGGACAAGATCCCTCTCGCGATGAGGGACGGCTATATGGACATCTATCGCAACCAGGTGGCATTGGCACGAACAATCGAAAGCCTTGGCTGGGTATCTGAGACTCAGCAACGCCAAGCAGCATACTTGCAATCAGTCGAGCGAGCGAAAGCTGGGCAACGAGGTGGTTCCCAATGAGAACGGCGATAGCTATATGGGCAGGAATGCTCTGCTTAGTCACGATCAGCCAACACGCAGATGCACGTTATATCCAGTCTGATCCTTTGGGTTTGGTAGCCGGCCATAATACCTATGCTTATGTGGGCGGTAATCCATTGACAGCGATTGATCCGCTCGGTCTCGCTACGGTGGTGATCTACAGCGGTGCAACTGCCGGCAACCCTTTCGGTCACATCGCGGTAGCAACCTCACACGCTGGCCTGTTCAGCTACGGAACGGCCGATCCGTATGGATCCAGTGTTACTAGTTATCTAGATACACAGCTGATGCAGCGGAAAGTCTCCATCGCTGTCATTCCATATACGGCACCGGGTGATGAAGCATCGATGGGGTGGGCAATGCGGGCTTACAGCAAGGAAAAATACGGCGTCATAACCCATAACTGCTCTACGGCAGTGGGACATGCACTCCAAGCCGGAGGTATTCCGGTCAGCCCGACGACTGCGCCTGGGGAGATGTTCGATCAGATCTCTGGATTGCCAGGAGTTCAGGTCTTCACTCTTAGTCCTGGCACCGTGCCGCCTGATCTTTCTGGATTCAACCAGGAATGATGGGGCACTCAACTGTGAGCAGCCAGATGCGGACAACGAGCGCTTGGTTATACGGTAGTGGATTGCTGGCTGTGATCCTGATCGCTGTCGGTGGCGGTTTCCTTGCTCTCTCTGATTACTTTGATCGGGGCGAACTCGGCACCAAGGATTACTACGCTACTTTGCAAGCTTTGGAGTTTGATAACCGCGACAACAAAGATCCAAGCCCCATCCTGAAGAAGAACGTCAACGGTTCAGGCCTCGATGTTCTGGGGGTTCGTGGAGGAGATGCAGATCGAACCAGGGTCTGGGTAGTTCTCAACCGGACGTCGCCCGACGGGCGTCCCCTGATGATCCCACTCAATCTTTCGATCGGAACGGATTGCGCTTCGATCCTAGGTGCCGTCTCGGGTAAGCAGGTGGTGGACGCTGCAAAGCAATATTTGCTCAACCATTGCGATCAACATCCGGAAGTAAGGTAACGAGGTGGCGGCGCGTCAGGCGGAAGCGTGATCGACGAATTGCAATGGGTTTTGCCCTAGCCGATGCACCTTGGTTTTGCGCGTCACAACCATCGACTGGCCGACTCAGCCAAAGCCGTGCCGGCGACGGCAGCACAAGTCGCTGAACTTAAAGCACTTCAGAAATCTTCATTCGGTCTTCCGGCGCTTCATTCGCCGCCGCGCTGGACTCCATGGGCACCTCAACCGTGGAGTCCGACCATGCACCATCCCAGGCGTTACCTGCTCGCAACCTTGCTGGCGAGCTGCTCGCTCGCGTTGTCCGCCGCCGAATATCGAGCCCCCGCCGCGCACGACGACGGCTGGCCCGTCGCCGATGCCCGCCTCGCACAGGTGGACACCGCCCCGCTCGCGGCCCTCGAAGCCAAGCTCGCCGACGGCAGCTACAAGAACATCACCAGCGTGCTGATCGCCCGCGACGGCAAGCTGGTCTACGAGCACTACTTCAACGGCAGCGACGCCGATCACCTCAACGACGTGCGCTCGGCCAGCAAGAGCGTCACCGCGCTGCTGGCCGGCGCCGCCATCGACCGCGGCCTGATCCCCAGCGTGCAGGCCAAGGTCTACGGCTATTTCCCGGACAAGCAGCCGCTGCAGCATGCCGACCCGCGCAAGCAGGCGATCACGCTGGAAGACCTGCTGAGCATGAGCTCCTTGTGGGAATGCAACGACGAGAACGAGTTCTCCTCCGGCAACGAGGAGCGCATGTACGTCACCGAAGACTGGCTGCAATTCGCGCTGGACCTGCCGATCAAGGGCTTCGCGCCGTGGATGGCCAAGCCGGCCGACAGCCCGCACGGCCGCGCGTTCGCCTACTGCACGGCCGGTGCGTTCGTCTCCGGTGCGGTGGTGGAACGCGCCGCGCATATGCCGCTGTCGCGCTTCGCCGCCGAAGCGCTGGAAAAGCCGCTGGGCATCGAGCACGTGCAGTGGAACGCCTCGCCGCTGGGCATCGGCATGGGCGGCGGTGGCACGCGTTACCGCAGCCGCGACCTGGCCAAGCTCGGCCAGCTCGCGCTGGACGAAGGCCGCTGGCACGGCAAGCAGGTGATCTCGGCGGCGTGGATGCACGCCATGCTCAGCGTGCATGCGCAGGCGCGCGACGACGCGGACTACGGTTACCTGTGGTGGAGCTTCCGCAAGCCGATCACCGGTATCGACGAACCGGTGTGGGCGATGAGCGGCAACGGCGG
This sequence comes from Dyella sp. 2RAB6, assembly GCF_052115385.1. Taxonomy (NCBI): domain Bacteria; kingdom Pseudomonadati; phylum Pseudomonadota; class Gammaproteobacteria; order Lysobacterales; family Rhodanobacteraceae; genus Dyella; species Dyella sp. 2RAB6. Next base: position 82,498 of record NZ_JBFRGP010000010.1, read on the forward strand.
CAACTACGTGTTCGTGGTGCCGTCGCGGCACCTGGTCGCGGTGGTCACCAGCACCGCGTACAACCAGCGCTATGCGCATCCGCAGTCGCAGGAAATCTTTCGCGATTATCTGTTGAAAGCGGCCCTGCCGGGCCACTAAGGCAGGTCGCGCAGATCCGCTGGCCGCCAGTCGGCGGCCAGCACCTGCGCGCGTTGTGCCGCGACGCGTTGGCTCAGCGTATCGATCGACGCGGCGTAGGCCGGATCGTTGGCGAGGCCGCGCAGCAGGGGCGAGGTCTGCAGGTAAGCCCGGTCGCTGTAGCCCGCCTGCACGGCCGCATCCACCGAGTGCAGCGCATCGGCATGCAGTCCGCGCGCTTCCTGCACCAGGGCCAGTTCGAGATAGTCTCCGGGATAGCCGGCGCCGCCGAGGAACTGGCGCTGCATCTGCGCGATGCGCTGGTCGAGCCATGCCGCGGCGGGTGCCGTCGCCCCATACAAGGTGGCCAGCGTGGTGGGCAGGCTCATCTGCGGACGCAGTTGCCGTGCTTGTTCGAAGGCGCGGCGTGCGCCGTCACGGTCGCCGCGCAGCAGCGCGAGTTCTCCGCGCAGCACATAGAGATCGACATGCGGCGTGTTGCGCGCCAGCGCCTGTTCCAGTGCCTCCTGCGCTTCCTTGAAACGTCCCTGCAGGAACAGGTGGCGTGGCCAGGCGATATTGGAGAACAGATTGTCCGGATAGAGCTGGAAGCTTTCGCGGTGGCGTCGCTCGGCCGCGTCGGTGAAGCCCAGCAGCTCCAGCTCGCGTGCGATCTGCACGGCGCGGAAGCGCACGCGCGACGGATCGCCATGCATGTCGAGGTTGGCGTGCAAGGCTTCCGCCAGGCGGCCTTGCTCCTGATAGAGATAGGCCGCCGAAGCGCGTGCCCCATCGTCGTTCGGATCGAGCGCGATCGCCTTTTCGTAGGCGCGCAGCGCGGCCGCCAGTTCGCCCGCGCAATCGTTCGCATAGGCCAGCGCGGACCAGGCACCGCTGTTGTCCGGTTCGGCCTTCAGCACGGCCTGCGCTTCGCCGCGCGCTTGCTGCGTCCAGCCGTAAGGGAAGTTGTACAGGCACACTCGCGCGCTATAGGCGCGGCTCAGGCCCACACGCGCCGCGGCATTCGTCGGATCGCGGACCAGCACTTGCTGATAGAGGTTGATCGCGCGCTCGTTGTTGTCCTTCTGGCCGATGCCGGCGTAGTAGGCGGCGCGGTTCATCAGGGTCTGCGCGGGATCGATGCGGCCGTGCTCGATGGACGAGCGATACCACCACGCGCCGCCCAGGGCGAACACGGCGATCGCAGCGAGTCCGGCCATCCACGGGCGCAAGCTTCGCTGCCGCGTCACCGGCTCGTCGGCGATCGAGGCTTCCGCCATCCGCGGCGCTTCGCACAACTGATAGCCCCGGCCGCGCACCGAGCGGATATAGCGCGGATTGCGGCCGTCGTCGCCCAGCGCCTGGCGCAGCAACTTCACGCGCTGGGTAACGGTTTCCTCGTTCACCACCGCCGGCGCCCACACCTCGGCCATCAGCGTGTCGAAATCGACCACCGCATCGCCGTGCCGCAGCAGGCAGGCCAGCAACTGGAAATTCAGGCCCTGCACGTCGAGCAGGTCGCCATCGCGCGTCACGCGCTGGCGCGCGACGTCGATATGCAGGTCGAGCAGGCGATAGTGGGATGACGGTTCCATAACACGGGGAACTATGTCATGGAACGTCGTAGGTTGGGGTGAGCCATAAGGCGAATCCCAACATGGCGAAGCGCATGGAGCTGGCGATGTTGGGGTTCGCCTGGCGGCTCACCCCAACCTACCTCGCGGTGCTCTTATGCGCCGGCCGGCATCAACAGCAGCAGCGCAACACCCAGCGCGATGCGGTAGATCGCGAACGGCGTGAAGCGGTGCGTGCGGATATAGCCCAGCAGCCACTTCACCGCGACGAAGGCGACGATGGCCGAGACCACGAAACCGACCACCAGCGCGGTCCAGTCCTCGTGCGCCACGCCGCCGTTCTTCAGCACCTTCAACAGCTCATAGCCGGTGGCGGCGTACATGGTGGGAATGCCCACCAGGAAGGCGAACTCGGTGGCTGCCGCGCGATTGCTGGTGCCGGCCAGCATGGCGGTGAAGATGGTTGCGCCCGAGCGCGAGGTGCCGGGGAACACGCCAGCCACGATCTGCGCGATGCCGACCAGGATCGCCACCGTCCAGGTGACCTCGGTGCGGTCGACCTGGCGGGCGGCCATCTGCTCGGCGCCGAGCATCCACAGGCCGCCGATCACCAAGGCCCACGCGATCGGGGTCACCGCCTCGGGCAGCTTGAAGCCCATGTGCGTGACGATGAAGCCCAGCACCGCGGTGATCATGAAAGCCACGAACAGCTTCAACAGATAGTCGCGGTTGGCCGAATCGCGCCACTGCGTCAGCAGGCTCCAGATGCGCTTCCAGTAGATGAAGGTGACCGCGAGGATGGCGCCGGCCTGGATGCCCACGTTGAACAGGTCTGAGCGCTCACCCAGGCCCAGCTTCTCGGCGATCAGCAGGTGGCCGGTGCTGGAGATGGGCAGGAACTCGGTGATGCCTTCGATGATGCCGAGCAGGACGACTTTGATCAGATCGGTCACGTGCGGAACTCCGGGCTACTGCAAAGCGCCATAGCTTAAGCGCTAGCCCTTGGCTTGGGGCACCGCCGTGGCCGGTTTGCTGACTGCTGGTTCATGCGGAGCTTCTTGCGATGCGGCGGGCCAGGCACGCAGCGCCGGCAGTGCGGGATCGATACGCGTGGCGTCCATGCGCGTGCGCAACCAACGGGAAACCTGGTCCAGCGGGCATCGGTCGCTGCCGGGGCAGGGCGCGAGCTTCAGCGTCTTGCGCACCAGCGCGTCCGCTGCGGCGAAGTCCGCATGGCGCAAGGCATCCAAAGTGGGCATCGCGGTGGAGACGGTCACGCTGACATTGCCATGCGCCTGCCACAGATCGAACACCAGCGCGCCACCGGGTGGATAGTCGTCCGGGTGCGCGGCGTCGTGCCAGTCCACATCCAGCAGCCCGGCCAGTTGCGCGAGGTTGGTGTCGTGACCCACCACCAGCACGGCACGCGCCGAGGCTGGCGCCAGCGATGCGGCTTGCGGCTTCTCGCCGGCCGCCTGCTGCAGGGTCGCCAGCACGTGCGCCAGCAAGTTGGAGCCACCGCGCGCAGCGGCCGGCATCGTTTTCTTGGCCAGTGCGAACTGCAGGTTGTGCATGGTGACCAGACGGCCGATCGCCGCTTCGTCACCCTGGCCCCAGGCCACCTGCGCGGAAGGGAAGCCCTGCGCGTATTCCAGCATCAGGTTTTCGCTCAGGCTGCCGGCGGTCTTCAGCGCCTTGGCGCGTTCCGTATCGTCGGCTGCGTCGAGCAAGGTCTTGCGGCCGTCCGCATGCGCCTGGGCCAGGCAGTTCGAACCTTCGCAACCGAGCAGCACGCGTTGCAGTTCGGCCAACTCCGCGGGTGGCCATGTCGCGGGCAGCGCCGGTTTGTCGTCGTCGTCCTTGTCGTCATCCTTGCCGCCGACATGGAACAGCGCGTTGTTCTGCTCGGTAGGCAAGGCGAGATACGTGCCGTGGCAATCCGGCATCAGCCCCTGCACCAGCGCCGCGCCGCTGGCGTGATTGCGCGGCGTGCTGTCGGCAATCACGACAAGCTCGCCGGCTCGATCGCAGGCACCGGACCACAGCCCGTCAACCGCGAACATGCGACGATAGCTCGCACCCAGCGCGCGCATGCCGTCGATGCCGTGCGGGGTGAGCTGCCCCGGCGCCACCGGCCACGCGGCCCACGGCCGGTTGGCATAAGGCGCCAGCGCATCCGGCGCCTTGGTCGGCGCACGCACGCCATGGCGCAGCACCACGATGCGCAGGCGCAGCGTCGCCTCATCTGCCTGCGCCACTACGGGTGCCAGCAGCGCCGCACCCAGCAGCGCTACGCGGACGATGCCGCCCGGCATCCTCACAGCTTCACCGACAGATCGAGGAACACGCCACGGCCCGGCAGCCCGAAGTACAGCGGCGTGCCGCTGACCGACTGCGTGCCCGCGTAGCCGGCCAGCTTGTGCACGTTGAACAGGTTGTTGATGTCCACGCTCACCGAGTAGCCCTTGCCGCCCCAGGGGCCATGATCGCCACGGAAGCCGAATGCCGCATCCCACGACATATAGCCGGAGATGCGCGCCTGGTTGGCGAACACGTCCTTGCCGCTGGCATCGGTGGCGTTGTCCAGTCCGTACTGATGGCCCACCAACTTGCCCATCAGCGATCCGAACCAGCCCTGCTGGCTGCTGTAGAGCAGGCCCAGCGCGGCCGTCACTTTCGGCGTGGCCGCGACCTGCACGCTGCTGCCTTTGTAGGTTGCCTGGTTATAGCTGGCGTTGCCGTAAAGGCTCAGGGACGGCGTCAGCGCATAGGTCGCTTCCGCCTCGGCGCCCTTGTAGACCGCACCGCCGCCGTTGACGTAGGCGCTCTCGTTGCCATTGGCGGTCTTCACCTCGGTCTGCGCGATCAGGTTCTTGAAATCGATGTAGTACAGGTTGGCGCCGAAGGTCAGCCCGCGCGTCGCATAGGCCGTGCCGATCTGGTAATTGGTGGTCAGTTCCGGATCCAGCCCGCGCGTGCCGTTCAATTCGATCACGTCGATCGGCGGGGCCAGGAAGCCTCGCGCCACCTGCGCGTAGGCGCTCCATTCGTCGCTGAGGCGGTCGTGCAAGCTCAGCGAGGGCAGGGTGGCGCTATAGGTCGCCTCGGCATGCGCGGGCACCGGCGGCGAGATCTTGTTGAGGCTTGCATCCAGACTGCGCGTGACTGAGGCATAGCGCAGGCCCGGGCTCAGCGTGAGCTGGTCGGTGAGGCGCCAGTCGTACTGCACGAAGGGCTGCGCGGTGTCGGTGCGGTCCTGCAACTGGTAGTTGTAGACCGGGCCGTACTTGGTGCCGCTGTGCTGGCCGGTGGTCATGTCCAGCGGCAACTGATAGCGCTGATCCAGATTGCGCTCCAGCCACACGCCCGTCTGCAAGGTGCCCGGACCCAGCTCGCGCCCCAGGCGCAAGACGTCGCCAAACGCGCGGAAGCCGTTGTCGGCCTGCTTGCCCGGCACGTCGGTGGCGGACTTGCCCAGCTTCTTGCCTTTCGCGTCGTAGAAGGTCACGCCGTTGTCGGCGAAGTTGTTATCGGTGGCGTCGCTGGTCTTGAGCGACCAGTGGTCGAAGCTGTTGTAGTAGACCTTGTTGTCCACGTCCCATTCGCCCAGCCGCGTGACCAGGCCGACATAGGTGAAGCTGGAGTAGTACGCGGCCCGGTTGTAGTCCTGGTACGACTGCAGCCGCGGATCGTCGCGCAGGCCATAGCGCCAGCCGTACTGCGCGATCTCGCCCAGGGTCGCGCCCTGCACCGTGTTCTGGTGTTCCTGGTTGTAGCTGGTGACGAAGGTCAGCGTGGTGGCGGCGCCCAGATCGGTCACCGTCTTGACGAAGGCATGCTCGCGGCGGTCGTCGGTGCCCTTGAGGTAGGTGTCGCTGGCTTCCTTGGAGATATCGGCGAACAGCCTGGTGTGCGCGCCCAGCTGCTCGTCCACCGCGACACCGCCGGCGCGCGTGTTCCAGCTGCCCACGGTGAGGTAGGGCGTGATGCCCGGCACGTCGCTGGGATCGCGCGAACGCAGACCCACCGTGCCGCCGAAGGTGGCGTTGCCGATGGTCGAGCCGCCGCCGGGGCCGCGGTCGATCTCGGCCTGGCCCAGCACGTGGTTGTTGAAGTAGGCCGAGGTGGTGTGGTGCAGATCGCTGGCGTCGCCGAACGGGATGCCGTCGAAGGTGATGTTGAACTGGCCGTCCTGGAAGCCGCGGATGCTGATGCCTTCGTTCTTGCCCAGGCCCGGACCTTCCGGCGAGGTGACGGTGACGCTGGGCGCGTACTTGATGATGTCGTCGAAGTTGGAGTTGAAGCGCAGGCCGTCGCGGATAAAGCGCTCGTCGATCACCGAGGTCGGCTGCACCGCATCCAGCGGCGCAGCGCTCGGCGCCAGCGTGTCTACCGCGTTGGCATGCACGCTGATCGGCGCCAGTTCGCGCGTGGCGTTATCGGTGTCCACCGGCGGCAGGCCGCGCGATGCCGTCGCGTCCGCCGCCGGTGCGTTTCCCGTGCGCGCCGCCGGCACGATGGTGACGGTGGTGGGGGTGACGAAGCGGTAGTCCAGGCCGGTGCCGGCGAGCAATTGGCGCAACTGCTCGCGCGGCGCGCCGGCGCTGGCGCCGCGGCTCTTTACGCTCTCGGCCACGTCGGCCGAATAGACGAGCTGCAGGCCGCTGCGGCTGGCCAGCAGGTCCAGCGCCTGTGCCAGCGGCATCGGCGCGATCGCCGGCGCGGAGGCAGCAGCGGGTTCCTGCGCATGGAGCGACACGGACAGCGTGCCGCCGAGCAGCAGCGCGATATGGAGGGCGAGCGTCTTGCGCATGGAGCGAACCTTGGGGCGAGAGGGAAAAGAAAGGCGGCGCTGCACACGCATCGCCGCCACATAACCTCTACGAGTGCCCGGCGCGCCAGTCGGGTACCGCCGATTCGATGAATTTTTTCTTACAGCTTGCGCGTAATACGAATGTCATCCGCGCCGCGCTGCACGCGCACGCCGGGCAAGCTGCCCAGATAGGCCACGAATGCTTCCGGGTCGCGCGCGTGGAAACGGCCGCTGATGCGGGTGGTGGCCAGCGCCGGGTCGTCGATGCGCAACGGCTTGCCGCCGTAGGCGTCGAAGCGGCGCGCCACGTCGCCCACCGTGCTGTGTTCGAAATGGATATCGGCCGGCAACCAGGCGGTGTGCTGTGCCAGGTCGGCCCGTCGTTCCAGCGCAGCGAGGTGGCCGCCGGTTATTTCCGCGTACTGGCCGGCGCGCAGGTCGGCCAGTGCTTCCGGTCGTGCGGTCCGTGGTTCGCCCGGCCAGATGCGCACTTCGCCGCTGATCACCGCGACGCTGGCGCCATCCGCGGTGCGGTGCGCGTCGAAGACGGTGCCGACATCTTCCAGCACCTGCGGGCCCACGCCGACGCGCAGCGGACGCGACGGATCCTTGCCTACGTCGAACAACGCGCCGCCGCGCAGCAGTTCGAAGCGGCGCTGCGTGCCGTCGTAGCGCACGGCTACGGCGCTGCCGCGGTCGAGTTGCAGCAGGGTGCCGTCGTCGAGGGCGAGCTGGCGCACTTCGCCGGCGGCGCCATAGACGTCCATCGGTGCAGGCATGTCGCGCAGGAAGGCGGCGCCGCCGATCAGCGCCACCGCGCAGGCGGCCAGGGCCTGTTGCCACCATGGCGTGCCGGTGCGGCGCGTCGGCGCTGCCGAGGGCGCACGTGGCAGCAGCGGACGCAGCGGCACCACCGCGCGTTCGGTCGCGGCCAGTTCGGTGAGCGCGGCGGTGTCCAGCGATTCGAGCGCGGCGGCGGCGCCCAGGTCGCCGTGCAGGCGGGCCATGCCGAGGTATTCGGAGACATGCAGCGGCGATTGCCGCAGCCAGGCGAGGAAGCGCGTGCGCTGTGCCGCGTCCAGTCCTTCGCGCTGCTCCAGGTACCACTCGGCGGCCTGTTCGGCGACGCGGCGCAGCAGGCGCGGATCGACGGCGTCAGTCATAGCGCGCCATCCCGATGCGGCACGCGGCCAGCGCCTTGACGATGTATTTCTTCACCATGTTCGAGGACACGCCAAGGCGTTCGCCGATCTCGCGATAGCCCAGTTCGTCGCGGTAGTGCATGACCAGCACCGCGCGGCAGCGCGGGGTAAGCCGGGCAATCAGTTCGCCGAGCCGGCGGCGGCGCAGTTCGCGGTCCACGTCGGCCGCCGCTTCGCAGGGAATCGCCAGCCGTTCCAGCACGTGTTCCAGCGCATCGCCGCTCACCGGTGCGCGCTGGCGCAGCGTGGCGTGCTCGCGCAACAGGTTGGAGGCGATGGTGAACAGGTAGGCCTCGGGGTTGCGGATGTCCTGTGCACCGTGCCGGTCCGCGCGCAGCAGGCGCAGGTAGACCTCCTGCACCAGGTCCTGCGCATCCCAGGCATGCGCGGTGCGCCTGAGGAAATAGCGGTTGAGGGTGTCGCGCTGTTCCTCGAACAGGCGCGACAGCCCGGCGGCGGGGTCGGTCACGGGCGCTCGCAGCGCGAGATGGATGGGCGCGGGACGCTAGTGGGCGGGAGTGACGGTGGTATGACGTCGCAGGTTGGGGTGAGCCGGAGGCGAACCCCAACAACCCCGCACCGCCATGTTGGGGTTCGCCTCCGGCTCACCCCAACCTACGCGGGCGGCTTGGACTCGGGCTAGGATGGCGGACGTTGTCGGCGAGGGAGTGCATTCAGCCTTCTTGGTGCAATTGCGCTTCGGGATCAGCCCCAATATGGTGCAATGCGACCACCTTGCTTCACGTCGTCCTTACGCAAGTAACTGATCCGGCTTGGCTCCATCCGCTGGCATGGAGTTTGCCAAAGAGCGAATTGTTTCCACGTCCCCACCCATTCGAGGTTCGTCATGTCCGCCCAGAAAGTGCTCGACCTGATCCAGGAACACGACGTCGAGTTCGTCGACTTCCGTTTCGCCGACATGCTTGGCAAGCACCACCATGTCACCTTCCCGGCGCACAGCATCGACGAGTCGACTTTCGAAGACGGCAAGATGTTCGACGGCTCCTCGATCGCCGGCTGGAAGGGCATCAACGAGTCGGACATGATCCTGCTGCCCGACCCGGACACCGCCTACCTCGACCCGTTCAGCGGCCACACCCAGATGGTCCTGCACTGCGACGTGCTCGAACCCAGCACCATGCAGGCCTACGGCCGCGACCCGCGCTCGATCGCCAAGCGCGGCGAAGCCTTCCTGAAGTCCACCGGCATCGCCGACACCGCTTTCTTCGGTCCGGAGCCGGAATTCTTCATCTTCGATTCCGTGCGCTGGCAGAACGACATGGGCCGCGTGTTCTACGAAATCGGCTCCGAAGAAGCCGCGTGGTCGTCGCGCTACAAGTACGAGGACAACAACACCGGCCACCGTCCGGGCGTGAAGGGCGGCTACTTCCCGGTCAGCCCGGTGGACTCGCTGGGCGACCTGCGCGCCGACATGTGCAAGGTGCTGGAGTCGCTGGGCCAGGTGGTGGAAGTGCACCACCATGAAGTGGCCAATGCGGGCCAGTGCGAGATCGGCGTGAAGTTCAACACGCTGGTGCAGAAGGCCGACGAGCTGATGACCATGAAGTACGTCATCAAGAACGTGGCCCACCAGAACGGCAAGACCGTCACCTTCATGCCCAAGCCGATCGTCGGCGACAACGGCAGCGGCATGCACGTGCACCAGTCGCTGGCAAAGGACGGCAAGAACCTGTTCGCCGGCGACCTGTACGGCGGCCTGAGCCAGACCGCGCTGTGGTACATCGGCGGCATCTTCAAGCACGCCAAGGCGATCAACGCCTTCGCCAACTCCACCACCAACAGCTACAAGCGCCTGGTGCCGGGCTTCGAAGCGCCGGTGATGCTGGCCTACTCGGCGCGCAACCGTTCGGCGAGCTGCCGCATTCCGTACGTGTCCAACCCGAAGGGCCGCCGCATCGAAGTGCGCTTCCCCGATCCGATGAACTCCGGCTACCTGGTGTTCACCGCGTTGATGATGGCCGGCCTCGACGGCATCATCAACAAGATCGACCCGGGCGCGCCGGCCGACAAGGACCTGTACGACCTGCCGCCGGAAGAAGAGAAGAACATCCCGCAGGTGTGCTCCAGCCTCGACCAGGCGCTGGATTCGCTGGACAAGGACCGCGACTTCCTCAAGGCCGGCGGCGTGTTCACCGACGACTTCATCGACGCCTACATCGCGCTGAAGATGCAGGAAGTCACCCGCTACCGCGCCAGCACGCATCCGCTGGAGTTCCAGATGTACTACGCGCTCTGACCTTCAAGGGTCGGAGTTCTGCGAGGTGATCTGAAGGACTGCTGGAACAGCGATGTTCCAGCAGTTTTTTTATGCGCCCGGATCGACGGAACCGTTTCCCGGCTGCGTCAGGCCTTGTCGCTTTCCATGATGCGTCGCGCGGATTTCCTCGCCTCCTTGAGCAGTACCTCGTACCTGGCAAGAAACCTGCGCACCAGGTTCGCCGCAAAGCGCTGGGCTTCCATCAGCGCCTCCTCGCCAGCGGCGGCGTAGTGGAAGCCGGCGTACTTCACCGGACCGTCGCAGGTATGCGACAGCTCAGGCCGGCTGGGGTGGACGAACGAGAATTGCAGTGCCTCGATGCCGGCATCGACGGCGGCGCCATGCAGGCCCGACAGTTTTTTCCCGACGAACATGCCGGCCATCTCTTCGATGCTTCCTGCGTACTGCAGAACATGGATGAGATCCGCGGCATCCTTGGGCGCATACCGCTGGTTGAGAGCCAGCGCCTTGAGGATGACGAAGGCCGGTACGTCGGCGACGTGAACCTTGCGCGTGAGTACGCCGCCGCCCACCGCCTGCGCCGTCAACTCGCGGGTGATGAACCAGTCGCGCGCAATGCCTGCATGCGGCATCGCCATGGTCGAAACATCTTCGCCCGCCAGCGGCACCTGTTTCGGACGCGACGCATTGCCGCCGTCGCTGAGCAATTCGACCAGTACCGGAATAGCGCCGACCTCGAGACGCCATTGCCATGACGAACTCCTGCCGCCTTCCATATGGCGCCTGAAGCCGCGCTCGATCAGCTGCGCTGCCAGCGAGGCGTAATTCTCTCCATCGCCGATCACCGCCAGGTCCAGCACGATGTCCACGTCGGTGGTGCCCGCATGGGCCGGCACTTCCGGAGGATTCGCTGGCGTCAGATAGCGCGGCGCAAGGCCGCCGATCAATCGCAAGTCATCACCCAAAGTGCCAAAGGCGCCGAGCAAGCTGATGAGTGCCTGTTCGCATGCGCCGGTGACTTCTTCGCCATATCCGTCGGCGGTGCGAGGCTTGTTTTCAGATCCCATCGGCACCCAGCTCCATCTTCATGCGGACGTTGTCGGCGAGCTCTTTGTTTCTGCCCCGTCCGTTGAGCAGATCCAGGTAGAGAATAAAGGGACTGGCTGACCACAGTCCGTCGTCATCGCATGCACGGAACAGCAGGCTGGAGACGTCGCGCTCGATCAGTGTGACGTTGAAGCCTTTGTCCGCGGGTTCCAGATCCAGCTGCTGCGCGAGCCGTGCAGCGTGTCCCGGCGCAACGATGATCTCGGCATCGCTGACCGCGGTGAGCAGCGGCGCATAGGCGTTTGCCGGCGCCGTGCCGGTGAATGCCCAGGGGGACGATGATGCATACGCGGCCAGCGGCTCGGCCACGCGTTGCCGCAGGCTGCCAGGCGTCGGCGGAGCGAAGCAGTACCAGTGGGTGCGCTTCTCGTGCTTCGGAGGCCAGGCCTGCGCCCACGCATCGAGCAGCGCATTGGGCTTGACCAGGCGCCGGCGCCGGGCGGGGCCGGTGCCCTCCGCTTCGCACCACTCCAGCAACTCCAGTTCCTGCAGGACTTTGGAGCAGGTAAAGCCCGTGGTCTGCGCCGACTCGGCCAGTTCGGTCACCTGCAGCCATTTGCGCCTGGAGTGAAGCAAGGCATGCACGACGCTGGCGCGTGCATTCGTAAACAGGTTCATGGCTTTCTGTTTCGGCTTGTGCGCGGGTCCGGCTTCGGCCTGGCGGATGTCGATGATCCAATGCCGCCAGCGCAGGTGCAGCGTGCCCTGCCGGTCGAAGTAGGCGATGCCCTCCCGGCGCAACAGTTCCCGGGCGCCACGGCTGAGTGCTTCGGCGGCGATCAGGGGAATGACCGGCGTGTCGCCGCGCGGCTCGAAGCTCCGGACCTGGGTGATGGCTTGGGCGATGTCCCGCGGATAGGCCTGTCCCAGCAATTCGATGGCGAAGTCGACCGCCTGACCGTCGACGATCAGGCGCAGGTAGAGGTCCAAGTAGCGGCCTGGACTCAACAGGTACTCATCGTGGCGGACGGCCACCTGGCCCCTGGTCGCCTCCAGCAGACCCACCAGGACCGCGTCGGCCAAGGAATGGGGGGGGGCACGCTCAGACGTTCCCGCAAGGTTTTCGCCCATGGCTTGCGCCTTTTTAGTTAAAGTGACTTTTTTAGCTGTACAGCAAATATGGCATATTTAGCTAATATTAGCTAGACAGTGCATTTTAGCTGTTCAGCTAAAATGGCCAAAAGAGCTAAACCAAAAAGTCACCGCACCGGCTTCAAGCGCATGGAACCGACGCCAGATCCAGACATCGACACCCTGCTGGAGGAACGCAAGCGAGGTAGCTCAGGTCACCGCGGCGGCGGTCCTCGCGCGAAAGCCGAGGACCACCATCGCTACTGCACCGAACAACACCAGCGCACTGCCCGCGAACACCCCGCGCGCGCCGCCGGCATCGAAGATCACGCCGCCGATCGCCGCGCCCAGGCTGATCGCCAACTGCACGGCCGCCACGATCAACCCGCCGCCGCTTTCGGCCTGGTCCGGCACCGTGCGCGTGATCCAGGTCGACCACGCCACCGGCACGCCGCCGAAGGCCATGCCCCATAGCGCGATCAGTGCGGCGTGCGCCGCCGGCAAGCGGCCGAGCGTGACCAGGCCGATCGCGACCAGCCCCATCAGCAGCGGCATGCCCAGCAGCATCGCGCGCAGGTTGCGTTCCAGCACCAGGCCGGCGAGCGAGGTGCCGACGAAGTTGGCGATGCCGAAGCCGAGCAGGATCGCGGACAGGCCGCTCACACCCACGCCGGTGACGGTTTCCAGGAACGGCCGCAGATAGGTGAAGAACGCGAAGTGGCCGGTGAACACCAGGGTGCAGGCGAGCATGCCGCGGCTCATGCCGGGCCGCTGCAACACCTCGACCAGGGTGCGCAAGCGCGTGGAACCGCTCGGCGCCATCCGCGGCAGAGTAACCAGCTGCCACACCAGCGCCAGCACGCCCAATCCCACCGCGAGCAGGAACACGTTGCGCCAGCCGATCAGCGCGCCGAAGTAACTGCCCATCGGCGCTGCCGCGATAGTGGCCAGCGACACCCCGCTGAACATCAGCGACAGCGCGCGCGGCACCATGTGCTCGGGCACCAGCCGCATCGCGGTGGCCGCCGACATGGTCCAGAAGCCGCCGATGGCGATACCCAGCAACACGCGCCCGGCCAGCACGGCGGCGAGGTTGGGCGCGAACGCCACCAGCAGGTTGGAGACGATCAGCAGCACCGAGAACGCCATCAGCACCCGGCGCCGGTCGATGTTCCGAGTCGCCGCCGAGATCAGCAGGCTGGTGATCATCGCCACCACCGCGGTAGCGGTCACCGCCTGGCCTGCCACGCCTTCGGTGATGCCCAGGCTCGCGGCCATCGGCGTGAGCAGGCTGGCCGGCAGGAATTCCGCCGTGACCAGGCCGAACACGCCCAGCGTGAGAGAGAACACCGCGCCCCAGGCGGGCTTGTCGCGCGCCGTGTCGCGGGCCATCGACTGCATGCCTCCGTCCATCGTGTTTTCCGTTCTTGGTTGTCCAGGAAGGGACGCAGCGTAGGAAAGTGCGTCCGGACGGTCTATGATGCCGGCTCTTCCATGCTTGATCGATCGTCCGGATCACCATGAGCAACCTCCTCCCATCCGCCGCCCCGCACGACCTGGCCAGCGAGCTGCTGCTCGGCATGCGGCTGGTGGGCGTGCAGTACCGGCGCATCGAGGTTTCGGCGCCGTTCGGGCTGGCCTTCGGCGAGGAGCCGGGGCGTGCGCAGTTCCATTTCGTGGCGCGCGGGCCGGTGTTTCTGCGCAGCCCCGACGGCACCGTGCATCGGCTCGATACCAGCGCCGCCGTGCTGTTGCCGCGTGGCGGCGCGCACCATCTGCTGTCCGATCCCGAGCCGAAGCACGCTTGCAAGGACGTAACCACGCTGAGCGCCACCGACTTGTGCCCGACCGTGCGCGGCTGTGCGGATATCGGCGTGTGCCACGGCGACAGCACGCTGGTCTTCAGCGGCTGTATGGAATTCGATCTGGGTGGCATGCAATCGCTGGTGGCTGCGATGCCCGAAGCGATGCTGGTCGGCACCTTGCTGGAGCGCAATCCGGAACTGTGCGCGATGCTCGACGCGATGGAGCGCGAGTCGCTGTCCCCGCGCGCCGGCTCCGCCGGCATTCTGGCGCGGCTGGCCGATGTGGTGTCGGCGTTTATCGTGCGCGGCTGGGTGGAATGCGGCTGCGGCGATGCCACTGGTTGGGTGGAAGCGCTGCGCGATCCGCGCCTGGGCAAGGTGCTGGTGGCGCTGCATCGCGAGCCCGGCCGCCACTGGACGGTGGCCGAACTGGCCGCGCAGATGGACAGCTCGCGCTCCGTCTTCGCCGAACGCTTCCTCGCCGTCACCGGCATGACGCCGCTGCGCTATCTCACCGAACTGCGCATGCGCCTGGCCGCGCAGTGGTTAACGCGCGACCGCGAGCCGATCGAGAGCGTGGCGTACAAGCTCGGCTATGGTTCGCTGGCGGCGTTCAGCCGCGCGTTCAAGCGTGTGGTGGGGCGACCGCCCGGCGCGCTGCGTGGACACGCGCCGGGGGAAACCCGCAACGCCAAGGAGTCGACTGCATGACACGTACCGCACTGGCGATTCGCCACGTCGCGTTCGAAGACCTTGGCTTGCTCGCGCCTTTGCTGGCGGAACGCGGTTACGAGGTGCGTTATCTGGAAGCCGGTGTCGATGCGATCGACGCGGGCACGCTGGACGCAGCCGATCTGGTGGTGGTGCTTGGCGGGCCGATCGGTGTCTACGAAGTCGAGCACTACCCCTTTCTTGCCGGCGAGCGTGCGGCGATCGCGTCGCGGCTGGCCGCACGCAAGCCAACGCTGGGCATTTGCCTGGGTGCGCAACTGATCGCGCAGGCGCTTGGTGCCGAGGTGGTGTCGACTGGGAAGGTGGAGATCGGTTTCGGTGCGTTGACGCTGACCGCTGAAGGTCGCGCCTCCGTGCTGAAAGATATCGGCGAGGTGCCGGTGCTGCATTGGCATGGCGACTAGTTTGCGATTCCCGTCGGCGCGCAGCGCTTGGCGCAGACGCCTGGTTTTCCGAATCAGGCGTTTGCCATCGACCAGCATGTGCTTGGCTTGCAGTTCCATCTGGAAGTAGAGGCTGCGCAGTTGGAGCGTTGGTTGATCGGGCATGCGCACGAGTTGGCCTCGCATCGGATTGATCCGAATTCGATACGTCGCGATGCAGCCATGCAGGGCGCAACGCTCACCCGTGCAGCGCGGGGAATCTTTGCCGCATGGCTGGATGGGCTGTGATGATTTCCGCCAAAGTCATGATGATTTTTATCAACGCGGTCGTGACCTCGACGGACAACTGATCGCCCGGCGTGCATACTCCGCCTCCTCGGCCATCGCACCGCAGCGATGCCATTGCGGAGGACAAGGGATGAAACGCAAAGCCGGCAACGCACTGCGCTGCGCCATCGTGTTCGGACTGGCCGGCTGGATCGGCCTTGCCATGGCGCAACAGGCGCCGACTGCGCACCCATGGAGCGACGCCAGGCTTTCTCCCGACCAGCGCGCCGACCTGCTGCTGAAGCAACTTACGCAGGACGACAAGTTCCACCTTATCCGCAGCTACTTCGCCGGCCCGCGCAAGCCGGAAGACAAGCCGGTGCCGCCGGGTTATATCGGTTCGGCCGGCTATATCCCCGCGATCGAGCGGCTGGGTATTCCCGCCATACAGGAAAGCGATGCCGGCCTTGGCGTGGCCAGCTCAGAGCGCATGCGCCCCGGCGATTACGCCACGCCGCTACCGGCCGGCCCCGTCACCGCCGCCACCTGGGACCCGAAAGTGGCCTTCCGCGGCGGCGCGATGATCGGCGGTGAAGCGCACGCCAAGGGTTTCAACGTATTGCTGGCCGGCGGCACCAACCTGATGCGCGAGCCGCGCAACGGCCGCAACTTCGAATACGCCGGCGAAGACCCGCTGCTGGCCGGCACCCTGGTGGGCGAGGCGATCCGCGGTATCGAGAGCCAGCACGTGGTGTCCACCATCAAGCATTTCGCCTTGAACGACCAGGAAACCGGCCGCACCACCGTCGACGTGCGCATCGGCGAGCAGGCGATGCGCGAATCCGACCTGCTGGCTTTCGAGCTGGCGATCGAGCGCGGCAAGCCCGGCTCGGTGATGTGCTCGTACAACAAGCTCAACGGCGACTGGGCCTGCGAGAACGACTATCTGCTCAACCAGGTGTTGAAGCGCGATTGGAAGTACCCCGGCTTCGTGATGTCCGACTGGGGTGGCGTGCATAGCGCGGCGAAGGCGGTGAATGCGGGGCTGGATCAGGAATCCGCCGCCGAAATCTTCGACAAGCAGATCTATTTCGATGCACCGCTGCGCGAAGCGCTGGCGAAGGGCGAGGTGAAGCAATCGCGCATCGACGACATGACGCGGCGCATCCTGCGCAGCTTCTTTGCGGCCGGCGTGTTCGAGCATCCGGCGAAGAAGGCGCCGATCGACGAGAAGGCCAACCTTGCCGTGGCGCGCGAAACATTGGAGGCAGGCGCGGTGCTGTTACGCAACGAGAATGGCTTGTTGCCGCTCGATGTGGCCAAGCTGGAATCGATGGCGGTGATCGGTGCGCATGCCGACAAGGGCGTGCTGGCCGGTGGCGGTTCGTCGCTGGTGACGGCCAAGGGTGGCAATGCGGTGCCGGGTTTGAAACCGACCGATTGGCCGGGCCCCGTGACGTACCACCCGTATGCGCCGCTGAAGGCGCTGCAGTCGATCGCGCCGAAGGCGAAGGTGCAGTTCGCCGGTGGCGAGGATGTGGCTGCCGCTGCAGCGTTGGCGGCGAAGTCGCAGGTCGCGGTGGTGTTCGTGCAGAAGTGGGCCGGCGAAGATTTCGACGCACGCGATCTGTCGCTGCCCGATGGCCAGGACGCGCTGGTCGCCGCCGTCGCCAAAGCCAACCCACGCACCATCGTGGTGCTGGAAAACGGCAGCCCCGTCGCGATGCCGTGGCTGGAGCAGGTCGGCGCGGTGCTTGAGGTGTGGTATCCCGGCGGCGATGCGGGCAACGGTATTGCCAACATCCTCTCCGGCAAGGTCAATCCCTCCGGCCGCCTGCCGCTGAGCTGGCCACGCGATGTATCGCAGCTGCCGCGACCGGAGCTGCCGGGTGCAGGTGGCGGCACGCCGCCGGAGAGCGTGGATTACGCGATCGAAGGTGCGAATGTCGGTTATCGCTGGTATCAGTCGAAGGATCTGCAGCCGCTGTTCCCGTTCGGCTACGGGCTTTCGTACACCACGTTCGAGCATGGGCCGGTCAAGGTCGAAGTGCTGGGCGGAAAGGTGACGGCCACGGCGACAGTGCGCAATACCGGCAAGCGCGCCGGTGCCGATGTGGCCCAGGTTTATGTGCAGGTGCCCGGCTCCAAGGCGCGGCGTCTTGCGGGTTTCGCCAAGGTGTTTCTCAAGCCGGGTGAGCAGCGGGCGTTGAGTATTCCGCTGGAGCACAAGCTGCTGGCGGATTTCGATACGACGAAGCATGGGTGGGTGGTCCGTGGGGGTGAGTTCGTGGTGAGCGAGGGGCGTTCGTCCGCTGATCTTGGTAAGCCGGCAGTGGTGCAGCTTCCAGGCGACTCGCACTGAGCATGAGCCTGCCTTGCTGATTCCAATGCATGTCATCGATGCCCACCCGCATACCCCAGCAATGAGCCGTAACGTGGATTCCCCGTCCAATCGATTTTCCACCTGCGTACGCCGGATACTTACGGGCGCAGTACTGGACGAGATTCGTGTCCACAGCACGCAGATGTGGCTGCGCTTTCTCAGCGATCAGCGGGTGAGCGGCAAGCTTGTGTACGTCGATCTGGTGTTTGGATGCGCGGCTTACCTTGTCGACGCGGCACACCCTGGCGATCTGGCCGAGTTCGATTTCTTCGAGCAAAGGTCCGTGCTCCTGGCGAACCTTTATCGATGCATCGGGCATGAAATGGCCGGTGCCGAGGTTGCCGATGACGGTCGTTTGCGCATCGATGTGGGCAACGGCAAGGCGCTGATTCTGCGGCCCTCAGAACAGGATCTTGGGGATGATGATTCGGTGTGGCGTTTGTCGGTGGAAGACAAGCCGGGTGATACGGATGACCTTCCGTACGTCTACTGCGTTGCCAATGGCGAGGGGTTCGAGGTGGGATCTGGCCGCAAGCTGTAAGGGTGAGCGTCAAAGAGGGTAGCGGTAGAATCTCCAGCATTCCCGTGACCATGTTCGGACGGAAGCTGCTATGAGGCATGTGCTGCCGGTCAACTTCAATAATGCGGACGCCGATGGCGTCGTGCGGTTGAACACCAGGGGCGTGCTGAAGGCCCTGGGTGAGCTGTCATGGGCACTGACCGAAGGTGCGGAAGTCTTCATAACAGACGGCGAAATCCACGCGAGCGCCGTAGTTCAGCTGAGCGACGGCATCTGGATTGCGCGGGTTACCCAATGGTTGGATGAACCGTTTGATACGAAACGCGAGACCCTGTGCGAGCAGAAGATCTACCTTCTCCAGCACTGCCGCAAAAATGCGGACCGCGAAGACGACTACAAGATGATCGGCGCGTATGGGACTGCAGAGGCCGCGGAAGAAGCCATGGCCAGGGCGGTCCAGCGGCCGGTATTCAAGGACTATCCGGATGACTTCCAGATCGTTGAATATGTTCTCGGGCAAGATCATTGGGTCGACGGTTTCTTTGTTTGGACACCGGACTCCGAGTAACTGGGGGCTAAGTGAAATGAAGACCATCATCGCTCTGCTGCTCGCGGTGTGCTCCGGTAGTGCCATGGACGGCAACGTCGACAGGTTCTGCTTCAAGCTCGGCGATATCAAAGAACAGGTATGCGCCGTATCGATCAGCACACTCATAGCCAACGGCCAGGACTTCGATGGTCGCCTGGTTTCTGTCAACGGCTACTTCGCTTACGCCGACATTCCCATGCTGTTCGCCACGAAGGATTCGTTCATGTCGTCGAACGTGGCCGATGGCGTGGCGGTGAGCATGCCGAAGAACCCGAGGCTCGCATCGAAGCTGTATGGCCTGGATCATGGCTTTATCCAGATCATGGGGCGATACAGCGCGAAGCCTGTCGACACGACGAGGTATCAGGCCTATAGGACGGGTGGGCGGATTGCCGAGATCGAATCGGTGGGGGCGGCTACGACCCCGTGGGGCTATACGGGGACGGCGCCATACCAGCCGGGAAAGAGCACAGAGCGGGGAGCGGAGTGATGTTTATCCCTTCGCTAAGCCTGTGCGATGGCGTCCTGATCAGAAGAAAGAGCCTGTTCAAGCAACATAAGATGCTGATCTCTTCGGTTGCGAAGATTATGGCGATCAACCGGGATGCGCTGACTCATGATGAAGTGCTTATAGCCTTCATCAGCGCTACTGGAGAGCAGTTGATGGTCTCGGAACTTGAGAAGGATTTCCACCTGACCATGGATTCGATATGCAAGCTTTTCGTTGGCATGAAGCCGTGGAGAGACATCGAGGAAGGTGCGCCACTCGAATTCAGAAGCCTGGTTCTATGGGAGCGTGAAGTTCAGCTTGATGATGTGCTTCGGCGCCAAGAATGATCGGCGGCGCCGAGCGGATGCTTTCTTTTGCCAGGATCAACAAATAATGGGACATGTCTGGTCGGAGCAAGTAGACGCCATCCTGGCGGCTGGCCGAAACCTGGATGGTATCGGGGTACGTAACTGGGCGTTGGCGCGGGAAGATGCATTGCTTGCCTTGGAGCGGTTACGGGAGATTGGTGTGGCAGTGCTTGGCGGTGATGTCTACGTGGTGTCGGGGAAGGCGGTTGTTCCAAGTTACGACAATTGGCATTGCGATCAGGATGCCGGAGAAGTCGCGGCTGATTTTCTAAGCCGTAGTATCGATAGTGCCAGGAGCTACATTTCCAGCTATGGTTCTGCGGAAGCCATGTTTGCCATAGTGCCGTCGATTTGAAGGGGTGGCAGCCAGTCGATGGCTGCATGCAAGTGGCTTCTCCAGGGGGATGCAGCAAGTGAGGAAACTCGTCTGTCTGTTTGCAGCTGCTTTGCTGCTGCAATGCGCGGCTGCCCAGCGTGCGTATGGCGATGAGCTTCCCGTCGTAACACCGAGGCAGCTCAACGCGAACCCCGATGCTTACGATCGCCGTTACGTGCGCGTGCGCGGCTACGTTGTCGTGGCTTTCGAGCAAAGATATCTGGTTGAAGATGCTGAGAGCTACCTGTCCTGGCCGAGCGACAAGGTATGCATATCCCTGGTCAGCTACGCGAATCCACTGTCGAAGCGCGGGCCGGGGCTTGAGAATATGAAGATGCAGGTGGTCACCGGGGTCTTCATCAAAGACATCGATCAAACCCATGTGCTGTACATGGGGGCATGTAATAAAACCGGGATTGACCTTGATACCCGGCCCGGTAGGAAACAGGGGCACGACATGAGGTAGGGAGGTAGGGGGTGGGATTCTATGCAGTCATGGTTACTGGGAGTGGTATTCGTCTGGCGCTTGACGATGGGTACATCGCCATCGGCTTCTTTACAACACGCTATGTAGCTGCGCAAAACGGAGAGCTGGCTGTCATGGCTATGCTCGACAACTTGCGCAAGGAGTGGGCGAGTGGAGCCTTGGGTGACGTCGATGAAGCGGGTGTGCCGGAGTTGGCCGTGGAGAGCTGCGACAGGATCGGCTTCCTGAAATGGCTGCGCCGACCGTCTGGCTATACTTTTTACCCGGCACGGTAAGAAAGGAACGGCATTGCCATTCGCATGAGCAAACGATTTCTCTTCGATGCTTCTCTGAGAGTTCGTCATTCTTCCATGAGCGCACAGCAGGTCGTCGACATCTTTGATTGGAATCCGCATGTCGCTCATTCCGTGCATGAGCAACGTAGGACAAAGGCCGGGAATGAACTGCCTGGCCGTCACAAGGAAACCTTTGTGAGCTTCTCATTGGAGATCGAAGACCATAGGTTCCCGGAGGATTTCCTCTCGGCGCACTTGGCCGAATCGAACTCGGCGGAGCAGCTGGCGATTAAGCGTGCGATAGCTGCAGGCTGCGATGTGGCTTACACCTTTGGTATTTCGTGCCCTGGGGACAGTGGGTTCGAGCTGGATGCGAACTTGATTGAGGCGATTCGCGCAACGGGTGCCTCGCTATCGTTCTATATCTATGGCTTCTGATAGAGCATTGAACGCGTCCATGGGGCTTGAGTATCCGAGGGATCGCGACCTGCTTTGGATGGCGTCGGATGCCAAGGGTCATGTGGGCGTCTTTCTCACTGCTGGCCAGGGACCCATTCCCACGCAGGTGCTATCAAGGCTTGAAGAGCTTTGCGAGACGGAGGAAGAGATCAGCCACCTTCGTCGCTTAGGTGGGCACCGGCTTTTAGTCTCTGTGCCGAAGCCTGACGATTTGATCGCGTTGGCGGAGCAAGGTTTCTTCGTATACGACTGGCAGGATGCACATCGAAGCGCCGCCAATGCCTCACATCGCTATGAGCTGGTGTCGATACCTGACAATCCGGTTCTGATCGGCGACTTGCAAGAACGACTAGCAGGACTGGCGGTGGCGCTTGAAGGTTTCGATTTCGAACGCGGTGTGGCCTTGGATGTACGTTCAATGGTCGACTGTTGCATGCGCGACAGTTGATAGCTTTCGCGAGAGCAAGGGCAGGGGGAGCCATGTCGTCCGACGGGGAACGTCAGGCCATGAGCGAGCAGAAGATCTATCTGCTCCAGCATTGCCGCGAAAATGCAGATGGGGAAGATGAGTACAAAATGGTCGGTGCGTACGCGACCGCGGAGGCTGCGGAAGAAGCCAGGGCCCGGGCGGTGCTAAGGCCGGGGTTCAAGGACTATCCGGACGACTTCCTGATCGCTGAGTATGTTCTGGGGCAGGATCATTGGGTGGATGGCTTCTTTGTTTGGACACCGGGCTCGGAATAAGCAAGGAGCGGGACTTGCAGACCATGAACTACTACGAAGAAGAAATCCTCAACGCTTTGGAGGGTGTCGAGAGCGACGTCGTCTGTGTTGAGGGTGGAGCGGACGAGATCTTCTCGCGAATGCTCGAGCGGTATCCGGTGTCTGGATCCAAGATCGATTGGGCGCGGGTTGAGGGTTCTGTCGAAGAGGTGGAGTCGAATCTTGATCTTCAATCGCAGAGGTTTGAGCGGTTCTTTCGCGATGTGATTTCGAGGTTTGGATTGAAGGGGGAGGTTGTCTACGTGGGAGATAGCCTGACGGATTTCTCTTTGTGTGGGTCGAGTGATGGGTTTGGTGGGCTGGTGGGCGCTATTTTCGAGGTGCCGCAGCATCATTATTTTCTTGGTCGTGATCTTGGTTGGTGTATGTGTTTTTCGATGGAAGGGTGCATGAGTTTTGGTTTTTCGGGGCGTTCTTGAAGGGCTTGGGGTTGATGTGATCCTTGGCTCACCACTCCGACTGGCCCCTCACCCCAGCCCTCTCCCCGGCGGGGAGAGGGAGTCCGGAGGTTATCGCTAGATAAATTATTGGCCGTCGCTCTCGGTTTCGATCGTTGCGCGCTCTTCATCGCACACCTGCAGCCACTGCATACGCCCATGTGCTTGCGCCGCGCAGCGTGCGCCCATGTCGATGAAGGCGCCGATGCCTTCCAACATGATCGGCAGGCGACGTGCGTCGACTTTGCGGCGTTCGTGGCCGATTTCCGCCAATAGCTGGATCGCGTTATGTGCGTACCGCAGCCACTCGGAGGCGTCGTTAAGCAGTGCATCCGGACTAGCGTCAGGATCGGAGAAATAATTCGCGTGGCGGGTGATCCAAGGTTCGCCAAAGGTGTTCATAAGCAACTCCTTGCCTAGCGCCGCATCTTCGTTTCCTAAAACGGCACGCCGCCAACAGCTCGGCGTGCCGCCGACCTTACGGACTCGAAGATTCACCGACAGCCCAAAGACTGGGCGCCGGGCGGCTGGATTGAGGAAGTGGGTTGCGGCGTCAGCAGCTTTCGCCGTCGCGCAGGGCGACGTGCCGGGTAGGACGGCTCAGAACATTCCTGCGAAAACTCTTAGGCCGCGGTTCTTCAACCGTGTCCGCGATGTGGGCGGACGGCCTGGATGTTCGGTGGGTGTGTCGTCCTGGGGATCGACGAGCGCGTCGGTGCCGTATGATCTGGGGTAGCCATGATCGACTCTCCTACAGTTGGTGATGGTTAGCGGGTCAGGGGTGCTGGTAACACCCTTGGCTCGCGCTTCTCACAGCATTGCTGCCATGGTTACCCGCGACGCGTCGAAAACACTCCGCGGGTAACAGCTACCAAAGTAGCAAGACGACTTAGCCGCTGTCTTTAGGTGAAATCCGATATTGCGCCCGAGATGAAACCCTTCTCCCTTCGGGAGCACGCGGGGAGCGCACAGGGGTGTGCGCGGCTCTCCTCGCTCATCAAAGCCGGGCACATCCCTGTGCCCTCTTCGCGTGGAGGAGCGAGGAAGGTGGCGGCAGCCGGATGAGGGTTCGGGCGGAGTCGAGTGCACCACTCCGGCCGCACCCTCACCCCAACCCCTCTCCCGGAGGGAGAGGGGCTCTAAGATCAGAACGAATACTTCGCCGTCAGCAACGTCGTCATGCCCGAATCCACCACGTCGGAAATCGCCAGGCTGTTGCGACCGACATGCGACCAATACGTGTAGTTCTTGGTCAGGTTCGAGATCGACAAGTCCACCTGGAAGCCATGCGGGAACGCGTAGCCAGCATGCAGGTCGACGCGCGTCACCGGCCGGATCCACAGGTTGTCCCAAGGCTGGTTCTGCCCGAAGTAATCGTAGGTCGACACATACGAACCGGCGTAGTGATAGCTGAGGTTCACTGAGAAACCGTGCTTCTCGTAGAACAACTCCGCGTTCGCCATCAGCTCCGGCGCGTTCTGGATGCGCTGATGGTGGAAGCCATCCAATCCAAGATCCACCGACGTCCACTGCCGCGTGGCATTGAGGCCCACGCCAAAGCCATCGAACGGCACCGGCATGTCCTGGAACTTCTGCCGCACAGCAGCCTCGACGCCATAGACCTTGCCGTCGCCACCATTCTGCGGCCGCACATACTGGATCGAGCCGGCATCCACCGTGCCCGCATTGACCGGATTGCTGCCCGATTCGTAGATGTAGTTGGACAGGCTCTTGTAGAACAACGCCGTCATCGCATGACCGCCGTGCTGGTTGCCCCACTCACCGGACAGGTCGAAATTCAGCGACTTGATCGGCTTCAGGTTGGGGTTGCCTTCGGTAATCGTGGTCAGGCCGTCGGCCGACACGCTTACCTGCGAACCGCCGCCGAGCTGCACGAAGGCGGGGCGTGTGTAGCTGGTCCAGATCGAGCCGCGATACACCGCGTTGTCGCCACCGCGGTAGTTGACGAGCAGGCTCGGCAGCGGCTCGTCGTAGTGGGTGAAGTTGCGCGCGAAGTGGCCGGTCTGCTCGGCGCCGGTGGCGTCGTGCGGCGTGCTCCAGAAGGTGTTGCGGATGTCGGTATGCTCGAAGCGCAGGCCGGGGATCACTTCCAGATCGCCCCACTTGAAACTGGCCATGGCGTAGGCGGCGCTTACCGTCTCGCGGGCGCGCTGGGTGTTGCAGTTCCAGTTGTTGACGTAGAGGCTGCCGCAGGTGTCCAGGTTGGCATCGGTGACGCGCGAGGCGATCAGGCGCTTGAGCGCAGCCTGGTCGATGGTGGGCACGGCGTAGTCGTAGACGCCGGGGAACACCGACGAGTAGCCGCCATCGATCAGGCCCAGCGAACCGAAGCTGCGGCCGTCGGTGTACTTGGCGGTGGTCCAGTCGCGGTTGGTGAACTCGCGGTGGGCGTCGCTGTACTTCACGCCGAACTGCACGGTGCGCAATGCGCCGTCTTCGAAGTCGTAGCGGGCGTCGAACTTCGCGCCACCTTTCTGCTGGCCACTGAAGGACTCGGTCAACTGGCCCGCGCGGCGCGCGTACATGGTGGCCGCGCTGCTGAGCTGCGCGTTCATCGCGGGCGTCAGCATGGGGTAGGGCAGGTGGTCGGCGCCGTAGCTCATCACCGAACTGGCGCCGTAGGGGAAGTTGGCGGAGCTGTACTGGTCGTTGCGCGCGGAGATTTCGACGTGGTCCGGGCGGTCGTTGTCGCCGAAGCTGTAGAACAGGCTGGGCGACAGCGTCCAGCCGCCCAGGGTCTTGTCGCCGCCGACCTGGAAGGTGGCCAGGTCCGCCTTCTCCGGGTTGGTTTCGTACCAGAAGCGCGTGGCGATGCGGCCGATCACCGGCTGATACAGGCCGGTGCTGCCGATCGGCGCGTAGCTGACGTTGGCGGGGATGATCTGCAGGTAGGTGGTGTTCTGCTCGGTCTTCGCATAGCCGTAGGTGGCGCGGGCGTAGGCGGTGAGCGTGTCGTCCACTTTCCAGTCCAGCGAGACGTTGCCGCCGTAGCGCTTGGTCTGGCCGGAGGAGGTGCCGATGTTCATGCCGGTGCTGAGCAGGTTGCGCACGGGGTCGAAGCCAGGTGCGTTGTCACCCTTGGCCGTGGTGCGTGCGAACTCCCAGGAGCCATCGTTCAATGCCGACGAGGCGGCCGCCGCTTCGCTGTTCACGTAGTTGCGCTTGTCGTAATAAGCGCTGGCATAGATGCCGAACTGCTTTTCCTGGCCGAACTTGCTCTGGAACTCACCCGCCAGGCCGCCGCCCAGGCCGTTGTCGCCGTAGTCGCGGGCGCGGCTTTCCATGCGGCCGCTGGCGGTGACGCTGCCGCTCGTCGGTGCGCTGAAGTCGAACGCGGTGGGCGTGCGGAAATCGATGGTGCCGCCGATCGCATCGCCGTCCATGTCGGCGGTGGAGGTCTTGTTCAACACGATGGTCTGCAGGCCCGACGGCGGCAGCAGGCTGAGCTGCACACCGCGGCTATATGCCATGCCCTGCGCCACGTTCACGCCGTTGATCAGGTTGACGTTGTACTCGGCATTGAGGCCGCGCACCGAGGTGAACATGCCCTCGCCGCGCGAGGCGCCGTCGATGCCGCCGAAGTACGACTGTCCCGTGTTGAACACGTTGACGCCCGGCAGCAGGCCCAGCGCCTCGGCCACGTTGTGCACGGCGGTGTACTTGAGGTCATCCGCGGACAGCACGTTGACCGTGTTGACTGCGTCCATCTGCAGCTGGCTGGCATCGTAGCGATTGGCGGCCACGGTGATCTTGCCGAGCGTGGTCGCGGCGGCGGGTGCGGCGGTGCTGTCCTGCGGGGCGGCGGGTGCGTCGCCGGCGAAAGCCGCGCCGGACAGGGCAGCCGCGGTGATTGCTGCCGCGATCGCGCGCGCCAGCAGGTGGTGTTTGGTCGAACGCATGCAGTACAACTCCGGAGTGGCTCACGTGGGGATGAAGCTCGGCCATGGGGAGTGGCCGAAGGAGCCGGCGAAGCTAGAGTGCGCGCGTGAAAATTCCGTGGCGCCCGGATGAAAAACCCACACCAAACTGACGCGTCCAGACGTCTAAATGAAATACGCGCCGATTCGCCTGCGTCACATGCGTGACACATGGCGCAGCAAAAATACCCCTAGATAGATCGATTTAAATGAAATCCGGGGTCAGGCGACCCTGGCGCCGGGGGCGGCGTCGCCATCGACGACCACGCGGTTGCGTCCACTGCGCTTGGCGCGATACAGCGCGGCGTCTGCGTCGCGACACAGTGGCTGCATTGCATAGCCCGAAGTAGCGGTAACCGCCATGCCGATGCTGGCGGACAGCGCGACGGCCTGCTCTTCGCTGCCGGCCGGCGACGACTCGATCGTCCGGCGCACGCGTTCGGCCAGCATCAGGCCTTGCTCGCGGGCGCAGTCCAGCAGCAGGATGCCGAACTCTTCGCCGCCGAGGCGACCGAACAGATCGCTGGAGCGCAGCAACGGGCGGCACAGCGCGACGACGTGCTTGAGCATGTCGTCGCCCATGGCGTGGCCGTGCGTATCGTTGATCTGCTTGAAGTGATCCAGGTCGATGAACATCAGGCAGGCCGTGCCGTGCTTCTTCTCCAGCAGGTGCAGCGCGCGGTCGGCATCGGCGATGAAGGTCTGGTGATTGAGGATGCTGGTCAGGCCATCCACGCAGGACAGTTTCTTGAAGCGCAGCTGCGAGCGCTTGAGGCGGAACAGCCAGAACACGATCGAGACCAGCAACAGCAGCAACATGGCGATGTAGAGGCGGCTGGTCTCGACGGCCTTGGTGTTCAACGCCTGCTGCAGCCGGAGGATGCTGTTCTGCTTGCTCAGCGCTTCGGTCTCCAGGCGCTGCACGTGCAGGTGCTGCTGGGCCATCTCGTAGGCCAGCGTGCGTGCGCTGACGTCGTTGAGGTAGCCCTTGTCCTGCGCCGAATACTGTTCGTGGTAGGCGAGCGCGGCGGCAGCGTGGCCCTGGCGCTTCTCGACTTCGTACAGCACCTGGTAGGCGACCATCAGCCATTCGCTGATCTCGCCCTGATGCGCCATGGCGACGGCGGCGAGTCCGGCCTTGCGTGCTTCGCCATCGTTGCCGAGCATGGCATGCGCCTGCGCGCGCTCGGCCTGCGCGGACAGGATGTGCGGATAGAACCGGTTGAGTTCGATCGCGGGTGCGATGCGATCGAGCAGCGTCATCGCCTTGGCCGGCTGCTTCTCGTCGATATACAGGCTGCCGAGCACCAGCCGGATGCTGTTGGTGGCGACCGGCTGCTGGGCGGCGATGCAGGCATCGATGCCTTGCTGCACTTCCGGGCTGGCCGAATGCAGGCGCTTGCCGTTGTACAGCGCGGCCACCAGCAGGTTGAGCGGCAGGCAGCGGTTCTCGCCGGGCGGGATGGCCTCGTCCATCATGCGCGCGTACTTGATGGCCAGGTCGGTCTGGCCGGCCAGATCGAGCATCTGCGAGAGATTCATCAGGACCAGGAAACGCGTCATCGGGTCCTTGACGACCGGCAGCTCGGAAGCCAGCCGGTTGGCCAGGGTGAAGGCCTCTTCGTAGCGCTGGTTCCAGCCCAGGTTCATCAGCAGCAGCGACGAGGCGCGCAGGCGGATGGCGGCGTCGCTGGCGTGCTCGATGATGTCGCGCAGTGCCTGTTCGGACTTGGCGTAGTTGCCCTGGAACATCACTTCCCACGCATCGAGATAGCGCAGGCGCCACTCGTCGCGCGGGGTGAGCGGCGGCGTCTGGCGGTGGATCTGGGCCAGCATCTGCACGAACCTGGGATGGTCTTTCCGCTGCAGGCTCTCGGCCTGGTCGAGGAAGGCAGACGAGTTGTCGATCGTGGGCGTCGTGGCGGGTTCGGTGGTTCCCGGCACGTCGGCATAGCCGGGCTGCGCAAGCACGCCTAAAGCCAGGGCCGCGCAGGCGGACCAGGTCTTGATGCGGCTTGGCAGCCGGGCCATGGCGTCGTCTTATCCGACGCGGGTACCGTGCTTACTCTTCTTCAGGCGCCAGAGGCGGCATTTCTTCGGGCGCCTCTTCTTCTTCGTGGCCCGGAGCCTGGGTGACCTGCGGCGGCTCGGACTTCTGGGCGCCCAGCTCGACCACCAGCGCGGCGTTGTCGCCGCTGGCTGCGGCGGTCTTCAGCGCCTCGGAAGCCTGCGCTTCGAGCTTCCTGGCCAGTTCGTCGCCGGGCATGTGGCGCAGCGAAGCATCGCTGCCGATCGCTTCGAGCAAATCGATGGTATCCATCATGGCTTTCCCCTAGTCCCCTGTTTGCGTTCGTTATGATGCGGCCGCTTGGTATCGCCCGCCGGCGGGATGGATGCGCCGGTCGGTTGCCAGGCTGTCCACTGCGCCGAAGGCGCAGCGTACCGCCGGGTCACGCGGGGCGGTGTGCCCCGAAAAGCATAAGCGCGCGCCGTGTCGGCTTTATGCCAGCGCGCTCTCCTTGTCCAAGGCTTCCAGTCGTTCCTGCATGGCGAGATTGCGCTGCAAGGTCTGTGCCGGCGGCAGCACCACCGTCTCCTCGGAGGTCACCGGCACATGGGGCAGTTCGCGCAAGCTCACGCGGCGGATGCGCGGCTGTTCGATCGGCAGCGTCGCACCGCGGTAGATGATGACTTGGTGGTCGAGCGGGTAGTCGCGGCTGAGCAATTCCACCAGCAGCTCGCGGTACTTGGGCCCGGTGGTGAAGCGGCCCAGCGAGCGATCGCCGACCAGGCCCACCTGCCACAGCACCAGGTAACCGGCGTTGTCGATGCGGCGGTCGTAGAACAGCAGCTGGCTGGCTTCGAAATGCTGGCAGCCGTAGCGGCCCGGGTCGATGCCCAGATCCGCATACAGGCAGTCTTCGGCGGAGATGCCCGGCTCCATATGCGCCTGGAAACCTTCCGCGCGCGCCGTTTCGATCACCTTGTGCGGCGACCACGCAAAGATGCCCGGATGCCCATAGAACACGCCGCACACGCGCTTGCCGGCGCGCACCTCGGCCATCATCACCTCGACCCATTCGCGATAGGTCTTCATGCGCGACTTGCCTTCGCGGTAGTACGGCTGAAGGCTGCGCACGTCCGAATGCATCCGCTGCAGCCACAGCTCCACCACACCGTCGGAAAGCCCGGCGAACACCACGTCGGCCTGCTGGATATGGCTGCGCGCCAGCGGGGTGAGGTGGGAGCCGAGGGTCATCCCGAGACCGACGCAGGCGAGGCTGCCGCGGCGCGGCTCCGGTTCGTTGGCGAGTAGTGAAGGCGAGGTCGGCATCGCGTGATAGTAGGGCAGTTTTGTGAGCGGACGCACATCTTCATTTGTAAAAGAGAGGGGCGGGATGTGGGTCCGCGTCGCTGCATAAATCGCGGCTGGCGCGACGAGGCTTGGCACATCCCATTTGCACCAGCCCAAAGCATTGTCCATGATGGTGCAATGGACACGGCATCCTGGCGCGCCTGGGCGGAACCGATGTCGACCGGGCTGGCCCTGGTCGACGCCGGACTGCGGGTGGTGTGGATCAATCCCGCCCTGGCGGAATGGCTGGATACCGGGCCGCGCAGCGCGGCC
This sequence comes from Dyella sp. 2RAB6, assembly GCF_052115385.1. Classification (NCBI taxonomy): domain Bacteria; kingdom Pseudomonadati; phylum Pseudomonadota; class Gammaproteobacteria; order Lysobacterales; family Rhodanobacteraceae; genus Dyella; species Dyella sp. 2RAB6. The sequence continues at coordinate 112,542 of NZ_JBFRGP010000010.1, forward strand.
GGGCAACCGCTGGGCTTGCTGCTGCACGAGCCCGACTGGCTGGGCCAGGCCGAGCGTGCCTTGAGCGAACAACGCGCCGTGCAACTGCGCGGCGTGGCATTGCCCGCCGCACGCGGGCGCGAATGGCCAGCCGACGTCGCGCTGCAACCGGTGGATGGCGGCCTGCTGCTGGAGGTGCACGTGCTGGCCCCGGCCTCGCCGGGCGCCTCGCCGTTGTCGGCCACGCTGCGCGGCTTCGCGCACGAGGTGAAGAACCCGCTGGCCGGTTTGCGCGGCGCGGCCCAGCTGCTGCAGCGGCGCGTGGCCGACGAAGACTTGAAGGCGCTGGCTGGCCTGGTCATCGCCGAGGCCGACCGGCTCGCCTCGCTGGCCAACCGGCTGCTGCATCACGACGGCGCGCCGCGGCTGGGGCCGGTGAACATCCATGAGCAGCTCGAATGGCTGACCGACCTGCTGCAGGCCGAGCCCGAGCCGCCGCTGCTACGCCACGACTACGACCCCAGCCTGCCCGACGTGAAGGGCGATGCCGAGCGCCTGCAGCAGATCCTGCTGAACCTGGCGCGCAATGCCATCGAAGCCGGTGCGCGCACGCTCGTCCTGCGTACGCGTGTCGAGCACGGCTTGCGCGTGGGCGAACGCATGTTGCGCACGGCGCTGCGCGTGGACGTGGCCGACGACGGCCCGGGCGTGCCTGCCTCGCTGCGCGACACCTTGTTCGAACCGCTGGTCTCCGGACGCGCCGACGGCACGGGCCTGGGCCTGGCGCTGGCGCGCGAGATCGCACGCGAGCACGGCGGCGAGTTGCGCTACGCCAGCCGGCCGGGCGAGACGGTGTTTTCGCTGTACCTGCCGCTGGAGCGCACGCATGACTGATGAGATCTGGATCGCCGACGACGATCGCGGGGTGCGCTTCGTGCTGGCCGAGGCGCTGCGCGATGCAGGCCTGGCGGTACGCGAGTTCGGCGATGCCGAGTCGGTGCGCGAAGCGCTGCGCGATGCGCGCCCGGCCTTGTTGCTCACGGATGTACGCATGCCGGGTGAAGACGGCCTCGCACTGATCAACGATCTGAAGGCGCGCGGGATTGGGCCGGTGATCGTGATGAGCGCCTTTACCGACGTGGCGACCACCGCCGCGGCCTATCGCGCCGGCGCGGCCGACTACCTGGCCAAGCCGTTCGACCTGGACCAGGCCGTGGCCTCGGTGCAGCGCGCACTCGCCGACGTACCCGCGGCCGCCGCGCCGCCGCCTGCACCGGTCGTACCCGCGCATGCGCTGCTCGGCGAAAGCGTGGCGATGCGCGAAGTGTTCCGCCTGATCGGTCGCATCGCGGCGAGCGACCTCAATGTGCTGATCACCGGCGAAACCGGTACCGGCAAGGAACTGGTGGCGCGCGCCCTGCACGAGGAAAGCGCGCGGCGCGAGCGCCCCTTCCTGGCGCTCAACACCGCCGCCATTCCCAGCGAGCTGCTGGAGAGCGAGCTGTTCGGCCACGAGGCCGGCGCGTTCACCGGCGCCACGCGCCGCTACGCCGGGCGTTTCGAGCAGGCCGAGGGCGGCACGCTGTTCCTGGACGAGATCGGCGACATGCCGCTGGCGCTGCAGACGCGCCTGCTGCGCGTGCTGGCGGGTGGTGAGTTCTATCGGGTGGGTGGACGCGAATTGATCCGCGGCCAGGTGCGCATCGTGGCGGCCACGCATCAGGATCTGGATGCGCGCGTCGCGGCCGGCCTGTTCCGCGCTGACCTCAAGCATCGGCTGGACGTGGTGCGCATCGAGTTGCCGCCCTTGCGCCAGCGGCGCGCGGATATCCCGCTGCTGGCCCAGCATTTTCTCGCCGCCGCAGCGCGCGAACTGAAACTGCCGCCGAAGCGTTTTTCCAAGGCTGCATTGAAGGCGGTGGCGCAGCGCGATTTTCCCGGCAACGTACGCGAGCTGGAGAACCTGTGCCGTCGCCTTGCGGTGATCGCGCCGGGCGCGGAAATCCTGCCGGCCGATCTTGGCGGCACGCCCGCCGTGCCCGCGCTGGGTGACTGGACCGATGCCTTGCGCGAATGGGCCGCGCAGGCGCTGACCGATGGCGAGAGCGAGATCCATGCGCGAGCCCGCGATGCGATGGATCACACCTTGATGCAGGCCGCGCTGGCCGTGCACGGCGGGCATCGGCAGAACGCGGCGGCGGCGCTCGGTGTCGGGCGCAATACCTTGACGCGCAAGCTCGGCGCGTCGCGCACACGGCGGCCGTCGCGGCCTTGAGCACTCACGAACACAGCGGAGCTTCAAGCATGTCACTCACTGTCCGGGCCGCCGAACGCGGCGATATCCAGCACATCGCCCGCTGGAACGAGGCGATGGCGTGGGAGACCGAGCAAAAGCGCCTGGACCCTGACGTGCTCGCGCGCGGCGTGGCGGCGGTATTCGACGAACCGCGGCGCGGTTTCTACCTGGTGGCCGAGCGCGAGGGCGAGCCAGTCGGTTGCCTGCTGGTGACGTATGAGTGGAGCGACTGGCGCTGCGGGGATTTCTTCTGGATCCAGAGCGTGTACGTGGTCGAGCAGGCACGGCGCGGCGGGGCGTTTCGGGCGATGTACGAAGCTGTCGCGCAACGTGCGCGTGAAGCCGGCGCGGTCGGCGTGCGTCTGTATGTCGAGACCGAGAACGAGCGTGCGCAGCGGACGTATGCCGGGCTCGGCATGGAGCGCTGTCACTACTTCATGTACGAGGCGGCGTTCCAGGCATCGAACCGACCGGCGTAGGTTGGGGTGAGCCGCAGGCGAACCCCAACATCACCACGTTCAACCGTATCGCATCGTTGGGGTTCGCCTGCGGCTCACCCCAACCTACGTCGTGCGCTGGTTCTGGGATGTCAGGCGGAGACCAGCAACCGCTCGAACTCCACCGCCGGCATCGGCGCCCCGTACAAGAAACCCTGCAGCAACCGGCAACCGGCCTGGCGCAGATAATCCGCCTGCTCCGGTGTCTCCACGCCTTCGGCCACCACGCTCATCTCCAGGCTTTGCGCCATGGTGATGATCGCATCGGCGATCGCCGCGCTGTCCGTATCCGTGGCCACGTCGCGCACGAACGCACGCGGGATCTTCAGCACGTCGATGGGAAAGTGCTTGAGGTAGGACAGGCTGCTATAGCCCGTGCCGAAATCGTCCAGCGCCAGGCTCACGCCCAGTTCCTTCAGCTGCTGCATCAGCGCGCGGCTGTGGTCGCCGCCGGACATCACCATGCGCTCGGTCAGCTCCAGCTCGATCATGCCCGGCGGCAGATCGCTTTCGCGCAGCATGTCGCGCAGCGCGTCGTGGAAGCCCGGCTGCAGGAACTGTGGCGGCGCCACGTTCACCGCGATCGACACGCTACGCCCGGAGCGATGCCACACGGCGGCCTGCTGGCAGGCCTGCTGCAACGCCCAGCGGCCCAGCGGGCCGATCAGGCCGCTTTCCTCCGCCACCGGCACGAACTGGTCGGGGCGGTAGACGTCGTGGCCGTCGACCTGCCAGCGCAGCAGCGCCTCGGCCCCGACGACTACGCCGGTAAGCGCGTCGACCTTGGGCTGGTAGTGCAGTTGCAGGTCGCCGCGGCGCATGGCGGTGCGCAGGTCGCGCTCGATGCGCATCTGCGCGGCCGGCCGCTCGGTCATCGCCGCGGTGAACAGCCGGTAGCTGTTGCGGCCCTGCATCTTGGCCTCGTACATGGCGGTGTCGGCGTGGCGGATCAGTGCTTCGGCGTCGTCGGCATCGTCCGGGTACAGGCTGATGCCGGCGCTGAAACTCAAGGCCAGCTCGGCCAGTTCGTGCGGCGGATGCTCGTGCCAGCGGCGCATCAGCAGTTCGCAGGTCTTGGCTGCGTCGGCGGAGCTGTCCACGTGCGGCAGCACCACCATGAACTCGTCGCCGGCGGTGCGGCTGACGATATGGTCGCCGCCGAGCAGGCCGCGCAGATGCGCGGCGAACAGGCGCAGCAGCTGGTCGCCGGTCTGGTGGCCGAGCGAATCGTTGACGTGCTTGAAGTGATCCAGGTTGATGAAGATCAGCGCGGCGCGCCCGTGCCGGCGCCGCGCCGCGGCGATCACCTGGGCCAGCCGTGCCTGCAACAGGTGTCGATTGGGCAGGCCGGTCAGCGTGTCGTGCTGGGCCATGTGCGCCATCTTCAGCACCAGCGCGCGGGTGGCGCTGACGTCGTGGAACACCAGCACGCCGCCGATCACGTTGCCGGCGTGGTCGTGGATGGACGCGGCCGAATCCTCGATCGGCGTGCGGAAGCCGTTGCGGTGCACCAGCATGGCGTTGCCGCGCAGCTCGACGATGGTGTCGCGGCCGATCGCCTCGCGCAGCGGGTTGCGCAGCAGTTCGTCGTTGTCGCCATCGAGCAGGCGGAACACGTCCTCGATCGAGCGGCTCAGCGCCTCGGCGTGGCTCCAGCCGGTCATCGCCTCGGCGATGGGGTTGAGCGAGGTCACGCGCAGCTGCAGGTCGGTGGTGATCACCGCATCGCCGATCGAGCGCAGGGTGACCTCGGCCAGCTCGCGCTCGCGGAACAGCGCTTCTTCGTAGGCCTTGCGCTGGCTGATGTCCTGGATCTGCGCCACCGCGTGGAACGGCGTGCCGTCCGGTGCGCGCACCAGCGACACGGTCAGCAGCACGTGCACCACATGGCCGTCGCGGTGGAAGTAGCGCTTCTCCAGCTGATAGGAATCGCGCTTGCCCTCCATCAGCTCGGTGGCCAGCTCGAAGCTCTTGGCCACGTCGTCCGGGTGGGTGATGTCGCGGATATTGAGCTGCAGCAGTTCCGGCTCGCGATAGCCGAGCATCTGGCACAGCGCGGCGTTGACGCGCAGCAGGCGGCCGTCCGGCGCGACCAGGCCCATGCCGATGGCGGCGTGCTGGAAGGCGCCGAAGAAGCGCTGCTCGCTCTCGCGCAGGCGGGTTTCCAGCGCGTGGCGTTCGGTGATGTCGATCAGCACGATGAAGATGCCGCAGACGCCGCCGTCGGCGTCGTAGTCCGGCTGGAAGCTGCCGTGCACGTAGCAGCGCGACTGGCCGGCGAACATCTCGCCTTCGTACACGGAAGGGTGGCCGCGCAAGGCTTCTTCGAGGCAGGGGCCGGTGCGTTGCAGGCTGGCTTCGTCCAGCACTTCGGCGACGTGGCGGCCGTGCAGCTGGGCCGGATCCACCCCCAGCCAGGACTGGTGCGCCGCGTTCGCGAAGCGGATGCGCAGCTCGCGGTCGATGTAGGCGATCAGCGCCGGGGCGCCATGCACGACACGAACGGCCCAATCAGGCTCGGACGAGGCCGGCCCGGTCGGTCGATCGGGTTCGATCCGTTGCATGCCCATACCGCCCGTCCATCCACCCCTGTAGGACGCTACAGATCGCATGATGCGCCAAGTCGCGGCAGGTGGGCAGTAGGTGAAGACCACCGCGAGGTGAAGGAAATGTCTACGCGGCCGTGCGTGCCGAGCCTGGTCTTGCGGCGCGTCAGTGCAGCGCTTCGAGCGGTGCGCCGAGGCGGCCGGACTCATCCAGCACGATGCGGCCCAGCGCGTGCAGCTCGGCGGGGATGCCGCTGCGCTCGGCCAGTGCGGCGACCAGCGGACCCAGTGCCCGCGGCTGCAGCGGATAGCCGTTGGCCAGCACGCGTGCGCGGCCATTCTCGCCGCGCTGGGCGAGAGTCACCGCGACCACGCCCAGGCCTGGCGCTTCGTGCGCATGCAGGCGCGCCTCGCCGTAGGCCGGATCGAGCGGGTCGAACACTTCCAATAGATAACCGGGCTCGGCCGCGGTGGCGGTGGCCTCGCGGGAGTCCAGCGCCTGAGCGATGCGATGGGCGTCGAGCAGGGCGGCGTACTGGCGCAGTTCGAACACGATGCCGGCCAGCTCGTGCGGGCGCTGCCCAAGCTCCATGGGGGTGGCATCGATCGCCTGCGCGGCGGCCCAGTCGCTGGGCGACTGGATCCACACCTTGCCCTCGGCATAGCGCAGCGCCAGGCCGCGGGCGCTGAGCGTGGCTTCCTCGCGGTACGGCGTCAGCAGCGCGCATTCCAGCAGGGACCACAGCGCGGCGAGGTTGACGTGCTCGTACTGCACGCAGGTCATCGCCAGCAGGTCGTTGCGGCTGAGGTAGCGCACATGTTCCAGGCGCACGCCCAGGGCGCGCATCAGCCAGTCCGAGGTGCGCGCGCCGGCTTCGCCGCGGCCGACCAGTTCCACTTCCAGGCGCTCGGCCAGCTCCTCGGCCAGCGCTTCGGGCGCAAGCAGGCTCAGCGGCAGCAGGCGCAGCGGGCCGTCAGCGTAGATGCGTTCCGGTTCCAGCGGCTGGGCCGGCATGTGGCCTTCGTGGGTGCCGAACGCGACCACGTTATCCAGATGGCCGCGCGGCACGCGGCGGGCCAGTTCGTCCAGGGTGGCCCATACGGGGAAACCCGGGCGCAGCAGTTCCACCGCGTCGAACAGCGCGCCGGCCACGGCCAGCCGGCCTTGCGCCACCTGCGGCACCAGCGCGTGCAGATCGGTGGCGGCCAGCGCCGCCAGTTCCGCCGCCTCGTCGCGGCCCAGGGTCAGGCGGTCCGGCGTTTCGCCGGGCGACAGCTCCAGCGCCAGCACGATGGGCAGGGCGACCAGCGACGAGGCTTCCACGTGGGCGAATCCGAACGGCAAAGAACCGGAAGTCTAGCACCGGCTTAACACGGGCTTTCGCCAGCTGGCACGGCGGGTTAGCCTTGAACGCTCGGCCCGGCTGGAATCTTCTAAGCACATGGACAACACCTCCAAGCGCGTCGGTGTCATCGGCGGCATTCGCATTCCCTTCTGCCGCAACAACACCTCATACGCCGACGTCGGCAACTTCGGCATGTCGGTCAAGGTGCTCGGCGCCCTGGTCGAACGCTTCCGCCTGCACGGCGAGGAGCTGGGCGAAGTGGCGATGGGCGCGGTGATCAAGCATTCCTCGGAATGGAACCTGGCCCGCGAGGCGGTGCTGTCCTCGGGCCTGGCGCCGACCACCCCCGGCATCACCACGGCGCGCGCCTGCGGCACTTCGCTGGACAACGCCATCATCATCGCCAACAAGATCGCCGCCGGGCAGATCGAGGCGGGCATCGCCGGCGGCTCGGACACCACCAGCGACGTGCCGATCGTGCTCGGCGAGCGCTTGCGCAAGCGCCTGCTGGCGATCAATCGCGCCAAGGGCTGGCAGGACAAGATGGCCGCCTTCACCCGCGGCTTCTCGCTGAAGGAACTGAAGCCCTCGTTTCCCGGCGTGGCCGAACCGCGCACCGGCATGTCGATGGGCGACCACTGCGAGCGGATGGCCAAGGAATGGCATATCGACCGCGAGCCGCAGGACCGGCTGGCGCTGGAAAGCCACCAGAAGCTGGCCGCCGCCTACGAGGCGGGCTTCTTCGAAGACCTGGTGGTGCCGTTCCGCGGCCTGAAGCGCGACGGTTTCCTGCGTCCGGACTCGACCATGGAGAAGCTCGGCTCGCTCAAGCCCGCGTTCGACAAGATCTCCGGCCACGGCACGCTGACTGCGGGCAATTCCACCGGTCTCTCGGACGGTGCTGCCGCGGTGCTGCTGGGCAGCGACGAGTGGGCGGCCAAGCGCGGCCTCAAGGTGCAGGCGTATTTCCTCGATGCCGAAGTGGCCGCGGTCGACTTCGTGCACGGCGAGGGCCTGCTGATGGCGCCCACCGTGGCGGTGCCGCGCATGCTGGCGCGCCATGGGCTGACGCTGCAGGACTTCGACTTCTACGAGATCCACGAAGCGTTCGCCGCCCAGGTGCTGTGCACCTTGCGCGCGTGGGAAAGCGAAACCTACTGCCGCAACCGCCTGGGGCTGGAACGGCCGCTGGGCAGCATCGATCCGGCCAGGCTCAACGTGCACGGCTCCAGCCTCGCGGTGGGCCACCCGTTCGCCGCGACCGGCGCGCGCATCATCGCCACCCTCGCCAAGCTGCTGGAAGAGAAGGGTTCGGGCCGCGGCCTGATCTCGATCTGCACCGCCGGCGGCATGGGCGTCACCGCCATCCTCGAGCGCTGACGCGCACCGCACCGGCCATGTTCCGCCTGCGCACCACCACCGCCCTGAGCCTGCTCGCGCTGGCGGTGGGCGTGGGCGGCACGGCATGGCTGAGCGGGCTGACCGCGGGGTGGCAGGGGCCGGATAGGCTTGCAGCGAAGCGCACTCCCGCGCCTGCCGTGAAGCCGCATCTGCGTGTCGCTGCCGTACCACGGCCGGCCGGACATGCCATGCATCTGCCGCCGGTGGATGCCGCGCAGGCCATCGCCGCACCGGCCACGGCGGACGTGCCGACCTTGACCCCCATCGAGATGCCGCAGGCGCCGAGCTCGCTCTTCAGCCGCCGCGTCGCGCGCGCCGGCCTGGTGGTGCTGCGCCTGTCGGTCGACGGGCAAGGCCACGTCACCCACGCCGCGGTGGACCAGAGCAGCGGCGATCCGCTACTCGACCAGGAAGCCGTGCAGACCGTGCAGGGCTGGCGCTTCGCCGTGCCGGCGGATCACCCCGACGGCCTCAGCGGCAACCTGCCGATGCGCTTCGCCGCCGACGACCGGCAGGCCTGATCAAAGAATCCCGTTGGCTCCGGCGCCGAATGCGGTCAGCAGGCGCGTATAGATCAGCTTGGGCGGGCTGGCCACTTCCGGGAAATCGCCCACCGCCTCGTAGCAGCTGAAGAAGTTCGGATCGCTGGGCCGCATCGGCGTGCAGCCCTGCTTGAGCTGATAGCTGGTGGCGTAGCGGTACGGCCAGAAATCGAACAGCGGCAAGGCGGCGGAGACGTCGCCGATGGCGGCACTCAAGTCCGACAGCAGCGGAATGGAACGCTGGCGCGGCGCGATCACCCAGGCGTTCTCCGGCTCCGTCTCGCGCATGATCGCGCTGCGCAGCTGCTGGGCGAAAGCAGCGTCGTACACGATCACGCCAGCCTCGGTGTTGTAGTGGTCCGAGCGCGGATCGAAGTTGTGCGAGCCGACCATGGCGAAGCGGTCGTCCACCACGATCGATTTCGCATGCAGGCCGAAACGCCGGCCCGCGCTGATCAGCGGCGCCGGCCGGTTGCGCTTGCCGCCGCGGCCGAGCAGGGTGCGCGTCTCGGTGCCGACGTAGCGGCGCTTGCTGGCGGGCTTGCCGGCGGTCGGCCTGGCATCGCTGCCGTCCTCGTCGTCGGGGCCATCGTCCGAGCTGGCCCAGGCGTTGTCCTGCGCCGGGCCCAGCGCGCGCGGCTTCAGCTCGTAGATCTCGAAGCCGTATTCCTTGAGATAGCGTTTGCGGTGCTTGTACGACATGGCATACACCGCGAAGGCGTCGGTGGAGGCCAGCGAATTGGTGGAGACCACGATGCGCGGCGGCGCGTCCTGCTTCTGCAGCCGGTCGAAGATCTTGCGGGCGCGGCTGCTCATCACCAGGTAGGGCGTCTGCAGCACCACTTCCTGCTTGGCCGAGCCGACCATGCGCATCACGTTGGCGGTGAACTCGCGCGCGGCGCGTTCGCGCGGCTTGTCGGTCTTGGCCGGCAGGTCGCTGAAGAATTCCACCGGCGCGGTGGTGCGCAGGGTGGGGGCGACCAGGTATTCGTCCAGCCAGTCCGCGTCGTCCGCTTCCTCCTGCACGCGCGCCACGCGCTCCGGATGCAGGTACACCGGCTCGCGCCATGGCGTGGCCGTGCCGCCGGCCAGCAGGCGGTAGATGTCGCGCAGGTGGGTCAGCGGCACGGAACGCTTGTGCGCCCAGAAGCGCTCGAAAGTTTCGCCCATCGCCTGCGCGGCGGGGCCGCCGACCATCACGTCGCGATCGACGTAGTCGAAGTCGTTGTCCCAGTCGAAATAACGGTCCTGGAAGTTGCGCCCGCCGGTGATGCCGATGCTGTTGTCGACCAGCAGGATCTTGTTGTGCATGCGCTGGTTGAATTTGTAGAAGCAGCACACGATGCCGGCGGCGAATTCCAGCGGTGAAGTCTCCGACTTGTGGAAGGTCGGGTTGTACAGCCGGATCTGCAGGTTGACGTGCGCCTGCGCCAGGCGCGTCAGCCACGCGCCGTCGTTGAAGGAGAACAGCTGGTCGGCCAGCACGCGCACCTTCACGCCGCGCCGCGCCGCGCCCACCAGTTCGTCCAGGATCAGCTGGCCGGCGTCGTCCTGGTCCCAGATATAGGTCTGGATATCGATCGAATGCTTCGCCGCGCGGATCAGGTTGATGCGCGCCACCATCGCCGGCTCGCTGTCGTTGAGCAGGGTGACCACGTGCACCGGCGCCTGCGCGGTGGAGGCGGCGAGCGCCGCGCTGGCCGCGTCGAGCAGGGGCGAGTCCTCGGCGCAGGTGGTATCCGGCGTGGCGCAGTCGATCCGGTGATCGGTCTGCGCCGCCACGATGGCATCGGCACGGCGGATCTTCGCCGTCGACAGGCTGCATCCCGGCAGCAGGGTCGAGGCGAGCAGCAGGAGGAGAACGCACGCCCAGCGCGATGACATCAGGCAATGATAAATAACCCCGGGCCATTTCGTCGCCGGTCCGATGCCCGGCGAACCGGCGCCGGGCCAGCGCCCGTTCATGACCCGCTGGTGGTCGGCGCGTGGTCGATGGCGATGATCAGGCCGAGGCGGACCTGGTCGGACAAGGCGGTGCGATGCCCGGTCATGCCGAACTCGCTGCGCTGGATGTCGCCGCGCGCTTCGATGCGGCAGTCCCTGGGCGTGTCGAGCGGGCAGGGCGAGGGCAGCAGCTCGAACCGCGCCGGCCGCGAGACGCCGCGCAGGGTCAGCGTGCCGAACAGTGCGCCGCCGTGTTCGAGCGAAGCCACCGGCACCGGCTCGGAGACGAAGTGGATGGTCGGGTAATGCTCGGCGTCGAAGAACTCCGGCGCCATCACCCAGCGGCGGAAGCGCTCGGACGACATCTGGATGCTGTCCACCGTGATATGCGCATCGACCACCGCCACGTCGCGCTGCGCGCTCAAGGTCACGTCGCCGTCGATGTGCTCGAAGCTGCCGGTGACCTGGGTCAGCCACAGCAGGCGCACGCCGAATTCGGCGTGCGAGCGGGAGGAGTCGATGCGGTAGTCGGCGGCGTGGAGGGTGCAGGCCGCCAGTGCGAGGACGAAACCGGCGATGGCGCGCTGGCGAGGCCAGCGGCGACGCTTGCGGTTCACGGCGACCAGAAGGCTTCCAGGCGGGCGTGGCCCGGTTCGAAGCCCTCGTCCGAGTGGAATACCGCGATGCCGGCGGGCGGCATGCCGCGGTATTCGTCGGAACGGCCCTCGGCCAGCAGCGCGACCAGCCGCTCGATGCCGGGGTTATGCCCGACCAGCAGCACCGAATCGGCGTCGCTGTGGTCGTCGAGCAGGGCCAGCAGTTCGCCCTGGGTGGCCTCGTAGATGTCTTCGCACAGCTCCGGCTCCGGCGCGCCGTTGACCTCGGCCAGCGCCAGCGTGGCGGTGGCGCGGGTGCGCTCGGACGGCGAACACAGCACGCGGCTGGGCCGCTGCTGGCCGTGCTTCTTCAGCCATTGCTCGAGCCAGCGGCCCGCGGCGCGGGCCTCCTGCTCGCCACGTCCGCTCAGGCGGCGGCCGACGTCGTCGCCCCCGGGCTGCGAGGGCTGGGCTTCGGCGTGGCGCAACAGGATAAGTTCTCGCATGGACGGCTCCGGACGGACGGTGAATTAATGCTGGCGCTTGATCCAGCGCAGGAGTTGTTTCCAGTCTTCCTGGTGGTTGCGCACCTGTTCGGAGGCATAGTCGAAGATGCCTTTGCCGAGCGCGGTGAGCAGCACGTAGGCCTGGCTGTCGCGCAGTTCCGCCACCAGCGGGAACGGCGATTCGGCGGCCAGTTGTTCCATCGCGTCCTGGCTGGCGCGGGTCCACGGCTTGAGGCGGTTGCCGACCAGCCCCACCGGCAGCTTGCCGCGCTTGATGCGCGGGATCTCCTGCAGGTGGGCGAGGAAGCCCATGGTGGCGTCCAGGTCGAAGGTCGACGGCAGCACCGGCACCAGCAGCACGTTGGCCTGTTCGAGATACGGCTCCAGCTCGCGTTCGTGCGAGCCGGCGGGCGTGTCGATCAGGGTGCGCTGGGTGTCTTCGGGCAGCTTTTCCAGCGCCCGGCGCCCGCCTTCCACGGCGAGCACGCCGGGGACATTGTTTTCGGCGCGGCGCGCCGCCCAGCGGAAGCTGGAACCTTGCCGGTCGGCATCCACGATGGCCGTGTGCTTGCCGTCCTGCGCCCAGTGCGAAGCAAGCTGGGTGACCAGCGTGCTCTTACCGCAACCGCCCTTGCTGCTTGCTACCAGCACCGTCAGCATGCGTCGCCCCTTCGTTTCGAGGTGGGCCAAGGGTACATGGGAAGGGGGAACCGGCAACAGCGCGCGGCGTGCGCCAGTGCTCAGCCTTTCGCCTGGGCCTGCGCGGCACCGGCTGGCTTCTGGTTGTCCCAGTCCGCCGGCGCATCCATCGGGATCTTGTAGTCGCGCAGTGCCGCCAGCACCAGGCTCATTTCGGTGCCGCCGCTGCGCGCCAGCGCCAGCAGGTGCTGGGCCAGGGCCAGGTCGCTCTGCGCGCGGGCCGACAGCTGGGCGAAGTTCTGCACCTGCCAGACCAGGTTGCGCCGGGCATGCTTGGCGTCTTCCTGCTGGGCCGGATCGGCGGCGAGCACCTCGCGCAGGTGCAGGCCCAGTGAGCGGGCCAGCGGGCTGGAACCCCATTCGAGCAGGCGGCCGAGCTTGAGGCAGTCGTCCTTCAGCGCGGCATCGTCGCCGGCGTTCTCGCACAGCCTGGAGGTGGCCTGCAGCCCCGGTTGCGGCTGCGTGGCGGCCATGCCGAACACCAGGGTCAGCTGCACTCCGGCGGCGCCGGTGGCCGAGGCCGGATCGATGGTCGGCGCCGGCGGCGGCAGGGTGCTGACATTGCCGGCCAGGGCCTTGAGGCTGGTGCCGGTGTAGTCGTCGTAGAGCTTGGCGGCAGCGGCTTTGGCCAGGTCTTCGCGGGCGGCCTGGTCCTTGCCGTCGTGGTGGTCCTGGCCCAGCTTGAGCAGCCACACGGCGGCGTTGTCCGGGGCCTGTTCGACCAGCCTGGCCAGCGCGTCGGCATTGGGGCAGGCGTCGGCCTTGGCGTCGCAGTCGCTCAGGCGCAGCCAGGTCACCGCCGGGAAGGTGTCCTCGGCCTTGGAGGCGCGCTCGATCAGCGTATGGAAGTCGTTGTACTTGGGCTGGTTGGGCAGCGGGCGGGCGAGCAGGGCGGCGCCGAGCAGGGGCAGTGCGTCCGCGCGCGGGGCCAGCACGCTGACCAGGTCGCGCTGGAAGGCCAGCAGCGCGTCGTTGCGTGCTTCGCCGGTTTTGGTCGCCACCGGCTTTGAGGCCTGTTTGGCGACGACCGGGGCGATCGACAGGACACCGGCGAGCCCTAAGGCGAGGTAGCGCCATCCGCGCATGCTGTTCTCCATCCGCAAAACGAAGCGGCCAGCATACTTATTCAGGATTAAGCCTGCCTGATCCCGTGAACAGGCCTGGCCGCAGCGCGTGGCTACGCTTGTTAGCATGGCGCCTTCACCGATTTAGCGCGCGGCTGCGCGCCACCACTGCTTCGGGCGCGCTGGTGCGCCACGCACAGGAGAGACGAGTGGATCAGATAGCGATCATGGCCGACGGGCGAGCCCCCTGGTTCGTGGGCTGGGGCACCCTGGCGTTGATCAATGCGGGCCTGGCCCAGGGCAAGAATCGCAGCGGCCTGGTGTGGTTCCTGGTGTCGCTGCTGCTGGGGCCGATAGCCACGCTGGTGCTGGTGCTGCTGCCGAAGGTGCGCTCGACGCTGTTCTGAGCACCCCCGGAAAAGCAAAAAACCCGCCCCGCGGTGGCCGCGAGGCGGGTCTGGCGCTCAGGCTTATTCGCCCAGTGCTTCCTTCATGAACTCCGGCATCGCCAGCGCGCCCTTGTGGATCTCGGCGTTGTAGTAGCGGGTCGGGAAGTTCTTGCTCAGTGCGCCGCGCTCGCGGAAGCCGGCCAGGTCGCCGCCCTTGCGCACCATGGTGCAGCTCCACCAGCCGGTGGGGTAGCACGGCTGCGGGAACGGCAAGGTCTTCACCGCGCTGAAGCCGGCGGTGCGCATGGCCGAGCGCATCGACTTGATCAGCTCGATGTGCGCCAGCGGCGACTCGCTCTGCTGCACCAGGATGCCGCCATGGCGCAGCGCCTTGTAGCAGCTGCCGTAGAAGGCGGCGTTGAACAGGCCTTCGGCGGGGCCGACCGGGTCGGTCGAGTCGACGATGATCAGGTCCAGCGATTCCGGCTCGGCCTCGGCCATGTACTTGATGCCGTCGATGAACAGCAGCTCGGCGCGCGGGTCGTTGTTCGCCTCGCACAGCTCGGGGAAGTACTGCTCGGCCAGGCGCGTGACGCGCTCGTCGATCTCCACCTGCACGGCCGATTCCACTTCCTCGTGCTTGAGCACTTCGCGCAGCGTGCCGCAGTCGCCGCCGCCGATGATCACCACGCGCTTGGCGCGCGCATGGGTGAACAGCGCCGGGTGGGTCATCATCTCGTGATAGAGGAAGTTGTCGCGGCTGGTCAGCATCACGCAGCCGTCGATCACCATCAGGTTGCCCCAGTCGGTGGTCTGGTAGATCTCGATGGTCTGGAACGGGGTTTTCTCGGCATGAAGCAGCTTCTCCACGCGATAACCGATGGAGGAGCCGGAGGCCTGGTGGGCCTCGGTGAACCAGCTGGGCTGCGACATGGCGTGTGTTCCTGTTCCTGACGTCACGGTGGGCAAAGAGACGCAATTGTAGCCGTTCCGGGCCCCGGCGTACCGGGCACGGATGCCGCATGGTCACATTCGACCATTACAATAGACGGCCGTCCCGTCTGCGACCGTTCGCCGGCGGGACCGTAGAGTCCGATCCGGCCCCGCGGCGTGCGAGGCTTCCGGCCGGCCGGCTTCTTCCTCGTCAAGGCTCGCCGCTGCGACGACATGACGGACGGGCGCCTCGCGCCCGCTGAGCCTTAAGGAATACCTGTCCATGTCGAAGCACTGGAACGCCGCTGCCGCCCGCCACACCTACGCCGTCCCGCACTGGAGCGACGGTTATGTGGACGTGGACGACAACGGCCATATCGTGATGCGCCCGCGCGGCGCCGGCGGCCCGGCCCTGTCGCTGCCGTCGATCGTCGATCGCGCCCGCGCCGAAGGCCTGCGCCTGCCGCTGCTGGTGCGCTTTCCCGACATCCTCGCCGACCGCCTGGCGCGCCTGCAGGGCGCGTTCGCCAAGGCCACCGCGGAGTGGAACTACGGCGGCGGCTACACCGCGGTGTATCCGATCAAGGTCAATCAGCAGCGCGGCGTGGCCGGCGAGCTGGTGGCCGCCGGCGAGCATGGCTTCGGCCTCGAAGCCGGCTCCAAGCCCGAGCTGATGGCGGTGCTGGCGATGGCCCGGCCCGGCTCCATCGTGGTGTGCAACGGCTACAAGGACCGCGAATACGTGCGCCTGGCGCTGATCGGCCGCAAGCTCGGCCTGCGCGTGCATATCGTGATCGAGAAGCTCTCGGAGTTGGATCACGTCTTCGCCGAAGCCAAGGCGCTGGGCGTGGAGCCGCTGCTGGGCGTGCGCGTGCGCCTGGCTTCCATCGGCGCCGGCAAGTGGCAGAACACCGGCGGCGACAAGGGCAAGTTCGGCCTGTCGCCGAACCAGGTCCTGACCCTGGTGCGTCGCCTCGATGAGGCGGGCCTCAAGCACACCTTGAAGCTGCAGCATTTCCACATGGGCTCGCAGATCTCCAACGTGCGCGACATCGCTGCCGGCATGCGCGAGGCGACGCGCTACTACGTCGAGCTGATCCGCCTGGGCGTGCCGCTGGAGATCGTCGACGTCGGCGGCGGCCTGGGCGTGGACTACGAGGGCTCGCGCTCGCGCAGCCACAACTCGATCAACTACTCGATCGAGCAGTACGCCTCCACCATCGTGCAGTCGCTGGCCGAAGCCGTGGCCGAGGAAGGCCTGGCCGCGCCGCATATTGTCACCGAGGCCGGCCGCGCGATGACCGCGCACCACGCCGTGATGGTGGTCAACGTCACCGAGGTGGAAGAAGTACCCGTCGGCGCCATCCCGCCGCCGCGCGAGGACGAGCCGGCCGTGCTGCGCCGCCTGCGCGAGACCTACGAGGAACTGGATGCGCGCCCCCCGCTGGAACTGTTCCACGAGGCGCAGCATCACCTCAACGAAGGCCAGACCCTGTACGCGCTGGGCCAGCTCGCGCTGCAGGACCGCGCACAGCTGGACGAGATGTATTACGCCATCGCCAACGCGGTGCGCCTGCGCCTGCTGCCGGCCGAGCGCTCGCATCGCCAGGCGCTGGACGAGCTGGACGAAAAGCTGGTGGACAAGTACTTCGTCAACTTCTCGGTGTTCGAGTCGGTGCCGGATATCTGGGCCATCGAGCAGATCTTCCCGATCGCGCCGATCGCCCGCCTGGACGAGGCGCCGACCCGCCGCGGCGTGATCGTCGACCTGACCTGCGACTCCGACGGCCGCATCGATCATTACGTCGACGCCGAAGGCGTGGACGTGAGCCTGCCGCTGCATGCGCTGCGCGAGGATGAAAGCTATCGCCTGGGCATCTTCATGGTCGGCGCGTACCAGGAGACGCTGGGCGATATCCACAACCTGTTCGGCGACACCGACGCGGTGAACGTGCGGGTGGAAGGCGACTCGTATGTTTTTGCGCATCGCCGCCGTGGCGACACCACCGACCTGATGCTCGACTACGTCGGCTATGACCTGGAAGCGCTGCGCCGCAGCTACCGCGAACGCATCGCGGCGGCGGGTGTCGAAGGCGCGCAGGCGGAACAGCTGTATGTCACATTGAACGACGGCTTGACCGGCTATACGTACCTGTCGGAAGGCGCGCACTAAAAGCTCGTCATTCCGGCGCAGGCCGGAATCCAGCAGCGACCATGCGGGATTTTCGCGAAAGCGTTGAATGGGCTGCTCGCGACAACCTGGCGGTATCGCTACTGGATTCCGGCCTGCGCCGGAATGACGGAATGGGGAAGGTTTCCCCCGGTTGTCCATTCGTCGCATGGATGCGACATCCGAGCTGTGCCAGCCTTTGTCGTCCCCTGCATCCCCTATCGAAATCGAAGGAGTGGTTATGGCAGCAAGTCTCGAAGGCAAGGTCGCGCTGATCACCGGCGCCGCGAGCGGCCTGGGCAAGGCGATCGCGGAGCTCTACGCGAAGAACGGTTGCGCGGTGGCGATCGCTGACATCAACCAGCAGGCCGCCGATGCGGCGGCGGCGGAGATCAACGCCGCTGGCGGCAAGGCGATCGGCATCGCGATGGACGTCACCGACGAAGCGGCGGTGAATGCGGGCACCGAGAAGGCGGTCGCCGCGTTCGGCGCGCTGGATATCCTGATTTCCAACGCCGGCGTGCAGATCATCAACCCGATCGACCAGTTCGCCTTCGCCGATTGGAAGAAGATGCTGGCGATCCATCTGGACGGCGGCTTCCTCACCACCAAGGCCGCGCTCAAGCACATGTACCAGGGCGACCGTGGCGGCGTCGTCATCTACATGGGCTCGGTGCATTCGCACGAAGCGTCCAAGCTGAAGTCCGCCTACGTCACCGCTAAGCACGGCCTGCTGGGCCTGGCACGCACGCTGGCGAAGGAAGGCGCGGCCCATAACGTGCGTTCGCACGTGATCTGCCCCGGCTTCGTGCGCACGCCGCTGGTGGAGAAGCAGATTCCCGAGCAGGCCAAGGAACTGGGCATCAGCGAAGAGGAAGTGATCAAGAACGTGATGCTGAAGGACACCGTCGACGGCACCTTCACCACGGTCGAGGACATCGCGCAGACCGCGCTGTTCCTGGCCGCGTTCCCCTCGGCCGCGCTCACCGGCCAGTCGTTCGTGGTCAGCCACGGCTGGTACATGCAGTAAGCCTCGCGCGCCTGCCCGCAGCGACGGGCGGGCGCGCTATCCACGCTTGCATGCAGCGCGCGCCAGCCGGCGTGCGCCAGACAGAATTGCCAAGAGGATGGCTCGATGAAGATCGCCGACGTCAAGGCCAATGCGTTCGCCATGCCGCTGACCAGCCCCGCGTTTCCGCGTGGGCCCTACCGTTTCGTCAACCGCGAATTCCTGGTCATCACCTACCGCACCGATCTCGATGCGCTGCGCGCGGTGGTGCCCGAGCCGCTGGAAATCACCGAGCCGCTGGTGAAGTACGAATTTATCCGCATGCCCGATTCCACCGGCTTCGGCGACTACACCGAATCGGGGCAGGTGATCCCGGTGAGCTTCCGCGGCGTGCACGGCGGTTACGTGCATTCGATGTATTTGAACGATCACCCGCCGATCGCCGGCGGCCGCGAGCTGTGGGGCTTCCCCAAGAAGCTGGCCAGCCCGGTGCTGGAGACCGAGATCGATACCCTGGTCGGCACGCTCGACTACGGCAAGGTGCGCGTGGCCAAGGCCACCATGGGCTTCAAGCACGCCGAGGCTGACCGGGCCGCGGTGCTGGCCTCGCTGGCGGCGCCGAATTTCCTGCTCAAGATCATCCCGCACGTGGATGGCAGCCCGCGCATCTGCGAGCTGGTGCGTTATTTCACCACCGACGTCACGCTCAAGGGCGCCTGGACCGGTCCGGCCGCGCTGGAGCTGCATTCGCATGCGCTGGCGCCGGTGGCCGAGCTGCCGGTGTTGAAGATCGAGTCGGCCATGCACTTCATCACCGACCTCACGCTCGGCCTGGGCGAAGTGGTGTACGACTACCTGGCGGAGGCTTGAGGCCCATGGGCAACGACACGCAAGGCGAAGCCCGCGACGCGCTGGCGAAGAAAGTGCGCGAGGCCTACTCCACCGTGGCCCTGGTGTTGCAGGGTGGCGGCGCGCTCGGCGCTTACCAGGCCGGCGTGTACCAGGCGCTGGCCGAGGCGGACCTGCGGCCGCGCTGGCTGGCCGGTATTTCGATCGGTGCGCTCAATGCGGCGATTATCGCCGGCAACCCGATCGGGCAGCGCGTGGAGAAGTTGCGCGAGTTCTGGGAAACCATCTGCAAGCCGCCGTACCTCCCGGCCACGCCGGCGTTCGACAGCAGCGGCTGGCCGCTGGCGCTGCAGAACGGCTTCAGCAGCCTGGCCGCGTGGCGCGCGCTGATCGAGGGGCAGGCGGGTTTCTTCGTGCCGCGGATGCCGCCGCCGTTCCTGCCGTTCCCGCGCGCGGCCAGTCCCGCCGAGGTGAGCTGGTACGACACCAGGCCGCTGCGCAGCACGCTGGAGCGGCTGGTGGATTTCGACCGCATCAACGACTCGCGCTCGATGCGGGTGTCGATCGGTGCAGTGAACGTGCGCACCGGCAACTTCGCTTATTTCGACAACACCCACGGCAAGCTGCGGGTGGAGCACTTCATGGCTTCGGGTGCGCTGCCGCCGGGCTTTCCGGCGGTGGAGATCGACGGCGAGTTCTATTGGGACGGCGGCATGGTCTCCAATACGCCGCTGTACAAGGTGCTGTCGGACCGGCCCTGCCGCGATGCGCTGATCTTCCAGGTGGATCTGTGGCGCGCCACCGGCGAGCTGCCGCGCGATCTCTCCGGCGTGGCCGAGCGGTCGAAGGAAATCCAGTTCTCCAGCCGTACCCGCATGGTCACCGAGTACATGCGGCTGACCCAGGAAAACCAGCGCCTGCTGCACGACCTGATGGCCCTGGTGCCGGCACAGAAGCACGACGATCCGGCCTTCCTCCGCGCGCAGACGCAGGCTTCCGGCGCGCTGACCAACCTGATCCACCTGATCTACCGCGACAAGCCGTACGAAGGCCATTACAAGGACTACGAGTTCAGCCTGACCAGCATGCGCTCGCACTGGGACAGCGGCCTGGCCGACATGCGCCACACGCTGGCGCATCCGCAGTGGCTGGAGCCGCCGACGGCAGAGAAGCCGTTCGTCACGCACGACGTGCACCGCCGCTAACATAGGCCGCTCCGCCCCAGGGGCGGCCCCGTTTCTCTTGCTGTTTCTCTTTGCTGGAATTCCCCGATGAGCCTCAAGGCAGCTTTCGTCGGTCTCGGCGCCATGGGCGCGCCGATGGCCGGGCATCTGAACGCCAAGGGCCTGCTGCATGCAGTGGCCAACCGCACCCAGGCCAAGGCCGACGCGCTGGCGCGCGAACTGGGCGTGACCGCGCCGCCGCTGGAAACGCTGGCCGCGCAATGCGACGTGGTCGCGCTGTGCGTGACCGCCGACGCGGACGTGCTGGCCACCATCGAAACCATGCTGCCGCACCTGCGGCGCGGCGCCATCGTGGTCGACCACTCCACCGTGGCGCCCGACACGGCCAAGCGCGCGGCCGCGCGGCTGGCCACGGTCGGCGTGGATTTCCTCGACGCGCCGGTGTCCGGCGGCGTGGAGGGTGCGAAGAACGGCAAGCTGTCGGTGATGGTTGGCGGTGACGCCGCGGTGCTGGAGCGTGCGCGCCCGGTGCTGGAAGCCTATGCGCTGCGCGTCACCCACCTGGGCGCCACCGGCGCCGGCCAGGCCACCAAGGCGGTGAACCAGGTGCTGGTCGCCGGCATTGCGCAGGCGGTGTGCGAAGGCCTGGCGCTGGGCGAGGCGCTAGGGCTGGAAGCGGAGCGGCTGCTGCCGACGCTGGGTGCCGGCGCGGCGGGTAGCTGGTTCCTGGAAAAGCGCGGCGCCACCATGCTGCGCGACGAGTTCAGCGTGGGCTTCAAGCTGGCGCTGCTGCACAAGGATCTGGGCATCGTGCGCGGCATCGCCGAGAGCGCGGGCACGGAGCGCACGGTGATCGAGAAGTCGCTGGCGGACTACGCCGAGTTGATGGCGCAGGGTTATGGCGACGACGACATCTCGGCCTTGATCCGGCTCAAGCGCAAGCCGCGCTGAACTTTTCCTTGGTTCCAACTTTGGAATCCTTCTCCCAGCGGGAGAAGGTGCCGGCAGGCGGATGAGGGTCCGGCCGGAGCAATGCACATCACCCTTGCGCTCCGCCCGAACCCTCACCCCAACCCCTCTCCTGAGGGGAGAGGGGCTTCTAGTCAGCGACCTTCCTTCAGTGCGATCGCGTTGATGCCCGCCGACGACAGGCGCTGCTTGGTCGCTTCCAGCTCGGTGGCCGACTTGAACGGACCCAGCCGCACGCGGTTGTAGGTCTGCCCGTTGACGCTGACCGAAGCCACGTTGGCGACGAAACCCTGCAGCGCCAGCTTGGCCTTAAGGCTCTCCGCATCGGCGGCGCTCGGGAACGCGCCGACCTGCAGCAGATAGCCGCCGCCGCTCGCGGCGGGCGGCGCCGCGGCCGGTGCCGCGGTGACGTTCTCGGTGACGGCGGCCGGCGCATTCGCCGCCGCGGCGCGTTGCGCGGCGGCCTGCTGCTGAGCCTGCTGCGCCGCCTGGGCCTGCTGCGCTTGCGCCTGCTGGGCGGCGGTCTGCTTCTGCTGCTCGGCGCGGGCCTGCGCGCTGATCTCCGCGTCGGGGATGCGCACTTCCTTCTCCGACAGCACCGAGTAGAAGTCGAACTGCGGCTTCTTCGGCGCGACGGGCGTGGAGTCGGCGCCTGCCGGTTCCACCGCGCCGGCATCGCTGCCGTGCTGGGCCGTGGCCTGCGCGTTGGGCTGCGGCGCATCGCCGGCGCGGCCGCCCATCGGCAGCTTGCCGCGCATGGCAAACATCAGCAGCGCACCGACCGCGATGCCGACGATGGCCCAGCCCCAGGCCGGAAACCCGCCGCTGTTGTTGCGCACGGCCTGCCGGCCTTTGCCCTTGCGTGCTGCCATTTACATCTTCTCCGGGGCACTGAGTCCCAGCAAATCCAAACCGTTACGGATGACTTGGCGCGCCGTGACCGCCAGGGTGATGCGCGCATTGCGCAGCTCGGCGTCGTCCACGATCCACTTATGCTCGTGATAGTAGCTGTGCAGGGCGCCGGCGAGGTCGCGCAGATACTGGGCGATCAGGTGCGGTTCCAGATTGCCGGCCGCCGCTTCGACCACTTCCGGATAGCGCGACAGCTCGACGAACACGGCCTGCTCGTGCGGCGTGTCCAGGCGCTCGAAACGGGCGCTGCCCGCGGCCGTATCCAGCGGCGGCAGGCCGCGCTCGGCCAGTTCTTCCAGCACGCGGCAGACGCGGGCATGGGCGTACTGGATGTAGTAGACCGGGTTGTCGTTGCTCTGCGAGCGCGCCAGGTCGATGTCGAACACCAGCTGCGAGTCGACCTTGCGCGAGATCAGGAAGTAGCGCGTCGCGTCCTTGCCCACTTCGTCGATCAGGTCGCGCAGGGTGACGTAGCTGCCGGCGCGCTTGGAGATCTTCACCTCTTCGCCGCCGCGCATCACGGTCACCATCTGGTGCAGCACGTATTCCGGCCAGCCCTTGGGGATGCCGCAATCGAGCGCCTGCAGGCCGGCCTTCACGCGGGCCAGGCTGCCGTGATGGTCCGAGCCCAGCTCGGTGATGGCGCGCACGTAGCCGCGCTGCCACTTGCTGCGGTGATAGGCCACGTCCGGCACGAAATAGGTGAAGGTGCCGTCGGACTTGCGCATCACGCGGTCCTTGTCGTCGCCGAAGTCGGTCGAGCGCAGCCACAGCGCGCCGCCTTCCTCGTAGGTGTGGCCGTGGGCGACCAGCTCGCGCACGGTCTCCTCCACCTTGCCGCCGGTGTACAGCGAGGACTCCAGGAAATAGGTGTCGAAGCCGACGCCGAACGCCTTCAGGTCCAGGTCCTGCTCGCGGCGCAGGCTGGCCACGGCGAACTGGCGGATCGCGTCGAGGTCCTGTGCGTCCTTGGTGCCGGTGACGGTCTGGCCGTCGGCCAGCACCGATTCGCCGGCCATGTAGGCGCGGGCCACTTCGGCGATGTAGTCGCCGCGGTAGCCGTCTTCCGGCCAGCCCGGCTGGTCCGGCGCCAGGCCGCGTGCGCGCGCCTGCACCGAGATGGCCAGGTTCTGGATCTGCACGCCGGCGTCGTTGTAATAGAACTCGCGCTTGATCGCCCAGCCGTTGGCATCGAGCACGCGGCTCACGCAGTCGCCGATCGCCGCCGCGCGGCCATGGCCGACGTGCAGCGGGCCGGTGGGGTTGGCCGAGACGAATTCCACGCCGGCGACCACGCCCTTGCCGCTGTCGTTGCGGCCGTAGGCATCGCCCTCTTCGAGGATGCGGCGCAGCTCGAGGTGGTAGGCGGCGGGCGCCAGGAAGAAATTGATGAAGCCGGGGCCGGCGATCTCGATCTTCGCCACCTGCGCATTGGCGGGCAGGGCGGCCACCAGCTTCTCGGCCAGTTCGCGCGGCTTGGCGCGGGCCGGCTTGGCCAGCAGCATGGCCGCGTTGCTGGCGAAATCGCCGTGGTCGCGGCTGCGCGTGCGCTCGATCACGAAGTTCGGCACTTCGAGCTCGGCGGGCAGGGTGGAGTCGTTCTGCAAGGACCGGATGGCCTGCAGCAGCAAATCGCGCAGCGCTTGTTTCACGGGGCTGGGTCTGGCTTCGATGGAACCGTTAATTCTAGCAGAGCGGGCCGGCGCGCTCGGTGCGGCATGCGGGGCGCGGGCGAGGCATGCGATGGCGGGTCGCGGGCATGCTGCGGCGCGGCTGCGGGGGTTGTGGATAACTCTGTGGGGAAAGTAAGCGCCGACGCGAGCAGCGCGGGTTTTTACGCGACGGAAACGTATATGTCACTTAATTTACCGCACAAAATCAGCAGCTTACGTGGACAATTTCACGAATGTCGACGGAATGCCCGCTAAGCGGCCATTTGAGGCCGATGTGCATAAGTCGCGCCGGAGCGGTTTCGTCCAGAGCGCGCCGGCACGTCACCGTGCTGTCATGCCGCACTGCCACAATGCCGTCCGTACCCCAAGCACCCTCCCCGCTGACGGGTACGCGAGACGCCGTCCCTCTCACCCTCCCCAAAAACGGCCTGACGGCGCGGTCCCCCAACCGCGCCGTTTTTCTTTCCGGATCAAATGCCCCGATTGCCCGCCAGCGGCGACCGCTCAGATCAGGCCCAGCGAGGCCATCGACACCGGCTCGGCGGCGCCGATCACCAGATGGTCCAGCACCCGTATTTCGACCAGTTGCAGCGCCTCGCGCAGGCTGCGGGTGATGGCGCGGTCGGCCAGGCTGGGTTCGGCCACGCCGGAAGGGTGGTTGTGGGCGAAGATCACCGCACTGGCGTTGTGCTTGAGGCAGGCGCGCACCACTTCGCGCGGATGCACGCTGGCGCCGTCCACGGTGCCGCGGAACAGTTCCTCGTAGGCCAGCACCCGATGGCGGTTGTCCAGGTACAGGCAGGCGAAGACTTCGTAGGGCAGGTGGCGCAGCTTGGCGCGCAGGAATTCGCCGCTGTCGCGCGGACTCTGCAGCGAGGTGCGCGCACGCAATTGCTCGTTCAAGGAGCGGCGCGCCAGCTCCAGCGCGGCGATCAGGCGCGCGCGCTTGGCCGGGCCGATGCCGGGCATGCGCGTATGGGCGGCCGGATCGGCCAGCAGCGCATGGATGCCGCCGGCTTCGATCAACAGCTGGCGCCCGAGCATCAGCGCGTCGGCGCCGGCCACACCGCTGCCCAGCAGCACGGCGAGCAGCTCCGCGTCCGACAGCGCCGAGGTGCCTTGCTGCAGCAGTTTTTCGCGGGGGCGTTCCCCGGCTGGCCAATCGCGAATGCTCATTCGTTCACGATGCCGGAATCGGCCCGGCGGCTGCAGCGGAAGAGGGAGTCGATTCCGGTAAGCTTGGCGTCTGCCCGTTTGTCAGGCCTGTCCTACATGCAACTTGCCAACCGCCGCATCCTGCTCGGCGTGTCGGGCGGCATCGCCGCCTACAAAGCCTGCGAGCTGGTCCGCCGCCTGCGCGACCTGGGTGCCCAGGTCCGCGTGGTGATGACGGAAAGCGCCACCCATTTCGTCAGCGCCACCACCTTCCAGGCCCTGTCCGGCGAAGCCGTGCGGGTCAGCCTGTGGGACGAGCAGGCGGAGATGGCCATGGGCCATATCGAGCTGGCGCGCTGGGCCGAGCGCATCCTGATCGCGCCGGCCAGCGCCGACCTGATCGCGCGCCTCGCACATGGCATGGCCAACGACCTGCTGACCACGCTGTGCCTGGCCAGCGCCGCGCCGCTGTACGTGGCGCCGGCGATGAACCAGCAGATGTGGGCGCATCCGGCCGTGCAGGAGAACGTCGACACCCTGCGCCGCCGCGGCGTGCACCTGCTGGGCCCGGCCTCGGGCGACCAGGCCTGCGGCGACATCGGCTCCGGCCGCATGCTGGAACCGCTGGAACTGCGCCAGGCGCTGCTCGGCTCGTTCGGCGACGGCGCGCTGCGCGGCCTGAAGATGGTGGTGAGCGCGGGGCCGACCTACGAAGACATCGACCCGGTGCGCTTCATCGGCAACCGCAGTTCCGGCCGGATGGGCTTTGCCGTGGCCGGTGCCGCCGCGGACGCGGGTGCGCAGGTGACCCTCATCGCCGGTCCCGTGCACCTGGCCACGCCGCATGGCGTGGCACACCGGGTGGACGTGCGCAGCGCGGCGCAGATGCAGGTCGCGGTGCTGGCCGCCACGGCCGGTGCGGACATCTACGTCGGCGCCGCCGCGGTGGGCGACTATCGCCCGGCCAGCGTGGCCGAACAGAAGATCAAGAAGCACGACGGCGCCGGCTTGAACCTGGCGCTGGCCGAAAACCCCGACATCCTCGCCAGCCTGGCCGCGCAAACCGTGCACCCTTTCCTGGTCGGATTCGCCGCGGAAACGCATGATGTGGCGGATTACGCGCAGGACAAGCTCCGGCGCAAGGGATTGGACATGATCGCCGCGAACCTGGTGGGTAACGGCCTCGGCTTCGAGGCCGCGGATAACGCATTGAACGTGTACTGGCCCGGCGGCTCGCTGGAGCTGGCGCGCGCCGGCAAGGAACAACTCGCCCGCGAGCTGGTGGCGAGCATCGCGCAGCGCTACCGGGCGGTGCGCTCATGACGGTGCGGCCAGGCATGGTCGACGTCGAACTGAAAATCCTCGATCCACGGCTGGGCGACAGCATCCCGCTGCCGCAGGCGGCGACCGTGGGCAGCGCGGGCATGGACCTGCGCGCCGCGCTCGACGCGCCGCTGACCCTGGCCCCCGGCGAAAGCGTGCTGGTGCCGAGCGGCATGGCCATCCATATCGGCGACCCGGGTTGGTGCGCGCTGATCGTGCCGCGCTCGGGCCTGGGCCATAAACACGGGCTCGTCATGGGCAACCTGGTAGGCGTGATCGACGCGGATTACCAGGGGCCGCTGATGATTTCCTGCTGGAACCGCGGCACGCAGCCGTACACCATCGAAGTGGGCGACCGCATCGCCCAGCTGCTGCTGGTGCCGGTGGCGCAAGCCCGCTTGAACGTGGTGACGGAGTTCAAGCCTTCGCAGAGGGGCGAGGGCGGTTTCGGTTCGACCGGCGTCAACTGACAAAGAGCCTGCAGAGGGGACAGGACGATGGCAATGGACATCGCGATGGGGTTGCGCGGGCGCACGCTCGACTGGCGGCGGCTGCTGCCGCTGGCCGGCGGCACGCTGCTGGTCTTGGGCGGGTTGTTCTGCGCCTGGCAGACCTGGCTGATTGCCGACGAAGGCGCGGCGATCGAGCGCGTACACCGCGCACAGGACCAGGTGGCGCAATCGCTGGCCGCAGAGCTGACCCGCGAGCGCCACACGCTGCAGCAGCAACTGGACGCGCTCGATCCCGTCGCCACCCGCGCCGATCCGGCCTACGCGGCCACCTTGTTGCGCGGCAAGCTGCCGCAAACCCAGGCGGTGGAGTTCTACAGCGGCACGCTGGACGAAGTGCTGCGCGCCAACTACCGCGAATTCGGCTATGCCAAGGCGGCCCAGCTGATGGCCGCGCAGTCCGCGGACGGCGACCCGCTCGCGCAGACCCTGCCCAAGGGTGCCGGCGATCGCCGCCTCAGCTTCGTGCTGCCGATGGGCGCGCGCCAGCGGCCGACGGCGTGGGTGCTGTTCGAGCTTCCGTTCGCTACGCTGGAAGAGCGTTTCAATGCCGTTCCGCCGCAAGGCGGCAGACTTGAACTTCGCCAGGGCGACGATCGCGGTCGCGGCGACGTGCAATTGCTCACCCATGGCTCCCTGTCCGCAGTGAGCGAGTCCGTCGGCAAGCCGGTCGCAGGCAGCAATCTGAGCGTGGTCGCCGGCTTGCCCGGGGCGTATATCGTGCTGCCGAAGTCGTGGCTGCTGACGGCGCTGCTGGCCTTGCTGGGCCTGGCCGGCGGCATCTACCTGCTGTGGCTGCGCGGCCGCGTCCCCGGCCTCAGCCTTGGCAAAAACAAGATCTCAAACGAGGAACCGATTTTGTCCGACCTGATCGACAACACGCCCGAGCCGGCCAAGCCGGAAGCCCGCCCCGCCAAGCCCGCCGCCGCCGCGGCGCCGGTGGCGGTCACCGTGGATCCGACGATCTTCCGCGCCTACGACGTGCGCGGCATCGTCGGCAAGTCGCTGAACGTCGACGTGGCGCGCCTGCTCGGCCAGTCGATCGGCACGGTGATGCGCGAGAAGGGCCTGCGCGAGATCGTGGTCGGCCGCGACGGCCGCCTGTCCGGTCCGGAGCTGACCGGCGCCCTGTCCGACGGCCTGCGCGAGGCCGGCATCGACGTGATCGACATCGGCGCGGTGCCGACGCCGGTGGTGTACTACGCCGCTTATCGCTTCAACACCGGCAGCGGCGTGGCCGTCACCGGCAGCCACAATCCGCCGGACTACAACGGCTTCAAGATCGTGGTCGGCGGCGAGACCTTGTCCGAGGGCTCGATCCAGGACCTGTACCGCCGCATCGCCGCGAACGAGCTGGAGCGCGGCGGCAAGGGTTCGCTGCGCCATATCGACGTGGTGCCGGACTACGTCGAGCGCATCACCTCCGACGTGCAGGCCAGCCGCCGCCTCAAGGTCGTCGTCGATTGCGGCAACGGCATCCCCGGCGCGGTGGCGCCGCAGGTGCTCGAAGGCATCGGCTGCGAAATCATCCCGCTGTTCTGCGATGTGGACGGCACCTTCCCCAACCACCATCCGGATCCGTCGGACCCGCACAACCTGGAAGACCTGATCCTCGCGGTGAAGAGCACCGGCGCGGACCTCGGCGTAGCCTTCGATGGCGACGGCGACCGCCTGGGCGTGGTGACCAGGACCGGCGAGATCATCTTCCCCGACCGCACCCTGATGCTGTTCGCGCGCGACGTGCTGTCGCGCCAGCCGGGCGCGACGATCATCTACGACGTGAAGTGCACCGGCCATCTGAAGGGCCAGATCCTCGACGCCGGCGGCAGCCCGCTGATGTGGCGCACCGGCCACTCGCTGATCAAGAGCAAGATGCGCGAGACCGGTGCGGAGCTGGCCGGCGAGATGAGCGGCCATTTCTTCTTCAAGGAGCGCTGGTACGGCTTCGACGACGGCATCTACGCCGGTGCGCGCCTGCTGGAGATCCTGGCCGGCGACCTGGACGAGCGCACTCCGGAAGAGATCTTCGCGACCTGCCCCAAGGGCGTGTCCACGCCGGAACTGAAGATCGAGATGCAGGAAGGCGAGCACTACAAGTTCATCGAGAAGTTCCGCCAGAGCGCGAGCTTCGGCGCCGCCGCGCTGACCACCATCGACGGTGTGCGCGCCGACTGGCTGGACGGCTGGGGCCTGGTGCGCGCGTCCAACACCACGCCGATCCTGGTGCTGCGCTTCGACGCCGACAACGAGGCGGCGCTCAAGCGCATCCAGCAGGTGTTCCGCGAGCAGCTGCATGCGGTGGATCCGGCGCTGAAGCTGCCGTTCTGATCCGCACGCTGGTGCTGGTGCGCGGGCCGTACGCCCGCGCATAAAAAAACGCCACGCATTGCGTGGCGTTTTTCTTTGTGCCGCCGGTATGAGGCGGCTTACTTGCTCTTGCCCTGCGCCGCCTTCAGGTCCCGATAGTGCTGGATCTGCGTGGTGATCTTCGCGCTGGCCGCGTCGCGTGCGGTCTGCTGGCGGTCCAGCGCGGCGCGCTGCCCGGCCACCACGTTGCGCTGCTTGGCGATGCCGTCGCTGAGGAACTTCGGCACTGGCTGCTTGGCGCGCTCCAGGTCGCCAGCGCGGGTGAGCAGGTCGGTCAGCGCCTTTTCCTGGCTGTGCAGGTTGATCTGGGTGGTGCGGATCTGCTGGTCGATGTTGTCGACTTCCTGCTGGAGCGAGACCTTGTAGTCGGCTTCGGTCGGGTAGGCGG
Source organism: Dyella sp. 2RAB6 (assembly GCF_052115385.1). Lineage (NCBI taxonomy): Bacteria > Pseudomonadati > Pseudomonadota > Gammaproteobacteria > Lysobacterales > Rhodanobacteraceae > Dyella > Dyella sp. 2RAB6. The sequence goes on from NZ_JBFRGP010000010.1 coordinate 141,788, forward strand.
CCAGCATCTGCGAGTCGTTGCGCGTGCGGTCCTGCGCCGCGCGCTGCTGTGCCGCCTGTTCTTCGGCGGCCTTGCGCGCGGCTTCGCGTTCCTCGGGATTGAGCTGGCGCTCGACGTGGCGCATCACCAGGCCGCGGTCGTTGACCACGTCGTAGCCGTACTTGATGGCTTCGCCGGTGAGGCTGTCGCTGTAATGCGGCAGGCCCTGGCCGTCGCGCCACTTGTAGCGCATGCCGTTGGTGTTTTCCTGGGGCTGCGCATGAGCGCAGCCGACCGCGATGACGGCGGCAAGGATGAGACTGGTTCGACGCATGGAATTCCCCCTGTGAAGCGGGAGTATAGCCTTCGCCCCTGGATGGTCCGGCGCAGGCATGTTCGCGGATGTGACGCCGTTCGCCCCGTGGCCTGGCGCGATTTCAGGCGGCCACGCCATAGCGTTCCCGATACGCCATCAAGCGTTCGTATTCGTCCGCCAGGTCCGGGCGCTCGCCGGCAAAAGCCATCACGTCGGCGAGGCTGGTGATGGCGATCACCGGGATGCCGTAGTCGGCGCTCACTTCCTGTGCCGCGGACAAGTCGCCGCCGCCGCGCTCCTGGCGGTCCAGCGCGATCAGCACGCCGGCCGGGGTGGCGCCCTGCGCGCGGATCAGCGCCAGCGATTCGCGCACGGCGGTGCCGGCGGTCATCACGTCGTCCACGATCAGCACGCGGCCCTGCAACGGCGCGCCGACCAGCACGCCACCTTCGCCATGGTCCTTGGCTTCCTTGCGGTTGTAGGCCCAGGGCAGGTCGCGGCCATGCTGGTCGGCCAGCGCGATGGCGGTGGCCGCGGCCAGCGGGATGCCCTTGTAGGCGGGGCCGAACAGCATGTCGACCGGCACGCCCGAACCGATCAGCGCCGAGGCATAGGCGCGGCCCAGGCGGGCCAGTGCGGCGCCGGAGTCGATGCGGCCCATATTGAAGAAGTACGGGCTCTGGCGGCCGGATTTGAGCGTGAACTCGCCGAAGCGCAGTACGTCGCGCTGCAGGGTGAGTTCGATGAAGTCGCGCTGGTAGTCGTGCACGGCGGGTCTCTCGTCGTCAAAAGCGGGGATCGGGTCGGCGCAAATCTAAGCCAGCCGCAGCCACATCAGATGCTGCGGCCCGGAACGGCCGCCATGGTACAGCTCACCGCTGTCCTCGAAGCCCGCGCGCCGGTACAGCGCCAGCGCGGATGGGTTGCGGCAGTTGACCGTCAGCACCAGCAGGCGCGCTTCCGGATGGCGCGTGGCCAGGTCGGCAACCAGGGCGGACAGCGCGGCGGCACCGAAGCCGCGGCCTTGCCAATCGGCGCCGATGAAGAACGAACGCAGGCCCAGCGCGGGCACTGCGTAGTCGCGTTCGGCGATGCTGCTGGCGTGGCGTTCGATCCGGTAATAACCCACCGGCGTAGCGCCGTGCAGGATCGCCATCGGCGTGCTGCCATGGCAGTTTTCCGCATCGGCGAGCGAGGCTTCGATCGGGCTGACGAAGGCGTACTGGTCGGGGTGCACGCGCAGGGCCAGTACGGCCTGGCGGAACGCTGGCGCGACGGGCGCGACGCGGATGGCGGGTGATTCGGACATGGTTGCTATGATGGCGCATCACTCGAGGACCCCGCATGCGCATCGTCAGCCTGAACGCCAATGGCATCCGCTCGGCCGCCACCAAGGGCGTGTTCGACTGGCTACGCAAGCAGCAGGCCGACGTGGTCTGCCTGCAGGAAACCAAGGCGCAGGAGGACCAGCTCAGCGACCCGATGTTCCGCCCCGACGGCCACCATTGCTTCTATCGCGATGCCAGCACCAAGAAGGGCTATAGCGGCGTGGCGATCTACGCCAAGCGCGAACCGGACCAGGTGCTGACCTCGCTGGGCTGGGCGCCGTTCGACGACGAGGGACGCTATATCGAGGCGCGCTTCGGCAACTTGAGCGTGGTGTCGCTGTACGTGCCGTCCGGCTCGTCCGGCGACGAGCGCCAGCAGTTCAAGTTCCAGGTGATGGAGTGGATCACGCCGATTTTCCAGCAGTGGCTGGAAAGCGGCCGCGATTACGTCATCTGCGGCGACTGGAACATCGTGCACACCAAGGACGACATCAAGAACTGGAGTTCCAACCAGAAGAACTCCGGCTGCCTGCCCGCGGAGCGCGCCTGGCTGGACCTGCTGTTCAAGCAGCGCGGCTGGGTCGACAGCTTCCGCGCGATCAAGCCCGACGCGGTGGAATACACCTGGTGGTCCAACCGCGGCCGCGCGCGCGAGAACAACGTGGGTTGGCGCATCGACTACCAGGTGGTGACGCCCTCGCTGCACAAGCGCCTGAAGAGCTGCTCGGTCTATCGCGACGAGCGCTTCTCCGACCACGCGCCGTATACCGTCGACTATGCCGACTGAGGTGGCCGCGGCGAAGCCCGGCGCGGAACCACCCAAGCGTCCGTCGGTGTGGCAGGCCTTCTCCCAGCCGGCCGCGTGGACCATGTGCCTGCTCGGCTTTTCCTCCGGCCTGCCGTTCCTGCTGGTGGCCGGCACCCTGGCCTACTGGCTGAAGGAACGGGGCGTCGAGCTCAAAGAGATCACCATGATCGCGAGCGCGGGCATGTTCTACGCGTTCAAGTTCCTGTGGGCGCCGCTGCTGGATCACTGGAAGCTGCCGCTGTTCCGGCGCCTGGGCCAGCGCCGCGGCTGGCTGCTGTTCTCGCAGCTGGTGGTGGCTGCCGGCTTGCTGGCGATGGCCGCGCTGACGCCGGCGAACCTGGGACCGTTTATCGCCGCGACCCTGGTGGTGGCGTTCTTTGGCGCCACGCAGGACATCGCGGTGGACGCGTACCGCATCGAGATCGCCTCGGTGGAGGCGCAAGGCGCGCTGGTGGCGACGTATGCGCTGGGCTATCGCATCGGCTTGCTGGCGGCCGGCGCGCTGGCGCTGATCCTGGCCGACCATGTGTCCTGGCCCTGGGTGTATGTGGCGATGGCGATCGGCATGAGCCTGCCGATCCTGACCACCTTGCTGGCACGCGAGCCGCAGGTGATCCGCCAGGCCCCGCACAACTGGAACGAGGCCATGCGCGAAGCGGTGGTCGATCCGTTCACCGATTTCTTCCGCCGCTATGGCTGGCTGCTGGCCGGGGTGACGCTGGCCTTCATCCTGCTGTTCAAGATTCCCGAGCAGGCCACCATCGGCGGGGTGATGAGCCCGTTCTATCGGGACATGGGCTTCAGCAAGACCGAGATCGGCACCATCACCAAGATCTACGGCATCTGGATCGGCATCCTGGGCGTGTTCATCGGCGGCGCCGCGGTGGCGCGCTGGGGCGCCTGGCGCACGCTGGGGGCGAGCATCGTGCTGTGCGGCGCCAGCAACCTGCTGTACCTGCTGGTGATCATGTATCCCGGCAACCTGCTGGTGCTGACCCTGGTGATCTCGGGCGAGAACCTGACGCTGGGCATCCTGGGGCCGCCGACCGTGGCCTTCCTGTCCTCCCTGGTCAACCGCCAGCACACCGCTACGCAGTACGCACTGCTCAGTTCGCTGGTGAATCTGCCGGGCAAGCTGCTGGGGTTCTTTGCCGGCGGCATTGCCACGGCGACGGGCTATGGCACGTACTTCGTCATCACCGTGATCGCGGTGCTGCCGGCCATGGCGCTGTTCCTGTACCTGTGGCCCCACTACCGCGCGGAAGAACGGGCCCGCGGCACCGGCTAACGCGGCGCCCCCGGTCAGCCAAGGGGATGGCATTCGCCGCAGTGCGAACCGAGCCACGAATTCATCCGGATGGCCGACTTGCAAGCCGGCCGCCGCGTGTACACCATGATCACGGTCAGGGGGCCCTTGCGTGGACAGACGGAGTAACGCCTGTGCCGGACATCGTGATTCGCCATATCGACACTCTCATGGCCGAGCGCATCAAGTCGCTGGCCAAGGACCGCCAGTGGTCGATCAATGACGTGGTGCTGCACGCACTGCGCCATGGATTGGGCATGGCACAAAGCGGCAATGTCTTTGCCGAGACCATGCTCGACCCGGGCGAGCTGACCGTGCTCAGCGGCCAGTGGGATGCGCGCGAAAAAGCCGCGTTCCAGGAAGCCGTGCAGGCGCTGTCGATGGCGCAGCCGACGCAGCTGTCGCCGTCGCAATTGGCTTTGTCCGAAGGGCCGTTGGGCGGCTAGCCTGGTTCATACCGGTGTGGGATAGACCGGTGCGGGATAGACCGCACCGAGCACCCGCGGGCCGCGCGCCCCCGTGACCGCGGGCAGGTTGCCGGGCAGGCCGAGCAGGCGCTGCCGGGCCAGCCAGGCGAAGGCGGTCGCCTCCAGGTAATCCGGATCCACCCCCTCTTCCGCCGTGCTGCGCACCCGGGCCGGTTCGAGCAGCATGGCCAGGCGCCGCATCAGCGCGCCGTTGTGCACGCCGCCGCCGCAGGCCAAGACCGCCGAGACATCCGGCGCGTGCTGCGCGATGGTCTCGGCCACGCTGCGCGCGGACAGTTCCAGCAAGGTGGCCTGCACGTCGGCCGGCGGCAGCTCGGCGACGCGGGCGTGGCGCTCGAGCCAGGCCAGGTGGAAGTGTTCGCGGCCGGTGCTCTTGGGCGGGGGCAGGGCGAAATAGGGATCGGCCAGCAGTGCGGCCAGCAGCGGCGCGTCGACGGCGCCGCTCAGCGCAAAGGCGCCGTCGGCGTCGTAGGCCGTGCCGCGGTGGCGCAGGCACCACGCATCCATCAGGCCGTTGGCCGGACCGGTGTCGAAACCGAACACGTGACCGTCGGCCCGCAGCACGGTGATATTGGCGATGCCGCCGAGATTGAGTACCACGCGGGTGCGTCCGGCTTCGCCCAGCAAGATGGCGTGCACCGCCGGCAGCAAGGGCGCGCCCTGGCCGCCGGCAGCGACGTCGGCGCGGCGGAAGTCGGCCACCACGTCGATGCCGCAGCGCTCGGCGATCACCGCGGGATCGCCCACCTGCAGGGTGAACGGGTGTTCGCCGTGCGGCCGGTGGCGCAGCGTCTGGCCATGCGAACCGATCGCGCGCACCGCGGCGGCCGGCGTGCCGCTGGCGGCGAGCAGGCGCAGCGTGGCGTCGGCGAAGCATTGGCCGATCGCGACGTCGAGCCGTCCGTAGGTGTCCAGGTCCAGCCGGGTCTCGTCCTGTGCCACGGCCAGGATGCGCGCACGCAGCTCCGCCGGCCACGGATGGACCAGGGCGGCGACGAGCTGGGGGCGGTCCTGTTCGAAGCGCACCAGCGCGGCGTCGATGCCGTCCGCGCTGGTGCCGGAAATCAGGCCGATGTAGAGCGACGAAGCGTCAGCCACGTGGGAGCGCGGCTCAGTCGTCGTTGCGCTTGGTGCCATCCACGCGGGCCAGCTTGACGTTGGCATCCAGCGCCTTCAGGCGGGCCAGCTGCGGCTGCACCACCTGCGCCCGGAACCTGGCCAGCTGCACGGCCGGCAGCGGCTCGGGCTTGGGCAGGGTGACCTTCTGCGGGTCGCGCTGCACGTCGTTGACGCGGAATTCGTAGTGCAGATGCGGACCGGTGGCCAGGCCCGTCATGCCGACATAGCCGATCACCGAGCCCTGGCTCACGTGCTGGCCCACGCGCTCGCTGGCGAACTTGGACATGTGGCCGTAGGCGGTGCTGATCGAGCTGCTGTGCTGGACGATCACGAAGTTGCCGTAACCGTTCATCCAGCCCTTGAACTTGATCACGCCATCGCCCGCCGCATGGATCGGCGTGCCGGTGGGCGCGGCGTAGTCCACGCCCTTGTGCGCGCGCATCAGGCCCAGCACCGGGTGCATGCGCGCCGCGCTGAACTGGGAGGAGATGCGGGTGAAGTCGACCGGGATGCGCAGGAACGACTTCTGGATCGGGCGGCCGTCCTCACTGAACCAGCCGTAGGAGCCGTCGTCCTTCTTGAAGCGGTAGGCGGTGTAGCGCTCGCCCTGGTTGACGAACTCCGCGGCGACGATCTCGCCTTCGTGGAGGTAGGCGCCGTCGCGGTAGATGTCGTCGTAGATGACGGTGAAGGTGTCGCCTTCGCGCAGGTCCTGCACGAAGTCGACGTCGTACTTGAAGAGATCCGCCAGCTTCAGCACCATCGCCGTGCTCATGCCGGCCTTGGCGCCGGCGGCGAACAGCGAGCTGTCGATGCTGCCGTGGACGACGTGCTCGCGGCGCTCGACCTCGCGCGCCTGCGCGGTCATGGTCGGCTTGCTGCCGTCGAAGCGGACGATGACGCGGCTGGCTTCGTCCTTGTCGAAGCGGATGCCGCGCAGGCCGCCGTTGCTGGACAGCAGGAAATCGAATTCCTGGCCCGGGCGGATGCTGTGCAGCGCCTTGGCGTCGTCGCCGGCCTGGTCCATCACGTTCTGCAGGTCGGTGAGGCTGAGGCCCTGGCCCTGGAAAATGTCCGACAGGGTCTGGCCCGGCTGCACCTGCACGATGCGCCAGTCCTCGACGGTCGGCGTGCGCACGGTGGTCGGCAGCGCCTTGGGCAGGGCCAGCGGCGTCAGGGCATGCGCGGAGGAAACCGGATCGGGCCGCATCGCGCTGGCCCAGGCGGGAATGATGAAGCCGGACAGCGCGGTAAGCAGCAGCGCGGTACCGGCGAGCATCCAGCGTTCCCGATGCCAGCGGATCGGCTCCGCCTCGCTGTGGTTGCTGAAGGACCAGTGCGAGAAGCGTTCGTAGAAGTGGGAGTGGCGTCGCTGCGCCTTGCGGCGAATAGCCTGTTTGCGCGCTGCGCGCGCGATCTTGTTCGCCTCTCCCATGCCCCGTGTGCCCCGCGGTACAAATTTATGTAATGCCGCGTACCATAACGGCCCTGTGCAAAGGGCGTCAACGCCTTACCCATCAAGGGTTTGCGTGAATTTTCTGGTTAACGCACAATTAACCTCTCGACGTGATGGTCGTCGCTTTCCCAGGCCATCAAACAACCGGAATTGAGAACTACATGAGCGAGCTTGAGCAGGCGCTGGCCACCATCGCGCGCGGCGCCGACGAAATCATCAAGCAGGAAGAGCTGGTCGAGCGCCTGAAGGCCGGGCGGCCGTTGCGCATCAAGGCGGGCTTCGACCCGACCGCGCCGGACCTGCACCTGGGCCACACCGTGCTGCTGAACAAGATGCGGCAGTTCCAGGACCTGGGGCACCAGGTGATTTTCCTGATCGGCGACTTCACCGGCATGATCGGCGACCCGACCGGCAAGAACGTCACCCGCAAGCCGCTCACCCGCGAGGACGTGCTGCGCAACGCCGAGACCTACGCCGAGCAGGTCTATAAGGTGCTGGACCGCGACAGGACCGAGCTGCGCTTCAATTCCGAGTGGTTCGGCAAGATGACGGCGGCGGACATGATCCGCCTCGCCGCGCAGCACACGGTGGCGCGCATGCTCGAGCGCGACGATTTCGCCAAGCGCTACGGCACGCAGCAGCCGATCGCCATCCACGAATTCCTCTATCCGCTGGTGCAGGGCTACGACTCCGTCGCGCTCCAGTGCGACGTGGAGTTGGGCGGCACCGACCAGAAGTTCAACCTGCTGATGGGACGCGCGCTGCAGGAGCATCACGGGCAGCCGGCGCAGATCGTGCTGACCATGCCGCTGCTGGAAGGCCTGGACGGCGTACATAAGATGTCCAAGTCGCTGGGCAACTACATCGGCATCAATGAGCCGGCCATCGATATCGTGACCAAGACGCTGAAGATCGGCGACGAGCTGATGTGGCGGTGGTTCGAACTGCTCAGCTTCGAGGTGTCGCTCGATGAGCTGGCGCATATGAAGGGCGAGGTGGCGAGCGGCGCGCTCAATCCCCGCGACGCCAAGCTGCGGCTGGCGCGCGAGCTGGCGGCGCGCTTCCATGGCGCGGCGGCGGCGGAGCAGGCGATTGCCGGCTGGCATGCGGTGGTGCGTGGCGAGGGCGATACCAGCTTGCTGCCGCTTACCGAGATCGCCGTGCCCGCCGAAGGCCTGCGCCTGCCGGCGTTGTTGACGGCGGCAGGGCTGACGCCCAGCAATGCCGAGGCGAACCGCAAGCTCAAGGAGCGCGCGGTGCGCATCGACTCTGAAGTAGTAGAGGACGCGCAGCGGAGCTTTGGTCCCGGCTTCGAAGGCGTGCTCCAGATCGGCAAGCGCAACTTCGCGCGCGTCGCATTGAAGCTCGGTTGACCGTTTCGCGGCGGCCGCACGGGCGGCCGCGCGGTTCTTCCGCGCATCGATGTATGGAATAACAAGCGCTTACGAGAAATTTGAAAAAACTTTCACGAAATCGCTTGCCACGCGGGTAGGCCCTACCTATTATTCGCCTCCCCGCTGCGACGGCTTCTCCGCAACGGCAACACGGCAGCAAGAAATACTTCGCAGCAGGTGTTGACGGACCGGAAAGACGATGTAGAATGGGCGGCTCACCCGGGACGAAACGTCTCGGGGCAATTCGGAAGAACGGGTTGCAAGTGATTGATCTTTGACAGTGTGCGCAGGTGACTTGTGTG
>NZ_JBFRGP010000011.1:0-146913 GCF_052115385.1 Dyella sp. 2RAB6
CTTCTGATAGTTGGCTAACAGACTGCTAAGCAGCTCGTCGGGCACTTCGTGTTTGCGTGGACTCATGGTGTCTCCGGGTCAGATGGCAGTTTCCTGCCAATGCCCCGTTTACACAAAATCTAGGATAGGCCCCCTGTTGGCGTCCCCCCTTGCGGCTGGCCTCCAGGACAGGACTGTGGCGGGGCTTCTGGCTCGGCAGGAACTGGGTCTTCCATCCCACCAAGTGGATTTCCTCTTGGCTCTGCGGGGGTTTGATGCCCGGGAGGCGCCCCCGGATTGTTAGGTTGCACCATGTCCGGGTTTTGGTTGCAAGCCGCAAAGAGGATGAAGCAAAGGATCCGCCAGCTCTTATTGTCTGGCACAAGCCCCAACGGGTCGACGTGGCTCAGCGGATTTGATGCGGTATAGCTATATAAGCTGGGCCCCGCATTGAATCCTAACGGATCCGCTTGACCATACCGACCCGTCACGGCTTCGTAATCGCGGTTAATATTGTTATGAAGTCGACTTTCGACGTCGTAATACTGACCAGGAAATCGCAAATTGAAGGTGATTTCAGTAGTTGTGGGGAGCTTCTCGCCAAAGGGATTCGCTTGATATGCCCACTGCCACACCGTCGCTCCCGTGCTATCGGCGATCGAACGCGGAGTATTCAGACCATCCGCATGCACGTAACTTACTGTGCTACCTGAACCGTTTGTGCTGATGATTGCCACTGGCAGGCTGTCTAACCAAACGTAGCTACGACTCGTCGCCCCGTATTCACCCAAGAGCTGACTGCCTTCGTCATAGGTGAAGCGCTGACTCGCTGATGCAGCCTTGGCAACGCGCTGCCCCATTGCGTTGTAGATGTAGTTCGCAGCCGTCTGGCCGTTCCGCTGCACCACCGTCAAGCGATTGCGGTCGTTGTAGCCGTAACCAAATGTGTCGCCACCCGCCGCATTACCAGTGGTGTTGCCATTGGCGTCATACGTCCGGGCGCTGCTGCCGATGCTCGTCAGCCAATGCGTTCCGGTCTGATAACCGTAGGTACCCGTCGCCAGTCCGTTACTCGCCTTGCTGAGGCGGTCGCCGGTTTTATTGTAGGTGTAGGCCTCGATTGCCTGGCCCTGTGCATCCTTGAGGCCCGTCAATCGGTACAACGGATCGTAGCTGTAGGTCTCGATCGCTGGATTGGCACCTGATGCATTGCCCAAGGCTGTAATGTTACCTATCGCATCACGGGCAAAGTGCAAATTCAGCGCCGGGCTGACGACGTCTGTCACCGCGTAGTTTGCGTCGTAGGTGCGGGTGATGGTCTGGCCATTGCCTAGGGTGTAGCTGGCGATGGGACCGAATGGCAGGTAGCTGGCGTTGGTCACCACGTTGCCGGCCCCGCTGCTGCCCGGCGACTGCACGTTGACGCCACTGATGCGTCCCGCGCCATCGCGGCTGTATTGGATGACAGTGCCATCCGGGGTATGGGTACTCGCCAAGCGATCGGCCAGCGTGTAGCTGTAACTGACCATGTCGACGTTCGTGCCCTGGGTCTGGCGCTTCTGCACCACGTTACCTCGGGCGTCGTAGCAGTAGACGGTGGCGACGGCGGTTTCCACCACACTGGTCAGGCGACCAACCGCGTAGGAACCCACGCAGCCCGTGACGCTGTCTGCCTCGTCGTAGCGATAGCTAACGTTTGCGTCGCTAGTCGGATAGGTGGTGGCGGTGATGCGGTTAAGCGCATCGAAGGTGCTGTGGCTGACCACACCTCGTGCATCCGTGGCCTGAATGCGGTTGCCGGCCGCATCGAAGACATAGCTGGACGTGCCCGTGTCGGGACTGTGCACCGCCTTGGCGTTACCCAGGCCATCGTAGTCGTAGGTGGTATTGAGACCGTCCGGGTCGCTCACGCCCTGCAACTCATCGCGCGGGCCGTAGGCGAACACACTCTGTGTGTTTTGCGTGGCGGTATCGGTGCCGTTGTAGTTGTCGATGGTGCTGACCAGGCGATTAAGGGCGTCGAAACCTTGCTTGCGCTGGATGCCCAACGCATCGGCGCTGCGCACCAGGTTGCCGTTGCCGTCGTAGCTGTCGCTGAAGCTGGCGTCGAAGACGGTGCGATTGAGGCCATCCTTGATACCGGTGAGCTCGCCCAGAGTGTTGTAGCTGCGAGCCAGGGATCGGCGCAGGGTGTTGCCAGCGTCGTAGGTCTCTTCCTTCGTCTTGTTGCCCGCCGCGTCCAGCGTGTAGTGGATGCGGTTGCCTACGGGGTCGGCAATGTCGGTGAGGCGATGGGCGGCGTCATAGGTGTAGGTAAGCTGCACGCCGTCAGGATCTTTCACGGAGGTCACGGCGCCATAAGGCGTGTAACCGATCTGTGTCACAGCGTCGTTCGACGACGCTGTGCCATCGGCATTGGCGCGGACAGTACGAGTGAGCACCCAGCCGCGGGCATGGTAGGTGGTGTCGGTGAGAACACCATTAGTGTCCCGCTGACGCATTACGCGACCGTTTTTGTCGTAGGTCACGAATGTGGTGACATGGCCAGCCGGATCGGTAACCTGATAGAGATCGCCCGCGCGGTGGCAGGCGCCGCCGATCGTACCGCAGCCGGATTCATCGGCACTCATGTAGTAGCTGTAATGCGCCGTACTGGTGACATCAGTGCGAGGACCGGTAGCGCTCAGCAACAAACCCGTGACCGGGCACTGCGCGCCATCAACGGCATTGCAATAGGAATACGTCCAGCGGCTCACGCCTGCAGGAGTCGATCCCGTGGCAGCGCACGTGTAGCTGCCGGCGACTGAAGCATCTATTTCGCAGCGGGCGAGTACCTGACCGGCACCGTTATAGACCCAGGTCGTACTCTTCTTGACTACACTGCCCGCATCACTAACCGTCCGCGAAAGCGGCACGCGCAGCGAGGTATTCCAGGTGATGTTGGTCGAGCGCTGAGCCGTATCACCCACGCCTTCGACCAGTTGCTGAATGAGTCCCAGCGAGCTGTACGTATAATTAGTAGTCACCCCACTCCAACTCTGGGATGACTTGAGAAAGCCATTGCTGTCGTAAGCCATTTGCTGGCCCACGCAGTCGCGGCAAAGCGGCCCACTGACCGAGACCAGCCGCATGCCACCCGCCGAATCCTGATAGTTGAAAGTACGCTGCGCCCCGAGGTTGTCGGTCACCGTAGTGGCATTACCGCTGTAGCTCACCGCGTTTGTATAGACATTGCCGTTCAGGGCGCTGGACAGAGCCTTACCCGTGGTCGCGTCGTACGTCCAGGTCGCGTAGTTCGCGTTGCCCTCATCCACCCAGGCAGTCATCGCCTGGGGGAAATTGGCGCTCTCGTACTTGTACGTGATCGACTTTCCGTCTGCGTAGGTCACCGAAGCCAGATTTCCCAGCTCGTCGTAGGCGTACTGAACGTTCGTCTCATCCGGCAGGGTGAGCTGTGTCAGCCGGGCGCTACCGTCATAGCCGAAGCCCAGTTGCCGGCCGTAGCTATCCGTTACTGAGCTGATGACATTGGCATTGCCGACATCCGCCCGAGCAAAGGTCTGCGCATAGCCATCCCTGCTCGTGATCTTCAAAAGACGACCGTTCGGATCGTATGACTCGACGTCGCCATTCTCGGCAGTCAACGAGTAGCCGCCGCTGTTCGCAACAAGAGTAATGGTGCTTTGCCCGGACGACTGGCACACCCCATTGAAACAGGTGAAGTAGTAGTTGCGGCCATCTGGCCGAAACACAGTAATGCCCGCAACTGCATCCGTAATCGGCGCCGAGTAGGCCAATGACGGATTGGTGTTGTAGATTCTAAGTACCTCGCCATTGGACAATGTGCACTGTCCATTGCCGCTATTGGTTGCGGTCACACCGCTATAGGCGGAATCGCGACTGGCCAGCTCAGCGACGCCCGAGGTGCACGCCCCGTCCGCCGAACTGTAGGTAGCGGAGAAGAAAGCCGTCGACCCACCGGACACCGACGATTTCGCCCCCGCCGCGATACTTGTGATCCGCCTGGCCGCGAAAGCGTTGCTCCAACCCCTATTGCCAGCCGCATTCTGGGGATTGCTGTTGTAGCTACGATCGAAGCGAAGGCGCCCATTTCCGCTGACGTAGTCGCTGGCGGATTCCGACATGTTTCCGGAGCCAAGATCGATGGGGAGTGGTACGGCTTTCTCACCGCCACTACACATGCAATTGCCATCTGCAGGATTGTTGCCAGGCTTGCCCAGAAAATAGCCGGCGTTGCAGCCCCTTACGTTAGGGTTGGCCTCCGTTGGCCCCCAGTTGTAGCCGGGATCACAGGTGTATACCCAATACACGGCGTAAGGCGAGTAGACCAGGATGTCCGGACTGGGAGGAATGACGCAGTGTGCATCGGCCTCCATCTCCGTCGTATGAAGCGGTGGCGTGTAACTGGTGCCCGACGGCTCGACGTGCCAGTCCATCAACCAGCATTTCTCCGGCGATCCGACGGCAGAGAAATACGCGGCCCAGGCCGCAGCAAGACTGCTTTCCTCCCACGCCTGGGCTGCAGGTCCATCCCATTGGACCTGATTCTGCGGATAAGTACTTACCGCATTATAGTTCTGCGCCCCAGCCATCGGCGCCCAGAAGAGCAAGCCAGTTAGAAGGAGAAGGATCCAACGCTTCATGGGTTTTCCCTGGAGAAACTTGCAACGAGATGATCCATATCGGCTACCGACCGAATGGAAGCAGCAATATCGAGCCGACTTCCACTGCAGTGACCGGTTTGTCATGAGGCGCCGACCATTAACGTTCCAAAAGAAAGGCCGCGCCACCTAACGGCGGCACGGCCTTTATTGATCAATGACTGGCGTCTCAAACAGCATTCCATGCACCTTGCTTGCACCAATCCTTGGTCCACCTAATTCAAGGGAAGAGAAGCTTGCTGCCACGCGCAGCGAACGGGGTCACGTTATTCCACCAACTCCAACATCTCCGCCAACTGCCCCTCAATCCCCTCAAGATCCGGAATCACCGCCACGTCATCGCGCACCAACACCTGCGCCTTTACACCCGGCGGCAACTCCGTCCCATCGTGCGTGGGAATAATCAACTCCGCATTAAGCGTAGTCAGCCGCGGAAACCCCTGAGTAACAACTGCCACAAACGGCAGCTTCGGATTCCCGCCCAGCGCCTTCAACACCGCCACGCGCTTGGCCAAGGTCGGATCGCCCTCCTCCGCACCGGCGAGCTTGGTGAACGACACCAGCGGCACGCGCCAGCCGCGCCATGCGATGCGGCCAAGCAGCCACTCCGGGCCATTCTCAACCGGCTCGGAGGTCGGCAGCGTAATCACTTCGGCGACGGTGGCGTTGGGCAGCAGCAAGCGCAGGTGGCCTACCGGCACCAGTACGCAACGGATTTCGCGCGGTAACGGCTGCTCGCTCATCGCTGGACTTCCTCTTCGATCAAACGTGCCGCCAGTTCGAACGGCGTTCCGGTGAAACTTGCCAGGCGTTCGGCTTCGACGCCGTGCACCATGTCGGCGTAGTGGTCGCCGGAGGCCTGCTCGACCCACACGCGGCCGCCGCGGTCGTGCACGGCTTGCGCGCCGGCAACGGCATCGGTGCCAGGGCCGGCGAAGACGATGGCGACGGCGTCGCGGCCGAATACGTTGGCGGCGGTGGTGAAGGCGCTATCGATGGACGGGTTCTGGAATGAGGTGACGTCCACCGCTTCGCACTCGACGCGGCCGTCGCGCAGCAAGCGCACCTGGCGGTTGGCGGGCACCAGCAGCACTTCGCCGGCGCGCGCGCGGTGGCCGTGGCTGGCGATGCGCACAGGCAGGGCGGAATGCTTGGACAGGCGCTCGGACAATGCGTCTACCGAAGCTGCGCCCTGGTGCTGGGTAAGCAGCACCGCCATGCGCAGGCTGGACGGCAACGCGGCGAGGAAGGCACAGACCGAGTCGGTACTGTCGACCGTCGCGCCGAGCAGCAACACGCGGCCAAGCGCGCTGTCGAGTTCGCCCAGATGCACTTCGTGCGCGTATTCCTCGCGCGGCGCAATGGCTTCCTCGATGGAGACCAGTTCCAGCGTCATGCCGGGCTCGATGCCCGGCGCCTCGTCCAGCAACTCCACGTCGGGTGCGAGGAAATCGACGGCGCTCATTTTCTCGATGCCGAATTCCGGCGCCGGCGCTTCGGCCAGCGGCGCGTCGTCGTCGACCAGCGACCAGCCGGCATGCATCGCCTCGGCGCTGGGGACCTTCTCCACCTTGATCGGCGCGTCGGCGGGCATGAAGCTGTCGTCCAGCGGCGTCAGCGCGAGGTGGTCGAGCTGGAACGACGGACGTGCCGCGCTCGGCGGCGAGGCCAGCGGTTCGGTCGGCGTGCTGGCGGTGAGCTCTTCGCGCATCGGCGGCGGCACCGCGGCGACGAGCTCGTCGTGCAGGGGCGGCAGCGGTGCGTGGCCTTGCGTGTCGGCCAGGAAATCGGTGTCGAAGTCGGCGCCGAACATGCCGTCGTGCAGCGGCGGCGCGTCGTCGGCGATCGGCTTCAGGCCGCTGCCGAATTCGTCTTCGACCGGCTCGTCCGTATCGGCGGCGAGCAGGGCTTCGAGTTCGGCGGCGAGCGATTCGGACACGTCGGCGGCTTCGCCGACCACCGGCGAAAGCAGGATCTCGGGAGCTTCGTCGATCAGCGTGATATCGGCCACCGGCTCGATCTCAGCCAGCGTGGCGGCTTCGGGTTCCGCCGCCGGCTCTGCATATGCCGACGCCAGCGCGACCGGCGCCAACGCTACCTGCTGCACCGGCGTTTCCACCGCCAGGGCATCGGCCGGGCGCGGCGGATCGATATCGCCGTCCGCCAGCACCTTTACCGCGAGATGGCGCGCCCAGCGCGCACGGTCCCAACCGTCCAGGCCACGGCTGGCCTGGGCGTCGTTGAACACCACGCGCGGATGGTCGCCGTCGATCACGTCGTAGAGGCGATCGAGTTTGTCGGCTGCTTCGTCGTCGAGGTTCACCACCACCACCTGGGCGCCGGTGCCGTGGATCAATTCGCGGCTCAGCGTGCCCAGCGCGCCCTCGTGCACGATGCGTGCACCGCGTTCGCGCAAGGCTTCGCGCAGATGGGCCCCGAGTTCCGCGTCGTCGAACAGCAGTGCGACTGCCGGGGCTTCAGCCATGGGCGGACTCCGTCGCCTGGTCCTGCAGGGCACGCTGCTCCAGCACTTCGCTGATCTGCGCCAGCAGCTCGGCTTCCTGGTACGGCTTGCCGAGGTAGCGGTCCACACCGATGTCGAACGCGCGCTGGCGATGCTTATCGCCGGTACGCGAGGTGATCATGATGATCGGCACCTGGCGCAGGCGCGGGTCGGCCTTCATCTGCTCGGCCAGTTCGAAGCCGTCCATGCGCGGCATTTCGATATCGAGCAGCATCAGGTCGGGCACGCGCTCGTGCAGTTTCTCCAGCGCATCCAGGCCATCCTTCGCGGTATGCACTTCGTACTCGTGGCGTTCCAGCACGCGGCCGGTGACCTTGCGCATGGTGATGGAGTCGTCGACCACCATCACCAGCGGGCGCACGCGCTCTTCCTCGACCACCGGCATTTCGACCGCGGTGAGGCCTTCGGCCAGGCGTTCCTGGCGGCGCACGATGCCGTGACGTACCAGCGGCGGCAGATCGAGAATGATCAGCACCGAGCCATCGCCCATGATGGTGGCGCCGAGGATGCCCGGCACCGAACTCACCTGCGGGCCGACCGACTTCACCACGATCTCGCGCGAGCCGATCACGGCATCGATGCGGATCGCCGCGCGCAGGTCGCCGGCGCGGGTCAGCAGCAGCGGCAGCTGTTCGTCGCCCGGATGGCCGGCCGGAATGCCCAGCAGTTCGGCCAGGTCGTGGATGCCGTACGGCTCGCCCGAATACGGGAAGCTCGGCTCGTACTCGGCCAGGCGTTCGGTCAGATCGGCCGGGCTGATGCGGGCCACGCCCTGCACCGAGGTCATCGGGATGGCGAAGTTGGATTCGCCGATGCGCACCAGGATCGCCTGCGTCACCGCCAGCGTGAACGGCAGCCGCAGCACGAAGGTGGTGCCCTGGCCGGCCTGCGATTCCACCGCGATGGAGCCGCCGAGCTGCTTGATCTCGTTGGCCACCACGTCCATGCCCACGCCGCGGCCGGCCAGCTGGGTGACGCTGCTGGCGGTGGAGAAGCCCGGCTGGGTGATCAGGGCGAGCAACTGGTCGTCGCTGAGCTTGGCGTCGGCGCGCAGCAGGCCGCGCTCGATGCCGCGCTTGCGCACGGCCTCGCGGTCCAGGCCACGGCCGTCGTCGGTCACGCGCACCACCACCTCGGTGGCTTCGCGCGCCACGCGGATACGCACCGCGCCTTCGGCCGGCTTGCCCGCCTTGCGGCGTTCGTCCGGCGATTCGATGCCGTGCGCCACGGCGTTGCGCAGCATGTGCTCGAACGGCGCCTTGAGGCGGTCGAGCAAGGTGCGGTCCATTTCGCCGTGCGCGCCTTCTACGAACAGCTGGGCGCTCTTGCCCTGCTCCTGCGCGGCCTGGCGCAGGGTGCGGCGCAGGTTCGGCACCATCGTGTCGAACGGCAGCATGCGCGTGCGCAGCAGGCCGTCCTGCAGTTCCGAGCTCACGCGCGACTGCTGGATCAGCAGCGTTTCGGCCTGGCGGGTCAGTTCGTCCAGCATGCCCTGGATCGACACCAGGTCGGACACCGACTCGGCCAGCGCACGCGAGTACTGCTGCAGCTGCGAGTAACGATCGAGCTCGAGCGGATCGAACACGCTCATGCCCGCTTCGCGGTGCTCGCGCTGGAAGCGCGCGATGATCTGCGCTTCGGTTTCGATTTCCATCATGCGCAGCTGGCTGCGCAGACGCTGCACGGTCTGGTCCAGCTCGACCAGGTTGAAGCGATAGCCGGCCACCTGCTGTTCGAGGCGCGAACGGTAGATCGCCACCTCGCCCGCATGGTTGACCAGGGTGTCGAGCAGTTCGGAACGGACGCGGATCTGTTCCTGCGGACCGCGCATCTCGTCGAACTGGCCTTCTTCCGGCAGCAGTTCGGGCAAGCCGGCGCGATCGGCCAGCCCGGCCACCGGCACGGCCGGCTCCTCCGCTGGCTTGGCTTCGCCGGCCAGGCCGAGGAAGCGGTCGATCATCGCCTGCGGATACTCGACGCCGCGGCCCTGCGACATGCGCTGCACCAATCCGTGCAGTGCGTCGAAGCCCGCTTCGAGCGCGCGAATCAATTCGCCCTGGCGCGCCGGATCGTGGCCGACCGGGCTTTCCAGCATGGTTTCGATGGCGTGGGTGAGATCGCCCACCGGCACCATGCCGGCGATGCGCGCGCCGCCCTTCAGCGTATGCAGGTCGCGCTGCAGGCTGGCCATGTGTTCCGGTTCGGCCGGCTCGGCACGCCACTGCGACAGCACGCTGTCGGAGTGATCGAGAATCTCGCGCGCTTCCTCGGTGAAGATTTCCAGCAGGTCCGGATCGATCTGTTCGTTGGTCCAGCTGCCGGCGTATTCGGAAGTGAGGTCGTGCTGCGGGGGCTTCGGTGCTGCGGCCTTCGGTTCCTCGGCCTCGACGACAGCTTCCGGCCCGACGTGCGCAGCTTCGACGTGCTCAGGCTCGACTTCAGCCGGCGCCACCGCTTCGAGATGCACGGCTTCGACATGCACCGCTTCGACGATCGGCTCGTCGACCAGGCCCGAGACCGGCTCGGCGAGATCGGCGAAGGCTTCGGGCGTGCCGAGGAACTCAGCCAGCCCGGCCTCGTCGACGGCGCCGACTTCGATCTCTTCGACCTGGCTTTCGGCGAGCACCGGGCTCTCGGCGGATGCCGGCTCCAGCGTCGCATGCGGCGTGACAGCTTCGACCGCCTGCTCCGCACCGACCAGCGCATGCGCATCGACCAGGCGCGCTTCCGCCGGTTCGACGGCATCCAGCGACAGCTCGATGTGCTCGGCTTCGTCGGCGCCCAGGTGGGCACCGGACAGCTCGATCGGTTCGATGGACTGGCCGTCGAAGGACAGCGTGTGCTCCATCACGATCTCGGACGGGTCCGCTGCCGTTTCCTCGTGCTGCGGCACGTCGGTGGTGAGGTCGCCATACAGCGCGGCGAAATCGTCCGCCTCGGTCAACGGCGCGGCGGCGTGATGCGTCGCCTCCGCTTCCTGCACGGGCGCTTCGGCCTCGAAGCTGCCCAGTGCGGCCATCAGTTCCGCGGTGAAATCGTCCACCGGCGCGGGGGCCGGCGTGGCGGCTTCGTGCGGCGCATGCGCCTCGCCAGGCTGCACCGGCATGGCGGCGTCCAGCGCGGCGGCGAGCGCGCCTTCGTCGACTTCGCCCTCCGCGGCCAGGTCGTCGGCCAGCGGCTCGAACAGCACGTGGGCCACCTGCGCCTCGGGCTGCGCGTCGCGCAGCTCGCACAGGCGGCGGATCAACGGGTCCAGTTCCGGCAGCTGCGGCTGCTCGGCGTCGAACTGGCCCATGATGTAGTCGACGGCGTCGGCGCTCTTGCCCAGCAGGTTCACGCCCTCGGCCGAGAGCGGATGGCCGCCGGCGCGCAGGCGCTTGAGCAGGCTTTCCAGCGGCGACAGCAGCTGGGTCAGTAGCGGGATGTCGACCATCGCGATGGCACCGTGCAGCGTGTGCACGGCGCGCAGCAGGCCGTCGTCCACGCGCAGCTCGCCGTCGACGCGGTTGATCGCGTGGCGGATGGTCTGCAGGTACTGGGCGACTTCGCTGCGCAGGATTTCCAGCAGCACCGGATCGACCGGCGGCAGCACCGGCGGCGCGATCATGTCATGCACCGGGGTGGCTGCCACCGCTTCCGGCGCGGGTTCGACGTGGGCGAGCGTGGCCGGCGGAATCGCCTCGGCGGCGAGCTGCGAGCGCCGCACGCGGCGGCGCACGGTGCGACGCACCGTCTCGGTGGCGGCGGACTTGAAGTCTTCGATGC
Source organism: Dyella sp. 2RAB6 (assembly GCF_052115385.1). Taxonomy (NCBI): domain Bacteria; kingdom Pseudomonadati; phylum Pseudomonadota; class Gammaproteobacteria; order Lysobacterales; family Rhodanobacteraceae; genus Dyella; species Dyella sp. 2RAB6. The sequence continues at coordinate 10,951 of NZ_JBFRGP010000011.1, forward strand.
TGGCGTGTTCGCTGCCGCCGGAAAGGCGATCGGCGGTTTCCATGATCGCGGCCAGCGGCGCATTCGGCGCGCCCTCGCCCATCAGCGCGGCACGCAGCTGCGGCAGCGCTTCGATGGCGTGGTGGATCAGCGCCTGCACGTTCGCATTGGCGGGAATCGACTGATCGAGCACGCGGTTGAGCATGTTCTCGATCTTCCACGCGTACTCGCCCAGCGCGGTGGCGCCGACCAGGCGGCCGGAGCCCTTGAGCGTGTGGAAGGAGCGGCGGATCGAGGTGAGCCCTTCGAGGCGCTCCGGATCGGCCAGCCACTTGCGCTCGGCGTCGCGCAGGCTGTCGATCTCCTCCTGCATTTCCTCCAGGAAGATCTCGCGGATCTCGTCGTCGATGCCGTCAACGCTGACCTGGAAGCCGGCGTGGGCATTGATGGCGTCGGCGGACGGCACGTGTTCGAGCACTTCCTCTTCGATCTCGACCCAGTCGTCTTCGTCGTTGATGCCGGACGCGTCCTGCGCGGGCACGTGTTCGGTATCGACCAGGCGCAGGCCGGCCAGCTCGTGCGCGGACGGCATCGGCGTGACGGCTTCGCCGATCACCAGGCTGCCCAGGTCGTGGCCGGTGCCGAGGCTGACGGTCTCGGTCAGTTCGTGGTCGGTGCCCAGGTCCGGCGTAAACGCGGTGGGTACCGGTGCGGGCGCGGCGGCGGCCGGCTCGGCGTCGGCCAGCACGGTGCGTGCCGCCGGCGGCGGCCAGTAGCCGAGCGTGCTGAGGCTGTGCTCGGCCACGTCCAGGATGTGTTCGAGGCCGCCGCGATGTTCGCGCGCCGCTTCGAGGTAGTACTCCAGCGCGGCCAGCGCGTCGGCCAGGTGATCCATCTGCGTGCTGGTCGGCACGCGGCGGTCGCTGAGCAGTTCGTTGCCGACGAAGCGGCCGATGCCTTCGGCCAGTTCGGCCGGACGCGGCGCGGTGAGCATGCGCATGGCGCCGGACACTTCGTCCATCAGGCCCGGCACGTCGGTCAGTTCCTGATGGCGCCAGCCGGATTCGATGAAGGCGACGATGGCGTCCTTCACCTTGCCGGTATTGGCGGTGGCTTCCTGCATCAGGGTCGACAGGATGTGCCGCGCCTCGCTGCGCGGCAGCATGTTGACCGGCGCGTCGTGCGCGGGTTCTTCGTCGGCGCCGAGGCTCTCGATATGGTCGTCGAGCGAGGCTTCCACGTAGAGCAGCGCGCCGGCGACGTCGAGCAGCAGCTCCTCGTCCGGGGCGCGCATGCGGTTGGCGATGTCTTCCAGCACGCGGCGCTGTTCGGTCACCACGCGGCGCGGCACGCCCAGGGCGAGCATGCCGAGGGTGTCGCCGACGCGTTCGAGCACGCCGGTCTGTTCGCTGAGCTGAGCAGGGTCGGCGTTGGCCTGGCGCAGGAACAGGTCCAGCGCCTCCTTCACCCGCAGCAGGTCTTCCTTGATGGCCTTGGCCACCGAATCCAGCAGGGCGCGGTTGTGGCCGGACATCGAACCACGGGCATGTTCCAGCTCGCTCTCGTCGGGCAGCAGGCGGTCCAGGCCGTAGGTGCGCACGATCAGGTCCATGCGCGCGCTGCGCTGCTTGGACTGCGCCACCACGTAGAGCAGCTTGCGCGCCAGCTCGTCGGCATCGCCGCCGCGCATGGACGCTTCACCTTGTTCGATCAGCTGGCGGATGCTGCGATCGACCTTGCCGATCAGCTGGCGCACCTCGCCCACCTGGCTTTTCAGCACGCCCTGCTGCAGGCCTTCCAGCACGCCGGCGGTGATCCACCACAGGCGCCGGCCCGGCACGCTGTAGCAGCGCGCGGCGATCGCATCGAGGGTCTGCACCATCGCGCCGAGCTGCTGCTCGGCCGCCTGGCCGCGGAACCAGCCCAGCAGCTGCTGCTGGAAACGCAGGCGCAGCTCGGCGATGCGGCCGTGCATGCGCTCGGCCTCTTCCTGGTTGAGCGCGGCCGGCGCGTTGTCCGGCAGCGCGGCCTCGAGATTCGGCGCGAACAGCGCCGACTCGTGCAGCGCCTGCTGCCCGCGGCTGGCGCGCAGCTCGTTGAGCAGCGGCAGCAGCACCACCGGCACGTCGCGATGGCCGCCGGAAAGGCGTTCCAGATAGTCCGGCAGCTGCATCAGGCCGCGCATCATCGCGGCATAGGCTTCCTCGCGCTGGGTGACGTGGCCTTCGAGCAGGGCGACAGCGAGGTTTTCCATTTCCTCGGCCACCAGCGCGGCGCCATACAGCTCGACCATGCGCAGGGTGCCCTGCACCTGGTGCAGGCTGTCGGCGCACGAGCGCATGACAGCGCGGTCGCCCGGATTTTCGACGTAGGATTCCAGCGCCTCACGGGCGATGGCCAGCGTCTCGTCAAGCTCGGGCTTGACCCACTGCAGGGTGGTGAAATCGATGTGGTCTTGAAGTCTCATGCGCCCCTCTCAGCGGCCACGCAACGCGTGTCACGCAACCGTCGAGGTTGCCCCCCTGTCCTCGGGCGCGTCCATTTGTGGCGGACGCACCCGTACCTGTTTCTGGTTGTCAGCCCGGCAGCTTGAAGTGCGCCACCGAACGCCGCAGATCGCTGGCCAGCTGGGCCAGGTAGCCGATCGACTCGGCCGTCTGGCTCGCGCCCTGCGAGGTTTGCGAAGTGATTTCCTGGATCGCGTTCATCGACTGCGAGATGTCCGTCGCCGCGATGGACTGCTCGCGCGCCGCGGCCGAGATGTTCTGAATCAGCGCGGACAGATCGTGCGACACGCGCTCGATATCGCCCAGCGCGCTGCCCGCGTCCTCGGCCTTGCGGGCGCCGGCCACCACTTCCGCGGTGGTCTGCTCCATGGAGTTGACGGCTTCGTTGGTGTCGGACTGAATCGCCTGCACCAGCGTTTCGATTCGCTTGGTCGCGCTGGCCGAGCGTTCGGCCAGGCGCTGCACTTCGTCCGCCACCACCGCGAAGCCTCGGCCCGCCTCGCCGGCCGAGGCCGCCTGGATGGCGGCGTTCAGCGCGAGGATGTTGGTCTGCTCGGCAATGTCGTTGATCAGTTCCACGATCGAGCCGATTTCCTGGGACGACTCGCCCAGGCGCTTGATGCGCTTGGAGGTTTCCTGGATCTGGTCGCGGATCGAGTCCATGCCCGAGATCGTCTCGCGCACCACTTCGGCGCCGCGTGAAGCGATGCGCACCGAGCGTTCGGCCACGTCGGCCGATTCGGCGGAATCCTTCGACACGTTGTCCATCAGGCTGGCGATCTGGTTGATCGCCGAGGTCGCGGTGCTGATCCGCGCCGCCTGGTGCTGGGCCGCGTCGGCCAGGTGGCGCGCGGTGGTCTGGGTTTCCTGGGCCGAGGACGAGACCTGCTCGGAGGTCTCGTTGATGGTGGTCACCAGGGTGCGCAGCTCGTCGATGGCGTAGTTCACCGAGTCGGCGATGGCGCCGGTAATGTCCTCGGTCACGGTGGTCTTCACCGTCAGGTCGCCTTCGGCGAGCGAACCCATTTCGTCCAGCAGGCGCATGATCGCCTCCTGGTTACGCTGGTTCAGCTCGGCCGATTCCTGGAAGCGGCGGCGCTGGTCGCGGACCAGGGTAAACACCAGCAGCACGGCGAAGGCGGCGGCGCCGCCGGCGCCCAGCACGCCCCACCACACGTTCGGGAACAGCCGGCGCAGCGGCAGCTTGCCGATCTGCTCGGACAATTCATTCGCGCGCAGCAGCACGTTCTGCGAATCCAGCGAAGCCTGGTTGCCCGCGCGCTTCACTTCGGACAGGTTGCCGGCCGCGCCGACCAGCTTGGTCACCGGGTCCTGCAGGCTGTCCCACTTGGTCTGCATGTCGCCCAGGATCTTGCGCGCGTTGGAGTCGCTCATCGAACGCACGCCGACTTCCGCATTGCCTTCCTGCAGGCCCTTGAGCACGCCGCCGTAGAGCTGGCCGTCGCGGGCCAGGCCGTCGGCCGCCGGCTGCGAGGCGTCGCCGCCCTGCAGGATTTCCTGCACGCGGCGGATCATGCGGTCGGCCAGCAGCATCTGGCGCGCGGAGGTGTAGGTCTGTTCCGCACTGCCGCCGCGCTGCTGCAGGATGTTCACCACCTGCTCCATGCTGGAGTTCAGCACCGGCAGTTCGCGTGACAGGCTGCCGGCGCGCTGCGCCGAATCGAGCACCAGGGCCTTGTTCGACAGGATCTTGCCGATGTCGGCGTCCAGCTGCTTCCACGCATTGCTCAGCGCGGCCACCGCGCGGCCCGCCGGGGAGGCGCTGTTGTCGGCATAGGCCTTCATGCCGCTCTTGGTGTCGCCCGCGTTCAGGCGCTGGACCGCGGAATCGATCGCGTTGCGGTTGGTTTCCAGCTCCTTGAAGGAGTCGACGTTACCGTCCGACGCCTCCAGCGCGTACTTGGCGGTCTGCTGCGACAACACCTGGATCTGCGTGGTCAGGCCGATGGCCTGGCGATCCTCGCCGTTCTTCGCGTTAAGCATGAAGAAGTCCAGCGCCGCGAAGCCGATCGCGATCACCAGCAAGACGATGAGGCCGGTATAGCCCCGCTCCTTGCCGACGCCCCCTGTAGTGCTCATGTGCGTTACCTCACCCGTCTACGCCACGCCGTCGTTGCGGCGTCGGTTGGGACTTCAAAGCCCGTCAATCCGGCCGCGACCCGGCACCGGTCCTACCCTATGTATTCCGGTTGCTGCCTCAGGCCGCGGCCTGGCGGAAGTCCGGGGCACGCACCAGGCGTCCCATGCTGAAAACCGCCAGCCGGGGCTCTCCCACCCTTTCCTCGACGAAGCGCGACAGGCGCGGATCGTCTTCCTGCTCGGCCGCCCGGCGCGCTTCGGTATCCACCGTGCGCTGGCCGAACACCTCGTCCACCAGCAGCGCCACGTTGCCTGCGCCCTGGCGCACCACCAGCAGGCGGCTGCGCTCGGTGTGCAGGGTGCGCTCGCCGAACAGGAAGCGGCTCAGGTCGACCACCGGCACCAGGTTGCCGCGCACGTTGGCCACACCGAGCAGCCAGGCCTGGGTGCCCGGCACCTGGGTCAGCGAGGGCACCGCGAGCAGTTCGCTGATCTCGTCGATGCCGCTGACGAACAGGCGACTGCCCACACGGTAGCCGATGCCGCGCCACAGGCCGGGGGCCTCCAGCTTTTCGGGCGTATCCGAAGCATGGGTGAGCGACAGCCGCTCGTAGCGCGCGAGGATCTCGAACGGGGACAAGGTCAGGCTCATCGAGTAGACCTCAGGCCGCGTTGGGCAGCAGATCGTTGATGCACGCCAGCAGCTCCTTCTCGTTCACCGGCTTGGTGATGAAGGCGCGGGCACCCTGGCGCAAACCCCAGACGCGATCGGTCTCCATGGACTTGGTGGTGATCATCACGATCGGCACATCCTTGGTCACCGGGTCGCGCGTCAGCGTGCGCGTGGCCTGGAACCCGTTCATGCCGGGCATGATCACATCCATGATGACCAGGGCGGGCAATTCGGAGCGCACGCGCTCGATGCCTTCCTCGGCATTGTTGACGGAACCCACCGTATGCCCGGCGCGCTCAAGCAGCGTGGTGAACACGCGCACGTCGGTCGGCGAGTCGTCGATGATGAGAATATTGGCCACAGGTCCCCCTCAGCCCCTGTAGTCGATGGTGGTCTTACACCGTGACATGGCGATGGATGGCTCCAAGCAGTTCGTCGCGCGTGAACGGCTTGGTCAGATACTGCTCGGCGCCCACGATGCGACCACGTGCCTTGTCGAACAGGCCGTCCTTCGAGCTGAGCATGATCACGGGCGTCGACCGGAATTGCGGATTGTTCTTGATGAGCGCGCAGGTTTGGTACCCGTCAAGGCGCGGCATCATGATGTCGACGAAGATGATGGCGGGCCTCTGGTCCGAGATCTTGGCGAGCGCCTCGAACCCGTCGACGGCCGTGAGCACGTCGCAACCTTCCTTCTTGAGCAAGGTTTCCGCCGTGCGACGGATCGTTTTCGAGTCGTCGATCACCATGACCTTCAGACCGGCCAGGCCATTTCCACTTATGTTCAAGTTCACACACCCCCCTGTGACCCGCCCCAGGCTCAGGTAGACATAAAGCCGACAGCGCCAGGGCCGTCGGCTCCATGTGGACGAAAAGAATCCCGCAAGATTGCCCACCTATTCATCCGCTCGTGGGCGGACGATTGTCCTTGCTGTTTACCGCCTGCCCGTCGTGGCGTCAAGCCAAATTCCTCGCTGCTGAGCCGTGCGGCACGACTTCACATGCCTTGCCGGCCGTGATGCCACTCGGCGAACATGCGCGTCTTCCCACCTTGATCGACCTGGTGCGCCGCCGACCCCGGCAAGAGCTCGCCAGTCTATCCGGGTACCCACTACCGGAGAATGACGATGGCCCTCTCGGTCGCCGTGCTGATGGACCCCATCCGCGCCATCAAGATCGCCAAGGACACCACCTTCGCCATGCTGCTGGAAGCCCAGCGGCGCGGCCATGCGCTGCTGTACATGGAACAGGGCGACCTGGCCGTGCGCGACGGCCGCGCCTGGGCCCGGCTGGCTCCGCTGACCGTGAAGGAGGACCCGTCCGGCTGGTTCAGCCTGGGCGAGGCGCGCTGGCAGGAGCTGGCCGAGGTGGACGTGGTGCTGCTGCGCAAGGACCCGCCGGTCGATGCGCAATTCATCTACGACACCATGGTGCTGTCGGTGGCCCAGCGCGCCGGCGTGACCGTGGTCAACGACCCCCAGGCCCTGCGCGACTGCAACGAGAAGATGTACGCGCTGGATTTCCCCCAGTGCATGGCGCCCACCCTGCTCTCGCGCGACAAGGCCGACCTGCGCCGCTTCGTGGCCGAGCACGGCGAGGCGGTGCTCAAGCCCCTGGACGGCATGGGCGGGCGCGGCATCTTCCGCGTGCGGGCCGGCGACAGCAATTTGAATTCGATGCTGGAAACCCTGCTCAGCGGCGGCCTGCACGGCGGCAGCCAGGCGCAGTTCGTGATGGCGCAGAAGTTCATCCCCCAGATCAGCGCGGGCGACAAGCGCATCCTGGTGGTGGACGGCGAGCCGGTGCCCTATGCGCTCGCACGCATTCCTCAGGGCGACGAATTCCGCGGCAACCTGGCCGCCGGCGGCCGCGGCGAAGGCGTGCCGCTGACCGAGCGCGACCGCTGGATCGTGGCGCAGGTGGCGCCGGAGCTGCGCCGGCGCGGGCTGTGGTTCGTGGGGCTGGACGTGATCGGCGATTACCTCACTGAGATCAACATCACATCGCCGACCTGCGCGCGCGAACTGGACAAGCAGTTCGGGCTTAATATCTGCGGCCAGCTGTTCGACGTCATCGAACACCACATCCACGGAAAGCGTTCCGCGTGAGTCAACCCGCCCCCCGGGGCGCCGACCTGATCGGCGCCACCCTGCTGTTCTCGCTGTTGCTGCACGGCGTGCTGCTGCTGGGCATCACCTTCGGCTACGTCAAGCCCAGGCCCAGCCTGCCCACGCTGGACGTGACCCTGGTCGACGTGGCCAACCGCGAGAAGCCCGAGCAGGCCGACTTCCTGGCCCAGGCCAACAACCGCGGCGGCGGCGAGCAGGACAAGGCGGCGCGCCCGTCGCAGCCGTTTTCCGGCGCGCTGCCCAAGCCGGACCCCGGCGTGGCCGACCGCGCCCAGCAGGCCACCGCGGCGCGTCCGCAGGACGCCACCCCAGACCGCCTGCTGACCACCACCGGCAACAGCCGCTTCAGCGTGAACTCCGACAGCGCCAAGGCGCAGCGCAGCGACAGCGCGCTGCCGGCCTCGGATGCCGACCGCGTGCAGATGGAAGCGGCGCAGCTGGCGGCCGAGAAGCGGCGGATCCAGGAGGCCTACGCCAAGCGCCCGAAGAAGAAATTCATCTCGTCCAGCACCAGCGAGTACGCCTACGCCGGCTACATGCGCAACTGGGTGGACCGGATCGAGCGGGTCGGCAACCTCAACTATCCCGATGCCGCCCGCCGCCAGAAGCTGCACGGCGACGTGCTGCTCACCGTCACCCTGGACCGCGACGGCAAGGTGATGGATATCGAGGTGATCAGCAGCTCCGGCGAGGAACTGCTGGACAAGGCCGCCGAGCGCATCGTGCGCCTCGCCGCGCCGTTCCCGCCGCTGCCGCAGGGCGGCGAGCGGGTCGACGAGCTGCATATCACGCGCACCTGGCAGTTCCAGGCCGACAACGTGCTGCATACGCGCTAAAACGGCCCCGCCCGTCCGCCGCCGCAGGTTCCGCCAACCTCGTCCTCACCCCAGCGGCACCCCCTGCGCTTACAATGCAGGGCATGAGCGCTGCCCAATCCTCCTCCCTCGCTGGTCACTTCCTGATCGCCATGCCCAGCCTGGCCGAGCCGCCGTTCTCGCGCGGCGTGGCCTTCATCTGCCAGCACGACGAGGACGGCGCGGTGGGCCTGCTGGTGAACCAGCTTTCCGAATACCGCCTGGGCGACGTACTCAAGCAGATGAAGCTGGAGTGCGACGACCCCGAGGTGTCCGACCTGCCGGTACTGATCGGCGGCCCGGTGCAGCAGGAGCGCGGCTTCGTGCTGCATCGCGAGGAAGGGCACTGGGAATCCAGCTACCGCATCGACGACCACTGGTCGGTGACCACTTCGCGCGACATCCTGATCGCCATGGCCGCCGGCAACGGCCCGCGCCAGGCGCTGATGGCGCTGGGCTACGCCGGCTGGAGCGCCGGCCAGCTCGAGCAGGAACTGAAGGACAACAGCTGGCTCACCGTGGAAGCGAGCGAGCGCGTCGTGTTCGACACCCCGCTGGAAGAGCGCTGGAGCGCCGCCGCCGGGCTGGTCGGGGTCAATCCGCTGCAGTTGCCGGGCTATGTAGGTCACGCATGAGCTGTGTGTTCGGCTTCGACTACGGCAGCCGGCTGCTCGGCGTCGCGGTCGGCAACCGCTTCACCGGCCTGGCCCGTGCGCTGGCGGTGGTGCCGGTGCGCGACGGCGAGCCGGACTGGAACAAGCTGGACACCCTGCACCGCGAATGGCAGCCCGACACCCTGGTGGTCGGCCTGCCGCTCACCCTGGAGGGCGAAGAACAAGCCGCCAGCCGCGGCGCCCGCCGCCTGGCCCAGCGGCTGGGCGAGCGCTACGCGCTGCCGGTCGCGCTGATCGACGAACGCCACAGCTCGCAGGAAGCGGCCCGCCGCTTCGCCGGCGCCCGCGCCGCGGGCCTGAAGAAACGCAGCGCCGCCGCCGCGATCGACGCCGAAGCCGCCGCGGTGATCCTGGAACGCTGGCTGGCCCAGCCGCCCGGCGACACCCTTTCCACTGCCGACTTGCCGCCCTCGCCATGACCTCACGCCCATGACCTCACGCCCATGACACCACGCCTGCGCCACCTCACCACACTCGAAAACATGCCGCGCGGCACCATCGAGCGCCTGCTCGACCGGGCCGTCACCATGCGCGACGCCTGCGCGCACGGCACGCGCAAGCTGGACCTGCTGGCGGGGCGCACCATCCTCAACCTGTTCTTCGAGCCGTCGACACGCACGCGCACCTCGTTCGAACTGGCCGCGCGCCGGCTCGGCGCCGACGTGATCAACTTCGACATCGGCTTCTCCTCCACCAGCAAGGGCGAGGAGCTGTACGACACGCTGCATACGCTGGAAGCCATGCACCTGGACGCGATCATCGTGCGGCACAAGACCTCCGGCACGCCGGACGAGCTGGTGCGCCATGCGATGAGCGGCGTCTCGGTGATCAATGCCGGCGACGGCAACCGCGCCCACCCCACCCAGGGCCTGCTGGACATGCTGACCATCCGCCAGCACCGCCCGGATTTCGAAAACCTGGGCGTGGTGATCTGCGGCGACGTGAAGCACTCGCGCGTGGCGCGCTCGGACGTGCACGCGCTGGCCGCGCTGGGCGTGCGAGACATCCGCCTGTGCGCCCCCGCCGCGCTGATGCCGACCGAGCTCGAGATGCCGCACTGCCAGCGCTTCACCGATTTCGACCAGGCGGTCGAAGGCGCCGACGCGGTGATCATGCTGCGCCTGCAGAAGGAGCGCATGGCCGCCACCGACCTGCAGGACGAAGCGGACTACTTCAAGCACTACGGCCTGGACACGCGCCGCCTGGCGCGCGCCGCCCGCCATGCCCTGGTGATGCACCCGGGCCCGCTCAACCGCGGTATCGAGATCAGCTCCGAGGTGGCCGACGGCGCGCAGTCGCGCATCCTCGAACAGGTCGGCAACGGGGTCTTCGTGCGCATGGCGGTGCTGGCCGAGGTGCTGGCCCGGTCGTAAGCCTGCCGTAGGCCGGCTCTCCCCGAACGCCCGGGAATGCCCACTGTTTCGCCCGCAAGTGCCGGGCGAAACGGGCATAATGCGCGGCGCCACACCTTCTTCTATCTATCTCAGGGAATCGACATGCGAGTGAGTAAGCGCTATCTGGCGCTGGCTGTCGCCGGCGTGCTGCTGGCGGCCTGCGGCCACAAGGACAAGGACGCCCCATTGGCTTTCGTACCGGCGGACACGCCGTACGTCGTGGCCAACCTGGAGGTGCTGGACGAGGACACCCGCAAGGCGCTGATCACCCAGGCCGATGCCCAGATGCCGGGCCAGCTCGCCCAGCTCAAGGGTGCCGTGGAAGACCTGCAGGAGAAGGACGCCGACTCGGCCAACCTGCTCAAGGCCGTCATCGCCGAACTCGACGGCAAGAGCATCGAGACCTTCGCCCAGAACGTGGGCATCAACATGAAGGGCCATTCGGCCATCTACGGCCTGGGCCTGGCCCCGGTGGCGCGCTTCGAGCTGGCCGATCCGAAGGCCTTCGACGCCTTCGTCGGCCGCCTGGAAACCGCCTACGGCAAGAAGCTCGACACCGCCACCGAAGGCGGCGTCACCTACCGCAAGCATGCCTCCGCCGAATCCGGCAGCGAGGTGATCCTGGCCGTGGTCGGCAAGCAGGCGGTGGCCGCCGTGCTGCCGGCCGACGCGCCGGCGCCGCTGCTGCGCCAGGCGCTGGGCCTGGACCGCCCGGCCAAGAACCTGCAGGACGACGGCCGCCTGGAACAGCTGGCCAAGGACAAGGGCTACAAGCCCTGGGCCGTCGGCCACGTCGACCTGGCCCGCCTGCTGCCGCTGGCCGCCAGCGGCAAGGACCCGCTGTTCGCCGCCATGTACAAGGCGCACCAGCAGGCCGAGACGGCCAAGACCGGCGAGCCGGCGACGACCCAGCCGGGCATCTCGCCCGCCTGCGAAGCCGACGCCGTCCGCATCGCCGGCCGCGTGCCCGCCCTGAGCTTCGGCTACACCAAGCTCGACCCCAAGCACCAGGACCTGCGCTGGGACGTGGCCCTGGCCGACGACATCACCAAGGCCTTCGCCGGCCTCAAGGTCGAGCTGCCGGGCCTGGGCACCGCCGGTGACTCACCGATGGACATGAGCCTGGCCCTGCCGGTGGGTCCGCTGCGCACGTTCTGGGCCGCCCAGGCCGAAGCCGTCGCGGCCAAGCCGTTCGGCTGCGCCACGCTGGTCAATCTCAACGAAGGCTTCGGCAAGGTGGGCCAGGTCGCGCAGCAGGCGGCGATGCCGCCGTTCGGCGACCTGCTCGGCCTGCGCGTCTCGCTGGACAGCTTCGACGCCGCCAGCACCACGCCGAAGTTCACCGGCCGCGTGCTGGTCGCCAGCACCAATCCGGCCGGCCTCGCCGCGATGGGCAGCATGGCCGCGCCGGCCCTGGCCCAGGTCAAGCTCACCCCCGACGGCAAGCCGGTGGCGCTGCCGCAGGACCTGACCGCGGCGCTCGGCCAGCCGGTGTGGATGGCGATGGGCGACAAGGCCCTGGTGCTGGCCATCGGCGAAGGCGAGGACGCCAAGGTGGGCGACATGCTCAAGGCACCGACCGGCGACGCCGGCCGCATGGGCCGCGTGCACCTGAGCGGCGACATGTACGTGTCCTGGATCAAGGCGATGGAGGAGAAGTCGGACCGCCTCAAGCAGCTGACCGACTCCATGAACCACGAGGACGGCGACGACGCCGACAAGGAGCAGACCGCCAAGGCCCAGTCCGCGGCGGAGCGCGCCAAGGCGCAGTTCGAGACCATGCGCCAGCAGGCCGAGCGCATCAAGTCGATCAGCGGCGAAGTGCACGTGGAGAACGGCGGCATGGTCATGACCACGCAGACCGAACTGAAGTAATTCCTCAGCCGACGGTTGGAAACGAAACGGGGCGCCTTGGCGCCCCGTTTCATTTTTCCGTTTGCGGGCGTATTTTCACCGCCACTCAACATTTGGCCCCCATAGAATCGTCGCGGCATCGCATCCAAGGGGGAGCGACCGTCGCCACCGCATCGCCGCGCAGTTCGTCCCGATCCATTGCACAGGAGGTGTCAGATGGTCATCGCTCCGTGGAACGACGCTCCGCCCCGCCACATCTCGCCGCACTAGTCCTTACCGGCTGATCGCAGCCACCCCCGTTCACGCGCATCGCATCGATCGCCGGCCCGCCCGGCACCGTCCGCGAATGCGCGTTCTGCACGTCCGGAGCTCATAGGAGAGCTCCGTCAACACGCAGCAGCCGCCCGGCACCGGCTCACTCGACAGGGGTACAACATGAATCGCATTTACCGGCTCGTCTGGAACCGCACGCTGTGCGTGCTCCAAGTTGCGTCTGAACTTGCACATGCACACAGCGCCGCCGTTCCGCCGGGAGGAACCCGCCGCCTGCCCGCCCGCCGCCTGCTGGCGCTGGCCTGCCTCGCCGCCTGTACCGCCGTGCCGGTGGAATCGGCCATGGCCGCCTGTGCCCCGATCAACCCGACCAACGGCGCCACCGTGACCTGCTCCGGCGCCGCCAATCCGCTGGCGCCGTCCTATGCGAGCAGCGCCGACAACCTCACCGTCAACGTCGTCGCCGGCGGTTCCACCGGCGTGCTGCTCGGCCTGGGCGGCACCGCGATGTCGCTGACCGGCAACGGCACCACGCTCAACAATGCCGGCCGCCTGGATCCGTCCCTGCTCGGCCTGCTCAGCCTGCTGTCCTCCGGCACGGTGATCGGCAATCCCAATCTCGGCACCGCGATCGCCGGCAGCACGGTCACCGTCAACAACCAGAGCAGCGGCGTGATGAACGGCACCACCGGCCTGCTCGGCCTTAATCTCAGCGACCTCACCGGCATGGCGCTGGCGGTGCGCAACGGCGCCGGCGGCACCACCACCATCACCAACGCGGGCAGCATCGGCTCGTCCGCCCTGCTCGGCGTGAGCCTGCTGCCGGCCGACGCGCCGGTGATCGCCGCGTATGGCGGCGCGCAGATCAACTTCACCAACACCGGCACCGTCACCGGCCGCACCGCGTTCGAGGCCTCGGCCGCGGGCAACACCTTCGTCAACGCGGGCACCATCACCGGCGGCGTGTCGATGGGCGCCAACAGCACCAATACCTTCACCGCGGTGTCCGGCTCGACCGTCAGCAACGGCGGCAGCCTGGGCCTGAACCTGCTCGGCGTGCTCGGCATCAACCTCAACTTCGCGCCGTCCGGCCAGATCGACGGCGGCGCCGGCGGCAACAACACGCTGACACTGCAGAACGTGGTGGCCGGCCCCGGCTCGGGCGCTACCGGCGCGGGTACCGCCTCGTCCGCCACCTACGTCAATTTCCAGCACCTGATCGTGAACAGCGGCACCTGGAGCCTGTCCGGCGCCCTGGTCAGCGGCGACGCCGTGCTCAATGGCGGCGTGGCCCAGTTCGACAGCGACGCCAACTTCGGCAGCGCCGCCAGCATCACCTCTAACGGCGGCGGCCTCGCCGCCAGCACCGGCGGCTCGACGCTGAGCAAGGCGGTCCTGCTCAACGCCGGTGGCCTCACCGTTACGGGCGGCAATAACTTCACCTTGTCCGGCGTGCTGTCCGGCACCGGTGCGCTGACCAAGAGCGGCGCCAGCACGGTAAGCCTGACCGCCGCCGAGACCTACAGCGGCGGCACCACCATCAACGCCGGCACCCTCGCGCTCAGCGGCAACGGCGCGCTGGCGGCCGGCGGTGCGGTCAATCTGCAGAACGCCGGTTCCGGCTTCGACATCTCCGGCGCCAGCGGCAACCGCACCATCGGCATGCTGAGCGGCGATGCCGGCACCACGATCGCACTCGGCGGGCGCACGCTCACGCTCGGCGACAGTGCCAACAGCACCTTCGGCGGCAGCATCGGCGGCACCGGCGGCATCGTCAAGCAAGGCAGCGGCGTGTTCACCCTGGGCGGCGCCAACACCTACACCGGCGGTACCACCATCAACGCCGGCACGCTGGTGCTCGGCGCGGGCGGCAGCCTCGCCCCCATCGGCGCGGTGACGTTGAACGCTGCCGGCACCGTCTTCGATATCAGCGCGGCCACCGCCAACCCGAGCATCGGCGCGCTGTCCGGCGTCGCCGGCTCGCAGATCGCCTTGGGCGCGAAGACGCTCACCTTCGGTGATGCCACCAACCAGAACTTCGCCGGCACCATCGGCGGCACCGGCGGCATCGTCAAGCAAGGCGCCGGCACGTTCACCTTGAGCGGCGCCAACACCTATACCGGCGGCACCACCGTCAACGCCGGCACGCTCGCCCTCGCCAGCGGCGGCTCGCTCGCGGCCAGCGGCACCGTCTCGCTGGCCGCCCCCGGCAGCACGCTCGATCTTTCGGCGGCCGGCGCGCAGAACATCGGCGGCCTCAGCGGCGTCGCCGGCAGCTCGGTGCTGCTCGGCGCGAACACCCTGACCCTCGCACCCTCCGGCAGTGGCAGCTTCGGCGGCACCATCAGCGGCACCGGCGCCGTGGTCATCAACGGCAGCGGCTCGGAAACCCTGACCGGCGCCAACACCTACTCCGGCGGCACCAGCATCCTGTCCGGCACCTTGGCGCTGGGCGCGGGCGGCGCGCTCGCCGGCGGCAGCGCGTTGACGCTGGGCGCGGGCGGCACCTTCGATATCTCCGCCGGCGGCAACCAGGCCATCGGCGCGCTCGCCGGCGCGGGCGGCACCGTCAATCTCGGTGCCAACACGCTCAGCGTGAGCGGCAGCGGCGGCGGCAGTTTCAACGGCGTGATCCAGGGCACCGGCGGCTTGACCAATACCGCCAATGCGCTCGTGCTCAATGGCGCGAACACCTACACCGGCCTGACCACGGTGCAGGCCGGCAGCCTGACCGTGGGCGATGCGACGCATGCCAGCGCAGCCATCGGCGGCGACGTCAGCGTGGCCAGCGGCGCCTCGCTCGGCGGCTTCGGCACGGTCGCGGGCAGCGTCACCGTGCAGAACGGCGGCCATCTGGCACCGGGCAATCCCACCGGCTCCTTGACGGTGAACAGCAACCTCACCCTGGCCCAGGGCAGCGTGCTCGATTTCTCGTTCGGCGCCCCCGGCCCGAACTTCAGCACGCCAGGCACCGGCCACAACGTGGTGGTCAACGGCAATCTCGCCATCAACGGCTCCACCCTCAATCCGATCGACGCCGGCGGCTTCGGCCCCGGCCTGTACAACCTGTTCACCTACGGCGGCACGCTGACCGAAACCAATGGCGGCATCGCGCCGCCAACGGGTTTCACCATCCAGAACCTCACCGCCAGCAAGCAGATCAACCTGATCAACACCAGCGGCCTGACCCTGAACTTCTGGAACGCCAACGGCCTGGCCAACAGCACG
Organism: Dyella sp. 2RAB6; assembly: GCF_052115385.1. Classification (NCBI taxonomy): domain Bacteria; kingdom Pseudomonadati; phylum Pseudomonadota; class Gammaproteobacteria; order Lysobacterales; family Rhodanobacteraceae; genus Dyella; species Dyella sp. 2RAB6. The sequence continues at coordinate 26,616 of NZ_JBFRGP010000011.1, forward strand.
CGCATGGGCGGCGGCAGCGGCACCTGGTCCGCGCCGCTGGCGAACTGGACGGATGCAGTGGGCTCGGTCACCTCCAGCCGCCAACCGGCCGATGCCTTCGCCGTATTCGGCGGCGATGCGGGCACGGTGACGGTCGACAACACCGGCGGCGCGGTGACCGCGCTGGGCATGCAATTCGCCAACGACGGCTTCCATCTGGTCGGCGGTGCGCTCGGCCTGGTCGCGCCCACGCCGGGCGCGCTCAGCGAGATCCGCGTCGGCGACGGCAGCGCGGCCAGCGCCGGCTGGACCGCCACCGTCGACAACACGCTGACCGGTCTTGGCTTCAACAAGACCGGCGCCGGCACCCTGGTGCTCGGCGGCAGCAACACCTACACGCAAGGCACCATGCTGAGCGCGGGCACCTTGTCGGTGAGCGCCGACGCCAATCTCGGCGCGGCCAGCGCGGGGCTCGATTTCGAAGGCGGCATCCTCCAGGTGACCGGCACCGCGTTCCAGTCCACCGCGCGCGCGATCACGCTCGGTGCGCCCGGCGGCGGCTTCGATATCGCCGCTGCAGCGAACGTGTTCACCGTCAGCCAGGCGCTCAGCGGCACCGGCGGATTGAGCAAGCTCGGCGCGGGCACGCTGGTGCTTGCCGGCGCCAATACCTATAGCGGCGGCACCACCGTCAGCGCCGGCACGCTGCAAGGCGATACGACCAGCCTGCAGGGCAATATCGTCGACAACGCGGCGCTGGTGTTCGACCAGGCGGCGAACGGCACGTTCGCCGGCAGCGTCTCCGGCACCGGCGCGCTGACCAAGCTCGGCGCCGGCACGCTCACCCTGAGCGGCACCAGCAGCTACAGCGGCGGCACCACCATCGGCGCCGGTGCCTTGCAAGGCGACACCAGCAGCCTGCAAGGCAACATCACCGACAACGCCTCGCTGATCTTCAACCAGGGCACGAATGGCACGTTCAACGGCGCCATCGCCGGCACCGGTGCGCTGACCAAGCTCGGCGCCGGCACAGTTACGCTCAGCGGCGCGAACACCTACAGCGGCGGCACCATCATCAGCGCCGGTGCCTTGCAAGGCGACACCACCAGCCTGCAGGGCAACATCACCGACAACGCGTCGCTGATCTTCAACCAAGGCACCAGCGGCAGCTTCGGCGGCGCCATCAGCGGCACGGGCTCACTGACCAAGCTCGGCGCCGGCACGGTGACGCTCAGCGGTGCGAACACGTATAGCGGCGGCACCACCATCAGCGCCGGTGCCTTGCAAGGCGACACCACCAGCCTGCAGGGCAACATCACCGACAACGCGTCGCTGATCTTCAACCAGGGCGCGGACGGCACGTTCGGCGGCAGCGTCAGCGGCAGCGGTTCCCTGACCAAGCTCGGCGCCGGCACGCTGACGCTCGGCGGCGCCAACAGCTACAGCGGCGGCACCACCATCAGCGCCGGTGCGCTGCAGGGCGACACCAGCAGCCTGCAAGGCAACATCACCGACAACGCCTCGCTGATCTTCAATCAGGGTGCGGCCGGCAGCTTCGGCGGCGTGATCAGTGGCAGCGGCTCCGTCACCAAGCTTGGCGCCGGCACGCTCACGCTCAGCGGCGCCAACAGCTACAGCGGCGGCACCACCATCAGCGCCGGTGCACTGCAAGGCGACACCAGCAGCCTGCAAGGCAACATCACCGACAACGCCGGACTGATCTTCAACCAGGGCACCAATGCCACCTTCAACGGCACGCTCTCCGGCAGCGGCACGCTGCTGAAATCCGGCACCGGCACGCTCACCCTCGACACGGTCAATCCGCTGTCCGGCGCCACCACCGTCGCGGCCGGCACGCTGATCGTCGGCGACAACAGCCATCCGGGCGCCACGCTCGGCAGCACGGTGACGGTGAACGGCGGCGCCACGCTCGGCGGCATCGGCACCATCGGCGGGCTGGACCTGTCCGGCACGGTGGTGCCCGGCAACACCACCGGCACGCTCACCGTGACCGGCAACGCGGTGTTCCACCCCGGCTCCAGCTACCAGGTGGGCGCCACCGCGCAGGGCCAGAGCAGCCGCATCGTGATCGGCGGCAATGCCTCCATCCTCGGCGGCAGCGTGCTGGTGCTGGCGCAACCGGGCAACTACGCGCCGCGCACCGACTACACCATCCTCACCGCCGCGCAAGGCGTCAGCGGCCAGTTCGGCGCGGTGAGCGCCAACCTCACCTTCCTCACCCCGCTGCTCAGCTACACCGCCAATGCGGTGAACCTGTCCCTGCAACGCAACGACACCAGCTTCGAAAGCGTGGCGGACACCAAGAACCAGAAGAACACGGCCGGCGCGCTGGATCATCTGGACCCGAACTCGCCGCTGGTGGATGCCTTGCTCGGCCTCGACCCCGATACCGCGCGGCATGCCTTCGACCAGCTCTCCGGCGAGATGCATGGCAGCATCACCACCGCGCTGTTCGACGACAGCCACTACGTGCGCGACGCCATCAACAACCACCTGCTCGGCGCCAGCTACGGCGGCCAGAACGCCGAAGGCGCCACCGCCAACGGCAACATGGTGTGGAGTTCGCTGTGGGGCCACTGGGGCGACCACGACAGCGACGGCAATGCGCACGCCATGAACGCCAACGGCAGCGGCCTGCTGGTCGGCGCGGATACGGCGATCGGCGACGTGCGCCTGGGCGGCGTGGTCGGCCACGGCCAGAACAGCCTCAACGTGCGCGAGCTCGGTTCGTCCGCGCATGCCAAGGCCAACTACGCCGGCGTGTATGCCAGCTGGAACCTGGGCAACATCCGCCTGCGCGGCGGCATGGCGTATGCATGGCAGAAGATCGACACCACGCGGCGCATGGCCTTCGGTCCGTTCTCCGGCGTGGCACAAGCCAACTACGACGCGAACACGGCACAGGCCTACGTCGACGGCGGCTACGCGTTCCAGTTCGAGCGCGGCACGCTGGAGCCCTACGTCAACTTGAGCCAGGTACATGTGCGCACGGATGCGTTCACCGAACACGGCACCATCGCCGCACTCAGCGTCAACGGCAGCTCGTCCAACATCAGCGCCGCCATCGGCGGCGTGCGCGGCTCGCTGCAACTGGGGCCAGGCGGATTGCACGCATATGCCGGCGTGGGCTACCAGCACGCCTGGGGCGACACCGTGCCGGAGCGCCGCCAGCGCTTCGTCATCGGCGCGGACAACTTCAGCGTGTACGGCCTGCCGGTGGCGAACAACGCCGGTGTGCTCGACCTTGGGGTGCGCTTCCCGCTCGGCCACGCGGTGACGGTGGACCTGGGCTACCACGGCCAGTTCGCCAGCGATGCGCGGGATCAGTCGGCAAGGTTGACGGTGAATATCGCGTTCTGAATCGACGCGCTTGAAGCCCCTCTCCCACCGGGAGAGGGGTTGGGGTGAGGGTACGGCCGGAGCGCAAGAATGATGTGCACCGCTCCGGCCGAACCCTCATCCGGCTGCCGCCACCTTCCTCGCTCCTCAGAGCCGCGCACATCCCTGTGCGCTCCCCGCGTGCTCCCGGAGGGAGAAGGGTTTCAAAATCTGGCGCCAAAAAAAACCACCGGCGCAAGGCCGGTGGTTCTTCATCACTTCACCGAATCGGACCGCTTAGAAATCGTAGCGGGCGGTCACGCGGAAGTAGCGCGGATCGGTGTAGTTCAGCTCACGACCGTACAGCGGGTTCACCGTGGTGCGGTTCAGCGCGTAGCGATAGTTGTACATCGTCGCCGTCTGGCGGTTCAGCACATTGATCACGTCGAGCTGCAGGGTCAGCTTGTTGTCCAGCCAGCCCGGCGTGTAAGCCGCATTGAGGTTCAGCTGGTAGGTCCACGGCGTGTTGCCGTGCGAACCGCGCGGCGAACTCGCATAGCCAGCCTGGCCCGGCAGGCCGCAGAACCAGTACGTGGAGCTGTTGTACAGGCCGGCGTCGGCGGTCGGGTAGAAGCTGGTGCAGTTCTTCGGGCGACCCGAAGCGGCGACCAGGGTCGCGCCGAAACGCCACTCGGTGTTCAGCTGGTAGTAGCCGAACGCCTTGACCTGATGCGCACGGTGGTTCGGCAGCGTGCCGTTGGAACCGACCATCAGCTGCGGCAGGTCCCAGTCCTGGGTGCGCGACACGTCGGTCTGGCCGCCCGCGCCGGTATCCAGGTCGGAGGCCAGCTGGCCTTCGGTGTTGCCGTAGTTGCGCGAGAAGGTGTACTCGACCTTGCCGTACCAGCTGTCGGCGAACGGATGCTCGACGAACAGATCCACCGCGTAATACTTACGCTTCAGATCCGGCAGGTTCAGGTCCTTCTGGCTCAGGAACACTTCCTTCAGGCTGCCGTCCGCCTGCGGCACCATGAAGGTGTTGCCGCGGCCCGGGTTGAAGGTGAGGCACTTGTTGCCGAGCTGCTGGATGCAGGTGTCGTCGATCGCGCTCATCAGCCTGCGATAGGTCAGCTTCGCGCCCCAGTTCAAGGTGGGGTTGATCTGCTGCTCCATGCCCAGGATGTACTCGTCCTGGAAGTGCGCGCGCAGACCCTTGGCCGCCACCGTACGCGGATCCGGCGCCTGGCCGCATTCCTTGTTCGAGGACACGCCGCCGCTGCTGGCGCAGATGAACGGGCTGGCCGGGTTCACCGCGATCGGGTTCAGGCCCAGCGGCGCGCCGCTGACCGGATCCACACCGGTGTAGGTGAAGTACTGGCTGCTGATCAGCGAGCCGGACACGCTGCGCACGGCGGCGTTGTTCGGCACGGCCAGGTGGTAGCGGCCCGCATTGGCGAACACCTTCAGGCTGGAGTCGCCGAACACGTCCCACGACGCGCCCAGGCGCGGCGCCAGCTGGTGGCGCTGCTTGATGTAGGCGTCGCCGTTCTTGTTGTAGTTGGTGAACTGCTCGTTGCGCAGGCCGACCGAGAGCAGCCAGCGATCGTTGATCTGCCAGCGGTCTTCGATGAACTGCGCCGCCTGGTCAGTTTCCACGCCGGCACGCTGGGTGTTGTACGCCTTGGAGACGTAGTAACCCTGCGCACCCAAGCCGCCTGCCGAAGCCGGCGAGCCGATCACGCCCAGGCCCGGGTCGATCGCGGTGGCCGGATTGGTCTGCTTGCCGTACACCCACGCGTAGCCGCCGGCGTATTCCTTGCCGGTGAACGACTTCGCGTTCTGCGCGTCGTAACCGAAGCGGATGTCGTGGTCACCGAGGCGATACTCGATGTCCAGGCGCCAGCCCTTGGTCTTGTCGTTCGCGCCGTCCAGCGGCAGGGTCGACGTGGTCGCGGTCTGGCAGGTGTTGTAGGTGACGCCCGGAGCCTGTGCGTTCGAACCGACCGAGATGAACGGGCAAGCCGGGTTGAAGCCGTAGTTGGTCTGGACGTGGTTGACCTTCTGCGTGCCGTACAGCGCGGAGATGGTCAGGTCGTCGGTGATGTAGCCGGTGTACTTGGCGATGTACAGATCGCCGCCGTCCTTGTTGTACACGCCACCCGTCTGGGTGCTGCCGTGCGTCTGCGACTTGTAATCGTAGGCGTAGCGGTCGGAGGTGTACTCGGTCTTGTCCGACACACCCGTGAATTCGAGGATGTGGTTGTCGGTGATGTTCCAGTCGATCTTCGCCGTCCAGCGCGGGATCTTGTTGGTGAAGTTGCTGTAGCCGATCTTCGAGGCCGAAGCCGCGGAGTTCGAGAACGAGCGCACTTCCGAACCTTCCTGGCGATTCACTTCGGCGTCGATGTAGTAGAACAGGCGGTCCTTGATCAGCGCGCCGCTGATGTAGGCGCCGACCGTCGACTTCCAGTACTGGTTGCGGTTGCGGTACTGGTACAGCGTGCCGTCGGTGGCCGCGTTGGTGGCCGCACCGGTGTTCGGGAAGTAGTTGTTGCGCGGGCTGGCGCGCAGCGCTTCCGGTTCCCAGATGGTGTAGATGCCACCCTTGGTCTGGTTCGAGCCGCGCTTGGTGACGATGTTGATCACGCCACCGGTGGAGCGGCCGAACTCGGCGCCGTAGCCGCCGGTCAGCACCTGCTGCTGGTCGATCGCGTCGAACGGCAGCTTGGTGAAGCCGATCGAGGTCAGCGGATTGGTCACGGCATAGCCGTTGATGAAGTACGCGTTCTCCGACGAGGCGGCGCCGCCGAAGCTGGGCACGCCGTAGCTGGAGTTGGCGACCACGCTCGGTGCCAGCATCGCGGCCGCGGCGATGTCGCGGTCGATCGGCAGCTTGGCCAGCTGCTCGGAGGTCAGCACGGTGCGGGTGTCGACCGAGGACACGTCGATCGCCGGCAGGGCCGAGGCCACCACCGACACGCCGTCGAGGTTCTTCGCGTCGGTAGCGGCAGCGGCAGCGCCAGCGGCGCCGAACGACACTTCCGTACCGCCGGCGATGCTCAGCTCGACGTTGTCGCGGGTGCTGACAGCGGTGCCGTTGTTCTTCAGCGTGACGTTGTAGTGGCCGGTCGGCAGCGAGCTGAAGCGGTAGCGGCCCTGCTCGTCGACGTTGACCGAGCGGGTCAGGCCGGTATCGACGCTCTTGATCTCGACGGTGTTGCCCGACTGCGGGGCCACCTGGCCGAAGATCGAGCTGGTGATGTTGGACTGCGCAAGGGCGCCGGTGCTGGCCAGCGCCAGGGCAACGGCCAGGGCCAGGGACGAACGTCCCTTAGGCCGCTTGGTGAAAGCAGCGAAGTGACTCACAGGTTGTACTCCCATCAACTTGTTAGCAACGCAAGATCCGCAAGCGGGTGCGGACCGGGGATGTGGGTGGTTCGAGCCCGGGGAAGGACCCTGCTCCGAGGAAGTAACGTGCCCCCGGATGGCTAACCAGATGCGGCTCGACGAGCCCCCCTCTCGTATCCATCCAGCCCCAAAGAGCAGCAGGCTGTATAGCGCAACAAAGTACGATTCTCAACGAATTTGTAACGTGATTTTTTTCACCCGGTCACTAATTTTGCAGCACGTACGCGCGGAAAAACCCCGTAAATAACTGTGTTAAATGAGAAATCACGCATGCTGCGGCGCGACATGCAAGCTTCGCGAAAGCTTGCGAATACTCCGCCCGAAGCGCACGAAATCTTCGCGTTGGCGAGCGCGCCCTGAACGCCTGCACGCGCTTTCGCGCTGTTGTTCACGCCCGACCTGCTGCTATCCCTCGTGGACGTCCGAACCCCTGCGTCCCGCTGTCTCCCCGGACAGCATCCCCATTCGAAGGAGAGTTGCCATGCAGACCACGACCCTGTTCCGCAAGACCGTTGCCGCCGCCACCCTGACCGCGCTGCTCGCCGCCGCGCCGCTGGCGCAGGTCGCCGCGCAGGACGGCGGCGCCATGCAGAAATCCAGCGCCAACCAGACCGTGCCGGACAAGGCCGCCGACGGCTGGATCACCACCAAGGTGAAATCCGAACTGGCCACCACCAAGGGCATCAAGAGCAGCGACCTGTCGGTCAACACCACGGACGGCGTCGTCACCCTCACCGGCACCGCGGCCACCTCGGGCGAGAAGGCGAAGATCGAAGCGATCGCCAAGAAGGTCAAAGGCGTGAAGAGCGTCGATGCCGGCGGCGTCACCGTGAGCGACAACGCCAAGTGATCGCCGCACCGCGCTCCGGATAGCAACGGAGCGCGCGGAAACGAGAAAGGAGCCGCGGAGGCTCCTTTCTTGTTGTCGATGCGTCGCGCGGCCGCAGCGGATTAAATGGCGAGGTCCGCACTACTACCGATAAAATTGTTTGTTTCATCACTCCATCCATGGAAATCCACGCCAGTGCAACTCCTTTAGCCGGATAGATGTCGTCAATTACTTTGCACCATCTGTACCGGCGTGCCGAGTCACCAGCTTCGACACTCACTCCCAATAACTACTTCTTCTCTCTAGATCGACCGCCTGACCGCTTCCACTAAAAATCCCAACCAGATGATCGCCCGAAATGCTGCCCTTGAAGGTACCGCGAAGGTCCATTTCCACAGGCACCGTAAAGGTTACTGACGATCCCGCAACCTTGACTGGAACAACGACCGGTGGAGACGGCTCCCCTTCGCTTGACTGGAGAACAGCGAAATAGCCTGCTCGCGAAAAAACAATGAATACTTCCTGCCCAATGACGTCGCCTGACTCCTGGCTATATCTCATATCGGAATAGATGCCTGTCACTTTTGGATGAGCAGATTCCCGAGCCAGGCTCTGAGTAGCAAGACCGGCGGCGAAAAAACACACACATGAAAGAAACACCATCGAACGCAGGCTCACCGTTTTTCCTCACTGCTACTGACCCGTCATTCTCGTATAGTCGCGTATTGAAGAAAAGAAAAGGGACAAGAGTAGTTAATTTAGAGCACCATTTATACAGGCCCAGACGCCTCAGAGCATTTAATATCACTCATTCCCTTATCCGCAGCTATTGAATCCGCTTTGTCGCCACTGGGTCGTAGAAGCCTTTTGCATGAACCACATAATAAGCTTCGCTTGGCCTAGATTCTGGAGCGCAACAACCAGGCGCGATGATCTTGAGCTCTTCCACGCCCCACCAATGCTTGCGCACCCAGGATTGATATTCCTTGGCAGACGCAACCTCGCTGGGCTCTCCCAGAGCCGAATTTATCTGGCCGACAGTCATTCGCCGATAATCGAGTCGCCAATCGGACGGAATCTCACCATGCACCTGCTCTAGAACCGCTGGGTATCCAAGACGCCAAGCTCCAACCAAGATCAACGTGGCCATCAGAGCAGCAGATGCTTTCTTTGACGTCAATTGCATGTGCATCTCCTATATACCGGACTCCTTTGCGGGGAATCGAAAAAGGGACAAGAGCACCAAATTAGAGCACCACTTATCCGGATCCGGACGCCGCAGAGCATTTAACATCACCTGCCACCTCATCCATAATGCCCTTGCGCGACCGCAGCGGAGTAGGCGGCAGGAATGGAATTCAGCCAACATCCCTGACAAATGCACGACTTACTTTGCCGTTCGTAAATCTGAGATCGAGGATATAAATCCGCCTGAGCCCAACGCCTCCATGCCGGATCAGATACTGGATGGTCGCGGCATACCTGGGCAAATCCGACTCTCCCAACAAGGCAATCACTTCGTCTTCGCTCTTGCCGATCAACACCCGGCTGTCCAGGAGATCCGTGGCGTAAACGTATCTACCGTTACTCTCCGTGCGTTTCCATGCTTCCGGGTCAAACTTCCGCTCGGGCCACCAGACCCTGTCTCCCATGCAGACAACAGTAATCGCCGTCGTGATGAAAAAAATAAGCCACTTGATCATCTTATCCACCAAGGTAAAGCAGCAGGCGTTCGTTCCTGACTGCATCCATGCATCGCGCCCGGCAATCCTTGCCATCCATGAGTAGTCCGCATTGCCTCCCGATGACGTTATTGATGTCGTCCATGTCTTTTTCTCGAGGATCCTGCCCTCGCGCAGCTTCGTTGGACTCATACATGTCGCCGACGATCTTGGCGTTGGCCAGGCCAATATGCTGGGTCATCAGGCATGACCAGACACAATGTCGGTAGGCATCTGCGGGCCCGTTATGTCCCCCGAAGAGACCGGAGGATTCGGCAGCCTGGTCGGCCGCAAGGCCATCTCTTCCGACACGATATGTATTCACTAGACCTATGGCCCCTATATAGCTGGGCAGATCCATGACGGTATCTAAATCACTCATAAGCCCTTCGCGGTCAGCATGGGCGAGCGGGTTGTTCAACACGTATCCATAGGTGCTTACGCCCGCCAGCAATCCCAGCGGGTCGCTCTGTACGTAACGCCCACCCAGGAAGTCATAGTCGCGCTGACAGTTGTAGTTCAGCCCCGCAACAGGGTCATACCGCTGCCCCGGAAACCGCATATCCAGCACAAAACCCGCACCATCGCGATCCGGGTCTTCATCCGGCGGCGTACCGCCGAAAACTTCGCCCTTCAAACTCCAGCGCCACACCGCAACATCGCGCACCGGATCGACCACCACCCGTGGCGTGCCGAGATGGTCGCTTTCCACGTAGTAGGTCTTGCCATCCTGGATCAGCCCCACCGGGTGATCACCCAGCCAGATGACCTGTTGCCGGGAACGGCCGTCCTGGTCGTAATCGCCCAGCCAGCGCCCGCTTTCGTCGTAGACAGTGACGGTCGCGGTCGCGCCATCGCTCTTGAGCACCCGCTCGCCCTTCGCGTTGTAGGCATAGCGCTGCAGCACGCTGGCACCTTCTCTTACCTCGGCCATGCGCCCCATCGCGTTGTAGCTGAATTGCCGTTGCCGGCTGTCGTCGGCGATCAGGTTGCCCATCGCATCGTAGGTGCGCGCCTGGCCCGCGACGGCCGTCAGGCGATGGCTATCTTGGGGATAGACATAGACCTGTTCGCCCCGCGCATCGGCGAAGGCCGTGCGATTGCCCGTGAGGTCGTAGCGATAACGTTGCAGCACGGTGCCGGTGGGGCCATCGCGGGTTTCGACCAGGCGGTCCAGTGCGTCGTAGGCGAAGCTGAGCTGCGATGTACCGCTGGCCGAGGCACTCAGGCGGACGAGTCGGCCATTGGCGTCGTAGCCGAAACTCGCCGCCAAGCCGTCGGTGGCCAGATCCTCCACGCCCGTTGGACGGCCGTCGGCATCGTAGCGGCGGGTCAGCGTGCGCCCGTTGCCGTAACGCCACTGCACCGCGGGACCGAAGGGCAGATAGGCGGCAGCCGTCACCAGCGGCTCGCGCATGCCCTTGGCGTTGACGATATCGATAGTCGCGATCCGTCCGTGCTCGTCGTGCGTATAAACCGCGGCATGGCCATCCGGATAGCGCAGGGAAGCAAGGCGGCCCGCCGGCGTGTAGGTGTAGGCCAGTTCCAGCGTCGTACCGGCCACGATCTGCCGCTTGCGGACGCGCTGGCCGGACGCGTTGTAGCAGTAGCTCGTACCGCCACTGGCATCGGCGACCCGGCTTAGCCGCCCGACGGCGTAGGTTTCTCCCGCCGGACAGGCCGCATCGGCCTGATCGTAGGCGTAGCGGATGGTTTCCCCGGGTGCGCCGTCGAAGCTCATCTCCACCAGCCGCTGCAGCGCGTCGTAGTGCATGCTTCGCGTTTGTCCGCGCGCATCGGTCCGGCGAACCACATTCCCGGCGACGTCCACTTCCTGCGCCGTGGCGCCGGTATCCGGACTGCGCTGCCCCGCCAGCTCGCCCAGGCCATTGCGCTCATAGCGGGTCGTCAATCCGTTCGGATCAGTGACGCTCACCAGCCGATCCTGGCTGTCGTGCTCCTGCACCACCATCGCTTTCACGTCCGCGGCGCCGCCCACCTGCATGACCACGCGATCCAGCGCATCGTGCTGGATCCGCCACACCTGCCGCAGCGGCCGGACGACCTGGGTGAGGTTGCCGTTGGCGTCGTATTCGAAGGACGTGCGCTCGCCATCGGCGCCGATCAGCGTCTTCATGCGCCCCAGCGCATCGAAGGCTCGGGCCAGCGAACGCAGCACTTGCCCGCCATTATCGTGCAGCGTTTCCGCCGTGACATCGCCGGCGGCATTCAGGGTGTACGCGATACGGCCGCCGGCTGAATCCTGGATGCCGACCAGCCGATGTGCATCGTCATAGGCATAGCTCAGGCTGACGCCATCGGGATCGGTGCTCTTCACCAGCTGGCCGTTGGCGTTGTAGTCGTAGCGGGTGACGGCATCGGTTGCTCCGTGCACGCGCAGCTCGGCGAGCCAGCCGCGCGGCGTATAGGCAAGGTCGGTCAACACGCCGTTGGCATCCTTGATCGACAGCGCCCGGCCGGCGCCGTCGTAGCGCAGGACTTCGGTGACATGGCCCAGTGCGTCGGTCACCGTCCACAGGTCGCCTTGCCGATAGGCGCAGTGCACCGGGTCATCGGCGCATCCGTCCGCCGCCCGCTGGCGATAGGCGTAGCGGGTGAGGTCGGCCACGTCGGTGCGCGGACCATCGATGCTGAGCACACGCCCCGCCTCGTCGTAGGTGTAGCTCCAGCGGCGCAGCGCGGTCACGCCTGCGCCGCTCTCCGTTTGGGTCAACCGGTTGCCGTGTTCGTCGTAAGCGATGTCCAGCGTACGCGTGGCGCTGGCGTGGTCGCCGGCCGCGCCGGTGGGCACGAGCTGGATGCGTGTCGGCAAGCGGAAGCGCGCATGCCAGTCGGTAAGGGTGGTGCGCTCCTGCGGCGTACCTTCCGCCTCGATGCGCACACGCTCCAGCGAACGGCCGTCGTCGGTATAGCCGTAGGCGGTGGTCTGGCCGTTGTGGTTCTTGCGCGTGAGCAGCCGGCCCTGCCCGTCATAGCCCAGCTCGCTGGCGGCCCACGGACAACCGGCGCCTGGAGGCTGGGAAACGCGGGTCAGCCGCCGGCGCCCGTGCAATAGCGTGAACCAATACGTCCGGTCCGTATCGCGTGCGTCGTTCACGAAGCCGACGTCGGTGTAGAAGCGCAGGCTCACGCCGCCCGCGCCACCGGCACCATAGCTGCGCTTGGCGCGGTCGTAGAGGTCGTAGCGATAGCTGCCGATGCGTGTACCCAAGGCGTCGATCCTGCCGGTGAGCAGGTGCGGATGCCGGGACGGTCCGCCGAGATACGCCGCTTCGCTGTAGCTATAACCCTCGCGGCTGCCGTCGGCATAGCTCGCTTCGACCAGGTCGGCATCCAGGCCTGCCCCGTCGGCTTCGTCGTAGCGGTAGGCCACGGACTCGCCGCCGGGGCCAGTCACACGAGCGACGCGCCCGGCCTCGTCGTAGCCCAGGCGCAGGGAACGGCCCTGCGCATCGACCACTTCGAGCAGGCGTCCGGCATCGCCGTAGACCAGCCGCTGGGTCCGGCCCAGGCGGTCGGCGATCGTACGCAGCAGGCCGGCCGCATCGTAGGTCTCCAGGGTGTCGTCCGCGGCGAAGAAGCGCCAGCCGCCGCCTTCGTCCGCCGGCACCGCTTCGAGCCGTCCCGGATCGTCCGGCTCGCTTTCGTAACGACCTGCCACCAGACGGTAGTCGCGCACGGCGCCATCCGGGCGATGCAGCCGGATCGCCGGCTGGTACGCCTGCCGTTCGTGGTCGTAGTACTGCGACGCTTCCAGCGAGTAGTCGTAGGAGCCGCGCCATTGGCTGCCCAGATAACGGCGCTGTGGCTTGAGCGTCCACTGGCTGCCGTCGTTGCCGGCGCCGCTGTTGTAGGTGCGGGTCCAATGCAGGGGCGAGCGCCCCGCGGCGGCAATGTCCACCACCACCTGGATCTTGTTGAGCGACAGCAGGTTGATCGGATTGCCGACCAGCGCAGCATCGGTGGCGGAACAGCGGTCGACCAGTCCGCTGTCGGGCAGCCCCAGGTCCCTGGCGCTGGGAATGGTGTCGCTGGCGCGGCAGGTGTATTCGTCCAGCGCGCTGTACAGCGACGCGTTCTCCTCGCGGAAGCCGAATTTCATCGCCAGCACGTATCCAGCCGGGCAGCTGCGCGCGACGCGCACGCGGCTGTTGTGTTCCAGGCGAAGGGTGCGGACGGGCACGCCGGGGCCGTCGGACGAGTAGCGAAACAGCAGGTCGTACTCGATATGCGTCTGGACGTAGCGTTCGTCGGAGAACGGACTCTCCACTTCGCGCGGGTCGGACCAGCGGCAATCCTTGTAGCTCGATCCGGCGCACCAGCGTGCGACCGCGTCGTCGAGCGCACCGGCGGCATCCCGGTAACGCCGCGGTGGCCCGTCGTAGGTACTCAACACCCAGTAACCGTCCGCATAGGGACGGAATGAGGCCGATCCACCCGGGCTTGCCTGCGTTAACCCCGGCAGGTGAGCGAGCGCGATGCTGGCGACGGCTGCTCTGGCCAGAATGCGCGCCGCCTGCATCCACGCCCCGGCCGAACGCATCTTGCGCATGCCCTGCCCTCCCTCGCGACTGGAAACGAAGCCGCGATGCTAGGCAAGTAGGGGCGCCGAACGATATCGGCTAACTCCGATAAACCCAGTCCGCTCGAACATTTCGTACAAATCCAATGCAAATGAGCGGAGAACGCCAACCGCAGAGCAAAGAAAAAGGAGCCCGCAGGCTCCTTTCTCACACCGCGTGACCGCCCCGCTCAGCGATACAGCATGCCGCCGCCGAACTGGTTGGTGTCGCGCGACTCTTCCAGCTCCACCCCGTCCAGCCCCTGCGACAGCGTATGCGCGTCGCCGCCCTGGGCCAGCTTGATGCGCAGGCGCACTTCGTTGGAGCTGTCGGCGTGGCGCAGCGCGTCCTCGTAGGAGATCTCGCCGGCGTGATAGAGCTCGACCAGGCTCTGGTCGAAGGTCTTCATGCCCAGGTTGGTCGATTCCTTCATCACTTCCTTGAGCTTGTGGATCTCGCCCTGGCGGATGTAGTCCTGCACCAGCGGCGTGCCCAGCAGGACCTCCACCGCCACGCGGCGCGCCTTGCCGTCCGGGGTCGGAATCAGCTGCTGCGCGACCACGCCCTTGAGGTTCAGCGACAAGTCCATGAACAGCTGCTGCCGGCGGTCTTCCGGGAAGAAGTGCAGGATGCGGTCCATCGCCTGGTTGGCGTTGTTGGCATGCAGGGTGCACAGGCACAGGTGGCCGGTTTCGGAGAAGTTGATGGCGTGTTCCATCGTCTCGCGCGTACGCACCTCGCCGATCATGATCACGTCCGGCGCCTGGCGCAGGGTGTTCTTCAGCGCGTTTTCCCAGCTGTCGGTGTCGATGCCCAGTTCGCGCTGCGTGATGATGCAGCCCTCGTGCTTGTGCACGTATTCGATCGGGTCCTCGATGGTGATGATGTGCCCGGTCGAGTTGGCGTTGCGATAGCCGATCATCGAGGCCAGCGAGGTCGACTTACCGGTGCCGGTGCCGCCGACGAAGATGATGATGCCGCGCTTGGTCATCGCCAGCTGCTTGATCACCGGCGGCAGGCTCAGTTCCTCGATGGTGGGGATCTTGGACTCGATCCGGCGCAGCACCATGCCCACGCAGTTGCGCTGGTAGAAGCACGACACGCGGAAGCGGCCCACGCCCTGCGCCGAGATGGCGAACTGGCATTCGTGGGTCTTCTCGAACTCCTCGCGCTGCGAGGGCGTCATCACGTTGACCACCATGTCGCGCGACTGCTGTGCGGACAGCGGGCTCTGCGTGATCGGCACGATGCGGCCCTGCACCTTCATCGACGGCGCGACACCGGCCGTGATGAACAGATCCGAGGCCTTCTTGTGGACCATCAGCTTGAGGAAGGAGGTGAAATCGAAGTCGCTCATGAGCGGTCTCCCACCGAGACGTGGACGGTGATCACTTGAACACTTCCTTGTTCCTGGCGTAAGCAGCGGCCTGCTGGCGCGTCACCAGGCCGCGCTTGACCAGGTCCTGCAGGTTCTGGTCGAGGGTCTGCATGCCGTACTGCTGGCCGGTCTGGATCGACGAATACATCTGCGCCACCTTGTCCTCGCGGATCAGGTTACGGATCGCGGGGATGCCGACCATGATCTCGTGCGCGGCCAGGCGTCCGCCGCCGACCTTCTTCAGCAGCGACTGCGAGATCACCGCGCGCAGCGATTCGGACAGCATCGAGCGCACCATCGGCTTCTCGCCGGCGGGGAACACGTCGATGATGCGGTCGATGGTCTTGGCCGCCGAGCTGGTATGCAGGGTGCCGAACACCAGATGCCCGGTTTCCGCGGCGGTCAGCGCCAGGCGGATGGTTTCCAGGTCGCGCAGCTCGCCGACCAGGATGAAGTCCGGGTCTTCGCGCAGCGCCGAGCGCAGCGCTTCGTTGAAGCCGTGGGTGTCGCGGTGCACCTCGCGCTGGTTGACTAGGCACTTCTGCGAGGTGTGCACGAATTCGATCGGATCCTCGATGGTGAGGAGGTGGCCGTATTCGTTCTTGTTGATGTGGTCGACCATCGCCGCCAGCGTGGTGGACTTGCCCGAACCGGTCGGGCCGGTAACCAGGATCAGGCCCTGCGGCTGCTCGATCAGCTCGCGGAAGATGCGCGGGGCGCCCAGGTCTTCCAGGGTCAGCACTTCGGACGGAATGGTACGGAACACGCTGCCGGCGCCGCGGTTCTGGTTGAACGCGTTGACGCGGAAGCGGGCCAGGCCGGGGATCTCGAACGAGAAGTCGACCTCGAGGAATTCCTCGTAATCGCGGCGCTGCTTGTCCGACATGATGTCGTAGATCAGCGCGTGCACCTGCTTGTGCTCCAGCGCCGGGATGTTGATGCGCCTGACGTCGCCGTCCACGCGGATCATCGGCGGCAGGCCGGCGGACAGGTGCAAGTCCGACGCCTTGTTCTTCACCGAGAAGGCCAGTAGTTCGGCGATATCCATGGATTCCCCTTCGAACGTTCACTTTGGGCGGAGCGGCACGGGGAACGGTCGCGGGCGGCCTGGCACGGCCTGAGCGCTGCCACCCTTCGGGTCCCCCTCGCAGCGGCCCGATACTACTCGCGGCGCGGCGACAGGGGCCAGTCTTTCGGGTGGCCGATGTTTGAAAGTGATAACCGGGTAATGGCGGCGCAGGTTGGGGTGAGCCCCAGGCGAACCCCAACGGACCTCCAGGGCAGTCCGGCGCATGGGTTTGCCGATGGATGGGACTGGTGGCCGGGTGACGTTTGTTGGGGTTCGCTGCGCTCACCCCAACCTGCGGTTAAGGTATGTCCCCACCTTCCCCCAAGGAACCCGCATGACCCGCATCGCTTTCATCGGCGGAGGCAACATGGCGCGCAGCCTGATCGGCGGCCTGCTCAAGACCGGGATCGCGGCCTCCTCCATCAGCGTGGCCGAGCCGCGCGCCGAGGCGCGCCAGGAGCTGGGCCGCGAGTTCGGCGTGGCCTGCTACGGCGAAGCCAGGCTGGCCGCGGCCGAGGCCGAGGTGGTGCTGCTGGCGGTGAAGCCGCAGGTGATGCCGGCGCTGCGCAACGAGCTGCAAGAGGTGCTGCGCCAGCACCGTCCGCTGTTGATCTCGATCGCCGCCGGCGTGCGCATCGACCAGCTCGAGCGCTGGTTCGGCGGCCTGCCGATCGTGCGCTGCATGCCCAACACCCCGGCGCTGATCGGCGCCGGCGCCACCGGCCTGTGCGCCAACGGCCGGGTCAGCCCGCCGCAGCGCGCGCTGGCCCAGCGCATCCTGGACGCCGCGGGCATCACCCGCTGGCTGGAGGACGAGGCGCTGATGGATACGGTGACCGCGCTGTCCGGTTCCGGCCCGGCCTATTTCTTCGCCCTGGTCGAAGCGCTGGAAGACGCCGCCGTGGCGCAGGGCATGCCGCGCGAGACCGCGCGCGCACTGGCCGCGCAGACCTGCCTGGGTGCCGGCCGCATGCTGGCCGAGAGCGGCGAGGCGCCGGCCGAACTGCGCCGCCGCGTGACCTCGCCCAACGGCACCACCCAGGCTGCCCTGGAAAGTTTTGCCGCCGACGGCCTGCCGCGCATCGTCGCGCGCGCCGTCGCCGCCGCCACCCGCCGCGGCGAAGCACTGGCCGCTGCCCTGGATGACGCCTCGTGAGCTATCTGCTGAATGCCCTGACCTTCCTGATCAATCTCGTCTTCGGCGCGGTCACCACGCTGTTCCTGCTGCGCCTGCTGGCCGAGGCCACGCGCGCGGACTTCAACAATCCGCTGAGCCAGTTCCTGTATCGCTACACCAATCCGGTGCTGGCGCCGCTGCGGCGCGTGCTGCCGAACTGGCGGCGCATCAACCTGTCCTGCGTGCTGCTGCTGTGGGTGCTGATGCTGCTGCAGCGGCTGGTGATGTTCGCGCTGTACGGCCAGGCGCCGAACCCGCTGGGCCTGCTGGTGCTGGGCCTGGCCGACCTGCTGGACTTCGTGCTGCTGACCTATCTGGTGCTGATCTTCATCTGGTCGCTGCTGAGCCTGTTCCCGATGGACCAGCGCCATCCCGCGCTGCGCTTGATCGGCAGCCTGGTGGCGCCGGTGCTGCGCCCGCTGCGCGGCAAGCTGGTGGCCGGCGGGCTGGACTTCTCGCCGTGGGTCGCGGTGATCGTGCTGGTGCTGGTGCGCATCCTGGTGGCGGCGCCGCTGACTGCGCTGGGTGTGCAGCTCGCGCTGGGGCGCTGAACAAACGTCTCGGCGCAGGTTGGGGTGAGCGCAGCGAACCCCAACGTGGCGTTCGTGGTGCGAGGTCTGTTGGGGTTCGCTGCGCTCACCCCAACCTACGCTGCTATTTCGCGGCCCACGCGGCGATGTGCCGATGCAGTTCGGCCAGGCCATCGAACAACGCGGCCGGCCCCGGCTGCAGGATGATCGGCGACTTGATCTCCACCACGTCGCCGCTGCGCACCGCCGGGATCGCATCCCAGCCGGGCCGTGCGGCGACATGCTCGGGCCGGAAGCGCTTGCCGCACCAGGAGCCGAAGATCACTTCCGGCGCCGCGCGCACCACCTCGGTAGGGTCGGCCAGGATGCGGTGCTTGGCCAGCGACTCGCCGGATTGATGCGGAAACACATCCTCGCCACCGGCGATGCGCACCAGCTCGGCGACCCAGCGGATGCCGGTGATCAGCGGCTCGTCCCATTCCTCGAAATAGACACGCGGATGCTTAGGTAATGCCTCGGCCGCTGCACGTATCTCGGCGATATGCCGCTCGGCTTTCTGCGCATAGGCCTGCGCCTTATCGCCCGCGCCGACCATCGCGCCCAGCCGGCGGATATAGACGAGGATGCCGTCCACGCTGCGGTGGTTGCTGATCCACACCTCCACGCCCGCCTTGATCAGGTCGCGCGCGATGTCGGCCTGCATGTCGGAAAAACCGATCACCAGGTCCGGCTCCAGCTTCAGGATCTCGCCGATCTTGGCGCTGGTGAATGCCGACACCTTCGGCTTCTCCTTCCTGGCCCGGGCGGGCCGCACGGTAAAGCCGGAGATGCCGACGATGCGGTGCTCCTCACCCAGCGCGTAGAGCACTTCGGTGGGTTCTTCGGTGAGGCAGACGATGCGCTGCGGGAAAGCGTCGTTGGACATGGCTTCGACTAAAGGCAACCGGTGGTACTCAATGGCCCAGCACGGTGACGGTGACCTTGCGCTGATGCGGATCGCGCCGATGCTCCCACAGGTACACCCCTTGCCACGTGCCCAGCAGCAGCTTGCCGCCATGCACCGGCAAGGTGAGGCTGACGCCGGTGAGGATGGAGCGCACGTGGGCGGGCATGTCGTCGGGGCCTTCGGCGTCGTGCTGGAAGATCGCGTCGCCATCGGGCACGGCGCGGGCGAACCAACGTTCGAGATCCTCGCGCACGGCGGGGTCGGCGTTCTCGCTGATCAGCAGCGAGCAACTGGTGTGCGTGGTGAAGACGTGGGCGATGCCGGTGTGCACGCCGGCCGCCGTCACCGCGTCGGCCAGCTTGTCGGTGATCTCGCTGAAGCCGCGGCCGCGCGTATGCACGGTGAAGCCCTGTTGGGCGACGTGTCCGGCGGGCGCGGCTCGGGTCATGGCGGCGATCCTCAGGGTAAGGCGTGCCTCAGGGATACAGCAGGCGATGCGTCCAGGTCTGGCCGTGGCGGCTCCAGCGCACGCGCTCGTGCAGGCGGAACTGCGCGCCGTACCAGAATTCGATGGTGTCCGGCTCGACCACATAGCCGCCCCAGTGTGGCGGACGCGTGACGTTGCGGCCGTCGAACTCCTGCTCGTAGCGCGCCACGCGCTGCTCGAAGGTGTCGCGGTCGGGCAGGGTCTGCGACTGCAGCGAGGCCCAGGCGCCGATCTGGCTCTGGCGCGGGCGGCTGGCGAAGTACGCGTCCGATTCCTCGTCCATCAACTTGCGCGCGGCGCCTTCGACGCGCACCTGCACACCGTCGCGCAGCTGCTTCCAGTGGAAGCACAGCGCCACCTGCGGGTGCACCTCCAGCTCGGTGCCCTTGTCGCTCTGGTAGTTGGTGAAGAAACGGAAGCCGCGCTCGTCGGCGCCCTTGAGCAGCACCACGCGCGAGCTGACCCGGCCACCGGCATCGGCGGTGGACAGCGTCATGGCGGTGGGCTCGGGGTCGCCACTCGTCCGGGCACCCTCCAGCAGTTGTTGGAAGGTCTCGAGGATTTCGGGTTTCAGCATGGGTCTTGAATCGTGGCCGGCGCGCGTCATCATGCGCGGATGGTTAACGATGCTAGCACGCAGAATTCGACCCTGGCGGGACTCCTGCTGGATCAGTACGCCGGCCGTATCGCCCGCTCGCGGCGGCCGTACCTGCTGGGGATCTCCGGCCTGCAGGGCAGCGGCAAGAGCACCCTGGCGCGGGAAGTGAAGCTGCAGGCCGAAGCGCAGGGCCTGCCGACCGAGGTGCTGGCCCTCGACGACTTCTATTACAGCCGCAGCGAACGCGAGTCCCTGGCCCACCAGGTGCATCCGCTGCTGAAGACCCGCGGCGTGCCGGGCACCCACGAGATCGAACTGCTGTTGTCGGTGCTGGCGGCCCTGCCGCATGCCTCGGACAAGCTGCCCGTGACCTATCCGCGCTTCGACAAGGGCCGCGATACGCGCATGCCGCCCTCGCGCTGGCCGAAGATCGTGCGGGCGCCCAAGCTCATCGTGCTGGAAGGCTGGGCCCTGGGCATCAAGCCGCAGCTGCAGTCCGCGCTGGACGAGCCGGTCAATGCGCTGGAGCGCGACGAAGACCCGGACGGCACCTGGCGCCACTGGGTCAACAAGCAGTTGCGCGGCTACCAGCCGCTATGGCGCAAGCTCGACGCACTGGTGGTGCTGCAGGCGCCGAACTGGGAAGTGGTGCGCCAGTGGCGCAGCCAGCAGGAAGAGGAGCTGCTCGCGCGGCATGCGCCGCTGGCGATGGATGCTGCGGCGATGGAACACTTCCTCGCCCACTTCGAGCGGCTGAGCCGCCACGCCCTGGCCACCCTGCCCGCGCTGGCCGACACCTGTGTCGAATACGACACGCAGCGGCATGTCACCGGGCTCAGTCACTTCTGAACATCGGCAGCGCGCGGATCGCTGGCGACCCGCGCGCATGGGCCGGCTAATCGACCAGAAAGCTGATGCGCAGATTGACGCGCCATTCCTCGATGGCGCCGTCGTCCTTGGTGACGACTTTGATCTCGTTCACCCAGGCGCCCCGGATGTGCTTGACCGTCTTCGCCGTCTTGTTCAAACCGTGCTTCACAGCGTCTTCCAGACCCTTGCTGGACGACGCACTGACCTCGATGATCTTGGTGACCGACATGGCGATTCCTCCCCACAGGCCGCGCGGGCGGCGCGGCGACGCTCCCCCTAGCCGCGCCAGTCTGGGAGCGCCCCGCCCCGTACGGCAAGCCGCACTGCAGTAAGGACCACGGTCGATCAGGTCAGCGGCTCGACCAGCACCGCCGTGCCATACGCCAGCACCTCGGTGACGCCCTGGGCCACGTCATTGGCGTCGTAGCGCATCGCCACCACCGCGTTGGCGCCGTGCTGGCCGGCATGCTGCAGCATCAGCTCGAAGGCCTCCTCGCGCGCCTTCTCGCACAGCCCGGTGTAGATCGAGATATTGCCGCCGACCAGCGTCTGCAGCGACGCACCGAGGTTGCCGACGATGCTGCGCGAACGCACGGTGATGCCACGCACGATGCCCATCGGGCGGACGATGCGGTAACCCGGAAGTTCGTTGCCGGTGGTGACCATGGTGGGGGTGACGCGGGCCATGGAGAGCTCCTTGAGGGTGGTGTGCTGGCGATGGTCCCATAGCGCCGGGGGCTTGGAATGTGCCGGGGTGAGGGCTTGCTCGTGGGCCGGCAAGCGTAGGTTGGGGTGAGCCGCAGGCGAACCCCAACATGGCGGTGACCGGACGCATCGCACTGTTGGGGTTCGCTTCGCTCACCCCAACCTACGCCGAGGGTTGTGCGATCTCATGCTGTACCTACGCCTGCTCTTGCCGACCCTTGCAAGAGACGCCGTCATTCCGGCCTACGCCGGAATGACGGCGATTGAACGCTGACGCACACTTGCGCACGGGCTTGCCTGATAGCGACACCTACAACAACGCCCGATACCCCTCCCGCGCGTCCGGCCATCCAAACGCAAACCCGCTCGCACGCAGGCGTGCATTGCTCAAGCGCTTGCTGCCGACGCCCGGCGGCGCAGGACCATCCGCCGGACGCGGCGCACCGATCAAACCGGCAAGGTGTTCGTACAACACGTGCATCGGCAACGGCGTGTCGTCGACGCCGACATAGACGCTTTCCGGTGCCGGCAAGCCCAGCAGATGCACGATCGCCGCCGCCGCGTCATCGACATGGATGCGATTGGACCAATGCGGCGGATCGCGCGGCACTCGCGCCTCGCCGGCGCGCAGACGTTCCAGCAATTGCATGCGGCCCGGCCCGTAAATGCCCGCCAGGCGCAGGCTGATCGACGGCACCGCATGCGCGGCCAGCCATTGCTCCGCTTCCAGCAACACACGCCCATTGAACCCCGGTGGCGCGGGTGGCGTTTCCTCATCCACCCACCCATCGCCATGCTCGCCATACACCGCGCTGGAAGAAACGAACAGCACGCGCTGCAGCGGCGCGCCGGACAGCGCATCGAGCAGATGCTTCAAGCCATCCACGAAGACCGCCCGATAAGCCGCCTCCTCGCGCGCGCCGGGCGTCGGCGCATACACCACGCGGGTAATCCCCTGCGGCAGTTGCCGCAATGTCTGCGGCTGAGTCAAATCGCCGCGCAGCCAGCGCACACCATGCTCCCCGTCATGCGCGGGTGAACGCCGCAGCGCCCATACCTCGTCCCCGCGCGCCAGCAGGCGTGGTGCCACGCGCATCCCAAGATCGCCGCATCCGGCCAGCAGCACCCGTCCGGTCATGCGTGGCCTGCTGTTAAAGTTGGCATATGAATCCCTCGTGCAACCTGTTCATGGTCGGTCCGACCGGCGCCGGCAAGACGTCGATCGGCCGGCGGCTGGCCGCGCATTATGGGCTGGAGTTCCTGGATCTCGACCAGGAAATCGAGCGCCATTGCGGCGCCACCGTGAGTACGGTGTTCGAACTGGAAGGCGAGGCCGGTTTCCGCCGCCGCGAAAGCACCCTGCTGGAGGCCTGCAGCGCGCGCAGCGAGGTGCTGCTGGCGACCGGGGCCGGCGCGGTGCTCGACCCGGCCAATCGCCGCCTGCTGGCCGAGCGCGGCTACGTGCTGTGGTTACAGGCCACGGTGGAACAGCAGCTCGAACGGCTGGCGCGCGACCGCAGCCGGCCGCTGCTGGACGGCGCGGACCGCCGCGCGAAACTCGAATCCATGGCGGGCATCCGCACGCCGCTCTATGCCGATGTCGCCGACCTGGTGATCCCGGGCGAGCACGAACTCGTGCTGGCCGCCAGCGAACGCAGCATCGCCCTGATCGATCAGCACTGGCAGCGCCAGCAAGCCGCATGAATATGACCGACCTTATTGCTTCCCCGCGCACCATCGACGTCGCCCTCGGCCAGCGCAGCTATCCGGTATGGATCGGCGCCGGCCTGCTCGACGACCGCGCCCGCTGGCGCGCCATGCTGCGCGGCCGCCACGCGCTGGTGATCAGCAACACCACGGTGGCGCCGCTGTATCTGGAGCGCGTCGCCGCCGGCCTGGAAGGCTTGCAGTGGTCGGCCTTCCTGCTCGACGACGGCGAGGCGCACAAGACCTTCGACAACGTCAGCCGCGCGCTGGATGCACTGGCGCAACTGGGCGCCACCCGCGACGCCTGCGTGGTCGCGCTGGGCGGCGGCGTGGTGGGCGACCTGGCCGGCTTCAGCGCGGCGTGCTGGATGCGCGGGATCGACTTCATCCAGATGCCGACCACCCTGCTGGCGATGGTCGATTCCTCGGTCGGCGGCAAGACCGGCGTCAACCTGCCGGCCGGCAAGAACCTGGTCGGCGCCTTCCACCAGCCGCGCGCGGTGGTAGCCGACATCGACACCCTCGCCACCCTGCCGCAGCGCGAATACCGCGCCGGCCTGGCCGAAGTGGTGAAGGGCGCGGCGATCGGCGACTTGCCGTTCTTCGAGTGGCTGGAACAGCAGGCCGACGCACTGGCCGCGCGCGATACCGCGCCGCTGGTCGAAGCCATCGCGCGCAAGGTGCAGTACAAGGCCGGCGTGGTCGCCCGCGACGAAACCGAGCAAGGCGAACGCGCCCTGCTCAACCTGGGCCACACCTTCGGCCATGCGCTGGAAACCGCCGGCAAGTACACCACCCTGCTGCACGGCGAAGGCGTGGCGGTGGGCATGCTGCTGGCCGCGCGCCTGTCGGAACGGCTGGGCATGAGCGTCGCCGCCGACACCGCGCGCCTGCAGCGCCTGCTGCAACGGCTGGGCCTGCCCACCGCGATCCCCACCGGCATGGACCCGCAGGCGCTGCTGGCCCTGATGCGTCTGGACAAGAAGAACACCGCCGGCACCTTGCGGCTGATCCTGTGGCGCGGCATCGGGCAGGCCGAGATCGTCGGCGGCGTGGACGAGCGCGAAGTACTGGCGACGCTGCGCGAGGCGACGGCGGCGTGACAAGCGCGATGCCCGCGACCAGCGCGGGCTCGCCGCCACCCTGCCACCCCCTCTAGAATGCGGAACTCGCGGCCCACCGCCCCCCACCCATCATGCAACCCTCCATGCGCCTCTACCTGCAAACCGCGCCCAGCTCCGGCGAAGCGCCCCGCTACGTCCAGATCGTGCTGGAGCAGGACCTGCTCGGCGGCTGGACGCTGTATCGCGAGACCGGCGTGCAGGGCGGCAAGGCCACCCTCAAGCGCGAGCAGTTCCTGGAGCGCGACGACGCCATCGCGGCGTTCGAGAAGGCGCGCGATGCGCAACTCAAGCGCGGCTACCGCCTGATGTTCAGCCAGGGCATGGACGGCCCGTACGGACGTTGAAATGACCGAACCCCTGAAGAACGACCGCTTCCTGCGCGCCCTGCGCCGCGAGCCCACCGACACCACCCCGATCTGGGTCATGCGCCAGGCCGGCCGCTACCTGCCGGAATACCGCGCCACGCGCGCCCGCGCCGGCAGCTTCATGGCGCTGGCGCAGGCGCCGGAACTGGCCTGCGAAGTGACGCTGCAGCCGCTGGAGCGCTTCGACCTGGATGCGGCGATCCTGTTCTCCGACATCCTCACCATTCCCGACGCGATGGGCCTGGGGCTCAGCTTCGCGCAGGGTGAAGGCCCGCAGTTCGCGCATCCGGTGCGCACGCAGGCCGATGTCGACAAGCTCGGTGTGCCCGACATGGACGGCGAGCTGCGCTATGTGATGGACGCGGTGCGGGTAATCCGCCGCGAACTGCACGGCCGGGTGCCGCTGATCGGCTTTTCCGGCAGCCCGTGGACGCTGGCCTGCTACATGGTCGAAGGCGAAGGCTCGCGCGATTTCGCCACGCTCAAGGCGATGTGCTGGAACCAGCCGAAGCTTGCGCATCAATTGCTCGACACGCTGGCCCGCTCGGTGGCCGCCTATCTCGCCGCGCAGGCCGCGGCCGGCGCGCAGGCGCTGATGGTGTTCGACACCTGGGGCGGCATGCTGGGGCCGGCACCGTACCGCGAGTTCTCGCTGCGCTACATGGCGCAGATCGTCGATGCGCTGAAGGCCGATGCCCACGCGCGCGACCTGCCGGTGATCCTGTTCTCCAAGGGCGCCCACCGCCACCTGTCCGCCATGGCCGACACCGGCTGCGCCGCCCTCGGCGTGGACTGGACCATCGACCTGGCCGACGCTCGCGCCGCCGTCGGCGACCGCGTGGCGCTGCAGGGCAATCTCGACCCGTCCGTACTGCGCTCCAACCCCGACACCATCCGCCGCGAGGCGCGTGCGGTGCTGGACAGCTACGGCAACCACCCCGGCCATGTGTTCAACCTGGGGCATGGCATTACGCCGGAAGTGGACCCGGAGCACGTGAAGGTGCTGGTGGACGAAGTTCACGCGTATGGGCGTGTGCTGCGCGAGGCACCCTGAAACGCTGGCGTAGGTTGGGGTGAGCGCAGCGAACCCCAACAGGACATCCGGATGTGTACCGCGTTGGGGTTCGCTACGCTCACCCCAACCTACATGGGAGGCTGGAGTCCGCCATGCTCACCGATGGGGCGGCGAGCTGGTAGCACCCTAAGCCCGCCCGGGCGGGGCCTGGCGCCCTGTTTTTGGCAGCCCCCGACCCCCGCCCTTACAATCCAGGGTCTTTACGCCCCATTCCACCCACGCGCCCGCCCCGGCGCGCCATGACGAGCCCCCGATGGACAAGAGTTTCGAGCCCCGCCAGATCGAGTCGACGTGGTACGCGCGCTGGGAGGCCAGTGGCGACTTCAGGCCTTCGGGCCGCGGCGAGCCGTACTGCATCCTGCTGCCGCCGCCGAACGTCACCGGCACCCTGCACATGGGCCATGCGTTCCAGCAGACCGTGATGGACATGCTGATCCGCTACCAGCGCATGCGCGGCCTCAATACGCTGTGGCAGGTGGGTACCGACCACGCCGGCATCGCCACGCAGAAGATCGTCGAGAACCAGCTCGCCGTCGACGGCAAGACGCGCCACGACCTCGGCCGCGAAGCCTTCGTCGAGCGCGTGTGGCAGTGGAAGGAGGAATCCGGTTCCACCATCACCAACCAGATGCGCCGCCTGGGCGTGGCAGCGGACTGGTCGCGCGAGCGCTTCACCATGGACGAGGGGCTGTCGTCCGCGGTGCGCAAGGTGTTCGTGGAGTGGTACCGCGCGGGGCTGATCTACCGCGGCAACCGCCTGGTCAACTGGGACCCGGCGCTGGGCACCGCCGTGTCGGACCTGGAAGTGAACAACGTCGAGCGCGACGGCCACCTGTGGTCGATCCGCTATTACACAGCGGACAACAGCGATAGCGTCGTCGTCGCCACCACGCGTCCGGAAACCATGCTGGGCGACGTCGCCGTCGCCGTGCATCCGGAAGACGAGCGCTATGCGCACCTGGTCGGCAAAATGCTGCGCCTGCCGCTGTCGAACCGCGAGATTCCGGTGATCGCCGACGACTATGTCGACCGCGAATTCGGCACCGGCTTCGTCAAGATCACCCCGGCGCACGACTTCAACGACTACGCCATCGGCCAGCGCCACAACCTGGCGCCGATCAACATTTTCACGCTCGATGCGAAGGTCAACGAGAACGCGCCGGAAAAGTACCGCGGCCTCGACCGCTTCGAAGCGCGCAAGCGCGTGCTCGCCGACCTGGACGCCGAAGGCCTGCTGGTCGAGACCAAGCCGCACAAGCTGCAGGTGCCGGTGAGCCAGCGTTCCGACGCGGTGATCGAGCCGATGCTCACCGACCAGTGGTTCGTCGACCTCACCAGCGACGACGGCCGCAAAGCAATCACCGAGCCGGCGCTGGACGCCGTGCGCTCCGGCGAGATCAAGTTCGTGCCGGAGAACTGGAGCACCACCTATACGCAGTGGCTGGAGAACATCCAGGACTGGTGCATCAGCCGCCAGCTGTGGTGGGGCCACCGCATTCCGGCGTGGTACGACGAGGCCGGCAACATCTTCGTCGGCGAGAACGAAGCCGATGCGCGCGCGCATGCCGCGGTGCCGCCGGTCGGCGCGCTGCGCCAGGACGAGGACGTGCTGGACACCTGGTTCAGCTCCGCGCTGTGGCCGTTCTCCACGCTCGGCTGGCCGGCCGACGGCCCGGTGAAGAACGAGCGCGGCGAAGTCGTGGCCGACTGGCAGGCCGACAAGATCTTCCTGCCCAGCGCGGTGCTGGTCACCGGCTTCGACATCATCTTCTTCTGGGTCGCGCGCATGGTGATGGCGACCAAGTACTTCACCGGCCAGGTGCCGTTCCGCGAGGTGTACATCAATGCCATCGTGCGCGACGCCGAAGGCCAGAAGATGTCCAAGTCCAAGGGCAATACGCTGGACCCGCTGGACTTGATTGACGGTATCGAGCTGGAACCGCTGGTCGAGAAATCGACCCGCTCGCTGCTGATTCCGCAGGTGCGCGAAAAGGTCGAGAAGCGCATCCGCAAGGATTACCCGGCAGGCATCCCCGCCATCGGCACCGACGCGCTGCGCTTCACCTTCGCCGCGCTGGCCAGCTATAGCCGCACCATCAACTTCGACATCAAGCGCGCCGAAGGCTACAAGGCGTTCTGCAACAAGCTGTGGAATGCAGCGCGCTTCGTGTTGATGAATGTGGAGAACGGCGAGATCGCCGCCGCCGGCGCGCAGCCGGTGACAGAAGCGGAGCGTTGGATTCTCACGCGCCTGAAGGCCACGCTGGGCGACGTCGAGCAGCACTTCGTCAGCTACCGCTTCGACCTGCTCGCGCAGGAGCTGTACGAGTTCGTGTGGAACGAGTACTGCGACTGGTTCCTGGAGCTGTCCAAGCCGGCGCTCAACGGCGACGACGCAGCGGCTGCCGCATCCACCCGCCTCACCCTGCTGGTGGTACTGGAGACGGTGCTGCGCGCGCTGCATCCGATCGTGCCGTTCATCACCGAGGAGATCTGGCACGCGGTGGCGCCGCTGCTGGGCCTGACCGAGGAAGCGCTGCTGCGCCGGCCGTGGCCGCAGGCGGAAGACATGGTGGCCGACGATGCGGCCACCGCCGAAGTGGAGTGGTTCAAGAACGTGCTGAGCGGCATCCGCCGCATCCGCTCGGAAATGAATATCGCGCCGGGCAAGACCATCCCGCTGCTGCTGGCCGACGGCGACGCGGCCGATCGCACGCGCACCGCGAAGTTCGCCGCGCAGATCGCCTTCCTGGCGCGCGTGGATGCGCCGCAATGGATCGAGGCCGGTGCGGACGAGCCGGCGGCCGCAGCCGCGGTGGTCGGTTCGATGCGCGTGCTGATTCCGCTGGCCGGGCTGATCGACGTGGGCGCGGAGAAGACGCGCCTGGGCAAGGAGATCGGCCGGATCGAGGGCGAGATCAAGAAGTGCGAGGGCAAGCTGGGCAATGCCAACTTCGTGGCGAATGCGCCGGCCGAAGTGGTGGCGCAGGAGCGCCAGCGCATTGCGGATTGGGGGGTGCAGGCGAATGCGCTGCGCGAGCAGCTGGTCAAGCTCGGCTGACCGATGGGCGTAGGCGCGTAGGTTGGGGTGAGCGAACGCGAACCCCAACATGCCTCACGCGTTGCGCGGACGTTGGGGTTCGCGTTCGCTCACCCCAACCTACGCCGTCGCGGTATTACGGCGCGACCAGGTCCAAGGCCATTACGATCGCATCCTCCCTGCCCTGCTTCGCCGGGTAGTAATTCGGCCGGCGCCCGATCTCCTCGAAGCCGATCGACCGATACAAGGTCTGCGCCACCGGATTCGACGGCCGTACCTCCAGGAACACCCGCTCGGCGCCGTTCCAGCGCGCCACGTCCAGCAGCCGGCGCAGCAGATGCCGCCCCAGCCCCAGCCCGCGCTGGTTCTGGCTGATGCACAGGTTGAGCACGTGCGCCTCGCCGGCGGCGACGGAGAGCACGCCGTAGCCGGCCATCTCGCCCTCCACCCACAGCACCCAGGCCGGATGCCCGGCCTTCAGGCAGTCGCCGAAGATGCCTTCGCTCCAGGGAAAGTCGTAGGCGGCGCGTTCCAGCGCGGCCACCCCGGGCAGGTCTTCGCGGCGCATGGCGCGGACTTCGGCGTGGGGCCGGGCGACCGCGACCATGGCCTCAGCCCGCGGTCTCGGCCAGGGCGCGGCGCAGGCTGCGCAGCGCGTTCCACAAGCGCCGCTTGCCGGCGCCGGAGCTGTGCAGGGCGCCGGGCTCGTCGGCCAGCACGATATGCGCCTGCTGCAGCATGGCCGCGGGCAGCTCGCGGCCCAGCGCATGCGCCTGGGCTTCGCCGAACACCAGATAGGCCTTCGCCAGCGGCGCGGCGGCCAGCCGCCCTTCGCGTACCTCGATACGCGCGGCGCGGGCCAGCGCCGGGCCGAACGCGGTCAGCGCACGGCCGAGCAGATCCAGCGCGCGCGGCGCGCAGCCGGCGGGCAGCAGCACCACGCACTGCCCCGCGGAGGCTTCGGCAGCGGGCGTATCCATCGGCGCCGACGGCGCGTCGCGCCTTACCCACGGCGTGACGCCCAGCGCGCGCAGGACGCGCGAACGATGCGGCGAGCCGGACTGCGCCATCGCGCTCATGCCGCTCCGCGGCGGCGGCGGGTGGCGCGGCCCCACAGGGTGAGCGCCGGGCCGGACAGCAGGTACAGGGTGAACACCACGAACAGCACGCGCGGCGGGTCCACCAGGAACGGGATCAGGATCAGCACGCCGACGATGATCCACAGGAACGGCACGCGGTCGCGCTCGCCCATCGGCAGCGACTTGAAGCTGTAGTAGCGGAAGCGGCTGACCATCAGCAGGCCGACCAGCACCGCCATGAACGGGGTGAAGAAGCACAGCTCGTCGCCGCCCACGCCGAACTTGTCCATGCTCCACACGAAGGACATGCACACCGCGGCGGCGGCCGGGCTGGCCAGGCCCTGGAAATAGCGCTTGTCGGCCACGCCGACCTGGGTGTTGAAGCGGGCCAGGCGCAGTGCCGCGCAGGCGGCATAGATGAAGGCGGCGGCCCAGCCCAGCTTGCCCCACAGCGGGCCATAGGCCTTGAGCGTGGACAGCGACCAGGTGTACATCACCAGCGCCGGCGCCAGGCCGAAGCTGACCAGGTCCGACAGCGAGTCGTACTGCACGCCGAATTCGCTCTGGGTGCCGGTCAGGCGCGCCACGCGGCCGTCCATGCCGTCCAGCACGGCGGCCACGAACACCGCGATGGCCGCGTCGCTGTAGCTGCCGCCGATGCTCGCCACGATGGCGTAGAAGCCGGCGAACATGGCTCCCGTGGTGAACAGGTTGGGCAGCAGGTAGATGCCCCGGTGGCGCGGCGGGCGGACGGGCGTGGTCTCGCTCATGGATCAATCCGTGACGGAATGCGCGCAGTGTAAACCATCGCTTGAGTCCTATCCGTGCGGGTGCTAACAAGGGCGCCGAGCCTTTTCCCGCCCTTTCCCGCCCTCTCTACAGTTTCCCGGAGATGACCATGCGTCGCTCGCTGATCGCCGCCGCCGTGCTGCTCGCCCCCCTGGCCTTCGCCCTGCCGGCCTCGGCCCAGCAGGTCTACAAATGGACCGACGCCGCCGGCTCCGTGCATTACTCCGACACCCCGCCGCCCAAGGGCAGCAGCTCCAAGAAGATCACCCTGAGCGGCATCGCGCAGTCCTCCGGTGAGCCGGCCCAGCCGGCCAAGGAAGGCACCGCGCAGGAAAAGACCACCGGCTCCGCCGAGGCACCGGCACAGCCGGTGGCCGACACGCCGGAAAACCGCAAGAAGCTCTGCAGCACGCTCAAGGGCAACCTGGACATCCTGCGCGACAAGAAGCCGGTGGTGGTGCAGGAAGGCAACCAGTCCAAGGTGCTCGACGACGCCCAGCGCAAGCAGCAGCAGTCCACTGCCGAGGGGCAGTACAAGCAGTACTGCCCGAACGAGTAAGCCGCGCATCGATCGCCGCGACGTTGAGCCCCTCTCCCCTTGGGAGAGGGGTTGGGGTGAGGGTACGGGCGGAGCGCAAGAATGATGTGCACCGCTCCGCCCGAACCCTCATCCGCCTGCCGGCACCTTCCTCGCTCCTCAATGCCGGGCACATCCCTGTACCCTCCCCGCGTGCTCCCGGCGGAAGAAGGATTCGCCCTGGAAGGTCGAGGAAATCAGGCACCACCGCAGCCAACCGAAATTCGGCGCCAGTCGGAATCGCTATACTCGACCTTCTTTATCCCGCCGGAATGCCCCCCGCATGCGCCTCAGCCAATACCACCTGGCCACCGTCAAGGAAGTGCCCGCCGACGCCGAGATCGCCAGCCATCAGCTGATGCTGCGCGCCGGCATGATCCGCAAGCTCGCCGCCGGCCTGTACACCTGGGCGCCGCTGGGCCTGCGCGTGATGCGCAAGGTGGAATCCGTGGTGCGCGAGGAAATGGACCGCGCCGGCGCGATCGAGCTGCTGATGCCGACCATCCAGCCGCGCGAGCTGTGGGAAGAAACCGGCCGCTGGCAGAAGTTCGGCGGCCAGCTGCTGAAGATCAAGGACCGCAAGGAGCAGGAGTTCTGCTACGCGCCCACCGCGGAGGAAGTCATCACCGACTTCGCGCGCAACGAGCTGAAGAGCTACAAGCAGCTGCCGCTCAATTTCTACCAGATCCAGACCAAGTTCCGCGACGAGATCCGTCCGCGCTTCGGCGTGATGCGCGCGCGCGAATTCGTGATGAAGGACGCCTACTCCTTCCATCTCACGCAGGAGTCGCTGGGCCAGACCTACCAGGCGATGTACGACGCCTACGCGCGCATCTTCACCCGCCTGGGCCTGAAGTTCCGCGCGGTGCAGGCCGACACCGGCGCGATCGGCGGCAACGCCAGCCACGAGTTCCAGGTGCTGGCCGACACCGGCGAGGATGCCCTGGTGTTCTCGGATGGTTCGGATTACGCCGCGAATATGGAGAAGGCCGAGGCGCTGGCGCCGACCGCGTCGCGCCCCGCGCCCGCCGCCGCACTCACGCGCGTGGACACGCCCACGCAGAAGACCATCGAAGAAGTCGCCGGCTTCCTCAAGGTCGAGCCCAGCCAGTGCGTCAAGACCATCCTGGTGCAGGGCAGCAAGGGCCTGGTCGCGCTCTGCGTGCGCGGCGACCACGAGGTCAACGAGGTAAAGGCCGGCAAGCTGGCCGAGATGCCCGGCGAATCGCTGCTGGCCAGCGAGGCCGAGATCCTGGCCGTCACCGGCACCCGCCCCGGCTTTATCGGCCCGGCCGGCCTGCCCGCGGAGATCCCGGTGATCGTGGACCGTGACGCCGCCGTGCTGGCGGACTTCGTCTGCGGCGGCAACCAGGACGGCACCCACTACACCGGCGCCAACTGGGAGCGCGACGCCCGCGTCACCCGCGTGGAAGACATCCGCAAGGTTCTCGAAGGCGACCCCTCGCCCGACGGCAAGGGCACGCTGCGCATGGGCCGCGGCATCGAGGTCGGCCACGTATTCCAGCTCGGCGGCAAGTACGCCGAAGCGCTGAAGGCCACCGTGGTGGACGAGAGCGGCAAGGCCCAGGTGATGCTGATGGGCTGCTACGGCATCGGCGTCAGCCGCATCGTGGCCGCCGCCATCGAGCAGTGCCACGACGAGGCCGGCATCCTCTGGCCGCAGGCCATGGCGCCCTGGCGCGTGGCCGTGTGCATGATCAATCCGAAGGGCAGCCCCGAGGTGACCCAGGCCGCCGAGGCGCTCTACGCCCAGCTGCAGCAGCGCGGCATCGAAGTGGTGCTGGACGACCGCGGCCTGCGCCCCGGCGCGATGTTCGCCGACATGGAACTGATCGGCATCCCGCACCGCGTGGTGGTCAGCGAGCGCGGCATCGCCGCCGGCACGCTGGAATACCGGGCGCGCCATGAAGCGGAAAGCCGGGCGATTAATACCGAGGAGCTATTCGCCCTGCTTGGCTGATTCCTTGCGGTTGATTCCGATCCAGATGTTGTTCCAGAAGACGGCCGCCATGCGCGGCCGTTCTTTTTTGCGAAACAGTGCACATGCGCGGGCGGCGCGGGCGGCGGCGGCCGATCCTATTGCGGGTTAATCGCTTCTTTCGCATTTAGGAATCCGCTGAATAATGCACCCTAAAGCCATCGAGAGTGCATTACCGGGGAATAACTCGCGTATTTTGCAATTCCCGAACGAATCATCCAGAATCCACCGCGCAATACCTTTTCGATCCATTGCACCCAAAAAAACATAATGCTGTAAATGGCTCATCACCCGGGAGTAGTCATGGCTGTCGATATCAAGAATCTCAATCATAACCAGCTCAATGAACTGATCGTCAAGGCGCAGACGCGCCAGACCGAACTGCGCAAGGACAAGGTCGTCAAGCTGCGCGAAAAGATCCACGCGCTGATCAAGGCCGAAGGTTTCGCCTTCGACGACGTATTCGGCCAGGGCCGCGCTGCCAAGGGTCCGCGCAAGACCGGCGGCATCGTCCCGCCGAAGTACCGCAATCCCGCCGATGCGGAGCAGACCTGGTCCGGCCGCGGCAAGCGCCCGCGCTGGTTCAACGACGCACTGAAGGCGGGCAAGAAGGAAAAGGATCTGGCGATCTGAATCGCCCGGTTCGACCAAAAAGAAAACGCCGGCCCAGTGCCGGCGTTTTCTTTTTCCACGCCGGCACTTCGCGGTGCATCGTTTATGCAACATGGATCATCCGCGACACGCCGCGGCATCCGGCATTAACCCATTCGCTACGCACTGCACGCCGCGTTAATCGCCGAGCTGTCGCCCACTGCCGCCATGGCGGTCAAAGCGAACGCCGCGGCGCCACCAGCAGATCGCCGAACAACAAGCCCGCCACCAGCGAAATCAGCAGCGTCACCAGCAATACGCCGGTATCGAAACCCAGCACCGTATCGCGCTCCAGCAGATACGACACGCTGCGGAAACTCACGCTGCCGGGCACCAGCAGGATAATCCCCGGCTCGCGCACCACCGCGCCCGGCCGATGCGCAAAGCGCGCATACAGGTTGGACAAGGCACCCAGCAGAAAGCCGCCGAGGAACACGCCGAACGGCGCCGCCGGCAGATGTCCCGCGACCAGCCCGCCCCAGCGCGTGGATACATAACCCACCACCACCGCCCCCATCACCACCAGCCAGTCGCGCCGCGCGGCACGGAACGCCATGGCGAACGCGATCGACGCCACCAGCAGCGCGGGCAGTTCGGTCCAGGCCGGCAGCGGCGGCAAGGAGAAGTCGCGCGGATAGATGCCGACCGCCGCGCACAACTGCGCCCCCGCCACGGTGCCGAAGGTGAGCTTGAGCAAGGTAGCCAGCGCTCCGCCCATCCTCGCCATGCCGGCCACCAGATGCTGGCTGGAGATCTCGCGCACGCTGGTGGTCAGCGCCATGCCCGGCATCAGCATGATCAGCCCGGCCAGGATCACCGACTTGATCGCCAGCGGCACCACCAGCGCGCTGACCAGGATCGCGAACACCGTGCCGACCAGCGCGCAGATCGCTTCGCTGGCCACCGCCAGCCGCGGCCGCGTGGCCGACAGCACGCTGATGGTGCCGATCATCAGGCCGATCACCGCGGTGGTCAGCAGGTCGGCCCAGGAGCTGTGCAGCAGCAGCGCCACGATGCTGGCCGCGGCCAGGCCATAACTGGCGATCACCCCGGCCTGGGCGCGGCGCGTATC
This sequence comes from Dyella sp. 2RAB6, assembly GCF_052115385.1. Classification (NCBI taxonomy): domain Bacteria; kingdom Pseudomonadati; phylum Pseudomonadota; class Gammaproteobacteria; order Lysobacterales; family Rhodanobacteraceae; genus Dyella; species Dyella sp. 2RAB6. The sequence continues at coordinate 61,713 of NZ_JBFRGP010000011.1, forward strand.
CGGCCGACCCAGTTCGCGCAGCAGGCGGAAGCCTTCGCGCAGTTCGATCTGGCCGGCGATCACCTGGTCGGCGATCAGGTCGGCCTGGCACAGGCGCGCCAGGTTCACGTCGCCCGGCGGCAGGCGCATCACCTGGGTGACCTGGGCCACGCCGTCGTCGCCCTGCGCCTGGTCGGAAAAGGAAATGATGATCGCGGTCGGACTGGACCACACCTCCGCCGCCAGCCCCAGCCGCAGCGCCGAGCCGGCGATGGCCATCTCCAGCCGCGGCGCCGAGGTGCCGTACTGGTGCAGGCGCCGCGCCAGTTCGACCAGGAAGGCGATGCGCGTGTTCAGCGCCGCGGTGGCGAAGTTGTGCACCGGCGCCGGCTGTGTCGGCGAGGCGAAACCGGTCGGGGAAGAAGGCGGGAAGCTCATGCCCGCATTCTCACCCGGAAGCCGCCGGCTTGAATACGTTTGGCCGTCCGAATGCCATTCTCAAAGCCGCCGTAGGTTGGGGTGAGCCGCAGGCGAACCCCAACATTGCGATACGCATGGCGGTGGTACACGTTGGGGTTCGCCTGCGGCTCACCCCAACCTACGCCGCCGGTTTCACCTGCAGCGTATTGCCTTCCACCGCAACCACCTCGACCGTCGTCCCCACCGGCAGGTCCGGCCCGCTGACCAGCCACAGGCCGTCGCCGACGCGGGCCTTGCCGCGGCCGTTGACGATGGCTTCGGCCAGCACGTACTGCCGGCCGATGTTCTGCTCGCCGCGGCGGTTGAGCCGCGACTCGCTGCGGTCCTGGCGGCGCAGGCGCGGGCGCACCTGGTACCAGTAGATGGCGCAGGACAGGAAGGCCAGCAGCACGAAGGCGGTCGCCTGGCCGAGCACCGGCAGCGGCACCACCCATACCAGCAGGCCGGTGGCGGCCGCGCCCAGGCCGATCCACAGCAGGAAGTAACCCGGCAGCAGCACCTCCGCCCCGATCAGCAGCAGGGCGACGATCCACCACAGGTAATGCGTTGCGACCTCAGCGAACATGGCTTATCCCCTTCAGGAAGACGATGCGCAGCGTCAGACCGGCGGCGGCGTGCGGCGCGTCGTGCTCTTGTCCTGCTGCTGGCTCAGCGACTCCTTGGCCAGTTCGGCGATGCCCGCCAGCGAACCGATGATGCCGGTGGCTTCCATCGGCAGCAGCAGCATCTTCTGGTTCGGCGAATGCGCCATTTCCTTCAGCGCCTCCACGTACTTGTTGGCGACGAAGTAATTCAGCGCGTTGACGTCGCCGCTGGCGATGGCGTCGGAGACCAGCTTGGTCGCCTGCGCCTCGGCCTCGGCCAGGCGGATGCGCGCATCCGCTTCGCGGAACGCCGCTTCCTTCTTGCCGTCCGCGGAGAGGATCATCGACTGCTTCTCGCCTTCGGCCCTGAGGATCGCCGACTGGCGCAGGCCTTCGGCTTCCAGGATCTGCGCGCGCTTCTCGCGCTCGGCCTTCATCTGGCGCGCCATCGAATCGACCAGGTCGCGCGGCGGTGCGATGTCCTTGATCTCGATGCGGTTGACCTTGACGCCCCACGGATGCGTGGCCTCGTCGACCACGCGCAGCAGCTTCGCATTGATCGCATCGCGCTGGCTCAGCGATTCGTCCAGATCCATCGAGCCCAGCACCGTGCGGATATTGGTCATGATCAGCGCCAGCGCGGCCTGTTGCAGGTTGGACACTTCATAGGCGGCCTTGGCCGCGTCCAGCACCTGGTAGAACACTACGCCGTCCACGCGCACCACCGCGTTGTCCTTGGTGATCACGTCCTGCGAAGGCACGTCCAGCACCTGTTCCATCATGTTCACTTTGCGGCCGACGCTGTACACGAGGGGTATCAGGAAATGCAGGCCCGGCGTCAGCGTATGCGTGTACTTGCCGAACTGCTCCACCGTCCATTCGTAGCCCTGCGGCACGATGCGCACCAGCTTTGCGATCATGATGATCGCAACCACCACGACCACCAACGCCAAAAGCGATCCCATGGTCCAACCTCCTGTCCGTGAAGATGGCGCGGAGTATAGGGGAGGTCCGCGCAAGCGGCGGTTACGTTATGACGTCACCCCGAAGCGGCCGTCTGTCAGGAAAACTTCAACGGCAGCAACAGGCTGACGCGCAGGCCGCCCTGTTCGCGGTTGGCCAGCGTGATGCGGCCGCCGTGTGCCTCGGCGATTTCGCGCGCCAGCGCCAGGCCCAGGCCGGTGCCGGAGCGCTTGGTCGAATAGAACGGCAGCAAGGCTTGCGCCAGCACCGTTTCGCTCATGCCGGGGCCGCGATCGGCTACTTCGATGCGCACGTCGCGGCCGATCACCGCCAGCGACAGGCTCACGCCATCTTCAGCGCTGCCGGATTCGTGCGCGTTCTTCACCAGGTTGATCAGCACCTGCTCGATCTGCCCGGCATCGAACCAGCCCTCCTGTTCCGGCAGGTTGCCTTGCACGCGGAACTGGCAATGCAGGGCCAGGCTGTCCAGGAACGGACGCCACGGGATCGACACCGGCTGCGGCGCCGGCAGCTTGGCGAAATTGGCATAGCCGGCGATAAAGCCATGCAGATGCCGCGCGCGCTCGCCGATGGTGGCGAATACGCCGGGCAAGCGCTCGTACTGTCCACGGCGCGCCAGCTCGGCGCCGGAATGCGCCAGCGAGGAGATCGGCGCCAGCGAGTTGTTCAATTCATGGCTGATCACGCGGATCACGCGCTTCCAGGTCGCCACTTCCTGGCGCGACAGTTCGCGCGTCATGCGGCGGAACAACTGCAGCCGATGCGGACGCCCCTGCAGGCGGAAACTGCGCTGCGACAGATGGAAGGTTTCCTCGCTGCCGTCCATCTCCACCGTCAGCAGCGCATCCTCGCCGCCTTCCACCGCGCGGCGCAGCGCCTCGGGCGCATCGGCCAGCAGTTCGAGGAAATCCAGTCCGTGCAGGGTGCGTCCTTCGTTGAACAGGTGGCGCGCGGCGATATTGGCGTAGGTGACGCGGCCGATGGCATCGGTGAGCACCAGCGCCACCGGCGTGTTCTGCACCACCGTGTCCAGCAGCAGTTCGCGCTGCGCCAGATTCTGGCGCTGCTCGCGCAGGGTCTGGCCCAGCGCGTTGTGCATGCGGATCAGCTCGCCAAGTTCGTCATGCCGCCGCGCCGCGATGGAGAAACTGAAGTCGCCGTCGCGGTAACTGGCCACCGCGCCTTCCAGCGCGCGCAGCAGGCGGTTGAGCGGATGCATCACCCGCCCCGCCAGCCAGATCGACAACGGAATCGCCACTCCCGCACTCACCGCCAGCCCGCCCCACACGCCCAGGTGCGAGGGCGGTTGCACGGTGACGCCGAGGTCGTGCTTCATCCATTGCAGCAGTTGCGGCAGCGGCCACTCGGTGATGCCGATATACAGCAGCGCACCCGACACGTAGGCCAGGCTCAGCAGCAGCGCCAGGCGCGTCTGCAGGGTGTCGAGGCGGCGCAGCACTCAGTGGCCCTGGCCGGAGCGCAGCGACCGTTCCTGCTTGCAGGCTGCGTTGGCGGAGTCGCAGATCGTTTGTGGCCCACGGCTGTTGCGCTGCGTCGACCCATCGACCTTGAAGCGCGACTCGCCGGGCTTGTCGTCCTTGAAACGGAAGGCGCCCTGGCCATCGCGCGTGGTGGCCTGGCTGCTGCCGTGGGCCACGCTGGAGGAGGACGCCGGACGCTGCCAGCTATCGCTCGCCTGCGGCGCGGATTGCGCATGGGCCGCGAAGGCCGCCACCATGATGCCCAACATCATCCATCGACGCATGATCGTTCCCCAGCAGGCTTGGATCGCGGCATCTTGATATGCGGCAGGTGAAGTGGGCAACCATCTTTAGGCATGGCCGCAGGCCGCAGGTTGGGGTGAGCCGCAGGCGAACCCCAACATGACCACCTGCGGACGCCTCGCACCGTTGGGGTTCGCCGGCGGCTCACCCCAACCTACGTCGAGCCATGTGCGCTCAGGTTCCCTGTGTCGCCAGCCCGTACCGCTCCATCCGCCGATACAAGGCCTGCCGCGACAAACCCAACGACTGCGCCGCCCGGCTCACCACGCCATCCGCCTTGCCCAGCGCCGCCTCCACCGCCTCGCGGCTGGGTTCGTCCAGGTTGCGGTTGGCGGCGGGCGCGGCCTGCGGCAGGTTCAGCAGTTCGGGCTGGATGCGGCCGTCGGCGGCCAGCAGCGCGGCGCGCTCGATCGCATTCTTCAGCTCGCGCACATTGCCCGGCCACGGATAGCTCAGCAGTGCCTCGCGCGCCGCATCGGTCAGTTCCGCGCGGCTGTCGAGGAAATGCTCGGCCAGCGGCAGGATGTCGTCGACGCGATCGGACAGCGCCGGCAGGTTCACCTCGATCACGTTGAGGCGGTAGTAAAGGTCTTCGCGGAACGTACCCATGCGTATCATCGCCTTCAGGTCCGCATTGGTCGCGCTCAGCACACGCACCTTCACCTGGCGCGTGCGACCCGAGCCCAGGCGCTCGAACTGCCCGGTTTCCAGCACGCGCAGCAGCTTCACCTGGCCCGACAGCGACAGGTTGCCGATCTCGTCCAGGAACAGCGTGCCACCGTCGGCCAGCTCGAAGCGGCCTTCGCGCGCCTTGTTGGCACCGGTGTAGGCGCCGGCTTCGGCGCCGAACAGTTCCGCCTCGATCAGCTCGCCCGGCAGCGCGCCGCAGTTGACCGCGATGAAGCCGCCGCGCTTGGCCGCCGAGTTCGCATGCACGATCGCCGCGATGCGCTCCTTGCCGGCGCCGTTGGGGCCGGTGATCAGCACCGGCACTTCGGAGCGGGCGACCTGGCAGGCCAGTTCCAGCGTGCGCGCCATCGCCTCGGAGGAGAACACCAGGCCGGTCAGGTCGTAGCGGCGTTCCAGGTCCTCGCGGCGGCGGCGGCGCTCGTTGCGGGCCCGGTTCACCTCGCGGGTGGATTCGGACAGCTCCAGCAGGTTCTCCACCGTGGCCAGCAGCTTGGCGTCGTCCCAGGGCTTGGCCAGGTAGTCGGCGGCGCCGGCCTTGACCAGCTCCACCGCGGTCTCCAGGTGGGTCCAGGCGGTCAGCAGGATCACCGGCAGGTCGGTGTGGCGCTGGCGCAGCGCGCGGAACAGCGCGATGCCTTCCTCGCCGGAGGTGGTGTCCGCCGTGAAGTTCATGTCCTGGATGACCACGTCGATGCGTTCGCGCTCGAGCAGCTCCAGGCCCTGCTCCGGCGTCAGCGCGGTCAGCGGGCGGATTTCGTGCAGGGACAGCGCCAGCGAGAGCGCCTCCCCCACGGCGGGGTTGTCGTCGATGATCAGGACAGTACGCATGTGGCTCTTGGGCATGCCGGAACAGATGCATCCTGCCGGCAAAACGTTGTAATGACCATTGGCCTATCCGCCCTTTACGGGGCGGCGACGGGGTGGGCGGGCGCCTGGCCGGACTTCACCGCGGCGATCCAGGCGTCGGTGCGGGTTTCCAGCACATCCAGCGGCAACGCGCCGCCGCCGAGGATCTGATCGTGGAAGGCGCGGATGTCGAAACGCTCGCCCAGCTCCTTCCTGGCGCGTTCGCGCAGCTCCAGGATCTTGAGCTGGCCCATCTTGTAGCCCAGCGCCTGGCCCGGCCAGGTGATGTAGCGGTCGGTCTCGGCCTGAACATCCGGCTCGTCCTGGCTGGAATGGGCGTGGAAGAAGTCGACCATCTGCTGGCGCGTCCAGTGCTTGTAGTGCACGCCGGTATCCAGCACCAGGCGGTCGGCGCGCAGCAGTTCGTCGGACAGGCGGCCGTAGTCCGAGAGCGGGTCCTTGTAGAAACCGATGTCCTTGCCCAGCCGCTCGGCATACAGCGCCCAGCCCTCGACGTAGGCGTTGTAGCCGGCCTGCTGGCGGAACGGCGGCAACTTCGGCAGCGCCTGCGCGATCGAGATCTGCATGTGATGGCCGGGAATCGCCTCGTGATACGCGGTCGATTCGATAGTCAGCGTGGTGCGGTCGGCGAAGTCGCCGGTATTCACGTAGACCTGGCCAGGACGCGAACCGTCCGGCGTGCCCTGGTGGTATTCGGCGCCGGGCGCCTCTTTCTCGCGGTACGCCTCGACCGGCATCACCTGGACCTTAGTTCTCGGCAGCAGGCCGAACAGCTTGGGCAGCTCGGGCTGCATCTGCGCGATAAAGCCGCGGTAGCGGTTGAGGATGTCCTCGCGCGAGCTCGGATGCAGCTTGGCGTCGTGCTTGAGCGCCTCGCGGAAGCTGGCCAGGTCCTTATAGCCCTGCCCCTTGGCGATCACCGTCATCTCGTCCTCGATGCGCTTCACCTCGGCCAGGCCGATCTGGTGAATGCGCTCGGGGCTTTCCTTGGTGGTGGTCATCTGCTCGACGTCGAAGCGATAGATCGCCTCGCCATGGGCAAGCTGCCACACGCCCGGCTCGCTGCGGCCGTGCGGCGCGTAATCCTTGGCGACGAACTCGCCGAGCTTGCGGTAAGCCGGCCGCACTTCGTTGTCGATGGCGGCGACGATGGCGTCATGCAGGCGCTTCTGGTCGGCGGCGGACACTGATTTGGGAAAGCGCTTCAGCGGCTCGGCAAAGGAGTTCTCCGCACCCGCCGGCTTGGCGATGCTGTCGATCTGCCCGACCACTTTCTCCAGCAGATAACGCGGCGGCATCATGCCGTCCTGCAAACCCTGCCGCGCCACTTCGGTGACCTGCTCCAGCGCGCGCGGCACGGCGTGCAGGCGCGCCAGGTAATCCTCGTATTGCCTGGCGTTGTCGAACGGGATCGAGCTGACGAAGCCCGGCAGCTGCAGGTGCATGCCGTTCATCTGGTCCAGCGGCATCTCGTTGAGCTTCAGGTCGTAACTCTGCAGCCCGTCGCGGAGCTGGCGCACCATCAGCTGCAGGTTGAGCTTGTCCTCGTCGGAGAAGCCGCCGGTGTCGATCGCCTCGAAACGCTTGAGGAAATCCGCATTGGCCTTGCGCTCGGCCGCCTGGTGCGCCAGCGAAAGATCGCTCCAGCGATCGTTGTAGCGCAGGTCGCCCAGGATGGTGGCGAACTCCGGCGTGTTCTTCAGCGAGTGCTGCCACTGTTCCGCCAGCAGCTTGTTGAGCGCATCCACCCGCGCGGCGGTGGCGGCGGGAGCGGCGGCCACCGGCCCGGCCACGGTGACCGAGCCGAGCAGGCTCGCGCAGATCATCCAGGACACCAGCTTCATACGAATCTCTCGGGTGGCAAAGCGATCCGCGCACTGTAGCGGGCTTGTGCCTTCCTTGGCAGGTCCGGCGGATGGCGCTGCAGCCATGGCCACGACTGGACATCTGGAAAGTTCCGGTTCTCCGCCACAGGCCCGTTTCATATCGTCCAGGGTCGCAGCGTCGCGGATCGCGCCACCCTGCTCCCCACCTCTTGGCCGGTCCCTCCGTCCCGGCCGTCCCCAGCCCCTATGCACGGCCTTGCACAGACGACAGAACCCAAGGATCTACCCTGATGATCAGCAATAAATCCCTTTCCATGAGCAGGCGAACGGCGTGCATGCTGACGCTGCTGGCGGCCTCGCCCTGCTTTGCGTCGCTGCAGCCCGTGGGCCAGGCGCTGGCTGCGATGAAATACACATCGTCGTGCCGGGTCCATGCCGACCTGAGCGAAGACTGCACCAACACACGGCATTACGACATCCTGACCGCGGCGGGCAGGGACTCACTCTCCCAGGTCAGCCTGTCCGCGTCGGACAACCAGACGGTTTCCGGCATCGAAGCCTATGTCATCAAACGCGATGGCACGCGGACCCTCTTGCCGGACAGCCAGATCGTCAAGAAGTCCGGTACGGGCCCCGATCAGGGCATCGACAACAGCACGAACACGATCCTGCTGTTCCAGGGCCTGGAAGTGGGCGGCTCCATCGAATACCGCACGAAGGAGCACAGCAAAGCAACGAAGGACGTCTCCGCTTTCCATCAGCTCTTGCGTCTCATGCCTTTACCTCTGCGCGTTGACGGCTACCACATCGAGTACATCGCGGACAAACCCATCATCTGGCGTAGCGAAGAGCCGGACGTGTTTGACGTGAAGCCTTCGGATGGCGGAAAGAAGATCACCGTCGACCTGGCCAAGCCATACTATCTAGCCACCGTGAACGAAGACGACTTCACCGTGCGCAAACTTCCGCGCATCGAGCTGGCCTTCAGTGACAAGCTCGACGAGCACTACGGCAAGCTGGTCGGCATCTACAACAAGATCCTGTCCACGCCCTTGCCGCCGCAGGCAGCCAAGGAAGTCGAGCGGCTCAAGCAGCAGCCGCAAAAAGAACAGATCCAATCCTTGATCAAGTTTCTCGCCACGCACTATCGCTACCTGGCCGATTACCGCCTGGATAGCCGCGGCCGCATACCCCTGGATCTTGCCCGGATCGAAAAGAACGGCTATGGCGACTGCAAGGATCTCACCACCTTGCTGACGGCAATGATCCGCGGCCTGGGCATCGACGCGGAACCCGCCTTTGTCGTGCGGGGCGACTATGCGCCGACCCTGCTGATACCGGGTCTGGGCGCCCCCAATCACGCGATCGTGCGCGCGACCGTCGACGGCAATACCTGGTGGATCGATGCCACGAATCCGGTCCTGCTGCCTGGATACACGCCGCAGGATCTGCAGGATCGCTGGGCCATTGTGGTCGGCAAGGACGGCAGGCCACGATTGGACAGCATTCCCTCGGCGGAAGCTGCGCTGGCGGAGGACACGACCCAGGACACGCGATTCCATCCCGATGGAACATCGGACACCGACTCCAGCACCTTGCTTAATGGTGCGAGGCTGCTGTCGCTGTTGCAGCTTGAGCACGACGAAGGCGTGAATGCGACCAATAACGCCCTCTGCGCAGACGACAAAGAATGCAGCGTAACCCGGCCCGCCACGGATCGGATCAAGCCGCCGTACCTTGTGAAGGTCCATTCCCCCGGACAACCTGCGCCCGCCAAGCACGAGGGCAAATACGCAGGCAGCCTGGGCGACTACTTCAAGTTCAACCTGGAGGCGCTGAAAAATTATCGCCGAACAGGTGGAGTCGGCGACCTTAACCTCGGTGTTCCCATGACCCGACAGATGTCGATGAAGATCAGCGGCGCCAAGCTCAGCCGGCCCATGAAGAACTGCCATGTGCAGTCACGCTGGTTCGACTATGACGCCGAGGCTCGCCAGGAACCGAACGGGGTGACGGTCTATCAGCTTCGCTCGGTCGAGAAGGTCGCATGGATCGCCCATGCCGAGCTGGTTAGCGATGAATTCGGCAAGTTCCTGAGCCAGGCCGAGGATTGCTTCGAAGGTCTCACCTATTCCTACACCACCGACGCGGTCGAGCCGCGCACCGGCAAGTAATCGCCCCGAAGAGCCTGCCTTGCGCAGGCTCTTCTCTTTCCCGCCTCAGACCGTGCGCGTCGCCACCACCGGCGGCACCGCCGCCGCGCGCAGGGCCGGGCCCAGCACCGCAAGCTGGCCCAGCAGCCACAGCACCAGCGCGCCGACCGGCAGGTACCGCAGCGGCAGGTGCGGCAGTTCGTAGAACTTCATCAGCGCGAGGTTGAGCGCGAAGGCCATCACCATGCCCAGCGCGATGCCGCCGCTGACGATCAGGAAGTTCTCGGTCTGGAAGTAGCGCAGGATGTCGCCGCGCGTCGCGCCGATCGCGCGGCGGATACCGATCTGCTTGCGCCGCTGCTGCACCCAGAAACTGGCCAGGCCAACGATGCCCAGCGCGGTGACCAGCAACAGGGCGACGATCACACCGACCAGCATGAAGGCCATGATGCGGTCCTGCTGGAAGAATTGGCCGCGCAGGTCGCTGATGGTCTGCGAGCCTTCCTGGTCGAGCACCGCGTCCGGCGCGAGCTTGGCCACCAGCGCGCGCGCATCGCGCAGCACGCGGCCGATGTCCGCGGGCGCGGCCTTGATCAGGTAGCTGCCGGACAGATTCGGCCCTGGCTGCGCCGGCACGAAGGCTGCCCAGCCCGGCGCGCCGCGGCCGGCCCAGCTCGGCGCCGGCGTCACCAGGTGATCGACGATGCCCACCACCCGGTATGACCACTTGTCCACCCAGAAGCTCTTGCCCAGCGGATCGGCGCCCGGCCACAGGTGTTCGGCCAGTTCGCGCGCCATCAGCACCGGCGCGGAGCTGGGAAATACGCCGGTGAACGGCTGGTAGTCGTCCGCCTGCAGGGCACGCCCCGCCACCAGCTTCATGCCCATCGCCTCGGCGCTGCCCGGACCGCCCAGGTACAGCTCGATCACGCCGCTGAACTGCTTGCCTTCCGGATCGGTGGTGATGCCCACCCGGCCGCGCTGCTCGCCGAACGGAATCGAGTTGAGCAGGCTGGCCGACTGCACGCCGGGAATGGTGCGCAGGCCGGCGAGCATGCGCGCATTGACGTCGTTGGCCTGTTTTTCGTCGTAGCCGCTCATCTGCAGAGTGGCCAGCGAAGCTTCGTCGACGCCGCTGTTCACCCGCATCGCGTCCATCCGGTTGGCGATCAGGAAGCAGGCGTTGCACAGCACCGCGCAGGCCAGTGCGATCTCCAGCGCGATCAACAGCGCCGCGAGACGGTGCTTGCGCAGCGCGGCCAGGATGGGTTGGATCTCCATGCGCACCTCAGAGCGTCTTCAATTGGAGGCCAGGCGTCACCCGGCTCGCCCGCAGCGCCGGCACGAAGCCGGCCAGCAGGCTGGTGGCGATCGCCAGCACGAAGGTCAGCGCGAACATGCGCGCGTCCAGATGCACCATGTCGGCGAACGCCACCGGCTGCCGCCGCACCAGGCTCAGGCCCAGCAAGGTCAGCAGCAGGCCGCCGAGACCGCCGATCAGGCCGATCATCCCGGCCTCGACCAGGCACTGGCAGAAGATCGCGCCGCGGCTGGCGCCCAGCGCGCGGCGCACGCCGATCTCGCCGCCGCGGCGCAGGAACTTGGCCAGCAGCAGGCCGATGGTGTTGAACAGGCAGATCGCCAGGAAGCCGAACGCCAGCCACGCCTGCAGGCGCACGTCGCTGGGCACCACGCCCTGGTAATCCAGCCACTGGACCAGATTGCGCAGCCGCGTGTTCTCAGGGCGGGCGACGCGTCCCAGCGTCTTCTGCTGCGCCGCATAGCCGTCGAGAAAGCGCTTGTACGCCGCGGCCTTGGCGGGGCTGTCCAACTGCACCCACAGCGCCAGCCACACGCAGGGCGCGTTCTGCAGGTGCCCCGGCGACGGCGGCAGCTTCCAGCAGCTGTACTGGTAGAAGTTGCCGTCGTTGATCTCCAACGCGCTGCTGAACGGGGTGAGCAGGTCCTGCGGCTTGCCGTAGTAGTCCGCCGTCTTGCCGCCGGAGAAGCGCCCGCCGGCGATGTTGTAGAAGCGCGGTGACGGCCGCCACGGCGCCAGCACGCCGACGATGCGCACATCGGTGTCGCGCAGGCGCAGCGTGCGCCCGACGCTGTTGGCGCCGCCGAACAGCTTGTCGTTGAGGTCGGCGGAGATGATCGCCACCCGCGCACGCGCCGCGTCGTCTTCCGCGCGCCAGGGGCCGCCGTAGCGGAACGGTACGTCGAACATGGCGAAGAAATCCGCGGTGGTCGACAGCATCGGCAGCATCAGCGGCGGCAGGGTGGTGTCGGGCGCGCGCAGTTTCACCGGGCTGTCCACGATGATCGCCTGCCGGTCGGCCTGGTGGGCGCTCCACAGGTCCATCGCCGACTGGTAGGTCATCACGTCCATCGGCTCGTTGTGCTTTTCCGGCAGCGGGTTGTCGTCGACCTGCGCGTAGAACAGCTTGTCGCTGCGTCCCGGCAGCGGATCGCCGGAGAGCAGTTGCATCACCGTCAGCGTGGTCATGCTGGCGCCGATGCCGACGGCGATCGCCAGCACCATCAGCGCAGTCAGCACCTTGTTGCGCTTGAGGCTGCGCAGGGCAAGATCGAGGTAGTAAGCGAACATCCGTTTCTCCTGGAAAAGCTCAGACCGACCGCGTCGCCACCACCGGCGGCACCGCCGCCGCGCGCAGCGCCGGGCCCAGCACCGCGGCCTGTCCGATCAGCCACAGCGCCAGCGCGCCGACCGGGAAATAGATCGCCGGCAGCCGCGGCAATTCGTAATGCACCATCAGGAACAGATTGATGCCATAGGCCAGCACCATGCCCAGCACGATGCCGATCGTGGCGAGCAGGAAGTTCTCGGTCTGGAAGTAGCGCAGGATGTGCCCGCGCGTGGCGCCGAGTGCGCGGCGCACGCCGATCTGGCGCCGGCGCTGCGCCACCCAGAAGCTGCCCAGGCCGACGATGCCCAGCGCGGTGACCACCAGCAGCGCCACGCACACGCCGATCAGCAGCCCGGTCATGGCGCGGTCGCTGTCGAAGAAGCTGCGGCGCGCCTCGTCCCAGGTGCGCTTCTGCCAGAAGATGCGATGCGGATTGTTCTTCTTCAGCGCTTCCAGCGCGGCGGCCAGCACGCGCGTACGCTGCTCCGGTGCGGTGCGGATCAGGTATTGGTTACTCTCCACCTGCATCGGCATCATCATGCTGTACTGCGCTTCGGCATCGTTCCAGATCGACGGGCGCACCAGGTACTTCACCACGCCGACCACCTGCAGCGGCACCTGCGAACCGATCCACAGCGTCTTGCCCAGCGCCGACTCGCCCGGATACAGGCGCTGCGCCATCGCCTCGGTGATCACCGTCACGTGCGGCAGGCCTTCGAACTTGCCTTCCTTGAACGCCTTGGAGGCTTCCTTGACGGTGACGTAGTCGGCCGGCTGCAGCAGGCGGCCGGCGATCAGCTGCACGCCCATGGTCTGGGCGATGTCCTCGCCGAAGTAATTGGTGGCGTTGAGCGTGGTCTTGTTCTGCTTGGGATCGAGCTTGATGCCGTTGTTGCTGGACGAGCGGCCGAACGGTATCTGGTTGACCGAGGACACATGAGTCACGCCGGGGATGGCGCGCAGTGCGGCGAGGTCCGTCAGCGTGCGGGCGTGCTCGTCGGGCTTGGCGCCGATGTCGGCCAGGGCGACCTGGATCAACTCGTGCTCCGCCACGCCGCTGGGCATGTTGATGCGCTCGATGCGCTGGGTCACCAGGAATACCGCGTTGCACACGATGGCGCAGGTCAGCGCGATCTCCAGCACCACCAGCAAGGCGGTGGTCTTGTGCCGGCGCAGGGTCGACAGAATGGGTCGGATGGCCATGGCGTCTCCTTACTGACTCTTCAGTTGCAGGGCAGGCGCGACCTGGCAGGCGCGCAGTGCGGGCAGCAGGCCCGCCGCGACGCTGGAGCCGACCGCGAGCGCGAAGGTGGCGCCGAGCATGGCCAGGTCCAGCCGGGCCAGCGAGGCGTAGTCGGCCGGCTGCTGGCGCACCAGCCACAGGCCGAGGAAGGCCAGCACCAGTCCGCACACGCCGCCGGCCAGGCCGACGACGCCGGCTTCGATCAGCAGCTGCTTGAAGATCTCGCGCTTGGACGCGCCCAGCGCGCGGCGCACGCCCAGCTCGCCGGCGCGGCGCAGGAACTTGGCCAGCATCAGGCCGACCGTGTTGACCAGGCACACGACCAGGAAGCCGATCGCCAGCCAGCTCTGCAGGCGCACGTCGCTGGGCACCACTTTCTCCTGGTCCAGCCATTCCATGACGTTGCGCAGGCGCACGTTCACCGGGCGCTGGAAGCGGCCCAGGGTCTTCTGCTCGCGCGAGTAGTTCTCCAGGAAGGCCTTGTACGCCGGCGCATCGGAGGCACTGGCCAGTTCCACCCAGAACTGCATCCACACGCAGGTGGCATTTTCCATGTGGTCGCCATCGTTGCCGCCGCCGCGGCCCCAGCAGTCAGTGCTGCCGTTGCGCGGCAAGGTGAGATCGCGCGAGGTGGACAGCGGCACGAACACTTCTTCCGACTCGGTGTAGTTGCCCACGTTGAGGTCGTAGAAATGCGGGTTCGGGCGCCAGTCGTCGAGCACGCCGACCACGCGGAACGGCGTGTCCTTCAGGCGCACCACCTGGCCGCGGCTGTCCTTGCCGCCGAACAGTTTCTCGTTGAGCTTGCGCGTGATCACCGCCACGCGCGCCTTGCTGTCGTCGTCGGCCTCGTTCCAGCCCTGGCCGTACAGGAAGGGTGCGTCGAACATGGCAAAGAAATCCGCCGTGGTGTAACGCGAATCGCTGAAGAACGGTTCCACGTCGGCCTGCGCCGGCTGCACCGGCACGGCGCCGCCGGTCATCAGGGCCTGGCGCTTGGCGCGCTTGGCCTTGAGCAGGTTCATGCCGTCGATCCAGGTGAGCTGCTCCGGCGGCTCCTCGCCTTCGCGATAGCCGTCCATGTCCTGCGGATCGAGCTGCGGATAGAACAGCCGCGTGCTCTTGGCCGGAATCGGGTCGCCCGACAGCACGTGCAGCACGGTCAGCGTGGTCATGCAGGCGCCGATGCCCAGCGCGATGGCGACCACCATCAGCGCGGTAAGCACCTTGTTGCGCCGGAGGCTGCGCAGCGCCAGCTCCAGGTAATACGTGAACATGCCCTCTCCCCTCTTCGTCCTTAAGCGAACCCGCGCGCGGTCACACCGAGCGCGTGGCCTCCACCGGCGATACCTTGGACGCGCGGATCGCCGGCGCCAGTACCGCCCCTTGTCCCAGCAACAGCAGCAGCAGCACGCCGCTCAGCACGTAGTCCATCGACAGCCGGTTCATCTCGAAGCGGGTGACCAGCCACAGGTTCATGGCGATCGCCAGCACCACGCCCACGCCCACGCCGCCGACGCTGATCAGCAGGTTCTCGGTCATGAAGTACTGCAGGATGTCCTGCCGGGTGGCGCCGAGCGCGCGCCGCACGCCGATCTGGCGGCGGCGCTGGCCGACCCAGAAGCTGGTCAGGCCGACGATGCCCGCGGCGGTGATCGCCAGCAGCACCAGCGAGATCACGCCCATCAGCACGGCCATGCCGCGGTCGCCTTCGTAGGCGCGTGCACGCACTTCGCTGAAGCTCAGCACGCCGTTCTCCTCGTCCAGCACACGGCGCGGGTTGACCCGGTTCAGCGCTTCCGGCGTGGCGCGCATCGCCGCGTCGAGCTGGCCGGGCCTGGCGCGCACGATGTAGAAGCCACCGCCGGCACTGATCAGGCGCTTGGGCAGGATCACCGCGCGGTGGGCGAACTTCGAGGCCCAACGCGCCACGCTCTGCGCCTGCAGCAGATCCACCACGCCGACGATGGTGGTCTGGTTGCCGGCGACATAGATGCTCTTGCCCACGGCCTGGCCGTCGGGAAACAGCTTCTCGGCCAGCGCGCGCGTCACCATCACCGACGGCGCGGCGAGGCGGTCGCGCACGTCCATGCTGCCGATCTCGTCGCTGCGGAAGTTGCGGCCGGCGATCAGGCGCAGGCCGAGCGTGTCGACGAAGCGGTCGTCGCCGAAATAGATGGTCGAGCCGGTGATATCCGAGCGCTGCTCGGGATGCAGGCGTATCCCGTCATCCCAGCCACCGCCGCGCAGCGGATACGAGTTGCTGGGCGTGACGTCCTGCACGCCGGGAATCTGGCGCAGCGCGGCGACGTCGGCACGGGTGTTGGCGTCGATCTGCTCGATGCTGGCCTTGCCGGCCCATTCGTTGTTGACCACGTAGATGTCGGCTTCATCGATGCCGGTCGGCTCGGACAGGTGCGACACGCGCTGCTGGATGATGAACAGTGCGTTGCACACGATCGCCAACGTGAGCGCGATCTGCATCGCGATCAGCACGGTGCCCGCCTTGTGGCGGCGCAGTGCGGTGAGGATAGGTTTGATTTCCATGGCTCTCCTCCGCGCCGTCAGTTGGACTTGAGCTGCCAGGCCGGCTGCACTTGCGCCGCCCGCCAGGTCGGATAGAACGCCGCCACCACCGTGGCGAATACCGCCACCAGCAGCGACAGCGCCACCAGCGACAGATCCAGGTGCGCCAGGCGCGCGATCTTCGGCTGGAACACCAGCCCCACCCCGAACATGCCGACACCGGTGAGCAGCACGCCCAGCGCGCCGCCGGCCAGGCCGACCATGCCGGCCTCGGCCAGGAACTGCCGGTAGATGTCGCCGCGCGAGGCGCCGAGCGCGCGGCGCACGCCGATCTCGGACGAGCGCCGCATGAACTTGGCCAGCAGCAGGCCGATGGTGTTGACCAGGCAGATGGCGAAGAAACCGATCGCGATCACCAGCGAGATGCGGCTTTCCGGCGGCACCGCATGCTGGAAGTCCAACCAGTCGACGACGTCGCGCAGACGGACATTCGGCGCCCAGTCGAAGCGGCCGGCGCGGCGCATGTCCTCGGCATAGGAGGTGAGGAACTGGCGGTACGCCGCCACGTCGGCCGCGCTGTCCAGCTCCACCCAGGGGCTGATCCACACGCATTCGCCACGCAGCCAGCCCTGGCGGCCAATGCCGCGCTTGCCGTCGCTGCCGCAGTTGTTATTGCCGTAGGTTTCGATGTCGTGCTCCACCGCGTAGTGGAACGGGATGTAGACCTGCGAGGGATCGGCATAGGCATTGCCGCTGAACATGTCGAAGAAGCGCGGCTTCGGGTCCCAATCGTCGGTGACGCCGACGATGCGGTAGGCCTGGTCGTCCAGCACGAGCTCGCGGCCGACGCTGTTGGCGCCGCCGAACAGCTTCTGATTGAGCTTGCGGCCGATCACCACCACCGCGGAACGCGCATCGTCGTCGGCGGTGCTCCACGCGCCGCCGTACTGGAACGGCACGTCGAACATCGGGAAGAAGTCGGTCAGCGTGGCGTAGCCGATCGCCTTGAACGGCAGGTGGTTCTCCTGCTGCGCCATCACCGACAGGCCGACCTGGTACAGCACGGTCTGGTGCTTGGCGCGGTGGGCCTTCATCAGCGCCACCGCGTCGGTGTAGGTGAGCGCGTTCGGCGGCTCGCCCTCGTTGTTGTACTGCGGCCCGCGGTTGTCGAGCAGCGGCACGAACAGGCGCGAGGACTTCTGCGGGATCGGGTCGCCCGACACGGCGCGGAACACCGCGTAGGTGATCATCGACGCCGCCACGCCGAAGCCGATCGCCATCACCATCAGTGCGGTGAGCACCGGGTTCTTGCGCATGCTGCGTGCGCCGAGCCGCAGGTTGTGGGCAAACATTCCGCTCATGACTCTCTCTGCAGGGGAAGCTTCAGGGAACCGCGCGCTCAGACCGAGCGCGTGGCCTCCACCGGGGGCACTTTCGCCGCGCGCATGGCCGGCGCCAGCACGGCCGCCTGGCCGAGCAGGAGCAGCGCCACCACGCCGACCACCACGTAGGCGATGGACAAGCGCGCCATCTCGAACTGCGAGACCATCCACAGGTTCATGCCGATCGCCAGGCCGATGCCGATCACCACGCCGGCCACGCCGATCATCAGGTTCTCGGTGAGGAAGTAGCCCAGGATGTCGCGCTTGGTCGCGCCCAGCGCGCGGCGCACGCCGATCTGCTTGCGCCGCTGGCCGACCCAGAAGCTGGTCAGGCCGACGATGCCGGCGGCGGTGATGGCCAGCAGGATCACGCAGATCACCCCCATCAGGATCGCCATGCCGCGGTCGTTCTTGTAGGCGTCGCCGCGCACCTGCTCGTAGGTGCGCACGGCGCGCTCGCCGGAGATCACGCGCATGCGGTTGGTCTTCAGCAGCGTCGCCGGCGCGCTCTTGACCACATCGGCGAGCTGGCCCGGCTTGGCGCGGATCAGGTAGATCGTGTAGTTGCTGGTCAGCTGCACCGGCAACATCATCGCGTTGTCGTTGAAGTTGTCGGCCCAGGTGCCGTTCCACGGCACCTGCAGCCGCGCGACGATGCCGATGATGGTGCTGGGCGGGACGTCCTTGCCGTTGAGATAGACCTGCTTGCCCAGCGCATCGCCCTTCGGATAGAGCTTGTCGGCCAGCGCCTTGCTCACGATGATCTGCGGCGTGGACTTGATGTCCTTGGGATCGGCGCTGATCACTTCGTCGGGGGTGAAGTTGCGGCCGGCGATCAACTGGGCGCCGTAGACCGGCAGCGCATGATCGTCGACGAAGTACAGCGTGGTCTGCGCCGCTGGCTTGCCTTCGTTCTTCGGCGCCAGGTTGACGCCGGTCGACCAGCCGCCGCCGCGCAGCGGGAACGAGTTGGTGGCGAAGGCGTCCTGCACGCCCGGGATCTGGCGCAGCGCCTGCACGTCGGCCTTGATCAGCGGGGCGGTGTCCTTGCCGTCCACCGAGACCCAGCGGTTCTGGATCGCCAGCACGTTGTTCTCGTCCATGCCGGTGGGCCGCGACAGGCGGTCCACCCGCTGCTGGATGATGAACAGCGCGTTGCACACGATCGCCAGGGTCAGCGCGATCTGCATCGCGATCAGGATGGTGCCGGCCTTGTGGCGCTTGAGGGCGGCGAGAATAGGCTTGATCTGCAGCATGTTCGTCGCCTCGGTTAATTGGACTTGAGCTGCCAGGCGGGCTGTACTTGCGCCGCACGCCAGGTCGGATAGAACGCCGCGATCACTGTGGACAGGATCGCCACCAGCAAGGTCAGCAGCACCAGCGGGATATCGAGCTTGGCCAGGCGCGCTACCTGCGGATCGAAGATCAGCGAGATGCCGTACACGCCGACGCCGGTGAGCAGCAGGCCGAGCAGGCCGCCAGCCAGGCCGACCGCGCCCGCCTCCATCAGGAACTGCGTGTAGATTTCCCGGCGCGAGGCGCCCAGGGCGCGGCGCACGCCGATCTCGGAGGAGCGGCGCAGGAACTTCGCCAGCAGCAGGCCGATGGTGTTGACCAGGCAGATCACCAGGAAGCCCAGCGCGACCAGCAGCGAGATCTTCGCTTCCGGCGGCACCACCTTCTGGTAGTCCAGCCACTCCACCACGTTGCGCAGACGGGTGTTCGGCGCCCACTTGAAGCGGCCGGCGCGCTGCTGCTCGGCGGCGTAGCCGTTGAGATAGCTGCGGTAGGCGTCGGCTTCCGCCTTGGTCGGCAGTTCGGCCATGAAGCCGAGCCAGATGCATTCGGAATGCAGCCAGTTGTCCCAGCCGGTGCCGGGGTCCTTGTTGCAGTTGTTGTTGCCGTTGGTGGCCACCTTCAGCTCGATCATGCGGGTGAACGGCACGAACAGCTGGGTCGGATCGTCGAAGCCGCCGGTGTTCACCGCGTCGAAGAACAGCGGCTGCGGGTCCCAATGCTCCATCACGCCGACGACGCGGTAGCTGCGGCCGTCGAGGTTGATCTCGCGGCCCACGCTGTTCTCGCCACGGAACAGCTTCTCGTTGAGCTGCTGGCCGATCACCGCCACCTGGGCATGGGCCTCGTCGTCGGCCTGGGTCCAGCCGCGGCCGTACTTGAACGGGATGTCGAACATCGGGAACGCATCGGCGTACACGCCGTAGGTGTTTTCGCGGAACGGCAGCTGGCTGGCGTCGGCCGGCACGATCGACAGGCCGGCCGGATACAGCGCGGTCTGGCGCGCGGCCTTGTGGTCGCGCATCAGTCCGATGGCGTCGGTGTAGCTCATCGCACGCGGCGGCTCGCCCTGGTTCTGCTGCGCGTCTTCCGGACCCCAGTTGTCGATCTGCGGCACGAACAGCTGCGAGGACTTCTGCGGGATGGGGTTGTTGGACGTGGCGCGGAACACCGAATAGGTGGTCATCGATGCCGCCACGCCGAAGCCGATCGCCATCACCATCAAGGCGGTGAGCAACGGATTCTTGCGGAGACTGCGCAGGCCGAGCTGGAAGTAATAGGCGAACATCGTGGCGTCCGATGAGTGAATCAGTTTCCGAGTTCCGATCCTTCTCCCCGTTCACAAATTTCGTGCACGGGGAGAAGGTGGCGGCAGCCGGATGAGGGTTCGGGCGGAGTCGTGCACATCACTCTCGCGCTCCGCCCGTACCCTCACCCCAACCCCTCTCCCGGTGGGAGAGGGGCTTCAAAAGCTTTAAGCCGGTGCGCCTGCGCGCGACTGGTGCTGGTGGAAGCGCGGGTCTTCGGCGAGGTCGACCACCTGGCCGTCGATGACGTGCACGTTGCGCTGCGCGCGCGTGGCCAGTTCCGGATCGTGGGTGACCATCACGATGGTGGCGCCCTCGCGATGAATTTCCTCGAGCAGTTCCAGCACGCTGCGGGCCATCTGGGTGTCCAGGTTGCCGGTCGGTTCGTCGGCGAGCAGCAGGCGCGGCGAGCCGGCCAGGGCGCGGGCGATCGCCACGCGCTGCTGCTGGCCGCCGGAGAGTTCCGCCGGATAGTGCTTGGCGCGCGAGGCCAGGCCGACGCGCTCCAGCGCGTCCATGATGCGCTGCTTGCGTTCCGGCGCCTTCATGCCGCGATAGCGCAGCGGCACTTCGACGTTGTCGAACACGTTGAGGTCGGGGATCAGGTTGAAGGCCTGGAAGATGAAGCCGATCTTCTCGTTGCGGATCTTCGAGCGCGCGTTGTCGTTGAGGTTGCTGACCTCCACGCCATCCAGGTGGTACTCACCGCCGGTGAAGGTCTCCAGCAGGCCCGCGATGGTGAGGAAGGTGGTCTTGCCGGAGCCGGACGGGCCGGTCACCGCGACGAACTCGCCTTCCTTCACGTCGATATTGAAGTCGCGCAGCGCGTAGGTCTCCACCACTTCAGTGCGGTAGACCTTGGACAGGTGGGTCATCTTGAGCATGGTTGTTTCGTCCTTCGGTAGTGGAGCAGTAGTGGTGTGGATCAGCGGCTGATGGCGACGCGCGCCGCATTCTTGAAGCTGTCGGTACCGGAGATCACGATGCGGTCGCCTTCCTTCAGACCGTCCAGGATCTCCACCTTGTCGATGCTGCTGGCGCCGACGCGGATCGGGTGCTTCTCGGCGATGCCGTCGTGCACGATGTAGGCATAGGCGCCGCCGGATTCGTCGACGAACGAGCCGCGCTGCACGGCCAGCACGTTGTCGCGGCGGTCCAGCAGGATGCGCACCGACAAGCGCTGGTTCTGGCGCAGCTGCTTGGGCGTGTCGCCGTCGAAGCGCAGGCGGGCGGCCACTTCGCCGTTCACCACTTCGGGCGAGATGGCGCTGACCAGGCCCTTCCAGGTATTGCCGTTGCCGCTGATCTCGCCGCCCATGCCGATGCCCAGATCGCGGGCGAAGCTTTCCGGCACCTTCATTTCCACTTCCAGCCGGCTCAGGTCGATCACGCTGAGCAGCTGCGCGTCCTTGGCCACGGTGGCGCGTTCGGCGATGAACAGCTGGCCGATCTGGCCGTCCACCGGCGACTTCACGTTGAGTTCGTCGACCTGGCGCTGCAGGTCTTTCACCAGCAGCACCTGGCGGTCGTGCGCGAGCTTCTTGGACTTGATGTCGAAGTCGAGGCTGGCGCCGTCATTGCCGAGATCGGCCTTGGCGTGTTCCAGGGTGATGCGCGCCTTCTCGACGTCGTCCTTGGCCTTGTCCACGTTCATGCTGGGCACGGCGCCCTGGGTGAACGCCTTCTGGTAGCGCTGCAGGTCGCGTTGCGCGCTGGTCTGGTCGATCTGCGCGTTGTCGTAGGCCTTCTGCAGCTCGCCGCGCTTCTTCTTGGCGTCGATCTGCGAGCGCAGGAAGTCGACTTCCATCGCGTCGGCCGCGCTCTGCTCCTGCGCCAGCTTGTTGGTCAGCTCGGGGCTGACGATGCTGGCCAGCACCTGGTTCTGCTTTACGACGTCGCCGGCGTGCACTTTCAGCGTGACCGCGCCGCCGGAGGTGGCGTACAAGGTCGGGCTGACCGCGGCGACCACCTTGCCTTCGGCGGCGATGTCGCGCACGAACAGGCCACGGTCGACCGTGCCGAAGGCAAGGCGCGAGCCGCTGACTGAAGCGTCGGCGGAGAACAGGCGGCTGGCCTGCGGCAGCACCAAAGCCAGCAAGGCCACCACGGCCACGCCGGCTCCGATGAAGATGACCCGGCGCTTGCGGCTGGGCTTGACCTCGACCAGGCGGTCTTGAGCGGAGGTATCGCGAATCATGATCGGTCCCTGGCCACGGACATGTGTGGCCCCTGGACCGATGTCAGCAAGCGCTGTGCCAACCGCGATGCCAATCGATTCGGGTTGTTTTTCAGTCAGTTGTCGATGGCGCCCGGGCGGAATGCGTTGTCCGCGGACAGATCGACGGACAGGCGGACAAGTGTCCGGACGCTCCGGACGGGCGCGCTACAGCGCCTCGGCGCGCAGCACTTCCTGCGCGATGTCGTGGCCGAGCGCGGAGAGCTGCGCGGCATCCCTGCCGCCGAGGACATCCATATTGCCCAGCCGCCGCTGGGTGAAATGCAGCAGGCGCGCGCCTGCCGCGCGGAACGGCCGCTGCACGCGGCGGAACGCGGGCGCCTGCGCCGGCGTGGCGGCGGACAGCAGCACGTCCCAGGCCAGGTAGTCGGTGTCCGGCAGCAGGTGCAGGCGGGCGCGCAGGCGGCCGGCGGCGTCCACGCATTCCAGCCATTCGCGCGGGCCGTCCGCGCCGATCACGCAGGAGGCGAGCAGCCATTGCGTATGCAGCAGCGGGGCGAGGTCTTCGCTTTCGGCCAGCCAGCCGCGCGCCGGGTGGTCCGGCGAGGTGTCGCCACGCATCGGCAGATACAGCACGGTGCCGAGCAGCGGCAGGCGCGCGGCGAGCGCAGCCGGGGCCACGCGCAGCCAGCGCGGCTGGCACGACGGTGCATACGAATGCGGACAGACCGCGGCAAGGGTGTGGGCCAGCCAGCCGAACATGGCGCGCTCCTGGAAAGAGGAGACCCGGCTGGCGCGCTGCGGGGAGAGCAACGCGGCGCTGGCGATAGGCCTGAAGAGATGGACCGATACCGGCAGGACGCCGGCCGTGCGGGCTTACTTGGTGAGGATCAGCTTGTCGTTGCGGGTAAGGCGCAGGTGGTACTCGCTGCCCTGGTGGGTGATCACCAGTTCGCGCTCGCCGGCCAGCAGGGCGTGGCTGGCGATGCGGCGCGTGCCGGGCTCCGGCGTGACGGCCTGGGACTTCAGGCGCAGCAGGCCCAGCGGGCGCGACAGCAGTTCGGCGGGGGTGGACAGCAGGGCGGTGGTGGACATGAGCAGACTCCGCATTGGTCAGAGGCGAAGTTGATGATAATCGTTCTCATTTACCTGTCAACGGTCGAAGTGTGAACGCGGCAGGGCGGAACGCCGCGCCCTGCCGCGCCCTGCCCCGCTCAGGCGACCGCCTGTTCGATCCGTGCCAGCACGTCCGGCGTCAGCCGCGGCAACAGGCGCATCACGTCGAGGTTGTGTTCGAGCTGGTCCAGCCGGCTGGCGCCCAGCATCACCGTCGACACATGTGGATTGACCAGGCACCAGCCGATCGCCAGCTGCGCCTGCGTCACCCCCAGCTCGGTGGCGATCGGCGCCAGCCGCCGCACCTTGGCGATGCGTTCGCCGCCCTGTTCCAACACCGCCTTGCGCAGCCACTCGTAGCCGGGCTGGGCCAGGCGCGCGTCGTTCGGCACGCCGTCGTTGTACTTGCCGGTGAGCAGGCCCGAGGCCAGCGGCGACCAGATCGTGGTGCCCATGCCGAAGTCGCGGTACAGCGGCGCGTATTCCTGCTCCACCCGCTCGCGATGCAGCAGGTTGTATTCGGGCTGCTCCATGGTCGGCGCGTACATGTGGTTCTCGCGCGCCACGCGGTGCGCTTCGGCGATCAGCGCCGCCGGCCATTCGCTGGTGCCCCAGTACAGCACCTTGCCCTGGCGCACCAGGGTGTCCATCGCGGCGACGGTTTCCAGCACCGGCGTATCCGGATCGGGGCGATGGCAGAAGTACAGGTCCAGGTGATCCACGCGCAGCCGCTGCAGCGCCTGGTGGCAGGCTTCGAGCACGTGCTTGCGCGACAGGCCGCGCTGGGTCGGCGCCGGATTCGCCCGCGCACCGAAGAACACCTTGCTGGACACGCAATAGCTGTCGCGCGGAAAACGCAGGTCCGCCAGCACGTCGCCCATCAGCGTTTCCGCCACGCCGTGGTTGTACACCTCGGCGTTGTCGAAGAAATTCACGCCATGGTCGTGCGCCATCGCCAGCATGTCGCGCGCCAGCGAGCGCCCCACCTGCTGGCCGAACGTGACCCAGGCGCCGAAGGACAAAGCCGAGAGCTGCAGGCCGCTGTTGCCGAGACGACGGTATTGCATGGGGATCTCCTTCCAGGGAATGCCAACCGCACGAGCATGCCACCGCCCCGCGATGCCTCCAAGCCCACGGCGCGTGATGCCCGTCCAGCATCCGCCATGCGATGATCCGGGCTCGTCCAGGCAAGGAGCACGGCATGTGGCGTCATGAAGCGAGCATCGAGATCGAAGCCGCGCCCGCACGGATCTGGCAGCTGTTCGCCGACGTGCCCGGCTGGAAGCACTGGAACGCCGGGATCGAGTCGATCGAGCTGCACGGCCCGTTCGCGGAAGGCACCAGCTTCAGCATGAAGCCGCCCGGCGTGGATGCCTTCACCAGCACGCTGATCGAAGTGCAGGAGCCTCGCGTATTCACTGACCAGACGGTGGTCGACGAGGTCACCGTGGTGGTCTCGCATCGCATCGAGCCGCTCGCTGCGACGCGTTCGCGGGTCAGCTACGTCTCGGTGGTGACGGGGCCGGATGCGGCGGAGATCGGCGCGGCGGTCACTGCCGACTTCGACGACGTGCTGGCCTCGCTCAAGCGGCTCGCCGAAGCCTGAGCTTCTTCGTTTCCTTCTTCGAGGCCTCCCGATGAGCACTTCCCGCGGCGCACTCGCGATGTGGCAGAAGCTTTCCGCCCGCCCTGGCGGCGCCTGGCTGTTCTCGCGCCTGATCTGCCTGAAGGCGCCGTATTTCGGCAGCATCAAGCCGCGCTTCGAGGAACTGCGGCCCGGGCACTGCCGCATCCGCATCGCCAAGCGGCGCGCGGTGCTCAACCACATCGGCACGGTGCACGCGATCGCCATGTGCAACCTGGCGGAACTGGCCGGCGGCACCATGACCGAGGTGACCATCCCGCCCACGCATCGCTGGATCCCGAAGGGCATGACGGTGGAATACCTGAAGAAGGCGACCACCGGCGTGGTCGGCGTGGCCGAGCCGCTGGCGCCGGAAATCGGCAGCGAGGCGGCCGATTATCCGGTGCGCGTGACGGTGACCGATGCCAGCGGCGAGGCGGTATTCCGCGCGACGATCACCATGTGGGTCAGCCCCAGGCGTTAGCGCCCGGCCACCAGGCCAGTCCCACGCCGAGCACGATGGCGGCGAACACGCCGGCCACCACGTCGTCGACCATCACCCCGAGACCGCCCTTCAAATGGCGGTCCAGCCAGCTGATCGGCCAGGGCTTGGCCACGTCGAACAGGCGGAACAACCCGAAGCCCGCCAGCACCGCCCACCACGGCGCGAACAAGGCCGGCACCAGCGCGATCCACTGCCCGACGAACTCGTCCCACACCAGGCTGCGGTGATCGTCCACGCCGAGCGCGCGCCCGGCGACGTTGCAGGCCCACACGCCCAGCGCGAAGGACAGCACGATCACCAGCGCATACAGCGGCAACGGCAGCTGGCGCAGCAGCAGCCACGGCAGCAGCGCCGCCAGCGAACCGCAGGTGCCCTGCGCCTTGGGCGCGAGGCCGGAGCCGAAACCGCAGGCGATCCAGCCGGCCAGCGACGAGGTCAGCACGCGGCGCTGTGCGGGGGTGAGAATTTTTTTGTCGCTCATGCGGCGAAATGATCCCAGCCTTGGTGTACCGACTCCAGCCATGCGCCATCTTCTGCGCGCACGCGCACGCCCTCGCCTTCCACGATGCGGCCGATGCGCGCAGCGCCGCAGCCCAGGCGCGCGAGATCGGCCTGCACCTCGGCCGCGCGTGCAGCGGGCACGGTGAAGCACAGTTCGTAGTCGTCGCCGCCGCTGAGCGCAAAGTCGCGCGCGGAGGTGTCGTCGAACAGACCGAGCAGCGCGGATGAGCGCGGCAGCAATACGCTTTCGATTTCCGCACCGACGCCGCTGGCGGCGCAGAGATGGCCAAGGTCGGCGACCAGGCCATCCGACACATCGAGGCAGGCGCTGGCTCGTTCGCGCAAAGCGAGGCCCGCGGCGATGCGCGGCGTCGGCCGCTGCAAGCGCTCCACCAGATACGCGGCCTGCGCGCCATCCGCGCCACCACGCTGCAGCAGATGCAGGCCGGCGGCCGCATCGCCGAGCGTGCCGGTGACCATCACCACGTCGCCCGGCCGCGCTCCGGCCCGGCGCAGCGCCTTGCCCGGCGGCACGAAGCCATGCACCGCCACGCTGATCGTCAGTGGACCGCCCGTGGTATCGCCACCCACCAGGGCCAGCCGATGCGGCTGCGCCAGCTGCGCGAAGCCGTCGGCGAACTCGTCGACGAAACGCTGCCGCGCCTCCGCCGCACCGTTGCGCGGCAGGGTCAGTGCGAGCAGGGCCCAGGCCGGCGTGGCGCCCATCGCGGCCAGGTCGGACAGGTTCACCGCCAGGGCCTTCCAGCCCAGGTCCGCCGGCGCCGTATCGCGCAGGAAATGCACGCCTTCGACCATGCTGTCGATCGCCACCGCCAGCTCCTGCCCCTCGGGCACGGCCAGCACGGCAGCGTCGTCGCCGATCCCCAAGCGCACATCGTCGCGCCCCTGCGCGGTGCGCTCGCGGATGCGGTCGATCAGGCGGAATTCCATGGCGATCCTGCGGCGGCAAACAACGGCAAGCAGACCATCCGCACCCGCCGCATGCAAGCGCGGACCGTGCCGGTAGTCATGCGGGCGGCCGCGGAGCGCATCGCTAGAATCGGTCGGACTACAGCCACGGAGGTCCGCCCATGCACGTCCGCCGATTCTCGCTGCCCCTCTCCGCCTGCGCCGCGCTGGCCGTGCTGGCGGCTGCCCCGCTGCATGCTGCAACGCCGGAAGAGAAAGCCGTGCTCGCACCCTTCCAGACCTTGCTCGACGGCATCGGCAAGCGCGACCACGACATGATGCGCTCCGCCCTGCTGCCCGGCGGCATGATCACCCTCACCCGCGCCGACAAGACCCAGCAGCTGCACTACGACGCGTTTATCGAGCACATCCCCGCCACCGGCACGCAGAAGCTGGAAGAGCGCATCCACGATCCGCTGGTGAAGATCGACGACAACATCGCGATCATCTGGACCTCGTACGAATTCCTGGTCGACGGCAAGGTCGATCATTGCGGCACGGATATCGCGCATCTGGTGAAGCAGAACGGGAAATGGCTGATCGCGGGAATCGCGGACAACGGCCGCAAGGAATGCGCACCCGCGAAATAAGCGATACGGCGTAGGTTGGGGTGAGCCGCAGGCGAACCCCAACATCGTCATCTCCAAGCGCATCGCAGCGTTGGGGTTCGCCTGCGGCTCACCCCAACCTACGCCTTACCGCGCGAAGACGATGGTCGGCTCACCGTGATAGATGCTGCGCTTCCATTCGCGGAAGCCCGCCCGCTCCGCCACGCGGATCGACGCCAGATTCCCCGGCGCAATGATGCACACCGAGCGCATATGCGGCAGCTGCTGCGCCGCCCACGCCGTGGCCGCCGCCACCGCCTCGCTCGCATAGCCCTTGCCATGCGCGGCCGGGGCCAGGATCCAGCCGAATTCCAGCATCCCGATCAGCGAGGGATCGAGCTCGCGGCGGAAATCGGCGAAACCGATATCGCCGACATAGCGCCCGCTGTCTTTCTCTTCCACGGCCCAGAAGCCATAACCGAGCATGCTCCACAGACCGCGCCACGACAGCATGCGCCGCCAGACTTCCTCGCTCGAGAACGCACGCCCGCCGAGAAAGCGGGTGACTTCCGCATCGCCCCACACCGCCGCGCAGGCGGCGTGGTCTTCCGGCCGATGCGCGCGCAGCCGCAGCCGCGCGGTCTCCAGCACCGGCACGTCATTCGCCGGCACCGCGCTCATCAGCCTTTCTTCTCCACCGAGCGCAGCTGCACGGCGAGCTTGTCCAGCACGCCGTTGACGTAGCTGTGGCCGTGGTCGGCGCCGAAGCGCTTGGTCACTTCGATGGCCTCGTTGATGACCACGCGGTACGGCACGTCCGGGCGGTACTTCAGCTCGTAGGCGGCCATGCGCAGCGCGGCGCGCTCGATCGGGTCGATCTGCTCGATCTCGCGGTCGACGTAGGGCTTGAGGCTTTCGTCGATGGCGGCGAGGTTGCGCTCCACGCCATGCAGCAGGTCTTCGAAGTAGTCCAGGTCGGCCACTTCCATGTCCTGCTCGTGCTGGAACTGCTCGATCACCGCCTTCATGGCGCTGCCGCCGATCTGCCAGGCGTACAGCGCCTGCAGCGCGCGGCGGCGGGCGCGCGAGCGCGCGGCCAGGTCGATGCCGTCGGGACGCGTGCTCATCACAGCTTCCCGTACAGGTTGACCATTTCCAGCGCGGCGATGGCGGCGTCGGCGCCCTTGTTGCCGGCCTTGGTGCCGGAACGCTCGATCGCCTGCTCGATGCTGTCGGTGGTCAGCACGCCGAACGACACCGGCACGCCCGAACCATAGGCCGCACCGGCCAGGCCCTTGGCGCATTCGCCAGCGACGAAGTCGAAATGCGGGGTGGAACCGCGGATCACCGCGCCCAGCGCGATCACCGCGGCGTACTTGCCGGAGTGCGCCAGCTTGTGGCCGGCCAGCGCGATCTCCCACGCGCCCGGCACGCGGACCAGGTCGATCGCCTCGTCCTGCACGCCGTGGCGCACCAGCGCGTCGCGTGCGCCGGCCACCAGGGCCTCGACCACGAAGCCGTTGAAGCGGCCGGCGACGATGGCAAAGCGGCCCTTGGGCGTGGAGAAATCGCCTTCGATGATGTTCATGGGTATGCGTTTCCTGGGGCGTACGGCCCATCTGGGCCGGTCATTTTACGGGATTTGGGGCAACGTGCCCGGGTCTAGGCGGGACGGGAGCCCGGCCAGGTGCGGATAACCGCCGAACGACAGCACCGCCTCGCCGCCGGCCACGCGCAGGCGGGCCGCGGCGCCGAACGGCAGGGTGAACTTGTCCGGCTCGTGGCCGAACGGCAGCCCGCTAACCACCGGCACCCGCGCCACCCGGCCGATCTGCGCGAACGCGGCGGGGACGTCGTAGCCGTTGTCGTAGGCCGCCGGGCGGCAGTGGGTGAAATGGCCCAGCACCAGGGCGCGCTGGCGGTCCAGCACGCCGGCCAGGTGCAGCTGGTACAGCAGGCGCTCGATCCGGTACGGCGGCTCGCCGACGTCCTCGACGAACAGGATGCCGCCATCGATGCGCGGGAAATACGGCGTGCCCAGCAGGCTGCACAGCACGGCGAGGTTGCCGCCCCACAGCGGGCCTTCCACATCCAGCTCGCCCTCCGCAGGCGTCGCCCAGCTCGCGCTGGACTGCGGCGCGCTGAGCGTGCGCCAGAAGTGCTCCCACATCAGCGGATGCAGCTCCGGCGCGCCGAAGTCCGGCCCCAGCATGGGGCCGCCGAAGCTGGCCAGGCCGCTCCTGGTGTACAGCGCCAGCTGCAGCGCGGTGAAGTCGCTATGCCCGACCAGCAAGGTGGCGGTGCCGGCCAGGCGCTCGCGCAGCGCGTCGTAGTCCAGTTGTTCCAGCAGGCGCGTGGCGCCATAGCCGCCGCGGATGGCCAGCACGATGTCCGGCAACGGGTCCGCACCGGCCAGCGCGTTGAGCTCGCCGACGCGCTGTTCGTCCGATCCGGCATAGCGCAGCTCGGTGCGTTCGAGCGCATCGAGGCCTTGCAAGGTGCAGCCGACGGCCTGCAGCCGCGCCACGCCGCGCTGCATGGCGGCGCGGTCGTGCGGATACCCGGAGGGAGCGATCAAACGGATGGCGGTCATGGCGTAAGCGGTGGTGGCAGAAGCCGGCAGTATGCCGCGCGCGCCCTGGCCGCCCGATGGCGGCACCCGGGCGCGGGCCGGATCACACGTGCTCGACCACCTCCAGCCCGAAGCCGCCCAGGCCGACCAGCTTGCGCGGCGTGCCCAGCACGCGCAGGCGCTGCACGCCCAGGTCGGCCAGCATCTGCGCGCCCAGGCCGAGCTGGCGCCATTCCTGCTGCTGCGCTTCTTCAGGCGCCTGCGCCGAGGGCTGCCGGCTGAGGCGGCGCAGCAGCGCGTCCGGGGTGTCCTCGCCGGACAGCACCAGCAGCACGCCGCGGTCCTCGTCGGCAATGCGGCGCAGCGCGGCGGTGACGGTCAGGCCCAGGTCGTCGCGCTGCAGATGCAGCACGTCGGACAGCGTGTTGCGCACATGCACGCGGGTGAGCACCGGCGCGCCGTCGTTGAGCTTGCCGCGGGTCAACGCGAAATGCAGGCCGTGATGGATCGCGTCGCGGTAGGCCACCAGGCGGAACGGGCCGAACTCGGTGTCGACCTGTTCCTCGTGCACGCGCTTGACCGTCTTCTCGGTTTCCAGGCGGTAGCGGATCAGGTCGGCGATCGAGCCGATCTTCAGGCCATGCTTGTGCGCGAACACCTCCAGCTCCGGCCGGCGCGCCATCGAGCCGTCCTCGTGCAGGATCTCGATCAGCACCGCCGACGGCTCCAGCCCCGCCAGCGCGGCGAGATCGCAACCGGCCTCGGTATGGCCGGCGCGGCTGAGCACGCCGCCCGGCTGCGCGGTGAGCGGAAAGATATGGCCGGGCTGCGACAGGTCCTGCGGCTGGGCGTCCGACTTCACCGCCACCTGGATGGTGCGCGCGCGGTCGTGCGCCGAGATGCCGGTGGTGACGCCCTCGGCCGCCTCGATCGAGACGGTGAAGTTGGTGTGGTACGGCGAGGTGTTGTCGCTGACCATCGGGCGCAAGCCCAACTGCCGCGTGCGCTGCTCGGTCAGGGTCAGGCAGACCAGGCCGCGCGCCTCGCGCACCATGAAGTTGATGTCCTCCGGCCGCACCATCTGCGCAGCCATGATCAGGTCGCCTTCGTTCTCGCGGTCCTCGTCGTCGAGGATCACGACCATGCGGCCGGCGCGGATGTCTTCGAGGATTTCGGGGATGGTGTTGAAAGCCATAAAAAAGGTCTCGGTTAAATTTTGTATTGCCTCAACCTGCAAGGCTGAATCCTTCTCCCCCCCGGGAGCACGCGGGGAGCGCACAGGGATGTGCGCGGCTCTGAGGAGCGAGGAAGGTGGCGGCAGCCGGATGAGGGTACGGGCGAAGTGCAACGCCCCACTCCGCCCGTACCCTCACCCCAACCCCTCTCCCGACGGGAGAGGGGCTTTAAGCCTCAGGCGAAGCCGTGCTTCTTCAGAAAGTCCTCATCGAGCCGCGGCGAACCGCCGCCGCCCATCAGCCTTTCCACATAGCGCGCGACCACATCCACCTCCAGGTTCACCGCGTCGCCCGGGCGGCGCGCGTGGAATACCGTGTGTTCCACCGTATGGGGGATAAGGTTCACGCCGAAACGCAGGCCGTCGACTTCGTTGACGGTGAGGCTGGTGCCTTCGATGCAGATCGAGCCCTTGGCGGCGATATAGCGCGCCAGGTTGGCCGGCACCTCGAAGGTCCAGCGCTGCGAGCGGCCGTCGGGGGTGATCGAGACCACCTTGCCCATGCCGTCGACATGGCCGGAGACCAGGTGTCCGCCCAGGCGGTCGGCCAGGCGCAGCGCCTTTTCCAGGTTTACCGGGTCGCCGGCCTTGAGCTTGCCCAGGGTGGTCAGCGCCAGGGTTTCGTTGGAGACGTCGGCGCCGAAACCGCGCGGCTCCAGCGTCACTGCGGTGAGACACACGCCGGAGACGGCGATGCTGTCGCCCAGCTGCACGTCGGCGAGATCGAGTCCGGCGGTGTCGACATACAGGCGCACATCGCCGCCACGCGGTTCGAGCCGCGCGATGCGGCCTACGGTCTGGATGATTCCGGTGAACATCAGCGCACCTCCTGCACGGAGGCGGCGGTCGAGCTGTCGATGTAGTTCATGAAACGTTTCCCGCGTCAGAAAGTCTGCGAAAAACGCCCCAAGGCGCATGGCAGGCGCACACCGCGAGCGTGTCCGCCGTACCGTCTTCTCTCATCCGGACTTTCCGGAAAGGCCCCCCGCCGAACAGCGTGAGGATTTCCGACCGTCGGCTCCGGCATCGGACCGGATCTGCTGACCTTTCGCTCAGGGAGCGAAAGCGCTCGCGGGCTCGTGTCGGATGCCCTTGCGGGCCTCGTCCACCTACCGCCGGTGGGGAATCGCACCCCGCCCTGAAGACGTCGTAATGGTTGTCGCCGGGTCGCCCCGGCCGCCGGAGTCTAGCACCGGCCAGTGTTTCCCGGGGCGCACGCTGCGTGCGCTTTCAGGCGGCAACCTAAAGCTCTGCGGAGAGGAAATCGATCAATGCGCGCAGCGCCGGCGCCCGGTCCGCGCCCGGCAGCCACACCAGTTGGATCGGCGAAATGCTCAGCTCCCACTCCGGCAGCACCGGCACCAGCTTGCCGCAGGCCACCAGCGGATCGGCCATGTAGTCGCCCTGGATGCCGATGCCCACGCCGGCCAGCAGCGCATCGCGCGTGGCCATCGCATCGTTGCAGCTCAGCACCGGATCGATGCGCACCGAGCGGCACCGCCGCCCCTGGCTGAACTGCCACAGCGTGCCGGTGCGCAGGCCGCTGAAGGCGACGCAGCGATGCGCCTTCAGTTCGGCCGGATCGGTCACCGCCGGCGCGGCGGCGAGATACGACGGCGCCGCGCACAGATAACGCCGCATGCTGCCCACGCGCCGCGCCACCAGCTGCGAATCGGCCAGCCGGCCCACGCGCAGGGCCAGATCGATGCGGCCGGCGACCAGGTCGACGTAAGCGTCGTCGTAGACCGCCTCGATGCGGATCTGCGGATGCTTGGCCATGAAACTCGCCAGCACCGGCGCCACGCACAGCCGCCCATACGAACCCGGCAGATGCACGCACAGCCGCCCGGCCGGCTCGCCGCCCTGCGGCCGCAGTTCCGCCGCCATCGCCAGCATCACCGCGTCCAGCCGCTGGCAATGCGCCAGCAACTGCTCGCCGCGCGGGGTCAAGGTCACCCGCCGCGTGGTGCGCAGGAACAGCTTGCCGCCCACCGCCTGTTCCAGCGCGGCGATGCGCCGGCTCAGCACCGACGGCGTGCAGCCGGCCTCGTGCGCGGCGCGCGAGAAATTCAGCACCCGCGCGGCGATGGCGAAGCCGCGCAGTTCGCGCAGGCGGTTCGGGGTGAGCTCGAAGGATTGATTCATATCACGAACAAAAGATATGTGATGTCGATGGATTATCGCTCAATCGTCCGCAGCCCACCATGGCGCCATCCACCACCCAGGAGCCCGCCATGCGCGCCTACCAGCTCACCCAGTTCGGCCTCGACCACCTGTCCCTGCTCGACCAGCCCGCCCCGCGCCCCGGCCCCGGCCAGGTGCTGGTGAAGATGGAAGCGGCTTCGCTCAACTTCCGCGATCACCTGATGGTCCACGGCCAGCTCTACCGCGACGTGGCGCTGCCGATGACGCCGGTCTCCGATGGCGCCGGCACGGTGCTGGAAGTCGGCGACAGCGTCACCCGCTTCAAGCCCGGCGACCGCGTCAGCACCTTCTACAAGGCGCGCTGGCTGGCCGGCGGCATGCGTCCCGAATGGGAGGGCGCGGACCTCGGCGGTCCGGGGCCGGGCGCGATGCGCGAGCTGGCCTGCTATGACGCTTATGCGCTGGCCCACGCGCCGTCGCATATGAGCGCCGTGCAGGCGGCCACCCTGCCGATTGCCGCACTCACCGCGTGGACGGCGCTGGAGCAGGCCCACGTCACCACCGGCCAGAGCGTGCTGTTGCTCGGCACCGGCGGCGTGTCGCTGTTCGCGCTGCAACTGGCGAAGGCGCGTGGGGCGAAGGTGATCCTGCTGTCGTCCAGCGACGAGAAGCTGGAACGCGCCAAGGCGCTGGGCGCCGATATCGGCATCAACTACGCGAAGCTGCCTGCATGGGGCGCCGCGGTGCGCGAAGCCAATGGCGGGCGCGGCGTGGATGTCGTAGTGGAGACGGTCGGCGCGTCGACCTTCGCGCAATCGGTGGACGCAGTGGCGATGCACGGCTTTATCGGCATCGTCGGTTTCATGGGCGGCAACGAAGCGACGCTGCCGCTGGTGCCGGCCATTCTCAAGCGCGTGCAGCTGCAGGGCATCTCGGTCGCCTCGCTGGAACAGCACGAGCGGATGGTGCGCGCGCTGGAGGCGATCCGGCTGCAGCCGGTGATCGATGCGGTGTACGGGTTTGGCGAGTTGCGCGAGGCGTTCGGGGAGATGGCTGCCGGGAAGCACTTCGGCAAGATCGCGATCGACTTCGCCAGGTAATCCAAAGCCGGCGTAGGTTGGGGTGAGCGAAGCGAACCCCAACATGGGCCACCTTCCGCCGCGCACACGTTGGGGTTCGCTTCGCTCACCCCAACCTACGCCGGCGCGTGGCGCCTCAGGCGCCGATGACCTGCCCCGTCTTGCGCCGATACGCACGCAGCACCTGATCCATCACCCAGTTCGTGCGCGCCCCGCTCTCGGCGGTGGAAGGACACACGCCCTTCTCCCCGCGCAACTCCCGCACGATGGTCTCGATCAACGGCTGCTGGATATGCGCGGGATTGGCCACGCGATACTCGCGCACGCCCTCCTTCGTCTCCACCGCGATCGGCCCGTCGCCAAAGGTGGCAAAGCGCATGCTGCCCCGGTCGCCGATCACCTCGATGCAGTCGTGGTGCTTGTAGCTGTCGAAATTCCACAGCCCGGTACCCAGCACGCCGCTGTCGAAGGCGAACGACATCGCCACCGTATCCTCCGGCGGATACGCGCCGAGCTGATTGCCCGCGCGCCCTTCCGCCGACACGATCGGCCCGAACAGCCAGTCGAGGATATCCAGCGTATGGCAGCCGATATCCATGAACACGCCACCGCCGGAAATTTCCGGCAGCACGTGCCACGGCAGCCTGGCGCTGTCGTGATAGCGCGGATGGTGCGGCTCGTACAGCACCGTGTTGACCGCCCGCGGCGCACCGATCGCCTGCTGCTCGAACAGCAGCTCGCGCACTTTGTGGAAGCGCGGCAGCATGCGGCGGTAATAGGCGACGAACACCGGCACCTTCGCGTCGACACCCGCACGCAGGATCGCCGCGCACTCGGCATGGTCCAGCGCCATCGGCTTTTCCACATACACCGGCTTGCCCGCGGCGATGCACATCAACGCGTACTGCTTGTGCGTCGACGGCGGCGTGGCTACGTAGACCGCATCCACTTCCGCGTCGGCGATCAGCGCGGCCGCATCGTCGTACCAGCGCGGCACGCCGTGGCGCTGCGCATAGTCCTGCGCCTTGGCGCCGTCGCGCCGCATCACCGCCACCAGCGCGGAATGCGGCGCCTGCTGGAAACCGGGGCCGCTCTTCAGCTCGGTGACGTTGCCGCAGCCGATGATGCCCCAACGGATCACGTGCGCTTCCTGGTTCATCGGATCTCGAATTCCTTGCTGATGAATTGCTGGTGCCAGGCGTGGTACTGGTCCACTTCCGGATGGCGCGCGCGTTCGGCGACGTGCGCTTCGAGCGCGGCGCGCACCTCGGGCGCCAGGCTCGCCAGATATTCCGGCGTGTATTCACGATGATCGAGCACGCCGAAGTGGCAGGTCGGCGCATGCGCGCTGGCATGGAAGCCCAGATGGATGGTGATGCGCCGCTGTTCGAGCACGCCCGCATAGCCGCGATGCACGGCGTAGTTGTTGTAGAACACCGCCTGGCCGGGCTTCAGCACCAGCTGGATGCCCTGCGCAAGCTCCGGCTGCGCATCGACCGGCGCGATGCGGGGATCGCTGCCGAAGATGCGCCGCTCCGCGTCGTCGTACGCGCGGCGATGGCTGCCCGGCACGATCCACAAACAGGGGTCGTCTGTCAGCGGGATATTCACCTGCACGTAGTTGTAGCGATAGTCATCGCTGAACCAGCGCGGGTCGATCTGCTCGTCCGGCACCTGCATCAGGTCGCGATGCCAGCCCTGCCGATAGTCCACGCCGGCGTCGGCATAGAACAGCGAGGCGCCATCGATCACGATGCCCTCGCCCAGCAGGTCCGCCGCGATCGCCCGCAGCACGGGATGGCAGATCACCGGCTGGATCGCGCGCACGTCCTTGCCCGGCTGCAGGAACTGCAGGTTCATCATGCGGCCACGCTCGCCGCGTTCGGCGCGCGCCCGTTCCACGCCGTCGACGTAGCGCGCGACCTCGTCCGCGCTCAAGGCGTCGCGGATCACATAACCCTGGGTCCGGAACTGTTCGCGCTCCGCCGCGGTAAGCATGCAGCGCACTCCTCGAAGACTGGCCTGGCGCCGGCGGCGCCGTATTGGCCGGCGATTCTGGGCGCCAGCCCGCGGACGGTCAATCGCGCGCGGGACGCAGGCGCAGGCGCAGGTCCTGGCCCAGCATGCGCTGGTCCAGCACGCGCAGGTTCCAGCGCGCGCCCATGTCTTCCAGCGCGGGCAGGCGCAGCAGCGGACGGGCGGTGTCGCCCAGCAGCAGCGGCGCGATGTAGAGCAGCAGTTCGTCGGCCAGGCCCGCGGCGAGCAACGCGCCGCACAGGGTGGGGCCGGCTTCGACATGCACTTCGTTGCAGCCGCGCGCGGCCAGCAGGGCCAGCACGGCGGACAGGTCGAGGCCGCCGTCCGCTTCCGCGACTGCCGCCAGATCGGCCTGCTGCAGATGCGCCGGCACGGCCGCGCCTTCGGCGTGCAGCAGCAAGGTCGGTGCGCTGCCGTCCAGCACGTGGCTGCCGGCCGGCGTGCGCAGGCTGCGGTCCAGCACCACGCGCAGCGGCGGCGCGCAGGGTTCATCGATGCGTGCGGTCAGCCGCGGATCGTCCGCCAGCACCGTGCCGCTGCCGGCGAGGATCGCCGAGCTGCGCGCACGCCAGCGCTGCACGTCGGCGCGCGCGGCTTCGCCGGTGATCCATTTCGACTCGCCATGCGCCAGCGCGGTACGGCCGTCCAGGCTCATTGCCAGCTTCAGGCGTACCCAGGGGCGGTTGCGCTCGATGCGGCTGAAGAAGCCGACGTTCAATTCGCGCGCGGCTTCGCGCATCAAGCCGATGTCGACCGCGATACCCGCTTCGCGCAGCTTGCCGATGCCGCGGCCTGCCACTTGCGGGAACGGATCCTCGGCCGCCACCACCACCCGCGACACGCCCGCCGCGACCAGCGCATCCGCGCAAGGCGGCGTGCGGCCGTGATGGGCACAGGGTTCCAGCGTGACGTAGGCGGTGGCGCCGCGGGCGCGCGCGCCGGCGGCGCGCAAGGCGAACACTTCGGCATGCGGTTCGCCGGCGCGCGGATGGAAGCCTTCGCCCACCACCTCGTCGCCATGCGCGATCACGCAACCCACGCGCGGATTCGGCTGGGTGGTGAACATGCCGCGCTCGGCCAGGCGCAGGGCCTGCGCCATCAGCACGTGATCGGTGGCAGTAAAGGCGGAGCTGGACATGGCGTCCCGTCAGTTTCGAAGCGCAGGCGCGGGCCGGAGGAGTCTATGCGAAGCCGTGCTGCCGCCGCGCCGTTATTTCTTGCCGCGCCGCGCGCTTGCCTCGCCCAGCAGCGAGAGCTGCAGGCTCTCCAGCCCGGGCAGGTCGCGCTCCAGTTTCTCGATTTCCTCGCGGAACGCCTGCACGTCCTCGAACTTGCGATAGACCGAGGCGAAGCGCACATAGGCGACCTGGTCCAGCTTCTTCAGCTCGCGCATCACCAGCTCGCCGACCTGGCGCGAGGGCACTTCGCGCTCGCCGCTCTTGCGCAGGTCGTTGACGATGGTGCGTACCGCCACGTCCACCGCATCGCTGGCCACCGGCCGCTTCTGCAGGGCGCGTTCGAAGCTCACGCGCAGCTTGCGCTCGTCGAAGGCTTCGCGGCGCTCGCCGCTCTTGACGATGGCGGGAAGCTTGAGTTCGGCCGTTTCGAAGGTGTTGAAGCGCTCGCCGCACTGGGGGCATTCGCGTCGCCGGCGCACCGTGGTGCCGTCGTCGGCCAGACGCGAATCGATCACACGGGTGTCTTCATGCTGACAAAAAGGGCAATGCATGGGGCGCCATTAGACGTTCAGTTGGACCGCCATACAACCCGGCGCCCTCCCGGCGTGGCCTGAAGGGACCGGGTTGGCGGGCGCCGGTGCGACGAGCGGCCCCTTTCCGGCTCGTCGCAAAACGCCCGCTGGCAGCGTTGGCTCAGCCGTAGACCGGGAACCGGTGGCACTGCGCGGTGACCTGCTCGCGCACCTTGGCCAGCACGGCCTCGTCGCCCGGCGCGTCCAGCACATCGCAGATCCAGCCGGCCAGCGCGACCACGTCGGCTTCCAGGTAGCCGCGCGTGGTGACCGCCGGCGTGCCGATACGCAGGCCCGAAGTGACAAACGGCTTGCGCGGATCGTTCGGCACGGCGTTCTTGTTGACGGTGATGTGCGCCTTGCCCAGCGCCTCTTCCGCGTCCTTGCCGGTGACGTCGCGGCCGATCAGGTCGACCAGCATCAGGTGGTTCTCGGTGCCGCCGGAGACGATCTTGTAGCCGCGCTCGATGAAGGTTTTGGCCATCGCCTTGGCGTTCTTCACCACCTGCTGCTGGTAGCTCTTGAACGACGGTTCCAGCGCTTCCTTGAACGCCACCGCCTTGGCCGCGATCACGTGCATCAGCGGGCCGCCCTGGATGCCGGGGAACACGATCGACTGCAGCTTCTTCTCGATCTCTTCGCCGGCGTCCTTTGCCACGATGATGCCGCCGCGCGGGCCGCGCAGGGTCTTGTGGGTGGTCGAGGTGACCACGTGCGCATGCGGCAGCGGGCTGGGATACACGCCGGCGGCGATCAGGCCGGCGACGTGGGCCATGTCCACGAACAGGTAGGCGCCGACCTTGTCGGCGATGGCGCGGAAACGCGCCCAGTCCATCACCTGCGAGTAGGCGCTGAAGCCGGCCACGATCATCTTCGGCTTGTGCTCCAGGGCCAGGCGCTCGACTTCGTCGTAGTCGACCAGGCCTTGCTCGTTCACGCCGTACTGCACGGCGTTGAGGATCTTGCCGGACAGGTTGACCTTGGCGCCGTGGGTAAGGTGGCCGCCGTGGGCCAGGCTCATGCCGAGGATGGTGTCGCCCGGGTTGAGCAGGGCGAAGTACACCGCCTGGTTGGCCTGCGAGCCCGAATGCGGCTGCACGTTGGCGTAGCTGGCGCCGAACAGCTGCTTCAGGCGCTCGATGGCGAGGCGCTCGGCCACGTCCACGTATTCGCAGCCGCCGTAGTAGCGCTTGCCCGGATAGCCTTCCGCATATTTGTTGGTCAGCACGCTGCCCTGGGCCTCGAGCACGCGCGGGCTGGCGTAGTTCTCGGAGGCGATCAGCTCGACGTGGTCTTCCTGGCGGCGCGCCTCGTCGGCCATGGCCTGGGCCAGCTCGTCGTCGAAGCCGGCGATCGTCTCGTTCTTGGCAAACATCCTGACCTCTGCGGGGTGGCTGGCGGGGAGTTGAAGCTGGAAAGTGTAGCGCCCGGGGGGTTGGGGGGCCACCTTAGGAAGGCTCGGAAACCGCATACCGGCGGGTATCCGCGGGGCGTAGGCTGGGGTGAGCCGAAGGCGAACCCCAACAGCCCGCGGCCTCCGCAACATCCGTTGGGGTTCGCTGCGCTCACCCCAACCTACGGCGTTGGGCCACCGCCGACACCATCACGTAGCTGATGATCATCAGCAGCAGCCAGGAACCGAGCTTGCTCAGCGGGACCACGCTCCAGCCGTCCCGCTGCGCCGGATAACGCCACGCGGCGGCGAAGGTGCCCACGTTCTCGGCCAGCCAGATAAACGTGGCCACCAGCACGAAGCCCAACAGCAGCGGCATGCGGCGGTGCTCGCGGCGCACGCGGAAATGCACCCATGTACGCCCGAACAGCAGGGCCACCGCGCCGAACAACAGCCAGCGCGCATCCGGCACGAAGTGGTGGCTGAAGAAGTTGAGGTAGATCGCCAGCGCCAGCCACGCCGTCGCCGCGAACGGGGGATGCCGCACGAAGCGGAACTCGAACAGCCGCCAGGCCCGCGCGATATAGCTGCCGACCGCCGCATACATGAAGCCGGTGAACAGCGGCACGCCGCCGATCCGCAGCAGCGAGGGCTCCGGGTATTCCCACGAGCCCATCGCCGTCTTGAACACTTCCATGGCGGTGCCGGTGAGGTGGAACAGCAGGATGACCGCCGCTTCCTCGCGCGTTTCCAGGCGCAGCGCCAGCAGCAGGCACTGCAGGGCGAACGCGGCCAGCACCAGGAAGTCGTAGCGGGCCAGCCAGGCGCCGCCGGGATAGAACGCCCAGGTCAGCAGCAGCAAGGCCAGCATGCAGCCGCCGAACAGGCAGGCCCAGGCCTGCTTGAGGCCGAAGCAGACGAACTCGTGCAGCACCAGGGCCCAGGCGCCGCGCGGCGCGGCCCAGCCCTGCGCCCAGGCGTCCAGGCGCCACAGGCCGCGGGGTGGCGAGATCGAAAGGGAATCCATGCGGGCGCGCTCCGTGCCAGGTCGTAGCGCGCCAGCCTGGGGGAGCGCCATGGCCCGGCGGCGCCAGGCCATGGCAGAGCCGGGGCGCGGCGCTGGCCGTCACCGGGACGACGCGCCGACCCGCTATAATCTCCGGTTTAACCCAACGCCCTAGCGCCAGCGCCCACCTCGTGGGCCGGCGGCGCACGCCTCCGGAGGCTCCATGCAGTACATCTACACCATGAACGGGGTCAGCAAGATCGTTCCCCCGAAGCGCCAGATCATCAAGGACATCTCGCTGTCGTTCTTCCCCGGCGCCAAGATCGGCCTGCTGGGCGTCAACGGCGCGGGCAAGTCCACGGTGCTGCGCATCATGGCCGGCGTCGACACCGATTTTCAGGGCGAAGCCCGCGCACAGCCCGGCACCAAGGTCGGCTATCTGGCGCAGGAGCCCCAGCTCGATGCCGAGAAGACCGTGCGCGAGGCGGTGGAAGAAGGCGTGTCGGTGATCCTGGACGCGCAGAAGCGCCTGGAAGAGGTCTACGCCGCCTATGGCGAGGAAGGCGCCAACTTCGACAAGCTGGCCGCCGAGCAGCAGGAGCTGGAGAACATCCTGGCGGTGAACGACGCCCATGCGCTGGAGCGCCAGCTCGAAGTGGCCGCCGACGCGCTGCGCCTGCCGCCGTGGGACGCCAAGATCGGCCCGCTGTCCGGCGGCGAGAAGCGCCGCGTGGCGCTGTGCCGCCTGCTGCTGTCCAAGCCCGACATGCTGCTGCTGGACGAGCCCACCAACCATCTGGACGCCGAGTCGGTGGACTGGCTGGAGCAGTTCCTGCAGAACTACCCCGGCACCGTGGTGGCGGTCACCCATGACCGCTACTTCCTGGACAACGCCGCCGAGTGGATCCTCGAGCTGGACCGCGGCCGCGGCATCCCGTGGAAGGGCAACTACACCGAGTGGCTGGAGCAGAAGGACGCGCGCCTGAAGCAGGAAGCCAGCCAGGAGAAGTCGCGCCAGAAGGCGATCGAGAAGGAGCTGGAGTGGGTGCGCTCGGCCGCCAAGGGCCGCCAGTCCAAGGGCAAGGCGCGCCTGAACCGCTTCGAGGAACTGAACTCGGTCGAGTACCAGCACCGCAACGAGACCAACGAGATCTTCATCCCGCCGGGCGAGCGCCTGGGCCAGGAAGTGATCGAGTTCAAGAACGTGACCAAGGCCTTCGGCGACCGCCTGCTGATCGACGACCTGTCGTTCAAGGTGCCGCCGGGTGCGATCGTCGGCGTGATCGGCCCGAACGGCGCCGGCAAGTCGACCCTGATGAAGCTGATCATCGGCAAGGAGCAGCCCGATTCCGGCGAAGTGAAGCTCGGCCACACCGTCAAGCTCGCCTACGTCGACCAGTCGCGCGGCATGCTCGATGCGAAGAACAACGTGTGGCAGGAAGTGTCCGGCGGCCTGGACATCCTCAACATCGGCAACTTCGAGATCCAGTCGCGCGCCTACATCGGCCGCTTCAACTTCAAGGGCACCGACCAGCAGAAGATCGTCGGCAGCCTCTCCGGCGGTGAACGCGGCCGCCTGCACCTGGCCAAGACCCTGCTGCAGGGCGGCAACATGCTCCTGCTCGACGAGCCGTCCAACGACCTGGACGTGGAAACCCTGCGCGCGCTGGAAGACGCGCTGCTGGAATTCCCCGGCTGCGCGATGGTGATCTCGCATGACCGCTGGTTCCTGGACCGCATCGCCACGCACATCCTGGCGTTCGAGGGCGACTCGCACGTCGAGTTCTTCCCCGGCAACTACAACGAGTACGAGGCGGACAAGAAGCGTCGCCTGGGTGACGAGGCGGCGAAGCCGCATCGGGTGAAGTACAAGAAGCTGGCGT
Organism: Dyella sp. 2RAB6; assembly: GCF_052115385.1. Classification (NCBI taxonomy): domain Bacteria; kingdom Pseudomonadati; phylum Pseudomonadota; class Gammaproteobacteria; order Lysobacterales; family Rhodanobacteraceae; genus Dyella; species Dyella sp. 2RAB6. The sequence goes on from NZ_JBFRGP010000011.1 coordinate 104,003, forward strand.
AACAGCTTGAGCCCCTCTCCCGTCGGGAGAGGGGTTGGGGTGAGGGTACGGGCGGAGTGGAGCGCACAACTCCGCCCGTACCCTCACCCGCCTGCCGGCACCCTCTCCCGGAGGGAGAGGGACTCCACATCCGGCGCCTTCATTGATCACGGAGACTCCCATGCACTTCATGCAATCCCTGCACGCCGCATGGCAGCGCCACCACTCCCTGGTCTGCGTCGGCCTCGACCCCGAGCTGCCGAAATTCCCCGCCCATCTGCGCGACGACGCCGACGCCGTCTTCAAGTTCTGCGCCGCCATCGTCGATGCCACCGCCGACCTGGCCTGCAGCTTCAAGCCGCAGATCGCGCACTTCGCGGCGTTGCGCGCGGAAGATGCGCTGGAACGGCTGATCGCGCACATCCACACCCAGCACCCCGGCGTGCCGGTGATCCTCGACGCCAAGCGCGGCGATATCGGCAGCACCGCGCAGCACTACGTCAGCGAGGCGTTCGAGCGCTATGGCGCCGATGCGGTGACGCTCAATCCCTATCTGGGCCGCGATTCGATCCAGCCGTTCCTGGACCGCGCCGACAAAGGCGTGATCCTGCTCTGCCATACCTCGAACCCGGGCGCGTCCGACCTGCAGGACCTCGACGTCGGCGGCCGTCCGCTGTACCAGCGCGTGGCCGAGCTGGTCGCGCGCGACTGGAACACGCACGGCAACTGCGCCCTGGTCACCGGCGCCACCTGGCCGGAACAACTGGCCGAAGTGCGCGCACTGGTGGGCGAGGTGCCGCTGCTGGTGCCGGGTATCGGTGCGCAGGGCGGCGATGTGGAAGCAGTGGTCAAGCATGGCCGCACCGCCGATGGCACCGGCCTGATGATCAGTTCTTCGCGCGCCATTCTGTATGCCGGCCAGGGCGAAGACTTCGCCGTCGCCGCGCGCCACGCCGCGCAGGCACTGCGCGACAGCATCAACCGCTACCGCTGAGCGCTTTTCTCGCCGCGCCATGCGCGGCATAGTCGAGGCCTTCCGTCCCGCGAGAAGCCGCGCATGCGCGACCCTGCCTTCGATGCCCACCGCCGCCAGTGGCTGCGCGCCGCCGGCTTCGGCCTGGGCGCTGCCGCCCTCGGCGCCCTGCCCTTCGCCACCCGCGCCGACGCAGCCGCACGCTCGCGCCTGATCCTGCTCGGCACCGCCGGCGGTCCCACGCCGAAACCCGATCGCGCGGCGCCGGCCAGCGCGGTGGTGGTGGATGGCGTGATCTACGTGGTCGACTGCGGCAACGGCGTGGCGCGGCAGATGGTGCAGGCGAAGCTGGATCTCGGCGCAATCCGCCACGTGTTCCTCACCCATCAGCATTCCGACCACAACGCCGACTACGGCAATCTGCTGTGGCTGGCCTGGGCCGCGCGGCTGCACACGCGGGTGGATAGCTGGGGACCGCCGCCGCTGGCCGCGATGACGCGCGACTTCCTGCGCATGAACGACGCCGACATCCAGACCCGCATCAAGGACGAAGGCCGCCCGCCGCTGGCGCCGCTGATCGTGCCGCACGAATTGAGCAAAGGCGGTGTGGTGCTGCAGGACGAACGGGTCAAGGTCAGCGCCGCGCTGGTGGCGCATCCGCCGGTGGTGCCGGCGTTCGCCTATCGCTTCGACTGCCCGGACCGTTCGATCGTGTTCTCCGGCGACACGCGGCCGACCGACACGCTGGTCGCCCTGGCACGCCACGCCGACGTACTGGTGCACGAAGTGATGTACCTGCCGGCGCTGGAAAAATTGATCGCCTCCGAACCGAACGCGGCGCGCCTGCGCGAACACCTGCTGGCCAGCCACACCACCACCGAACAGGTCGGCCGGGTCGCCACCGAAGCCGGCGTAAAGACGCTGGTGCTGAATCACTTCGTGCCGGGCGGCGATCCCACGCTGACCGACGAAGTCTGGCGCGACGCCGTGGCACCGCATTTCAAAGGCCGGCTGGTGGTGGGACGCGACCTGTTGGAGCTGTAAGTCAGTCCACCGCGGCCACGGCGATGCCGACGATCGGCGGCGGACGCTGCAGCCGCGCACGCAGCCAGCGTTCGCAGGGTGCGGACAGATAACGCTCCACCGCCGTACCGAGCAACCCGCACAGCAACAGCGCCGGCAGGTACCACAGCCAGCCGCGCGACATGTCGCCGCCGAGGGCGCGGAACAGGCGCACCGTGCCGTAGACCACGAACATATGGGTCAGGTAGATCTCGTAGCTCAACTGCCCCCAGCGGCGCAGCCAGCCGAAGCCGCGCAGTGGACGCTGTGCTTCGCGCTGACCGCAGGCGACCAGCACGCACAGCGTGGAGAAGGTCAGCAGCAGCATCACCCCGTCGTGCAGCAGCGGCCACCAGAACGGCATGGCGATAAACACCGCGAACAAACCGATCGCACCGGCGACCCCCAAGGCCTGCGTGGCCCAGCGCGGCGCCTTCCAATGCGCCACCGCCAGCGCGCCGAGCACGCCGGTGCCGATGGCGGCCATGCCCGGCAGATAAGCCTTCTCTTTCCAGATCTCGCTCGCGTCGTCGAGCGAAGACAGCAGCCACGGCAGGGTCATGGCGAATGCGCACAGCAGCAGCGCCATCAAGGCATCGCGGCGCAGCAGCAGGCAGGCCAGCGGAAAGCCGAGGTAGAACACTTCCTCGATCGACAGCGACCACAGCACGTCCCAGTTGCCGGGCAGATAGCCGGTCTGTCCTTCGTACCAGTTCAGGTGCAGGCCGAGCGCCGCGAACACCGCGCGCGGCAGCGACTGGCCTTCGCGACCGATCACGTAGTCCGACGCGCCCACCAGGTGCAACACGCTGAGCACGCCGACCAGGGCCAGCAGGCACGGCACGATGCGCGCGAAGCGCCGCGCATAGAAATCGCGCAGGTCGATGCGTTCCAGCGCGCCCCAGCGGCGGATCGCATTGCCCGCGATCAGGAAACCGGAGATCACGAAGAACACGAACACCGCTTCGTAGCCGTTGAAGTTCAGCGCGCTCAGCAACCGCGTCGGCAGCACCTCGGCCAGCGCGGTCTTCTTCAGCGGTATGCGCAGGCCTATGTGGTGCAGCACCACCAGCAGGATGGCGATGCCGCGCAGCAGGTCGATGCCGGGATTGCGTTCAACGGGCGAAGGCTTGGACGATGGCATCGACGGGTTTGCGCAGCAGGGATTCGTTGAACATTAGCATCAGGCGGCCGTTCTCCGGCTCGCCGATCATGATGTCGGCCTTGCCCAGCCGCTCCTGCAAGCCTTGCCGCCGCGCTTGCGCGATTTCCAAGAAATGGATATTGGTGCCGTGCTCCACGCGGTGCACGGTGTAGCCGTCCAGCTTCGCCAGCCCTTCCAGCAGGCGATCGCCGGCGGCACGCACCTTGGCGAAGCGCTCCTCGAAACCCTTCAGCGTTTCCAGCGCCAGCAGCGCCGGCTGCCAACCGTGGAACAGCGTGCCACCGAAGATATGCCGCGTATCGCGCGCCTTGGCGGCCGTCGCCTTGGTGCCGGCGAGGATGGCGCCGAACGGTGCGCCCAGGTATTTGTAAAGCGAGACATAGACCGTATCGAACGGCGCCGCGTACTTCGCTGCGCTGAAGCCGTCGGCGCCGCTGTTCAACAGCAGGCGCGCGCCATCCAGATGCATGGCGATGCCCTTGGCGCGGGCGCGCTCGGCGATCGCCTGCACGATCTCGAACGGCACCATCGCACCGTCGGCGCGGCGCACCGGGCTTTCCAGCGAGATCGCGCCGATCGGCAAGGGATAGGCCGCGTGCTCCGACACGGCGATCGCGGCATTCACTTCCTCCAGCGTCGGCGCCGCGCGCCCGGGCGCCAGCGGCACCAGGTTGATCGCGCTCAGCGTGGTCACCGCATCGCTTTCGTCGCAGTAGACGTGGCTTTCCTGCTGCACCAGCGCGCGCTTCTTGTCGCCGCACAGCAGCCGGATCGCGACATGGTTGGCCAGGGTGCCGGTGGGCATGAAGACGGCGTCTTCCTTGCCGAGCAACTGGGCGAAGTGCTGTTCGAGTTCTTCCACCGCGCCGCGCTTGAGATAGAAATCGCCGGCCTTGTCGCGGGTCTGCAGGATCGCGTCCAGCCGGGCCAGCCCGTCGCGCCCGTAATGCGGCACATCGTCGCCCATCAGGATCACGCTGCGGTTGATGTGCTGGGGGTCCTGCGGGCTTTTCGGCGAAGCCGCGGCCCATGCGGCCGGCGCGGCGCCTAGTGCGGCGAGCGAGCCCGCGGCCAATGACGAACGGAGAAAGTCCCGACGGTCCATGATGCGCGCCCCCACGTGGCTGATGGTCCGGCGAAACGTAGCACTGCAGGCGGGCGCGCTTATCGGCCGAAGGTCATGCCCGGCCCAGGTTGGGGTGAGCGCAGCGAACCCCAACGGCACCTCCAAGCGCAACGTTGGGGTTCGCTGCGCTCACCCCAACCTACGCCAGCGCATTACCGGGCGGTGGCCGCCGGCAGATCGGTAATCATCTGCCGCGCCAGCCCTTCATAGTCGTAATCGAAATGATGGTCGCCGGTCTTCTGGTAAACCTTGATCCACGCCGGCAGCCCCGCCGTGGCGCAGATGGTGTCGTCCTCGTCGTCCTTGCCGTAGTAGCACATCACCGGCGGATGGCCGTCCAGCGCCAGCAGCGGTGCGCGCGCGTCGGAGTGCTTCACCGGGTTCAGCCACTGGAACAAATTTTGCGTCTGCGTCTTGAACCAGCCCTCGACCATATAGCCCTGCATCTCGATCTCGTAGCTGACGTCCTTGCTCGGCGACAGCAGCACCAGCTGGGCGACGCGTGCGCGGTTCTCCGGCTTCAGCCGCTCGATCACCGAAGGCAGCACGTCGGCGCCGAAGGAGAAGCCGATCAGCCACACGCGCTGCTTGCCCAGCCTGGCGGTGGATTGTTCGATCAGCGCATCCAGGTCGGTGGCCGAGGCTTCGGCATTGCTCTGGCGCCAGTAGTACTTCAGCAGGCTCACGCCGATCACCGGCACGCCATGCTTGGCGAGGATGCCGCCGAGCTGCTTGTCCAGGTCGCGCCAGCCGCCATCGCCTGAGTAAAAAATGGCGACCACGTCGCCGCGTCCGGCCAATGGCGTCGCGCCCGCTGCGGCGGGTACTTCGACCAGGGATTCGGCCATGCTGGCGTGATGCCAGGGCTGCCACACGAGCGCGCCGACGGCGGCAGCAGCGAGCACGATGCCGCCGATAAGCTTGGTGATTCGTTTCATCGGCGCACCATACCCGATAGGCCGCCGGAGATCAGGCTGGCGATGTTGGCCAGCACCAGCGGCAAGGCGATACCGGCGGGGACGGCGAGATAGCGCGGCTCCCATTCGGGATCGAACTTGTCCTTGTACTTGTGCAGGCCGCGGAAGTTGTAGAAGCGTTCGCCGCGGCCGAACACCAGCGCGCCCAGGCGGCTCCACAGCGGCGCGTTGCGCCGGTTCTGCAGGCCGGAGAACGGCGCCATGCCGAGGTTGAACCAGGTATAGCCTTCGCCGCGCGCCCACTGCATCAACTCGATGAACATGAAGTCCATCACGCCCGAGCTGCCGTCGGGCAGGTGGCGCATCAAGTCCACTGAAGCCTCTTCCTTGCTGTCGGTGAGGAACAGGTTGGCGAACGCCACCAGTTCCTCGCCTTTCCACACCAGGGCCATCGGCGTGCGCGCCAGATAGGCCGGATCGAAGGTGCCCAGCGAGAAGCCTTTCTCGCGCACGCCCTTGTCGCGCATCCAGGCGTCGGAGATCGGCTTCAGCTGCGGGATCAGCGCACCCACCTGTTCGGCCGGCACGATCTGCAGCCGCATGCCTTCGCGGGTGAGCTTGTTGATGGTGTTGCGCAGCACCTTCTTCGACTTGCCGTCGAGATTGAAGCCGTCCAGCTTCACCCGCGCTTCCTCGCCGATCTTCAGCAGGTTCATGCCCACTTCGAGATACAGGTCCAGGTCCTGCGGCCGCACCTGGTAGAACAGCGGCCAGCCGCCGGCGCGTTCGCATTGCTCGCGGAAGGTCCACACCAGCTCGCGCCGCACGTCTTCGTCCGCGCCGACGGGGTCGCCCATGGCGACCCAGCTGCGGCCTTCCACGTCGTACATGATGAAGGCCTTGCTCTCGCTATCGAACAGCAGGGTCTTGTCGCTCATCAGCGCGAGGTGGGCCTGCGCCGAGGAATAGTGCTTGATCAGCGGCAGCGCGCGCGCCAGTTCTTCCTCGCCGGGCAGGTGCAGATCGGGCCGCGCGGGACGGATCAGGTTGGCCAGCGCGAACAGCATGCCCACCGCCGTGGCGCCGACCAGGGCGCGCAGCGCGCGCGGCGCACCGCCGTGATAGAAGCTGAATTCCCACCACAGGTTGGTGCTGTATTCGACGTGTTTGTAGCTGAAGGACACCAGCCAGCCGGCGCAGCCCAGCACGGCGAGGATGGCGATGATCCAGCCGACCGAGAAGGTGGCGCTGAACAGCGAGGCGCGCCGATAGAACAGCCGATGCGCCGGCGCCAGCCCCAGCGCCAGCAGCGAGAGCAGCGTGGCTTCCTCGTAGTCGATGCCCTTGAGCAGCGACAGCACCGCGCCGAGCAAGAGCAGCACCAGCGTCAGCACGTAGGCCGCATCCAGCCGCCGCTGCAGGCCGCGCGCGAGGATCAGCAGCAGCATGCCGACCATGCTGGCCAGGAAGTGCGAGAACTCCAGCACCGGCAGCGGCAGCACGTGGCGCAGGATCTCCATGCGTCCGGGCAGCGCCGAGGTGGCGCCGGAGAACAGCAGCACCGCGCCGGAAACCAGGGTCAGGCCGGCGAAGAACGGTGGCAGCAGCCCGGTGAACCACGGCGCCAGCGGCACCTTGCCGGCCACGCCGCGCGCTTCGCGCGCCAGCACCACCACGGTGGCGGCACACAGCGGCAGGAAGTAGTAGATCAGGCGATACGCGGCCAGCGCGCCGAGGATCGGCGCCTCCAGCCCTTCGTTGCCGGTGGCGCCGAAGCCGGCCAGCATCACCGCTTCGAACACGCCCAGGCCGCCGGGGACGTGGCTGACCAGGCCGGCGATCTGGGCCAGCACGAAGATCGCCATGAAATGGCCGAAGCCGGTGTCCATCGCGTTGGGCATCAGCAGGTACAGCACCCACGCGGCCAGGCCCCAGTCCACCGCACCGGTAACGATCTGCCGCGTCGCCGTGGCGGTCGACGGCCAGCTCAGCCGCCAGCGCCACAGCCGCAGCGGCTCGCGCAGCACGCGGCTGCCGGCCAGCCACAGCACCGGGATCAAGGTGAGCACGATCGCCGCCGGAATGCGCAGGCTGGCCATCGGCACCGTCGGCGGCACCGGCACCAGCAGCAAGGTGACGCCGGTGAGCGCGAACAGGCCGAGCCAGAAACTGGCGGTGCAATAGAGCACCACCTTGGCCACCTCGGCGGTGGACAGGCCGGCCTGGATATAGAAGCGGTAGCGGATCGAGCCGGAGATCAGCAAGGCCATGCCCAGCGCATTGCTGAAGGCATAGCTGATGAAGGAGATCAGGGTGACCTGCGCGCGCGGCAGCTTGCGGCCGATGGAGGCCAGGCCGAACCAGTCGTACAAGGTCATCACCGCGTAGCTGGCCGCGGTGAGCAGCATGGCCAGCACGATGCGGTGGTTTTCCAGGCCGTGCACGTAGCGCGCCACTTCGCGGTAGCTGACCTGGCTGGCCAACGAACGCAACGCCCACAGCGCCAGGCAGAGCATGCCGACCGAAAGCAGCGGGCCGGCGAGCCGGCGCAGCCACGCCCCGCGAGGGCGCGTCAGGGCTTCTGCCGATTCCGGAGCGTCCGCCCCTCTCTGCTCCACCACTCGACCCAAGGCCTCCGCGAATGATTCAAGGCATGCTTATGCACGCCGGGTGTTCCGCAACCGATCCGCGCGCCATGCGCCTGGCGGTCGCGAGCACGAAGCCTCGTCCGCCACGGTCAGCAAGCATAGCGTGTCGAACCTGTCTGCGGCCCGTCGTTCCCCGGTTGTCCCCTGCCCGCCGCACGGGCGCAGGCATGGAGGACATGCGGGTGCGCAGCCGCGGGAGCGGTCGCGCCAGTGTAAGACGAACAAGGGAGTGGAAAATGACAACGGCCGGACATGCCGGCCGCTGTCTCCGCGACCGCCGGTTCATCGGCGGTATGGGCAAGGATTTACGCGTTGGCGCGTGCCAGGCGGGCGATCCAGCGGTACAGCACCACCACCATGGTGGCGAAGGCCAGGCCGCCGAGGATCTCCGCGGTATTGGCGAACGAGGCTGGCACCAGGGCCAGCGGCGCACCCTTGCCGGAGAACGCCACGACCGCGGCGATCACCACGCCGATGATGCTTTCGCCGACGATCAGGCCGGAAGCGAGCAGCACGCCAAGTTGCCTGGTGGCCTCGGGCTTCGGGCTGCGATCCGCGCGGCGGTCGAAGAACCAGCCGACCACCGAGCCGACCACGATCATCAGGGTGCTGGCCGTAGGCAGATAGATGCCCAGGCCCACCGCCAGCGCCGGGATGCGCATCTTGGTGGTGCGCGCCAGGATCGCGTCCACCACGATTACCGCGACGCCGATGCCGACGCCGGTGAGGATCAGGCCCCAGTCGATATTGTTGGTGATCACGCCCTGCGCCAGCGCCGAGATCAGGCCGGCCTGCGGCGCGGGCAGCGCGGCAGGACCGGCACCCGGCACGCCGGCGAAGCCATAGGCCTTGTTGAGCAGGTCCAGCACCGGCGGGATCACCGCGGCGCCGGCGACCACGCCGATCACCAGCGCCACCTGCTGGCGCCACGGCGTGGCGTCGACCAGCTGGCCGGTCTTGAGGTCCTGCAGGTTGTTGTTGGCGATGGCGGCGACGGTGAAGATCACCGAGGTGGTGAACAGCGCGAACGCCACCAGCGCCTTGCCGGCCTCGGCCGGCACATACGGCTTCACACCCGCCACCAGCAGCAGCGCCGCGCCGATCACCACCAGGATGCCCACGCCCGACAGCGGGCTGTTGGACGAACCGATCAGGCCGGCCATGTAGCCGCACACGGTGGACACGAAGAAGCCCATCAGCACCACGTAGGTGACGCCGCCCACGGCCAGCACGGCGAGGTGGTCGCCCAGGCCGCTGGTGTTGGCGAAGTAGCCGAGCAGCCAGGCGATCGGCACGAAGCAGACCAGGGTGATCAGGCCGACGATGCCGATCGGAATGTCCTGCTCGGTGCGCGGCAGCGTGTCGGCCTTGCCGGCCTTGCGCACGCGCGAGGCGGCGATCGCCGAGGTGAGGCCGCTGATCACCGGCTTGACCAGCTTGGCCAGGGTCCAGATGGCGGAGACGCCGATGGCGCCGGCGCCGACATAGCGCACCTTGTGGCTCCAGGTGGCCTGGGCCAGCTCGGCCACGCCGCCGGCAACGTGCTCGAACGGCGAGTAGAACGGCACGCCCCAGCCCCAGCCGATCAGCGCGCCGACCAGCATGGCGATGCCGACCGACAGGCCGACCAGATGGCCGATCGCGAACAGCGCGAAGGAAAGATTGAAATCGAAGCCGCTGACCGAGCCCTTGTCGCCGACGCGGAAATAGCTGATCACGTCCGAGGCGAACACCTGGGTCGCCACCACCACGGCGAACACCGCCGAGGTGACCGAGCCCCACAGCACCGCCAGCAGGCCGGCCTTGCCCTCTTCCACGCTGCCGCCGGCTTCATGCTCGCTGCTGCCGACCTTCAGCACTTCGGCGCAGGCGATGCCTTCCGGATACGGCAGGTCGGAGTTGGTGACCAGGGCGCGGCGCAGCGGGATCGAATACATCACGCCCAGGATGCCGCCCAGTGCGCACACCGCGAACGAGATCCAGAACGGGAAGCCGGTCCACCAGCCGATCATGATCATGCCGGGCAGCACGAAGATGATCGAGGACAAGGTGCCCGCCGCCGAGGCGATGGTCTGCACCACGTTGTTTTCCTGGATGGTCGAGCCGCGCATCGCGCGCAGGATCGCCATCGAGATCACCGCCGCCGGAATCGAAGTGGCGAAGGTGAGGCCGGCCTTGAGGCCGAAGAACACGTTGGCGGCGGTGAATACCAGCGTGAGCAGTACGCCCAGGATCACGCCGCGTACGGTCAATTCCTTGCGCACGTCGGCGACAGCCGGCAGGGCGCTCACAGGTGCTTTCCTTTCATGCTGGATATCTCCCCAGTTAGGTAGTTCGGTTTCATCGGCGGCATTGGAATGAGACGGCGGCCGCTCGCCGATCGTTGTCCTGAATCGTCCTAGATTTGCCACATTTTCGGCTTGGAGCAAAGAGCGTGTGCGGCAATGGCGGGGTTTCGAGGCGTGGCGAACCGTCGCGAGGTGAGCCCCTCTCCCTCCGGGAGAGGGGTTGGGGTGAGGGTTCGGGCGGAGTGAAACACTCCACTTCGCCCGAACCCTCATCCGGCTGCCGCCACCTTCCTCGCTCCTCAGAGCCGCGCACATCCCTATGCGCTCCCCGCGTGCTCCCGAAGGGAGAAGGATCCCAACTTGGAAATCAGATGAATCCTCCGACCATCCCGCATTTTCGGAAGCTGCCTACCAGAAAACTTGATACTCCCTTGCCGGGTACCGCCCCATACTCGCGGCTCCCCACGGACCCGAGGTATCCCCATGCCCGCCCCGCACCCCGCCGCCATCGACGGTCTCGACACGCACTTCGCGCCGGAGCATCCGCTGGCCGCGCTGAGCGGCTTCTACCGCGCCTTCAACCAGCGCGACCTGGAGGCGATGGCGCGCAACTGGTCGCATGACGAAGAGGCGTCGATGAGCAATCCGCTGGGCGGCATCGAGCGCGGATGGTCGCGGATCCGCGCGGTGTACGAGCGCATCTTCCTGGGCGAGGCACGGGTGCGGGTGGTGTTCCACGATTACACGCTGCACGAGTTCGGCGACGCCTTCCTCGCGGTGGGACGCGAGCGCGGCGTGCTGGAACGGGGCAACACCAAGCTGGAACTGGCCATCCGCACCACGCGCCTGTACCGGCGCGTGGACGGGCAATGGCGCCAGTTCCATCACCATGGTTCGTTCGAGGATCCGGCGCTGCTGGAGGCCTATCACGAGGCGGTGCGCTGAGCCGGCCTCAGCGCGAACTCGCACCCGCCAGCGGGCTGGCCACGGTGACCCGCCCCGGATACTCGCCGCTGATCCGGCTCTGGTCGAACCAGTTGCGCGCATGCAGCCTGGCCAGCTGCGGATGCGCGAGGTAGCGCCCCGCGTATTCCGCCAGCTGGCGCCAGCGCTGTGCGTCCTGGCGCAGCTGCGCCAGGTGGCTGCGCAGCTGGCCGCCGTCGGGCGTGCCCAGCCAGCCCTCGCTGGCCCACTCCCGCACGAACCGGCGCAGCGCCACCGCCGCGGTCCACGCCGCGGCCGCCTGTGCCAGGGCGTCGGCGCGGATCGTCTGCAGGCGCTCGGGAACCAAACGGGCCAATCCTTCGTCTTCCAGCATCAGCAGGGTGTTGCCCTGCAGGTCGTTGAGCAGGCGATCGAGCTGGGTATCGGGATAGATCCAGGTGGGATTCGCCTCTGGACTGCTCTGTACTCCTAAAAATGCCGTCTCCATCTTGCTTTCCTCGTGTTTTGTCGCTAGCGAATAAACTCAACAAATACAAGGAAATACCACCATAAGTTGACAATCTAAACAATTAGAAATTGCCTAATCAGCGGGTCAGATCATCAACAATGGCAACTCGTCTCGGTGCTCGACCACTGTTGCTTTCGACCCCGCGGATCGCGCCGTCCCGGCCAGCCTCCGCACCGCGAGAAGGAGTCTCTTTTGGCAATGAACGGGTTTTCCCAGCGCCTGCATCTGGCCATGGATCTGATCGGCATGAGCAAGGGCCGTGGCCGCACGACCCGGCTGGCCGACATGTTTGGCGTGTCGCGCGAAACCGCACGCAAATGGCTCAATGACATGGCCCGGCCGGAAACCAAGCGCCTGACCGAGATCGCCGGACGCTTCGGCGTCAGTTTCGAATGGCTGGCCACCGGCCGCGGCGAGCCGAAAGGCTTCATGAAGGTGCAGGACGCGGCGGCGCCGTACCGGGTGGACCATCGCGAGCAGGCACGCCTGTTCGGGCTGATCGGCCGCCTTACGCGGGATCAGCGGCGCGCCCTGCTGGTGATCCTGGAGCAGATGGTGAAGAAGGAATAAGAGCTTTCCCCATGCATGAAAAAAGCCCGCTCGGTCGAGCGGGCTTTTTCGTTTCCAACGCGGCGCGGGACGTCAGTGGGCGTTGACCACGATGTCCACGATCAGGCCGGTGGCGACCGCGGTGAGGAAGATCTGACCATCGTCGTCGCGGACGTAGCGATAACCGCGGTCGGGATGGCGCAGGTGGTAACGCTCGTAGTCGGTCACGTAGTAGGTGCGCTCGTAGTAGCGATCCGGCAGGCGCTCGCCGCGGCGGTAGGCATGCTTCTCCCAGCCGCGGTGCTGGCCGTTGTCGTGGCGCCCTTCGTCCTTGGGATTGTGGCCGTGGCCCTGGCCGTTGCCCCGGTCGTGGTCATGATCCCAGTCGTGATCCTGCGGCGCGGCCCAGGCAGCGGCGCTGGTGGCGAGCAGTGCGATGGTGACGGTCAGACCCAGTAGGCGTTTCATGGCGGCTCCGTACCCCGAAGGGGGCGTTGATGGCATGCGGCTGCCGCATGGACAGCCAGGAGCGATGCTAGCGCCGGCAAGCTGAATTTCGCGGCGGAAAGCGGCCGCTGCGCGCAATGGCGCCTGAACCGGGTGAGCTGAGCGGCAAAAAATAAGGACCCGCGTCGCCGCGGGTCCTTCGATTGGTGGGCCGTGACAGATTCGAACTGTCGACCAACGGATTAAAAGTCCGCTGCTCTACCGGCTGAGCTAACGGCCCATGCTATTCAGGCGTGCTATTCAAGCGTGTCGTGCAGGCAAGGCTTAAAGCCAAGCAGACGATTTTAAGGTCAGCGCGGCTGGGGCACAAGCAAACCGCTCAGGCGTAGCGCGTGGGATCGGGCAGGCCGGCGTCGCGGAAGCCCTGTGCGCGCAGGCGGCAGGCATCGCAATGGCCACAGGCGCGGCCCTGCGCATCGGCCTGGTAGCAGCTCACCGTTTCCGCAAAATCCACGCCCAGGCGCGCACCTTCGCGCGCGATATCGGCCTTGCTCATGCGCATCAGCGGCGCACGCACGCGGATACCCGCGCCTTCCACGCCGGCCTTGGTGGCCAGGTTGGCGAGCTGCTCGAAGGCTTCGATAAAGGCCGGGCGGCAATCCGGGTAGCCGGAATAATCGACCGCGTTGACGCCGCACCAGATCTCGCTGGAACCGAGCACTTCGGCCCAGCCCAGCGCGATCGACAACATGATGGTGTTGCGCGCCGGCACATAGGTGACGGGGATGCCGCCGGCGTCGCCGTGCAGGTCGGCGTCGAGCGGCACGTCGATGTCGGCGGTGAGCGCGGAGCCGCCGATCGAGCGCAGGTCGACCTGCACCACCTTGTGCTCCACCGCGCCGAGCAGGCCCGACACGCGCGCCGAGGCTTCCAGTTCGGAACTGTGGCGCTGGCCGTAGGCCACGCTCAGCGCGTGCACCTGGTAGCCCTGTTCGCGCGCGATGGCGATGGTGACGGCGGAGTCCATGCCGCCGGAAACGAGCACGACGGCCTTGCGCAGAGAACTTTCAGACATGACGACATCCACTTCAGAGTCAGGCCGGTCACCGGCCGGAGAGCGCCACCGGCGACACAGGCCGGCGCGCGGAAACTGCTTTGCCGCCCGCGCGAAATGCGCGAACGATCAGTGCCCCGCCGCGTCGTTCCACAGCAGCTTGTGCAACTGCAGCTGGAAGCGCACCGGCAGCTTGTCCTCGATGATCCACTCGGCGAGCTCGCGCGGATTCACCTTGCCGTGCACCGGCGAGAACAGCACCATGCAGCGCCGGTCGAGCGCATGCGTGGCGACCGCCTCGCGAGCCCATTCGTAGTCGCCGCGGCTGGCCACGACGATCTTGACCTGGTCGTGCGGCAGCAGGTGTTCCAGGTTGGACCACAGGTTGCGCGCGCTCTCGCCGGAATCCGGTGCCTTCAGGTCCATCACCTTGCGTACGCGCGGATCGACCGCGGCCACATCGAGCGCGCCGGAGGTTTCCAGCGACACCTCGTAGCCGGCAGCGCACAGGCGCTGCAGCAGGATCAGGCAACGCTTCTGCGCCAGCGGCTCGCCGCCGGTGACGCAGACATGCCGCGCGCCATGCGAGGCCACCTCGGTGAGGATGCCGTCGATATCGCGCCAGTCGCCGCCGTAGAACGAGTATTCGGTATCGCACCACACGCAGCGCAGCGGGCAGCCGGTAAGGCGCACGAACACCGTGCGCCAGCCGATCGCATCGGCCTCGCCCTGGATCGAATGGAAGATCTCGGTGATGCGCAGCCGCTCGGCCGTGGCCGGCGTCGACGTGGTGGCCGCCACGTTCGCGTTGCCTTCGCTCACCGCCGGAACCTCAGTTCGCCGGCTGCTGCTGCAGGCGGCGCAGCCGCTCCTGGGCCAGGCTGGCAGCCTTGGAACCCGGATACTTGGTGGTCACCGATTTCAGCGTGGCCTTGCCCTGCTCCGCCTGCTTGAGCTCCAGCTGGCTGTAGCCCAGCTTGAGCAACGCATCGGGCGCCTTGTCGCTCTGCGCGTACTGCGAGAGCAGGCGCTGGAACGTCTCGGCGGCGAGCGGATAGTTCATGGTCCCGTAGTAGGACTCGCCCAGCCAGTAGAACGCATTGGGCATCAGCGGGCTGTCGGGATACTGCTGGATGAAGCTGCGGAAGCCGCGCGAGGCCTGCACGAAGTCGCCGTTGCGCAGCGACTTGAAGGCCGTGTCGTAGGCGGCCTGTGCCCCGGCCTGGTCGGCCGGCGCGGCGGCCGGGGCCTTGGCGTCGCCGCCCTTGCCCTTGGCGTCGGTTGCAGCAGCAGCGGCCGCCACGGGCGCGGCATGCGCGCTGCCGGCAGAGGCCGGCGCGGTGTTCGCGTCGCTGCCATTGGCGGCGGCATGGTTGCCGGCGCCGCTTTCGAGGCGGCCGATACGCGAATCGAGATCCGTGTACTGCGCCTTGTTGGAATCCTTGAGGACCTGCAGCTCGTGCTGCAGTTCTTCGATCTGGCCCTGCATCTGCCGCATCTGCGACTGCAGTGCCTGCATCTGGTTGACCATGCCGACGCCGCCCTGGTCCTGGTTCTGCGCCTGCTGCTCGAGCCGCGCGACGCGGTCGGCAAGGCTGAGGCGGGAATCCTGCGCCAGTACGGGAACGGCAAAAAGCATGGCGGACGCAAATGCGCCCGCCATGCCGAGCCGCCTGGCCGTAAAGCTGTTAGCCAGTCGCTGCTTCATGCTTACTTCGCCGTGTAGACGATCTCGACGCGACGGTTCTTGCCCCAGCAATCCTCGTTGTGCTCACGGCACACCGGCTTTTCCTTGCCGTAGCTGATCACGTTCAGCTGGCTGGCCGAGCCGCCGGCGGCGGTCAGGCCGCTGGAGACAGCGTTGCCGCGGCGCTCGCCGAGGCCCAGGTTGTACTCGCGGGTACCGCGCTCGTCGGTGTTGCCTTCCAGGCGGATCTGGGCAGTCGGGCGATCCTGCAGGTACTTGGCGTGGCACGCCATGATCTGCTGGAACTCCGGCTTGATCTCGTCCTTGTCGAAATCGAAGTACACGACGCGCTGACGCAGGCACGCGTCACGGTCGAGATCTTCCGGGGTGTACTTGCCCGAGGTCGGCTGCTGGCTGGTCGTCACCGGATTGGTGTCGGCCGGGGTCTGCGGCTTGACTTCCTGCTTCTTCGAGCATGCGGCCGCGCCAACGCAGAGCAGGGCGACCAGAGCGACGCGAACGGTCTTATTCATGGTGGACGTTCCTTCAAACGGGTTTGAGTTCCGACAGTCAATAGCGATTGCGGTTACAGGACAGTGATCGCCGGTGGCCGGCTGTTATTTTGACACCTTGGTACCGGCGCCGCGGCTGGCCGCTGCGCCGGCCACCCGCCAGGCCCAGGGCCCGATGGGCGACCGGGCCGGCGGCAGGATCTGTGCCCCGCCGCCGCCCCTGATCTTCCGCGCCGCCACACCCTCGGGTGCGCGGCCGCTCATTCAACGCTGCCGGTACGGTCCCCAGGACGGTTCGCGCACGTCGCCATCGGCAAGCACGAGGCGCTGGCGAACCTGACCATCGGCCGAAACGGCATAAAGCACGCCGCGCCGTCCTTCGGTAGCGGCATACAGCAGCATGCTGGCGTTGGGCGCGAAGCTCGGGGACTCATCGATCGGGCCCGGCGAGAGCGGACGCACCTGCCCACCCAGACTGCGGTCCATGACCGCAATACGATACACGTTCCCGTTGCCCTGCACCATGGCGACCTGCTTGCCGTCGTAGCTGACGTCGGCGCTCAGGTTGTTCTGGCCCTGGAAGCTGATGCGGTTGGCCGCGCCGCCCGAGGCGGGCATCTGGTAGATCTGCGGCCGGCCCGAGCGGTCCGAGGTGAAATAGATGCTCTGGCCGTCCGGCGACCAGACCGGCTCGGTGTTGATGGCCAGGCTCTTGGTCAGGCGGGTTTCCTGGCGGCTGGCCACGTCCATCACGTAGATCTCGGGGTTGCCCGAATAGGACAGGGACACCGCCAGCTTGCTGCCGTCCGGCGACCAGGCCGGGGCGCTGTTGATGCCGCGCGGGCGGGCCGAGACCAGCTGGCGCTGGCCGGTGGTGATGTCCTGCACGTAGATCGCCGAGTTGCCGCTCTCGAAGGAGACATAGGCGATCTTCTTGCCGTCCGGCGACCAGTGCGGCGACAGCAGGGACTCGCGCGAGCGCGCCACCACCTGCGGATTGAAGCCGTCCGAATCGGCCACGATCAGCGCATACGTGGTGTTGTTGCCCAGGCCCACGGCGGTGATGTAGGCGATGCGGGTCCAGAACGCGCCGCGCACGCCGGTGATCTTTTCGTAGATCTGGTCGGCGATCTGGTGGGCCACCCCGCGCAGGTCGCCGGCCGGGGCGGTAAAGGCCTGGGCCAGCAGGCTCTGCTGCTTGTTGACGTCCCACAGCTCGTATTCGACGCGCAGCATGCCGCCGCCGGCGTCGCTGATGCGGCCGATGGTGAGGAAGTCCTGCTTGAGCAGGCGCCAGGTCGGGAACTTGATGTCCGCGCCCTTGGACGGCGTCTCCACGATCTCGCTCTTGGCCAGCGAGCGGAACTTGCCCGAGCGGTTGAAATCGTTGCGGATCACGTCGGCCACGTCGGTGGGCAGCGGGGCGCCGCCGGCCTGGGCGAACGGCACCACGGCGATCGGCGTGGCGGTCTTGATGCCCTGCACGATATCGACGTTGAGCGATTGCTGGGCTGCGGCCGAACCGGCGAACAACGCCGCCACGGACAGCAGGGCGGATGCGAAGGTGATACTCAATTTGCGCATAGGGCTGGTCACTGCTGCGGCCTGAAGGTAAAGGTTAGGTTGCGCTGGAACACGGACTCGAAGCCCTGGTAGGGCAAGGGCTGCGCTCGCAGCACGGCGTTCTCGACCGAGCGCTTGCCGGCGTCGTCGTACGGGCAGCTGGGGTCGACCTTGGCGCTCATGACGTTTCCGCCTGGCAGCTGCACGATGTGCACGACACAAGGAACGTTCGGCATGTTATCGGGGCGCAGCCAATTCTGCGTGACCGCGTTCTGAACTGCCGCCAGGTACTGGCCCAGCAGGCCGCTGTCCGGCCCGTTGTTGCCGGTCTGGCGCTGGTCGGCCTTGGGCACGTCGGCCAGGCCGTCGTCCTTGGCGTCCTTGATGTCCTCGAGCTGCTTCTTGGCCTGGATGGCCTTGTTTTCCAGGTTCTTGCGCGCCTCGTCGGCCTTGTCCATCTTGGCGAACAGCTCGTCCAGCTTCTTCTTTTCTTCCTTCTGCTTGGCCGCCTGGGCGTCCAGCTCGGACTGCCGCTGGCGCTGGCGCTCTTCCTGCTCGCGCTTGGCGTCCTCGGCCTTCTGCAGGGCATCGGCGACCACTTTTTCCTGGTCCTTGACGTCCGGATGCTCGGGCGGCGGCGGCAGGGTCTTCACCACCGGGGCCTGTTCCTGCGGTGTCGGCGGCGTCACCGCGGGCGGCGGCGGCGTGGTGTCCGGCACCGGCTTGGCCTTGATCGCCTTCGGCGGCGGCGCGCCGGTGGGGCCGACCAGGGTGGCTTCGATGATCTGGCCCGGCAGGTCGATGGGCTTGGCGCAGGCGATCGGATTCCAGCCCGGCGGCAGGTGCAGGGTCTCGAACATGCTTTCGTAGAACGAGCAGGGCACGATCGCCAGGGCCAGGAAGCCCACGATGCCCACGTGCAGGATGGCGGAAAGAATGACCGCCTTGGGCGTGCCTTTACGGTCGTCCATGCTTCCCGCCGGACTCGGGCTGGCTCATCAGGCCGATCTTGGACACGCCCGCTTCCTGCAGCACCGGCAGGATCAGATAGACCTTGCCGTAGTTGGCGCGCTCGTCGCCGGCCACCAGCACCTGCAGCTCGGGATTGGCCTTCTGGAACGCGGTGATCTTGGCCTTGAAGTCCTCGGCGCTGACCGGCTCGCGCTTGGAGCCCTGGCTGCTGAGGTAGATCTGGCCGTTCTCGTCGACCGAGACCACCACCGGGTCTTTCTTGTCCTGCAGCGACTTGGCCTGGGTCTGCGGCAGCTGGATGTCGACGCCGAGATTCATCATCGGCGCGGTGACCATGAAGATGATCAGCAGCACCAGCATCACGTCGATATACGGCACGACGTTGATCTCGGACTTGAGCTTGAGGCGCTTGTGGCGCGCGGAACTACGCATGAGGAAGCCCTCCGCTCAGGCTGCGTCGTCGGTCTGGATCTGGCGCTGCAGGACGGAGGAGAACTCCTCCTGGAACACCTCGTAGCGCGAAGCCACGCGATCGACCTTATTGGCGTAGCGGTTGTAGGCCCACACCGCCGGGATCGCGGCGAACAGGCCCATGGCGGTGGCGATCAGCGCCTCGGAGATGTGCGGCGCCACCACGGCGATGGTCACGTCCTTCATCTCGCCCAGGCCCTGGAACGCGCCCATGATGCCGATCACGGTGCCGAACAGGCCGACGTAGGGGCTGATCGAGCCGACGTTGGCGAGGAATTCCAGGTTGCGCTCCAGGCGGCCGATCTCGCGGGTGCCGGTGACGCGCATGGCGCGCTCGGTGCCCTCGATCACGATGCGCAGGTCGTGGGTGCGGCGCTGGCGCTGGCGCGCGAACTCGCGGAAGCCCGACTCGAACACCATCTCCAGGCCGCCGTTGCTGCCGGCGCCGCGGCCGCTGACCTCGCGGAACAGCTGGGCCAGGTCGGCGCCGGACCAGAAGCGCTCCTCGAAGCTCTCCGCCTCGTCCATCGCGGACTTCAGCTGCTGGTGCTTGCGGATGATGATCACCCACGACATGAAGGAGAACACCAGCAGCACCAGCATCACCAGCTGCACCAGGATGCTCGCTTCCGCGACGAGCTTGAAAATGTTCAATCCACCGTTCATTGCTTGAGCGTTCTCCGCCGCGGGTTACTTGATTGGGGGTAGGCCGGGGATCAGGCCGGCGGGGATCTGGGCCGGGCGCATGCGCTCGAGGTCCACGCAGGCCACGCGCACCTGCGCGCGGATCAGCGTGGTGCCGTCTGCCCGGCTGATCGTCTGGCCGAAGAGGATACTGGCAGCGCGCCGTTCTTTGACTTCAACCGTTACTTGCAGTTCATCGTCCAGCACGGCGGCCTTGAGGAATTCGATGTGCAGGTCGCGCACCAGGAAGGCCAGGCCGGTGGCCGCCCGCACCGCCGACTGGTCCACGCCCTGCCCGCGCAGCCATTCGGTGCGGGCGCGCTCCATGAAGCGCAGGTAGCTGGCGTGGTAGACCACCCCGCCCGCGTCGGTGTCTTCCCAATACACGCGGACCGGCCAGCGGTAGCTGTCCGGGGCGGCCGCTGGCCTGGCATCAGACATCGGGATCGCCCGTAAACAGGTCGGCCGGCTGCGCCTGGCGCGGCGGCGGGGTCAGGCCCAGGTGGCGCCAGCCCTTGGCGCTGGCCATGCGGCCGCGCGCGGTGCGCACCAGGAAGCCCTGCTGGATCAGGTATGGCTCGACCACGTCCTCGAGGGTGCCGCGGTCCTCGCTGAGCGCGGCGGCCAGGGATTCCACCCCGACCGGGCCGCCGTCGAAGTTCTCGATGATGATGCTCAGCAGGCGCCGGTCCAGCTCATCGAAACCCTCGGCGTCCACCTTGAGCATATCCATCGCGGCCTGGGCCGCGGCGTAGGTGATCTCGCCGCCCGCGCGCACTTCGGCGTAGTCGCGCACGCGGCGCAGCAGGCGGTTGGCGATGCGCGGGGTGCCGCGCGAACGGCGGGCGATTTCCTGCGCCCCTTCCAGCTCGCAGGGGATGCCCATGATGCGCGCCGAGCGGCGCACGATCGCGGTCAGCTCGTCCGCCGAATAGAACTCCAGGCGCTGCACGATGCCGAAGCGGTCGCGCAGCGGCGCGGTCAGCAGGCCGGCGCGGGTGGTGGCGCCGATCAGGGTGAACGGCGGCAGGTCCAGCTTGATCGAGCGGGCCGCGGGGCCTTCGCCGATCATGATGTCGATCTGGAAGTCTTCCATCGCCGGATACAGCACTTCCTCCACCACGGGGGAGAGGCGATGGATCTCGTCGACGAACAGCACGTCGTGCGGTTCGAGATTGGTCAGCAGCGCGGCCAGGTCGCCCGCGCGCTCCAGCACCGGGCCGGAGGTGGAGCGCAGGTTGACCCCCAGCTCGTTGGCGATCACGTGCGACAAGGTGGTCTTGCCCAGGCCCGGCGGGCCGAAGATCAGCACGTGGTCCAGCGCGCCGCCGCGCTTGCGGGCCGCTTCGATGTAGATCGAGAGCTGTTCGCGCACCGCCTGCTGGCCGAGGTATTCCGCCAGCCGCTTGGGGCGGATCGAAGCCTCCAGGGCCTCGTCGTCCAGCTGGGCGGCGGACGTGATGATGCGGTGATCGGCCATGGGCTGGGATGGGGTCCGGAAATAGGCGGAGCGCGAGATCGCCCGCCATTCTACCGGACCCGTAGGTTGGGGTGAGCGCAGCGAACCCCAACAGGACGGCCACCGGGTGAGCTCCGCCGAGGCGAGGCTCAGATCTCGACCTGCGCCCCCAGCTCGATCAGCCGGTTGCCCGGGATCTGGAAGAACGCGGTGGCCGGCAGCGCGTTGCGCGCCATGAAGGCGAACAGCTTGTCGCGCCACAGCGCCATGCCCGGGCGGCGCGCGTCGGCGATGATGGTTTCGCGCGACAGGAAGAAGGTGGTGTCCATCATGTCGAACGGCAGGCCCGCCTTCGAGCAGCGCATCAGGGCCTGCGGGATGTTCGGGTCCTCGGCGAAGCCGAAGCGCAGCGCCAGGCCGTAGAAATTGCCGCCGATCGGGGTGATCTGGATGCGCTCGTCGGCGTCGGCCACCGGCGTCTCCAGCATCTCCACCGTCAGCAGCACGTTGCGCTCGTGCAGCACCTTGTTGTGCTTGAGGTTGTGCAGCAGCGCATGCGGCACCGCGTGCTGGTTGGCGGTAAGGAAGACCGCGGTGCCGGGCACGCGCAGCGGCGGATGCTCGCCGACGTTCTCGATGAACGGTTCCAGCGCCAGGCCGGACTGCTTGATCTCGCGCACCACCAGCTCGCGACCGCGGCGCCAGGTGGTCATCACCACGAACACCGCCACGCCGAGCACCAGCGGGAACCAGCCGCCGTATTCGATCTTGATCACGTTGGCGCTGAGGAACGACAGGTCGATGGTGAGCAGCAGCACACCGGCGAAGATCACCGTCGGGCGGCTCCAATGCCATTGGTAGCGCGCCACCACCAGGGCCAGGATGGTGGTCACCGTCATGGTGCCGGTCACCGCGATGCCGTAGGCCGCGCTGAGGTTCTCCGAGCTGCGGAAGCCCAGCACCGCGATCAGCACCATCACCAGCAGGAAGGTATTCACCCAGGGCACGAAGATCTGGCCGGACATCTCGCGCGAGGTATGCACGATCGGCATGCGCATCGAATAGCCCAGCGACATCGCCTCGCGGGTCATCGAGAACGCGCCGGAAATCACCGCCTGCGAAGCGATCACCGTGGCGATGGTGGCCAGGCCGATCATCGGGTACAGCATGATCTTGGGCACCAGCTTGAAGAACGGATTGTCGATCGCTTCCGGATGATTGAGCAGCAGCGCACCCTGGCCGAAGTAGTTCAGCACCAGCGCCGGCAGCACGAAGCTGAACCAGGCGAGGCGGATCGGCTTCTTGCCGAAGTGGCCCATGTCGGCGTACAGCGCCTCGGCGCCGGTCAGCGCCAGCACCACGCCGCCCAGCGCGATGAACGCCTGCATGCCGTGGCTCATGAAGAACCGCACCCCGTACATCGGGTTCAGCGCCAGCAGCACGTGCGGATTGAGCGCGATCATCTGCACGCCCAGCCCGGCGATCACGATGAACCAGATCACCATCACCGGCCCGAACAGCCGGCCCACGCGTTCGGTGCCATGCCGCTGCAAGGCGAACAGGAAGAACAGGATCACCACCGAGGTCACCGGCACCACCCAGTGCGGCAGGTCCGGCACGGCCACCTTCATGCCTTCCACCGCCGACAGCACCGAGATCGCCGGGGTGATCACGCCGTCGCCGTAGAACAGCGCCGCGCCGAAGATGCCGAGGATGGCCAGGATCCAGCGCATCCGCGCATCGCCGCGCGAACTGCGCAGGGCCAGCGCGAGCAAGGCCATGATGCCGCCCTCGCCCTTGTTGTCCGCGCGCATGATGAAGACCACGTACTTGAGCGAGACCACGATGATCTGCGCCCAGAAGATCAGCGACAGCACGCCGAAGATGCTCTCCGGCGTGGGCTTCAAGCCGTCGTGGCTGAGCGTGGTCTGCAGCGTGTACAGCGGGCTGGTGCCGATGTCGCCGTACACCACGCCGATCGCGCCGAGCGAGAGCGCGGCCAGGCGCCGCTTGGTCTCGGCATCGGTGCCGTGCAGGTTGTCCTGGCTCACGGGCTCAAGCTCCTAATGCGGCGCGCAGCGCCTTGCGGATGATGGCTTCGGCGTTGTCGCCGTCGGCGGCGACTTTCTGCACCAGCCGGGTGACTTCGGCGGGTTTGTAACCGAGCTGCTGCAAGGCCACGGTGGCTTCGCCGGCCGGGTCCAGCGGCGCGCCCTTGCCGGCGCCGCCGGGCAGGCTCACCGCGAGGCCGTCCACGCGGTCGCGCAGCTCCACCACCATGCGTTCGGCGGTCTTCTTGCCGATGCCGGGGATCTTGGTCAGCGCGACCACGTCGCCGGCCTGGACCAGGCGCGCGAAGTCGTTGGTCGACACACCGGACAGCACCGACAGCGCGATCTTCGCGCCGATCCCGCTGACCTTCTGCAGATTGCGGAACAGCGCCCGCTCGGACTCGTGCAGGAAGCCGTACAGCGCGACGCTGTCTTCCTTCACGGCGTGGTGGGTGAGCAGGGTCACTTCCTTGCCGGTGGACGGCAGGTCGTAGATGGTCGACATCGGCGCCTCGAGCTCGTAGCCGACGCCGCCGACTTCCACCAGCAGCCACGGCGGCTGCTTGGAGACCAGTATCCCGCGCAGGCGGCCGATCATCGGCCACGCCTCCAGGCGGTGCGCGGAATACCCACGCGGGCAAGGCTGGCGCGCGTATGCGCATGGGTCACGGCGATCGCCAGCGCATCCGCGGCATCCGCCTGCAAGGGGCCTTTGAGGCCCAGCAATATGCCGATCATGTGTTGCACCTGGGTCTTGTCGCCGCGGCCGCTGCCGACCACCGACTGCTTCACTTCCGTCGCCGCATATTCGTGCACCGCGATTCCCCGGCTGACCACCGCGCAGATCGCGGCACCCCTCGCCTGCCCAAGCTTCAGCGCCGAATCGGCGTTGCGTGCCATGAATACCCGCTCGATGCCGCATTCGTCCGGCCGATGCTCGCCGATGATGTCACACAGCTCGTCAAAGATGCGTTTCAGACGAAGCGGAAACGTGGCTTCGCCGGCAACCGCCAGCGCGCCATGAAAGACATGCGTCAACTTGCCGGCCGCATCCACGTCGATGATGCCCACGCCGGTGCGCTGGCTGCCGGGGTCGATGCCGATGATGCGCGTCATGACCGCAGCGTGACCGATGGCGTGAATGCGCAAAGTCCGTCGCGGACCTTACGCATCCTCGGCCGGCAGCACGGCGTTGTGATAGACCTCGTCGACGTCGTCCAGGCCGTTGAGCCGCTCCAGCAGCTTCTCGAACTGCTCCAGCGCCTCGCCGGACGGGGTGACCAGCGGGCCGTTCGGGCGCATCACCACGTCGGAGCTGTCCACCGCGAAGCCGGCGCCGGCCAGGGCCTTGCGCATCGCTTCGACGGCGACGGGATCGGCGGCCAGCAGCACGATGCCCACGCCGTTGTCGATCGCGATGTCCTCGGCGTTGTTCTCGATCGCCGATTCTTCCAGCTTCGCTTCCACCGCAGCGTCGCCGCCGGTGTGCACCACGACCTGGCCCACGCGGGTGAACTGGAACGCCACCGAATTGGTGGTGCCCATGTTGCCGCCGTTCTTGTTGAGCGCGGCGCGCACGTCGGCCACGGTACGGGTCTGGTTGTCGGTGACGCAGTCGACGATCAGCGCGGTGCCGGCGGGGCCGTAGCCCTCGTAGCGGACCTCGTGCATGTCCGCGCCGCCTTCGGCACCGGAGCCGCGCTTGATCGCGCGCTCGATGGTGTCCTTGGTCATGTTCGCCGCCAGCGCCTTGTCGACCGCCGCGCGCAGGCGCGGATTACCCGCCGGGTCGGGCGCGCCGCCGCGCGTGGCGATGGTGATTTCGCGGATCAGCTTGGTGAACACCTTGGCGCGCTTGGCGTCTTCGGCGTTCTTGCGACCTTCGATGGACGGGCCTCTACCCATGACGTATCCCTGGATGCTGCGAGCGGAAAGTGGCGAATTTTATCCCTTCCGCATGGCGGACTGGCAAGGCGGCCGGTCCGGAGGCCCGCTCCGACCCCGCGCAAAGCGCGCCGTGGCGCGGCTTCTCAGGCCTGCGCGCGATCCGGCAACAGCTGACCGAAACGTCCCTGCCGCAGGAAACCGGCGACCAGGCGGCCGGTCTCCACCGAGAACAGCAGGCCCGTATGGTTGGCTTCCACCACGCAATGGTCGGCGATGCCCGGCAGCCGCGTTTCGTCCACCGCCACACTGCCGTCATGTTCGCCGTCGAACTGGCCGAGCACATGGCCCAGCCCGAACGGGATGCGGCCGGCGATCACGCCCACTTCGCGCCGGCCGGTCCACTGGTCGAAGCCGTATTCGAGCAAGGCGCGGTTATGCCCCAGCAAGGCCCCGCCGCCGCGCCCGCCCAGGTTGGCAAAGGCACGCGCGGCCGCGCTGCCCTTGAGCGGCGAACCCAGGCACACGATGCGCCCCTCGGGCAGGCCGCGATCGTCCAGGCAGGCGCGCAGCGCCAGCAGGCCGCCCAGGCTGTGGCCGACCAGGTGCACCGCGCCGCCTTCCGGCGCCGCCTCGTGCATGCGCGCATGCAGGCGGCCGACGGTCTGCTCCTGCGTCGCCGCTACGCTCATGTAGTCGAAGCGATGCACGCGAAAACCCGCTTCCATCAGCCGTCGATGCAGCATCAGCAGCGCGAAACCGCGCATCCACAGGCCGTGCAGCAGGATTACGTGATCGGTCATCGGCGACAGCAGGAGTCCGGAACAAAGCAAGAAACCATAGAGCGGATCAGCGCACGCGCGCTGACCCGTCCATCACACATCCACCGTTGGACCGCGCGAACGCTCAGCCGTTCGACGGCTCCACCGCCACCTTCACGTGCAGCTCCTTGAGCTGCGCGTCCGGCACCAGCGACGGCGCGTCGGTCATCAGGTCCTGCGCGCTGGTGGTCTTGGGGAAGGCGATCACGTCGCGGATCGACTCGGTGCCGGCCATCAGCGCCGCGATGCGGTCGATGCCGAAGGCCAGGCCACCGTGCGGCGGCGCGCCGAACTTCAGCGCCTTCAGCAGGAAGCCGAACTTCGCCTCGGCCTCGGCCGCGCCGATGCCGAGCAGTTCGAACACCGCGCTCTGCATCTCCGGGCGATGGATACGGATCGAGCCGCCGCCGATCTCAGCGCCGTTCAACACCATGTCGTAGCCGCGGCTCACTGCGTTCGCCGCATTGGCGCGCAGGTCGGCGATATCGTCGACCTTCGGCGCGGTGAAGGGGTGATGCAGCGCGACGAAGCGCTGCGCTTCGTCGTCGTACTCGAACATCGGGAAGTCGGTGACCCACAGCGGCCGCCAGCTGTTTTCCACCAGGCCGCGGTCCTTGCCCAGCTTCAGGCGCAGCGCGCCCATGAAGTCGGTGACGGTCTTCCACTTGCCGGCGCCGACGAACACGATGTCGCCGCTCTGCGCACCGGTCGCCTTGAGCAGCGCAGCGAGAGCAGCGTCGTCGAGGAACTTCGCCACCGGCGAATTGACGCCTTCGCGGCCCTTGGCCAGGTCGTCCACCTTGAGCCAGGCCAGGCCCTTGGCGCCGTACCGGGCGACGTACTCGGTGAGCAGGTCGATGTCCTTGCGGCTCAGGCTGGCGCCGTCCGGCAGGCGCAGCGCGGCGACGCGGCCGGCCGGGTCGTTGGCCGGCTCGGCAAACACCTTGAATTCGACGTGCTTGAGCGCATCGGCCACGTCGACCAGCTCCAGCGCGATGCGCAGGTCCGGCTTGTCCGAACCGAAGCGGCGCATGGCTTCGGCCCAGGTCATGCGCGGGAAGCTGGCGTCGAGTTCGACGCCCTGCACGTCCTTGAACACGTGGCGGATCAGCTCCTCCACGAAGTCCTGCACGTCCTGTTCTTCGACGAAGGCGAATTCCAGGTCGAGCTGGGTGAATTCCGGCTGGCGGTCGGCGCGCAGGTCTTCGTCGCGGAAGCAGCGGGCGATCTGATAGTAGCGATCGAAGCCGGCCATCATCAGGATCTGCTTGAACAGCTGCGGCGACTGCGGCAGCGCGTAGAACTGGCCCGCATGCACGCGGCTGGGCACCAGGTAGTCGCGCGCGCCTTCCGGCGTGGCCTTGGTCAAGATCGGCGTCTCGATGTCCTGGAAACCGCGCGCGTCCAGGTAACGGCGCAGCGCCTGCACCAGCTTGATGCGGGTGCGCATCATGCGCTGCATTTCCGGGCGGCGCAGGTCGAGGTAGCGGTAGGTCATCCGCATGTCCTCGTTGGGATTCTCATGCAGCGCGAACGGCAGGTCCTTCGCGGCGTTGAGGATCTCCACCCGCTCGGCCAGCAGCTCGACCGTGCCGGTCTTGAGCTTGTCGTTGGCGGCCAGGCGCTTGCGGATGCTGCCGGTGACGCGCACGCAATACTCGTAGCCGATCTCGCCGGCCACCGCGAACGCATCGGCATTGTCCCTGTCCACCACCACCTGGGCGATGCCCTCGTGATCGCGCAGATCGACGAAGGCGACGTGGCTCTGCAGGCGGATGGTGTTGACCCAGCCGCACAGGGTGACGGTCTGGCCGACCAGGGCCTCGTCGATGAGGCCGCAGTAATGCGTGCGCATGCGCTTGGAACTCCGGGCCGCAGTGGCGGCGTGAGACGTAGGGAAGACCCGGAATGGTAGCAGCCCCTCAGCGAGGGGCGTAGGTTGGGGTGAGCGCAGCGAACCCCGACGGGTGCTGTGGCATACCGGATGCCTGTTGGGGTTCGCCTCCAGCTCACCCCAACCTGTGCCCGTTCTTACATGGACGCCTTACCAGCGGCGATCGACCTGGAAGATCCCGCGGCAACCGTCGTCGACCCACACGCCGCGGCGGTCCCAACCCCAGCTGTCGCCTTCGCGGCAGGGCGAGTCGGACAGGCGGCGCACCAGCCGGACCCGGCCGCCGCGGCCCAAATTCACCGGGCAGTATTGGCGGCGGTTGCCGTTGCTGTCGCAGCGCACCTGGGCCGAATCGTCGCCCCAGCCCGGGCGGTCATCGCCCCAGCCGGGCCGGTCGCCACCCCAGCCGCCGCCCCAGCCGCCACCGCGGGCCGGCTCGAAGATCGCGCGGCAGCCGCGGTCGACCCAAACGCTGCCGCGATCATTGCCCCAGGTCTGGCCATACACGCAGCGGGTGTCGGAGAGCTGCCTGGCCAGCTGCGAGGCCGGCCACGGCGTGCCGCAGCGGACGAAGCGCCCGTCGTTGCTGGAACAGCTGATCGAGCCCTGGTCCCACTGGGCATGCGCGGTCGGCGCCGCCATGGAAGCCATTCCAGCGACCAGTACCACCGCCGCCCACATCCCCTTGCCGATCGCGCTCATCTTGATGTCCACCCAGTGTCGAAGGTGGCGCCACGCTACCGCAGGCAAGGCAACCGCACTTGAATATTTTGCGATCCGATCGCCAGAAATTTCGAGTAAGGCAGCGACGGTTCAGTCGCTGCTGGCGGGCGGCGCTGCCGGTGCGGGTGCGGGTGCGGGAGCCGCCGCGGGCGCCGGAGCGGCAGCCGCGCCGTCGCCGGCCAGGTTGCGCTTCTTGTCGCCGTCCTTCTTGAAGTCGGTCTCGTACCAGCCGCCGCCGGCCAGGCGGAACTGGGGGGCGCTCAGGCGGCGGTGGACCGAGCCGTCCACCGCGCACTGCGGGCAGGCGCTGGGGTCGGCATCGGACATCTTCTGCAGGCGGTCGAAACGATGGCCGCAGCCGCCGCATTCGAATTCATAGATAGGCATAGGGGCTCCGTGTTCCAGGCCGGCGCGGGCGCCGGCAGCTCGCCATTATCGAGTCGGATCGCGGGATTTCAATGTCCCGCCGGCGCGGGCATGCTGGCCGGCAAGGGGGAGGCGACGGCCTCTTGCCGCCGGCCCACACCAGGGGAACGCGGACAGATGGACGTCTAGACGGCTATTGACGGCGCGTCCACGCGGGGTCTAGCCTGCGTTGACGCACCGCAACAAACAACATCGAAGAGGGGAGTTCAGATGCACCAGCGATACAGCACGCTCGCGTCCGCCCTGCTGCTGGCCCTGTCCGCCGGCGCCGCCGCCCAGGACGCGGGACAGAGCGCCACGCCCGCGCTGGCCACCGACAAGGCCAAGAATCTCAGCACGGTGATCGTCACCGGCACCCGCGCCGACAACCGCACCGAAAGCAGTTCGCTGACGCCGATCGACGTGGTCTCGGCCAAGGTGCTGCAGCAGACCGGCACCACCGAGCTGTCGACCGCGCTGTCGCGCATCATCCCCTCGCTCACCTTCCCGCGCCCGGCCGCCGCCGACACCGCCGACTCGCAGCGCCCCGCCCAGTTGCGCGGCCTTTCGCCGGACCAGGTACTGGTGCTGGTGAACGGCAAGCGCTGGCATCCCGGCGCGATCCTGCTCACCAACGGCGTGCTGGGCCGCGGCGCGCAGGCGGTGGATCTCAACACCATCCCGATGGCGGCGATCGACCATATCGAAGTGCTGCGCGACGGCGCATCCGCGCAATACGGCTCCGACGCCATCGCCGGCGTGATCAATATCGTGCTCAAGGGCGGCGCCGACGGCGGCGCGGTGGAACTGAGCGGCGGCCAGTATTCGGCCGGCGACGGCCGGCAGTGGAAAGGCTCGGCCAGCTTCGGCCTGCCGCTCAACAACGACCAGGGCTGGCTGCGCTTCACCCTGCAGGACGGCCATCAGGACTACAGCAACCGCGCCGGCCCCAACCGCACCCGCGCGTGGGAAGGCACCACCCAGCGCTACGGCGACCCGGAAGTGGGCGACCACAATCTGTTCCTCAACGGCCAGTACAAACTTGGCGCCTCGGCCGAGCTGTATGCGTTCGGCCATATCGGCAAGCGCGACAGCACCTCGCCGGCGTTCTTCCGCAACCGCGCCAACAGCAATTCGGTGCCCTCGCTCTATCCCAACGGCTACCTGCCGCTGGAGAACGCCGACTCGCTGGACCAGTCGCTGGTGCTCGGCGTGCGCGGCAAGACCCCCGGCGGCTGGCGCTGGGACGTCAGCGCCAACTACGGCGGCAACCGCGTCTCCTACGCCACCAACAACAGCGTCAACCGCGCCTTCCTGCACGACTTCGGCAGCAGCCCGACCAGCTTCCACGACGGCATCCTGTCGGCCGCGCAGCAGGCCTTCGACGTGGACCTGGCCAAGGAGTTCTCCACCGGCTGGCTGCCCAATCCGGTGACCCTGGCCTTCGGCGCCGAATACCTGCGCCAGAGCTACAAGATCGATGCGGGCGACCTGGCCTCGTACTACACCGGCAGCTCCGGCACGTCCGGCGGCGCGCAGGGCTTCGGCGGTTTCCAGCCGGCCAATGCCGGCTCGCATGCGCGCCATGACGTGGCCGAGTACGTGAGCCTGGAAACCAACCTTACCGACAAGCTCGGCAGCTCGCTGGCGGTGCGCCACGAGCATTACAGCGACTTCGGCAACACCACCTCCGGCGCGCTGGCGCTGCGCTACGACTTCACCGACCGGTTCGCCCTGCGCGGCAGCGCTTCCACCGGCTTCCGCGCACCGTCGCTGGCGCAGCAGAACTACTCGTACGTCTCCTCGCTGTTCTTCGGCGCCGGCAATTCGCTGGGCCTGCCGCAGGGCATCTACAACACCGGCATCGTGCCCTCCACCAGCAAGGTGGCAACCTTGCTGGGCGGCGAGCCGCTGAAGCCGGAGAAGTCGCGCAACTTCACCGCGGGTGCGGTGTGGAACCCGATCGATCCGCTCAACCTCAGCATCGACGTGTACCAGATCAAGATCGACAACCGCATCGCGCTGTCCAGCAACCTGGCCACCAACTCGGCGGCGGTGCACAACTACCTGGTCGCCAACGGCGTCACCGAACTCAATTACAGCGGCATCGCCTATTTCACCAATGCGGTGAACACGCGCACCCGCGGCGTGGACCTGGTGGCCAGCTATCTTTTCGACTTCGGCAACGCCGGCACGCTGCAGACTACGCTCAGCTACAACTACAACAAGAACAAGGTCACCGACCTCAAGCCCAATCCCGCCGCGCTCAACGCGCTGGGCCTGAACCTCAAGCGCATCGACCGCCGCGACCAGTACGGCCTGCTGGCCGACACCACGCCGCGCAGCAAGCTGATACTCAGCAGCCTGTACAGCGTGGACCGCTGGAGCGTGAGCGGCACGCTGACCCGCTACGGCAGCTTCGTCTCCTACAACTCGACCACCGCCACGCTGGACCAGAAGTTCGACAGCAAATGGCTGCTCGACCTGGCGCTGAACTACAACCTCGACCGCTGGAGCTTCACCCTCGGCGCGGACAATGTGTTCAACACCTATCCGAACCGGGTGATCCCCGCCAACGACAACAACGGCACCCTGCCCTACTCGGTGTTCTCGCCGTTCGGTTTCAACGGGGCGTATGTGTACGGGAAGCTCGCGTACCGGTGGTGACCAGCTCCTGCAGGTCGGGGGGAGCCGCAGGCGAACCCCGACAGCGCGATGCGCCTGGAGGTGGTCATGTTGGGGTTCGCCTGCGGCTCACCCCAACCTACGCCGTTGCCGCGGCAATCAGCACCGCAGCTTCGGTGAGTTCGGTCAGCGCGCCGCAGGTGTCGCCGGTCATGCCGTCGAGGCGGCGCAGGCAGGCGTGCCGCCACAGCGCGAACAACAAGCTCGCGACGATCAGCGACACCACACCGCGTAGACCCGCGAAGAGACATCCCACCGCGACCAGCACCAGCACACCGGCCTTGATCGCACGCGACGATGCGGCCAGCCCCTCGCCCAGGCCACCGGCACGCACATACGGCACGAACAGGAACGCCGCCACCAGCGCGGCGCGCGCCAACAGCGGTGCAAGCAACAAACCGGGCCATGCAGGTGCGCTCGCCAGCGCGGCGAACTTCAGCAGCAAGGTCAGCACCAGGGCGACCACGCCCATCGGGCCGCAGTTCGGGTCCTTCATGATCGCCAAGGTGCGCGCGCGATCGCCGATCCCGCCCACCCAGGCGTCGGCGCTGTCAGCCAGGCCGTCCAGATGCAACGCGCCGGTCAAGGCCACCCACGCCGCCAGAATCACCGCAGCCGACAACAGCGGCGGCCAGCCATGCGTCGCCCAGGCCAGCGCGTAGAGCAAGGCGCCGATCAACAAGCCCACCAGCGGGTACCAGGGCAGCGAACGGGCGCGCGCATCCGCGTCGTCGAACACCGTCACGGGTACCGGAATGCGCGTGAGAAAACCGATGGCGACCAGCAGGCCGCGCATCACACGCCAACCTTCGCCGGCCAAGCCAATCGACGCAGCGACGCATGCGGCACCTCGATGTTCGCCATATCGCCGTAGCCGCGCCCTTCCACCTCGCAGCGCAGCAGGCGAATCGCACCGCCGTGCGTCACCACCAGCACGTCGCGACCCTGCGCCTCCGCGGCGACATCATCCAGCGCGGCACCGAGCCGCGCCTGGAACTGCGCGAACGTCTCCGCCCCCGGTGGCGGATGCGCCACCGGATCGGCCCAGAACTTCGCCAGGGCGTCGCCCTGCGTCTGCGCCAGGGTTTCAATCGGCACACCCTGCCACGCGCCGAAGTGATATTCGGCCAGGCGCGGATCGATCCGCAGCGGCAGCTCGCGCGCCGCGGCCAGCTCGCGCGCGAAATCCGCGCAGCGCCGCAGCGACGAGGACACCACCAGCGCCCAGTCGTGCCCGGCCACCGCCGCGCGCAGCTGGGTCCAGCCCAGCTCGCTCAGCGGATCGTCGAGCTGGCCGCGATAACTGCGCTGCCCGGTATCGCCATGGCGCAGCAGGTCGATGCTCATGCTTGCGCCACTCCCGCCTCGGCGAAGGTCGCCATGCCCGCATGCAGCGCGCAGGCCAGGCGCAACAAAGGCACCGCGACCGCCGCGCCGCTGGCTTCGCCCAGGCGCAGTTGCAGGTCGAGCAGCGGCTCGGCATCCAGCGCTTCGAGCAGGCGCGCGTGGCCGCGCTCGTGCGAACGGTGCGAGAACAGCATCCAGGGGCGGCATGCCGGCTGCAGCCGCGCCGCCATCAAGGCGGCTGCGCTGGCAATGAAGCCATCCACCAGCACGGGCATGCCGCGCTGTGCCGCCGCCACGTAGGCGCCCGCGAGCGCGGCGAGTTCGAAGCCGCCGACGCAACGCAACCACACAAGCGGCGTCGCTGCTTCGCGGTGCAAATCAAGCGCGCGCTGAACCACGGCTGCCTTGCGTGCGACGCCCGCGTCATCGAGGCCGGTGCCCGCGCCCGCCAACATGCCAGGCGCTACGCCCAGCAGCGCACACGCCAGCGCCGTGGCCGCGGTGGTGTTGCCGATGCCCATCTCGCCGCCGATGAAAAGCTGCGCACCCGCCTCGTCCGCCAGACGCACGCTCTCCGCGCCGGCCTGCAAAGCCAAGCCAAGCTGCGCTGGCGACATCGCCTCGCCGCGCGCAAAGTTCGCCGTCTGCCCGGCGATCCACGCGCGCCGCACGCCGGGCAGTTCGCCCGGATCGTTGACGGTGCCGAGATTCACCACTTCCAGCGAAGCGCCAAGCTCGCGCGCCAGCACGCTGATCGCCGCGCCGCCATGCGCGAAGTTCGCCACCATCGCGCCGGTCACCGCCTGCGGGAAGGCCGAGACGCCTTCCTCGGCCACGCCATGATCGGCGGCGAATACGCTGATCCAGATTCGTTCCAGCGACGGTTTCACCGCACCTTGCAGAGCAGCCAGCCGCACCGCCGCCGTTTCGAGCGCACCCAGCGAACCGGGCGGCTTGGTCAGTTGCGCCTGCCGTTCCAATGCCGCGACAGCGGCGACCGCATCCAGCACACGGCAAGGCCGATCGAGCCATCCGATGGTTTCCACATTCATGTAAGGCTTCCTTTGAGAGCCAGCGGCAAGCCTGCCGCAACGAACAGCACCCGCCCGCACACCGCGGCCAATGCTTGATGCAGGCGGCCGGCTTCGTCGACGAAGCGCCGGCTCAGCTCGCCCATCGGCACGATGCCGAGGCCGACTTCGTTGCTGACCAGCAGGATCGTGCCGGGCAGGTCGGGCAGCACGTCAAGCAAGGCCTGGCGCTCGCGCGCAAAACGCTCACCGTCGGCGTCGCCGAGCAGATTGCTCAGCCACAGCGTGAGGCAATCCACCAGCACGCAGCGGTCGGTGCGCGCATGGGCGCGCAAGGCATCGGCCAGCGCCAGCGGCTCTTCGACGTCATGCCAATGCGCCGGCCGTTGCGCGCGGTGGTGCGCGATGCGCGCCGCCATCTCCGCATCCAGCGCCCGCGCCGTGGCGATATAGACGACCTCCAGCCCGCTCTCCGCCGCCATCCGCTCGGCCAGCGCGCTCTTGCCCGAACGGGCACCACCAAGGATCAGGCTGCGCATAGGTCATTCACTCCCAGCAGCGCGGCAAGGCGCGCGGTATCCAGGTGCGCTTCGACCGCATCGGCCAGCCGTTCCAGGCTCGCTTCGCGCAAGGCGCGCACGTCGATGGCAACCGGCGCGTGCAGCCCGGCCCAGCGCAGCAGCGCTGCCAATGCCGCGGGTTCGTCGAACAGGCCGTGCAGATAGGTGCCGAGCACTTGCCCGTCGGCGGATAGCGCGCCGTCCGCGCGACCGTCGTCCAGCCGGCACACCGGCGTGTCGAGCCCCGGACCGCTGCTGCGTCCGCAGTGAATCTCGTAGCCGGCCACTTCCGCTTCGTCCAGCGCCAGCCGGCCACGCACGCGGCGCAGCTGCTTGTCCGGCTCCAGCACGGTCTCCATCGCCAACCAGCCCAGGCCCGCACTGGACCCCGGCGCGCCTTCGATCCCATGCGGGTCGTGCACCGCCTGCCCCAGCATCTGAAACCCGCCACAGATGCCGATCAGCTTGCCGCCGTAACGCAGATGCCGCGCGATCGCCTCCGCCCAACCCTGCTCGCGCAGCCAGGCCAGGTCGGCGCGCGTGGCCTTCGAACCCGGCAGCACGATCAGATCGCACGGCGGCGGCGCCTCGCCCGGACCCACCAGGCGCACGTCCAGTTGCGGATGCGCGCGCAGCGCGTCGAAGTCGGTGTGGTTGCTGATGCGCGGCAGGGCCGGTACGGCAACGCGCAGCAGCGCGTCCTCGCGGCGACCTTGGTCACGCGGCAACGCGTCCTCGGCTTCCAGATGCAGCCCGTGCAGATACGGCAGCACGCCGAACACCGGCTTGCCGGTTTCGCGTTCCAGCCAGTCGAGGCCCGACTGCAGCAGCGCCATGTCGCCGCGAAAGCGATTGATCACGAAGCCGGCCACGCGCGCCTGCTCGCTCGGCGACAGCAAGGCCAGGGTGCCGACCAGATGCGCGAACACGCCGCCGCGATCGATATCGGCCACCAGCAACACCGGGCAATCCACCGCTTCGGCATAACCCATATTGGCGATATCGCGATCGCGCAGATTGATCTCGGCCGGACTGCCCGCCCCCTCCACCACCAGCGCCGCGTAGCGCTCGACCAGGCGTGCGTGCGAAGCGAGCACCGCTTCCATCGCCACCTTCTTGTAGGTGTGATAGTCGCGCGCATCCATATTTCCTACCGCGCGGCCATGCACGATCACCTGCGCACCGATATCGCTCTGCGGCTTCAGCAGCACCGGATTGAAATCCGTATGCGGCGGCACGCCGGCCGCCTGCGCCTGCACCGCCTGGGCGCGGCCGATCTCGCCACCGTCCTCGGTCACGGCGGAATTGAGCGCCATGTTCTGCGGCTTGAACGGCGCCACCGCCACGCCGCGTCGGCGCAGCCAGCGGCATAGCGCGGCGACCACGGTGCTCTTGCCGGCATCGGAGGTGCAGCCCTGGACCATCAGTACCCGTGCGCTCATGGCGCCAGCTCCCGCTTCGTTTCGACCATGCGCCAGCTTGCCAGCGCCGCATCGAGCCGCGCGAATGCCGCGGCGTCGCCGGGCAGGCCGAAGCGCAGGCTGTGCGGCTGCTCGAAACGGCGCACCAGCACGCCCTGCCGCGCCAGTGCGCGTTGCAGCGCGCTCGCGCGTTCGTCGCGGCGCCATTGGAAGAACGCGCAACCGGCGTCCGGCGCCAGCCCGTGCCGCGTGAGCAGGGCGGACAGGCGTGCGCTCGTCGCCTGCAAGCGTTCGCGCTGCGCCGCCTGCCAGTCGGTATCGGCCAGCGCCAGCTTCAGTACGTGGCGCGTCGGCCCGCTCAAGGTCCACGGCCCCAGGCGTTCGCGCAGCGCCACCAGCAGCGCGGGCTCGGCGCAGACGAAGCCGGCACGCGCACCGGCCAGGCCGAAGAACTTGCCGACCGAGCGCAGCACGATCAGGCCGGGCAGCGCCTGCGCCGCGCACAGGCTGCTCTCGGGTGTGGCATCGATAAAAGCTTCGTCCACCACCAGCCAGCCGCCGCGGCGGGCCAGCGTGGCATGCAGTGCGCGCAGCGCATCGGGTTCGAAGCGTTCGCCGCCGGGGTTGTTGGGGTGGATCAGCACGACCACGTCGTAACGCGCCGCGCGGGCGAACAGCGCCTCGGCCGATGCGCGCTCCACCGTGTGCCCTGCGCGCTGCCAGGCATGCGCATGCTCGGCATAGCCCGGATCGAGCACACCCACGCGCGAACGATCGCGCAAGGCGGGCAAGGCCTGGATCGCGGCCTGCGAACCGGCCACCGGCAGCAGCGACGCCTGCCCGTAATAGGCGCGCGCCGCCTCGATCAAGCCATCGTCGTCCTCCGGCAGTCGATGCCAGGCGGAAGCCGGCAGCGGCGGCACCGGCCAGGCGAATGGGCTGACGCCGGTGGAGAGATCGAGCCAATCCGCGGCAGGAATGCCGTACTCGTGCGCGGCGCGCAGCAGGCGTCCACCGTGTTCAAGCATGACGGCCTCCCGCGACCAGCGTCGCCAACCCGATCGCCAGCCACCACCACAGCACGCCCCGGCGCACCAGGCGCAGCGCTCGCCGGATCGCCTGCGCATCCGGCGCAGCGCCCTCGCCGAGCACGGGACGTTCCTCCCACACGCCTTCATAAGGCGCGGCGCCACCGAGCCGCACACCGAGCGCGCCTGCACCGGCGGCCATCACCGGGCCCGCATTCGGGCTGTCCCAGGCGGGCGCCTGTCCGCGCCAGCAACGCCATGCGCGGCGGGCATCGCCGAGCAGCGCGTACGTCACGGCCGTCAGCCGCGCGGGTACGAAATTCAACACGTCGTCGATACGCGCCGCCGCCCAGCCGTAGCGCTCATAGCGCGCATTGCGATAACCCCACATCGCATCCAGCGTATTGGCCAGCCGATACAGCACCGCACCCGGCGCACCGAGCAGCAGGAACCAGAACAGCGCGCCGAACACCGCGTCGCTGCCGTTCTCCAGTACCGATTCGGTCGCGGCCGCTGCCACCTGCTGCTCGTCCAGCAGCGCGGTATCGCGGCTCACCATGCGCCCCACCGCCGTGCGCGCAGCGACGAGATCGCCAGCATCCAGCGCATCCGCCACCGGCAAGGCGTGCTCGCCCAGGCTGCGCAGGCCCACGGCGAGATAGAGCATCGCCGCGGCGAAGACGACGACGCCCCACGCTGGCAACCACCACGCCAGCAGCCAGCTCAGCAGCACCGGCGGCAACACCGCCACACACCACGCGACGACGCCCGACCCACGCGCGTCGCGATACAGCCGCGCCTCGATCGCCCGCGCCCACCCACCGAACGCCACCAGCGGATGCGCCCTGCGCGCTTCGCCCAGCAGCACATCCAGCAACAGCGCCAGGGTGAGCGCCAGCGCCGTCATGG
Source organism: Dyella sp. 2RAB6 (assembly GCF_052115385.1). Lineage (NCBI taxonomy): Bacteria > Pseudomonadati > Pseudomonadota > Gammaproteobacteria > Lysobacterales > Rhodanobacteraceae > Dyella > Dyella sp. 2RAB6. Next base: position 141,771 of record NZ_JBFRGP010000011.1, read on the forward strand.
CAGGAACAGACGCAGGGCCGCTTCCGCTGCGGAGGGGAAATACATATGCACGAAGCTGGCAGTAAGCCGCGCGCGCCGGTAGACCGCTTCCTTGGCGGACCCACCATCGGGGTTGGTCGCATGCACCAGTGCGGGATGCGTGATCTCCGCATGCGCATAGTGGAAAGTGTGGCCGCGCAGCGTGCCCTCGGGCAGTTCGACCGACTGCATGCCGAGGCCGGCCAGCCGCTCGCGCACCACCGCCCAGCCAGGCAGCAGCCCCGCCATCGTATGCGCGTCGCTCTCGCGGGTGGCCAGGGCATCGAGCAGGCTGAGCATGCCGCCGCATTCGGCCAGCAAGGGCTTGCCCGCGTCGACATGCGCGCGCAATGCGGCATGCAGATCGGTGCGCTCGGCCAGCCGCGCCAGATGCAGTTCGGGATAGCCGCCCGGCAACCAGGCCGCGTCGCAATCCGGCAAGGCATCGCCGGCCAGCGGCGAGAACCAGCACAGTTCCGCGCCCGCCTGGCGCAACACGTCGAGGTTCGCCGGATACAGGAAACAGAACGCGGCGTCGCGCGCGATGGCGATGCGCCGGCCTTGCAGCAGGCGCGGCACCGCCGTCGCCTCCACCGCGGTGAATGCCACCGGCGGCGGCAAGCTCAGCTCGGCATGTTTCTCGATGGCATCGGCCAAGGCATCCAGCCGCGCATCCAGATCCGCCAACTCACCGGCGGCGACCAGGCCGAGATGCCGCTCGGGCAAGGCCAGCGCCGGATCGCGCGGCAACGCGCCGAACCAATGCAGATCGGCCGGCAAGCTCTCCGCCAGCAGCTTCGCGTGATACGCGCTGCCGATCCGATTCGCCGCCACGCCATGCACCTGCAGCCCGTCGCGATAGCGGGCCAGGCCGGTCGCCACCGCGCCGAAGGTCTGCGCCATCGCCGAGCCGTCGATCACCGCCAGCACCGGCAGGCCGAAGCGCTGCGCCAGGTCGGCGCTCGATGTCCCGCCATCGAACAGGCCCATCACCCCTTCGACCAGGATCAGGTCAGCCTCGCCCGCCGCTTCGTACAGCCGCGCGCGCACATCCGCCTCGCCGCACATCCACAGATCGAGCTGGTACACCGGCGCGCCACTGGCGCGCGCCAGCACCATCGGATCGAGAAAATCCGGCCCGGTCTTGAACACCCGCACCCGCCCTCCGCGCCGCGTGTGCGCACGCGCCAGCGCCGCGGTGAACGAGGTCTTGCCCTGGCCCGAGGCAGGCGCCGACACCAGGAGCGCAGGTGCATGCCGCACCGTGCTCACAGTTCGATCCCCAGCTGCGCGCGGATGCCCGCCTCGAACGCATGCTTGACCACGCGCATCTCGGTCACCGTGTCGGCCAGCGCCACCAGCGCATCGGGTGCGCCGCGGCCCGTCACCACCACGTGCTGGCCAGCAGGGCGTGCCGCCAGCGCGGGCAGCACCTGTTCCAGCGTCACGTATTGCTTGACCAGGGCGATGTTCAACTCGTCCAGCAGCACCAGCCGATAGCGTTCGTCCGTCAGCATCCGCGCCGCGATCTGCCAGGCGGCTTGCGCGGCGGCGATATCGCGCGCCTTGTCCTGGGTCTCCCAGGTGAAGCCCTCGCCCATCACGTGGTAGTCGACCTGCTCCGGAAAGCGGCGGAAGAACGCTTCCTCGCCGGTGGAGAAACTGCCCTTGATGAACTGCACCACGCCGCAGTGGAAATCATGACCGAGCGAGCGCGCCAGCATGCCGAAGCCCGACGAACTCTTGCCCTTGCCGTTGCCGGTGTTCACCACCAGCACGCCGCGGTCGATGGTGGCGCGGGCGATCTTGCGGTCGACCAGCTCCTTCTTGCGCTGCATGCGCTCGCGGTGCCGCTCTTCCAAGGATGCCGCTTCGGGGTTGGGGGTTGCTTCGCTCATGCCTGCGCTCCTGCGCCGCGTGCGGCGGTCACCCGCGCCAGCGCCCAGTAGGCCGCCAGCGCCACGATCACGTAGGTCAGCGTGGTGCGCACGAACAGCGGGCCCCACTGCCACAAGCGCGCAACGTACTCGCCCAGGTGCGGGTTCGCATAGCGTCCGCCCAGCCAGTAGAAGGCGCCGTTGGAGATGGCGAAGGACAGCGATGCCGCCACCAGCGCCAGGCCGAACGCACCGGCGAGCGCAAGCGGCGCCGGCGCCATCCGCGCCGACCATGATCGCCCCGCGTACCACAGCACCGCATAGGCAGGCAGCAGGAACGAGTACGCCGGCGTCACGCAGAAATCGCTGACACCAGCGTACGACACCGACACCCAGTCCAGCACCACCGCCAGCGCCATGAACGCGGCGAAGGCCAGATGCCGCCGCAGCCACAGGCCGCCGAGGAAGAACAACGCCATCGATGCATCGGGCAGATGCAGCGCGGTGCCGAAGTGATGGAAGCGCGTGGCGATCATCAGCGCGGCGAACACGATGGCGAGCGGCGCGGAGAAACGTGGCGTGGCGGCGGACATGGTGCGGTCCTCTGAAGGGAAGGGATTCACTGCGCGGGCCGGTAGCTCACGCTCAGCATCGCGGTGCGGCCGGGCTGGTTGTAATAGGCCGCGGTCTCGTAGTGCTTGTCGAAGGCGTTGCGCACGCTCAGCTGCACCTTCCAGTCGCGGTCCAGCGCATAGGCCAGGCGCAGGTCGGTCAGCGCATAGCCGCCGAGGCGGTAGTTGTTGGCCAGGTCGTCATAGCGATGGCCGGCGGCGTACACGCTGGCGCCGACGCTGAAATCGCCGAAGCTGCGGTCCGCATCGATGCGCGCGCTGCGCGGGGCACGCCGCGGCAGCAGCTTGTCGCGATAGGTGTCGCTGCGGTTGCGCGGGTCCAGCCAGGTAGCCGTGCCGCGCAAAGTCCAGCCGGCCAGCATGGTCGAGGCCACCGCTTCGGCGCCGCGGATGCGCGCGCGATCGACGTTGCCGGGCAGGCCGACGGAAGCGTCATAGGCGATCAGGTCGCGGATGCGGTTCTCGAACGCATTGAGCGACCACAGCCCCCAGCCCGGCGTGCCGCGCAGGCCCAGCTCGTAGCTGCGCGAGCTTTCCGGACGCAGCGCGGTATTGCCGTAGCCGGGGTAGTACAGCTCGTTGAAGGTCGGTGCCTTGTAGGCGGAACCGGCGCTGGCGGTAAGCCGCATGGCCGGCGCGAAATCCCAGCCCCATAGCACGCTGCCGGTGGTCTTGCCGCCGAACTGCTGGTTGTCGTCGTGGCGCACGCTGGCCTGCAGCGACTGCGTGCCGAAGCTCTGCTGCCATTGCGCGAACACGCCGCGGTTGAGGCGCTGGTCGCGCGCATAAATGGTGTTGCTGTTGACGCGGTCGCGCTGCCAGTCGTAGCCCAGGCTCCACAGGCCGCCGCCGAACGCCAGGTCGCCCTGCAGCGAGCCCAGGTCGCGGTGGGTGTCGAAGGTGCTGGTGTAGCGGCCGTTGAGATAGTTGTCGCTGAGGTCCGCGCTTTGTCCGGCGCTCGCGGTCAGGGTGAAGTCGCGGCTCGGCCGCCAATGCGCGCGTGCGCCGAACACCTGCTGCACCACGTCGGACTGGTTGCTGGTCGAACCGTCATAGGCGTTGTAGCCCCAGCTGCGCAGCCACTGCGCGTCGGCGTCCCAGGCTTCGTTGAAGCGATAACCGCCCTTGAGCGAGACCGAGCTGTCGCGGAAACCGTCGCGGTCCGGCTCGTTGACGAAGCAGCCCGCCCCGCGCGGCGACGGCTTGCCGCGGCAGGCGTTGATGCCGTCGGTGTCCTCGTGCGTGGCCTGCACGGCGTACCAGCCCTCGCCCACCTTGCCGGCCAGGCCCGCGGCGCCGCGGAAGCTGTCGTTGCTTCCGTAGCCGAGCTCCAGGTTCGGCTCGAACGCGCCGCTCGGGCGGCGGGTGAAAATCTGGATCACGCCGCCCAGCGCCTCCGAACCGTACAAGCTGGAGAACGGGCCGCGCACGATCTCGATGCGCTCGATCTGCTCGACCGGGATGTTCTGGATCGACGGCTGGCCCAAGGTGGCCGAGCCGATCTTGACCCCATCCACCAGCACCAGCACATGGTCGGCTTCAGTGCCGCGCAGGAACAGCGAGGTGGACTTGCCCGGGCCACCGTTATTGGCCATCGACAGGCCCGGCGTGCCCTGCAGCAGATCCGTCACGGACTGCGGCTGCAGGCGCTCGATATCGGCGCGGTCGATCACGGTGACCGCAGCGAGCGTGCTGGACTCGCTCTGCTCGGTGCGGGTGGCGGTGACCACCACGCCCTTGAGGTCCTGCGAAGGCTCGTCGGCCAGCGCGGCGGTGGAGCACGAAACAAGGGAAAACGCGGCCGCAAACGCGGTCCGGCGCAAGGACGGGACATGCAATGACACTGGTAGCTCCTGGACCGCGCCTGCCCGCGCGGAATCGCTTCGGTTGCAGGACAGGCGGCAAGGAGCTCCGGACGGACGCATCGAAGGCGCGCTCGTCAGGAGCACGCCCACCGCATGTCCGGTTCACCTCGAGGCCGGTCTCCGGGCTCGCGAGCGAAGGCTTGCAGCCTTCCCGACCGGCGCCTTCCCATGCCCGTAAGCACAGTGGCTTTCGCTGATCGTGTCTCGCCTACCGTTGCGGGGGCAGCTCCGGAATAGCCGCGAAAGCGGCGCACCGGATTCCCGTTTCAACCACCAGCCAAGCCGGCGGTCACCTCAGGCCGGGGCATCTTAGCAGCAGGCCGCAACACCCCATAACCAGAGGCCCTCCCGATAAGCGAAGAGCACGCGGCACAGCCGCAGCGTTCCGCTTGCGCGCTTTCGCCGTTGCTCTTGGCTCATGGCTTTTGGCTCTTGATCTTCCGGGTCCCCTTGGCGCCGGCGGTGAGGGCTGGACGAAAAGGCCCCCGCAGGGGGGCGGGGACAGGACGTCCCCGCCTTTTTGATCAGGGCATGGATGCCCTGTCAAAAAGCCCGRCCAGCCCTCACGGACCCTCCGATGGCWTTGCCATCGGAGGGCGCCAAGCAGGGTGCCCTTCTCTTTGCTTAGCTTTCTCTCTAGGCCCCCTCGGGGGGTGGGCAAGCAAGAGAAAGTAAGTCGCCCCGCGGCAGCGGGGCGAAACACTCGCCGAAGGCGAGACCCAGATGCGACAGCACAACATCGAGCGCCACC
>NZ_JBFRGP010000012.1:0-133860 GCF_052115385.1 Dyella sp. 2RAB6
GCGCGGGTCAGCGAATTCCATCAGGGCCAGCAGGCATAAGGCCTGCAACTACAGGCCGAATACATAACTGCAACCGTGTCCTGTTGCTTCATCACACAGCCAAGGATCTTGCCAAACGGGAGGCGTCCATACATGACGTATGATCTGGCACAGCCATGATCAACTCCTAGCTAGTTGGTGATGGTTAGCGGGTCAGGGGTGCTCTAACACCCTTGGCCCGCGCTTCTCACAGCATTGCTGCCATGGTTGCCCGCGACGCGCGTTGAAAACACTCCGCGGGCAACGCCATCGACACTATCAAATCGATTTTTGGTTGTCTGTAGGTGTACGCCCGCGTTGCGCGTGCCAGACACATTTGCAGAAAAATCCTACGCGTTCCGTCGCATCGGCCTTCCACCACAAGGGTAGAAGGCCGTTCGCTCACTGGACGTATCGCCACTGGATTCCGGCCTGCGCCGGAATGACGATCAAGGTGAGGATTCTTCCTCGTCGGGTGCCGTCACCGTATAGCCACGCGCCTTCAACTTCGCCAACAAACCCTTTGGCGACAACACCTCTTCCATCGGCAGCAAGGCAAAGGTCTGCGCATTCGCGCCCAGCGCCCGATCCACCGCCGCCACCCACGTCGCCTCGACCTTCCCCGGCACGTCCTTCAAGCCCAGTTTCTCGGCGAATCCCGCGCCGGTGATCGCCTCGATGCACGCCTCGCGCTGGTCGTTCATCGGCAAGCCGCGCAGCGCTTCGATATCGCCCACTGCCCACGCATTCGCACGCGCGGTGACCTTGTCCAGGCCATGCTCCACCGTGTCCAGTGTCTGGCTGAAGCATTGCTTGTCTTCCATCGAGGAAGTCTTGAAGGTCTTCAGCGCCGCACGCGGTTCCTCGATCACCATCTCGTAGCGCGTCGCGCTGACTTTCACGCCGTGCTTCTTGGCCAGGTCGCGCACGGCGTCCTTTACGCCGCCGGAAGCATTGAGACCGCTGCGCTTGACCGCCTTCTCGTACAACTCGACGGCCGCAAAGATCGGGCGCCAGCTTTCCACGCCGCGATCGCTGCCGATGTACTTCTGCTTGAGCACCGTCCAGCGCGCGTATTCGTCCGCGGGCAGCGCCTGCTGCAGGGTGATTCCATCCGGGTTCTTGCGCGCGCCGATCAGCGAAGGCAGCAGGAAGAGTTTGCCGAAGAAGCTGGCCTTGGGCTTGATCGAGACCGAGGGCGAGGTCAGCACCTCCTGCGAGGCGGCGATCACGCCTTCCACCTCGTCGGTCTTCCACTGCATGTGTTCGGGCAGCGGCGACAGCGTGCCGAGCACGTACATCACGTGATCACCCTTGCTCACCTTCCACAGGCCGGGGCCGGGGACGACGCCGCTGACGACGACGGATTCGAGGTTGGTGACGGAAGTGGCGGGCGCCGGGGCGGGGGGTGCCTGCTGTGCGAACACGGGGGTGGCAAGCAGCGCCAGGCAGATGGCGAGGGGGACCAGGCGCATACGTTGGTGACTCCGGAGAGAACGGGGGACGGTGGTCGGACTGAAGCATTGCATGAAGGTTCAACGTAGAGCCCCTCTCCCACTGGGAGAGGGGTTGGGGTGAGGGTACGGGCGGAGTGGGGCGCCCCGCTCCGGCCGAACCCTCATCCGGCTGCCGCCACCTTCCTCGCTCCTCAAAGCCGGGCACATCCCTGTGCCCTCCCCGCGTGCTCCCGGAGGGAGAAGGATTCCAGGTTGGGCATTGAGGCTCGCACGAAATTTTACGCGTTCTATACGCCCCATCCCCGATTCGCTACCCCTTTCTTATACCCGGGTTTCGACAATACGCACCGTTGCATTGCCGGTACCTACGTTCGCCATGGACGCCATCTATCTGCTGTTCTCCTTCGTGCTCTTCGCCGCCACGATCGGCTTCCTGCTGATCTGCGACCGGCTGGGCCGAGGCCGCTGATCGCACCTTTCGCGGGAATCCCCATGACTTTCTTCTATGCCGTGGCCGCCGTGATCGCGGTGGCCCTGCTCGGCTACCTGTGCGTGGCCTTGCTTAAGCCGGAGTGGTTCGAATGACCACCAATGACTTTATCCAGATCGCTGTTTTCCTGGTCGTGCTGTTGCTGCTGATCAAGCCGGTAGGCAGCTATATGGCGCAGGTCTTCGCCGATCAGCCGAACCGGGTCACGCGCTTCGGCGCACCGGTCGAACGGCTGCTGTATCGCCTTTCCGGCATCCGCGCCGAGGAAGACATGGGCTGGCGCCGCTATGCGATCGCCATGCTGGTCTTCAACATGGTCGGCCTGCTCGCCGTGTACCTGCTGCAGCGCGTGCAGCCGTGGCTGCCGCTTAACTCGCAGCATTTCGCCGCGGTGACGCCGGATTCGGCGATCAATACCGCGATCAGCTTCGCCAGCAACACCAACTGGCAGGGCTACGGCGGCGAAAGCAGCATGAGCTACCTGACCCAGATGCTGGGCCTGGCGGTGCAGAACTTCCTGTCGGCGGCTACCGGCATCGCGGTGCTGGTGGCGGTGGTGCGCGGCTTCTCGCGCCGCAGCTCGCTGTCGATCGGCAACTTCTGGGTCGATATGACGCGCAGCACGCTGTACATCCTGCTGCCGTTCTCGCTGATCCTCAGCCTGCTGCTGGTTTCGCAGGGCGTGGTGCAGAACCTCAAGCCCTACGTCGACGTGCCGCTCACCCAGCACATCACCCAGGTCGAGCAGCTGAAAGATGCCGACGGCAATCCGCTGAAGGACGCCAAGGGCAATCCGCTCACCAAGGAATCGCCGGCCACGGTGCAGACCTTGCCGATGGGCCCGGCCGCCTCGCAGATCGCGATCAAGCAGCTCGGCACCAATGGCGGCGGCTTCTTCAATGCCAACTCGGCGCACCCGTTCGAGAACCCGACGCCGTTCGCCAACTTCCTGGAGATGCTGGCGATCTTCCTGATCCCCGGCGGCCTCTGCTACACCTTCGGCGTGCTGGTCGGCGACCGTCGCCAGGGCTGGGCGATCCTCGCCACCATGCTGCTGATCTTCGTGCCGCTGGCGATCGGCGCGGTCGCCGCCGAGCAGGCCGGCAACCCCGCGCTGCATGGCTTGGGCGTCGACCAGAAGGCCAGCACGCTGCAGTCCGGCGGCAATATGGAAGGCAAGGAAACGCGCTTCGGCATCGCCGCCAGCGGCCTGTTCACCGCCATCACCACGGCCGCTTCCTGCGGCGCGGTGAACAACGCGCACGACTCGCTCACCCCGCTCGGCGGCCTGGTGCCGATGTGGCTGATGCAGCTGGGCGAAGTGATCTTCGGCGGCGTCGGCTCGGGCCTGTACGGCATGCTCGCCTTCGCGGTGGTGGCGGTGTTCATCGCCGGCCTGATGGTGGGCCGCACGCCGGAATACCTCGGCAAGAAGATCGAAGCGCACGAGATGAAGATGGCCAGCCTGGCCGTGCTGATTCCCTGCGCGCTGGTGGTGGTGGGCACCGCGATCGCGGTGATGGCACCAGCCGGTGTGGCCGGCGTGAGCAACCCGGGTGCGCACGGCTTCAGCGAGATCCTGTACGCGGTGACGTCCGCTTCCAACAACAACGGCAGCGCGTTCGGCGGCCTTTCCGCCAACACCCCGTTCTGGAACGTGCTGACCGGCCTGTGCATGTTCATCGCCCGCTTCCCGCTGGCCATCGCGATGCTGGCCCTGGCCGGTTCGCTGGCCGCCAAGCGCCACGTGCCGCCTTCGGCCGGCACCCTGCCCACGCATACGCCGCTGTTCGTGACCTTGCTGGCCTGCGTGGTGATCGTGGTGGGCGCGCTGACCTTCCTGCCTGCGCTGGCGCTCGGCCCGATCGCCGAATTCCTGATGTCGGCTCACTGATTTACAGGGACAACGTTCCATGAATTCGCATGCCCAAGCGGTGCGTTCCTTCGACCGCGATCTGATCCTCAAGGCCATCGCAGACTCGTTCCGCAAGCTGTCGCCGCGCCAGCAGTTCCGCAATCCGGTGATGTTCGTGGTGTTCGTGTGCAGCGTGCTGACCACCCTGCTGTGGGGCCAGGCGCTGGCCGGCCACGGCGAAGCACCGACCGGCTTCATCTTCTGGGTGTCGCTGTGGCTGTGGTTCACCCTGTTGTTCGCCAACTTCGCCGAGGCGCTGGCCGAAGGCCGCGGCAAGGCGCAGGCCGCCGCGCTGCGCGGCTCGCGCAAGGACGTGATCGCCAAGAAGCTGGCCGCGCCGCAACGCGATGCCACGGTGAGCTTCCTGCCGTCGAGCGAGCTGCGCACCGGCGACTACGTGCTGGTCGATGCCGGCGAGCAGCTGCCGGGCGACGGCGAGGTGGTGATGGGCGCCGCCAGCGTGGACGAGAGTGCGATCACCGGTGAATCCGCGCCGGTGATCCGCGAGTCCGGCGGCGACCGCAGCGCGGTCACCGGCGGCACCCGCGTGCTGTCGGACTGGCTGATCGTGCGCATCACCGCCAACCCGGGCGAGAGCTTCCTGGACCGCATGATCGCGATGGTGGAAGGCGCCGCGCGGCGCAAGACGCCGAACGAGATCGCGCTGACCATCATGCTGGCCAAGTTCACCCTGATCTTCCTGCTGGCCTGCGCCACCCTGCTGCCGTACTCGATCTACAGCGTGCAGGCCAGCGGCCACGGCAACCCGATCACGCTCACTGTACTGATTGCGCTGCTGGTGTGCCTGATCCCGACCACCATCGGCGCCCTGCTTTCGGCGATTGGCATTGCCGGCATGGATCGCATGATCCGCGCCAACGTGATCGCCACCTCCGGCCGCGCGGTGGAAGCGGCCGGCGACGTCGACGTGCTGCTGCTGGACAAGACCGGCACGATTACCTTGGGCAACCGCCAGGCGGTGGCCTTCATGCCGGCGCCGGGCGTGGAAGAGGCGATCCTGGCCGACGCCGCGCAGCTCGCCTCGCTGGCCGACGAAACGCCGGAAGGCCGCAGCGTGGTGGTGCTGGCCAAGGAACGCTTCGGCCTGCGCGAGCGCCATCTCGAAGACAGCCACGCCGTGTTCGTGCCGTTCACCGCGCAGACCCGCATGAGCGGCGTCGACGTCGGCGAGCGCCGCATCCGCAAGGGCGCGCTCGATGCGGTGGAGCGCTATCTCGAAGCCGCCGGCAGCCACCTGCCGCCGCTGGTCAAGCGCATGGCCGAGGACGTCGCACGCCGCGGCGCCACCCCCTTGATCGTCGTCGAAGGGAGCACCGCGCTCGGCGTGATCGAGCTGAAGGACATCGTCAAGGGCGGCATCCGCGAGCGCTTCGCCGAAATGCGCCGGATGGGCATCAAGACCATCATGATCACCGGCGACAACCCGCTGACCGCCGCCGCCATCGCGGCCGAGGCCGGCGTGGACGACTTCCTCGCCGAAGCCACGCCGGAAGCGAAGCTGAAACTGATCCGCAAGATCCAGGCCGAGAACCGCCTGGTGGCGATGTGCGGCGACGGCACCAACGACGCCCCGGCGCTGGCCCAGGCCGACGTGGCGGTGGCGATGAACACCGGCACGCAGGCGGCCAAAGAAGCCGGCAACATGGTGGACCTCGACTCCAATCCCACCAAGCTGATCGAGGTAGTGGAGATCGGCAAGCAGATGCTGATCACGCGCGGCGCGCTGACCACGTTCTCCATCTCCAACGATATCGCCAAGTACTTCGCGATCATCCCGGCGGCTTTCGCCACCACCTATCCGGCGCTCAATACGCTGAACGTGATGAAGCTGGCCACGCCGCAGAGCGCGATTCTGTCGGCGGTGATCTTCAACGCGCTGATCATCGTGTTCCTGATTCCGCTGGCGCTGAAGGGCGTGAAGTACCGCGCGCTCGGCGCCGGTGCGCTGCTGCGCCGCAACCTGCTGGTGTACGGCCTGGGCGGCATCGCGGTGCCGTTCGTGGGCATCAAGCTGATCGACCTGTTGCTGGTATGGCTCGGCCTGGCCTGAGCGCGATCCATCACGAGGAGTTGGTTTCCCCATGCAAACCCTGAAGCTTTCCGTTTCCCTGCCCGACGCCGACCACGACAGCGTGGAACTGCGGCTCTCCGCCGACGAATCCGCCTGCGACGTGGTGATCGCGCTGCCGGTGCGCTCGCGCGAGCTGCGCCGCGATGACGCGGCCGCGACGCCCGAGCAGGAGGATTACGTACTGGGTGGCTACGCCGGCATTTGAGCGGCGACACCCTTCATTAACCAACACGCTTCAACCAAGACTTTCAACCAAAACAAGGCGGTCCCTCCGGACCGGTTCTCACAGGACTTTATGCAGCACAAGAAGGCACTCGCGTTCGCGCTTCTGTTCGCGCTGGCACCGGCCGGCAAAGCCATGGCCAGCCAGGCCGCGGCGTCGGACCTGGGCCCCGCGCCCGGCGCGTCGGTCACGGCAAGCGACGACTGCTCCGCCGGCTTCGTCAGCCGCCTGGCCGCCGCCTACCGCGAGAACGCGCAGCCGGCCGATCCGAACGCGCCGGCGCCCAAGCGCCGCGCCATGGAATCGCCGTTCGACTCGGCGCCGTTCCCCTCGGCGGAATGGCAGCTCGGCGGCGTGGCCTATCCGATCGGCGTGCCCAATCTCAACAGCCAGTACCCGCTGGAGAAGGCGCTGTCGTGCACCAAGCTGGGCCACTGGATGAAGGACAACCGCATCGAGGTATACGGCTGGATCAATCCCTCGGTGAATATCAGCTCGTCCAGCCATACCAACTATCCGTTGTCGTATGCGACGCGCCCGAACCGGGTGGAGTTCAACCAGTTCCTGTTCCGCATCGAGCGCGTGCCGGACACCGTGCAGACCGACCACATCGACTGGGGTATGCACCTGGATATCCTGTACGGCTACGACTATCACTACACGACGATGAAGGGTGTCTTCAGCAACCAGCTGCTGAACAACCCGCGTGCCGACCAGCCGCTGGCGGGCAAGACCTACGGCGTCGACCCGATGCTGTTCTATATCGACGTGTATTTCCCGTCGGTGGCGCAGGGCATGAACGTGCGCGTCGGCCGCTATCTGTCGCTGCCGGATATCGAGGCGCAGTTCTCGCCGAACAACTACCTGCTGACCCACTCCATCCTCTACACGGTCGACCCGTATACGCAGATGGGCGTGATGACCACCACCAAGCTCAGCGACCAGTGGACGGTGCAGCTGGGCGTGAACGGAGGCAACGACGTCGCCGTGTGGAACCACTCGTCGCGCCCGTCGCTGCAGGCCTGCGTGCGCTGGGTCTCGGCCGACAACAACGACATGCTTTACCCCTGCATCAATAACTGGAACAAGTCGGACTACAACTACAACAACATCCAGATGTACGTGGCCACCTGGGGCCATCGCTTCAGCAAGAACGTGCACATGCTGACCGAGGCCTATCGCATCTACGGCCGCAATATCCCCGGCTACGGCGCGGATGGCATTCCCGGCGTGCCCGGCTCGGCTTCCACCGCGGGGCAGGCCGGTGCCTACGGTGTCGTCAACTATCTGAACTTCGAGCTGGACCCGAAGAACATGCTGTCGTTCCGCAACGAGTACTACCGCGACCTGCAAGGCCAGCGCACCGGCTTCGCCACGCGTTATTCCAGCCACACCCTGGGCCTGACCCATTGGGTCTCGCAGGACCTGGAGCTGCGCCCGGAAATCCGCTACGAGCGCTCGTACGACCAGCCGATCTACGACCGCGGCCGCCGCAACTACCAGATGACCGCGTTGATGGACGCGATCCTGCACTACTGAGGCCACGCGCATGAAACGCCTGATACTCAACGCTATCGCCATGCTCGTGCTGATGAGCGCGATCCTCGGCCTGCTCTATCCGCTCGCCACCACCGGCCTGGCCCAGCTGCTGTTCCCGGCGCAAGCCAACGGCAGCCTGATCGCCAAGGACGGCAAGGCCGTCGGCTCCAGCCTGATCGGCCAGTCGTTCACCGAGCCGAAGTATTTCTGGGGACGGCCGTCGGCAACCTCGCCGATGGCCAACAACGGCGCCTCGTCGACGCCGTCCAACCAGGGCCCGACCAACCCGGCGCTTACCGACGCGGCGAAGCAGCGCATCGATGCGCTGCGCGCCGCCGATCCGGGCAATGCGGCGCCGGTGCCGGTGGAGCTGGTCACGGCGTCGGGCAGCGGCCTGGACCCGGAGATCAGCCCCGCCGCCGCGCAGTACCAGCTTGCCCGCGTGGCGAAGGCGCGCGGGCTGGGGGCGGCCCGGGTGCAGCAGCTGGTGGCGCAGTTCACCCGCGGGCGGCAGTTCGGCGTGCTGGGCGAGCCGCGGGTCAACGTGCTGGAACTGAATCTGGCGCTGGACCAGCTGTAGGTTGGGGTGATAACCCCAACATCGCCGCGCATTCCAGGCGAACCCCGTTGTTGGGGTTCGCCTTTGGCTCACCCCAACCTACAATGCCTCCATGTCCGATCTCTCCAGGGAACTGCGCGCCGATGCGCTGCTCGACAGCGTGCAGGATGAGCGTCACCGCCGCCTGAAGATCTTCCTCGGCGCCGCCCCCGGCGTGGGCAAGACCTTCGCCATGCTGTCCGCCGCGCGCGAGCTGAAGCGCCAGGGCGTGGACGTGGTGATCGGGCTGGTGGAAACGCATGGCCGTGCCGAGACCGAAGCGCTGGTCGACGGCCTGGAAGTGCTGCCGCGCCGCCCGGTCGAATACCGCGGCCGCGACTTCACCGAATTCGACCTGGACGCCGCGCTGGCGCGCAAGCCAGCGGTCATCCTGGTCGACGAACTGGCCCATCGCAACCTGCCCGGCGGGCGCCACGAGCGGCGCTGGCAGGACATCGCCGAGCTGCTCGATGCCGGCATCGAGGTGTACAGCGCGCTCAACGTGCAGCACCTGGAAAGCCTCAACGACCAGGTGCGGCGCATCACCAACGTCACCGTGCGCGAAACCGTGCCGGATGCCTTCCTCGACCGCGCGCGCGACATCGTGCTGGTCGACCTGCCGCCGCGCGAGCTGATCCAGCGCCTGAAGCAGGGCAAGGTGTACGTGCCGGAAACCGCGGCGGCGGCGCTGGATGCGTTCTTCTCGCCGACCAACCTGGCCGCGCTGCGCGAGCTGGCGGTGGATACCGTGGCCGGCCACGTGGACAGCGACCTGCGCGGGCACATGCTGGCGCGCGGCGGCGCGATGCCGGTGCGGCGGCGCGTGCTGGCCGCGATCGATGGCCACGGCCAGAGCGAATACCTGGTGCGCGTGGCGCGGCGCATCGCCGAGCGCCGCGGCGCACCGTGGAGCGTGGCCTTCGTCGATACCGGCGCCGACCTCGACGTCAAACGCCGCGAGCAATTGGATGCCGCGATGCGCCTGGCCCGGCGCCTCGGCGGCGAGACCATCGTGCTGCGCGGCCACGCCGTCGCCGACGAGATCCTGGCCCACGCCGACCGCGAAGGCGTCGGCCAGATCCTGCTCGGACGCACGCGCGAGCGCCCGCTGGCGCGCATGCTGGGACGCTCGCTGACCCAGCAGCTGCTGCGCCGTGGCGCGCATCTGGAACTGACCATCATCGCCACGCCGACCGAGCGCGCGCAGTCGCGCCTGCGGCTGCGCATGCCGGGTGGACGCGGGCGGCGCGGTGAGTACGTCTACGCGACCCTCGCCGCGCTGGTGGCGTTCGTGCTGGCCTTCGTCGCCGACCGCTACCTGTCGGTGGCGAACCTGGCGCTGATCTTCCTCACCGCGGTGCTGGTGGTGGCGGTGCGTACGCGCATGGCGGTGTCGGTATACGCGGCGACGCTGTGCTTCGTCGGCTACAACTTCTTTTTCGCGCCGCCGCGCTACACCTTGATGATCGCCAACTTCGACGACGTGCTGGCGGTATGCCTGTTCTTCGTCGCGGCGCTGGTGTGCAGCCGGCTGGCGACACGCTTGTCGAGCCAGGTGGAATCGATGCGCGCGGCGCATGCGCAGGCGCGCGCGCTGCTGGCATTGGGCCAGCGGCTGACCGCCAGCACCGACGCCAGCGGCATCCGCGACGTCGGCGCCGCCGCGCTGGCGCGGGCGTTGCGCTGCGACGCGGCGGTGCTGATGCGCGATCCCGGCCGCGTGCTGCAGGTGGCCTCGGTATCGCCGCGCGATTTCCGCCTCACCGCGCAGGACCTGGGCGCCGCCGACTGGAGCGAGAAACACGCCGAAGCCGCGGGACGCTATACCGACACGCTCAACGCCGCGCCGTGCTGGGTGCTGCCGCTGGGCAGCGAGAGCCGCCCGCTCGGCATCGCCGCGATGCGCTTCCCGCCCGAGCAGCGCGACCTCTCGCCGGACCAGCGCAGTCTGGCCATGGCCATGGTGCAGGACATCGGCCAGGCGCTGGAACGCGCGCGCCTTGCCGACGAACTGGAAGGCGCACGGGTGCAGGGCGAGACCGAACGCCTGCGCAACGCCCTGCTCTCCTCCGTCTCGCACGACCTGCGCTCGCCGCTGGCCTCGATGATCGGCTCGGCCGGCACGCTGTCCAGCTATGGCGAGCAGCTGCCGCGGCAGGAGCGCCAGGAGCTGCTCGACGCCATCCTCGGCGAGGGCCAGCGGCTGGACCGCTATATCCAGAACCTGCTGGACATGACCCGGCTCGGCCACGGCACTCTCAAGCTCAATCGCGACTGGACCGACGTGGCCGAGATCGTGGCCGCCGCGGTGACGCGGCTGCACAAGCTGTTCCCGGAGCTGAAGGTGGACACCATGCTGCCCCCCGGCACGGTGCTGCTGTACGTGCATCCGGCGCTGATCGAGCAGGCGCTGTTCAATATCCTGGAGAACGCCGCGCGCTTCTCGCCGCCCGGCGAGGCGGTGCGGGTAATGGTGCGCACGCAGGACGAAAAGCTGGTTCTGGATGTCAGCGACCGCGGCCCCGGCATTCCCGAGGACGAGCGGGCGCTGATCTTCGACATGTTCTATTCGGTCTCGCGCGGCGACCGCGCGCCGCAGGGCACCGGCCTGGGGCTGGCGATCTGCCGCGGCATGATCGGCGCCCACGGCGGTTCGGTGGAGGCCTTGCCCGGCGACGGCGGGGGCACCACCATTCGCATCACCCTGCCGCTGCCGACGCCGCCCTGATGACCGCTGCCGCACCCTGCGTGCTCGTGATCGACGACGAGGCGCAGATCCGCAAATTCCTCGATATCGGCCTGCGCGCCGAAGGCTACGAGGTGGTGCTGGCCGCCAATGCCGAGGAAGGCCTGGCCAAGGCGGCCACGCGTTCGCCCGACCTGGTGATCCTGGATATCGGCCTGCCCGACCGCGAAGGGCACGAAGTGCTGAAGGAACTGCGGCAGTGGAGCCAGGTGCCGGTGCTGATGCTGTCGGTGCGCGATGCCGAGAGCGAGAAGGTGCGCGCGCTCGATGCCGGCGCCAACGATTACGTGACCAAGCCGTTCGGCATCCAGGAACTGATGGCGCGCCTGCGCGCGCTGCTGCGCAACCGTCCGGGCGAACCGGAACCGGCCGCGCAGCGCTACGACGACGGCCGCCTCGCCATCGACCTGGCGCGCCGCGAAGTGCAGCTCGACGGCGAAGCGCTCGCGCTCACGCGCAAGGAATACGCGGTGCTGGCGATGCTGTTGCGCCACGCCGGCCGCGTGGTGACGCAGCAGCAATTGCTGCGTGAGATCTGGGGCCCCACCCATGTGCAGGACACGCACTACCTGCGCATCGTGCTGGGCAAGCTGCGCCAGAAACTGGGCGACGACCCGGCCGAGCCGCGCTGGCTGAAAACCGAAGCCGGTGTCGGCTACCGCTTCCTCGCCGGTTGATTACGCGCACCATCGACACTGACGGCTGACGGCTGACGGCAGGCTGTCGGCCACGCGCTGCGTGCGCTATCGGACACCTGGGCACCGCAGCCAAGGCAACAGGCGATGGAGCCCCGGGCGCGCTGGCATAAGAATCCTTTCATGCCGTCGCGAACCGACGGCCTTGCCGAGTCGGGCATCGAGTTCCCGATCCGCGATCCGGGTTACGCAACGCCATCGCGCCTTGTCACCCCGCCATCGCTTCCACGCCGCACGCACTGGGTGCATCTGCGGCCTTGAGCGGCCTTGCCGGGCATGGACCCGCGCGCCGCCAACGGAGCAACGCCATGAGCAAGCCACGCCCGCGTCTTCTTCTCTTTGCTGTCCCGCTGCTGGGCAGCTTCAGCCAGCTGCATGCCCAGACTGCAGCGACGCATGAAGATGACGTACCCAGCTCTTACGACGGCCGCGAGATCTCCGACAACGGGCCGGACGCGCCAGCCGGCCAGCGCGACGCTTCGCTGCTGCGTACCTCCTCCGATCGTGACTACACGTATATGCGCTGCTGGTACCGGAAGGACGCGAGCGACCTGAATCCGCGTTCGGACTACGTCTGGGCGCGCATCGCCGACGGCTCGTACTACCTGCTGCGCGGCTATTGGTACGACAACTTCGTGTTCCGCTGGCGCAACATGTTCTACACCAGCACGGCACGCGCGGAGCTGGAGCAGGTCTGCCGCGACACGCTGCGCCGGCAAGGGCTGCCCGCGACGCTGTTCGACCTGCATGCCGCCGATAACCGGCGTTCGTTCAACTACCTGATATGGACGTACGGCGAGCAGCAGGGCGGCACGTCGATCAATCGCATGGTCAGCTTCGGCGACAGCCTTTCCGACACGATGAATCTATACAACGGATCGCTGTGGAAGATGCCCAACCGCAAGAGCTGGTTGTTGGGACGCTTCAGCAATGGCCCGCTGTGGAACGAGCAGGTGGCCGCCGCCCTGCGCATTCCGCTGTACAACTGGTCGGTGGGCGGCGCAGCGGGCGACCAGCACATGGTGATACCGGGCGTGCGCGAGCAGGTCGCCTCCTGGAAGCAATACATGCGGGTGGCGCGGGACTACCAGCCGGCGCGGACGCTGTTCACGCTGTGGATCGGCGCCAACGACATCATCAACTACGGTCGTTCCGTCGACAGCATCGCGCTGCACGTCGAAGCCTCGCTGCGCGATCTGATCGCACAAGGCGCGAAGCATCTGCTGGTGATGAACCTTCCCGACCTGACCCTTGCTCCTGGTCTGCGTACGTCCACCAAGAAGGCGCAAGTGGCCGGGGAGGTCGCCGCTTACAACCAGCAGCTGCGCGGCATCGTCGATCGCCTGCAGCAACAGCACCGCGGCGTTCGCCTGGTGCTGATGGACAACTTCCCGCTGCTCGATGAAGTCGCCGCGGACCCCGAAAGCCATGGCCTGACCAACTTCGTCGACGCGTGCCTGCAGATCGACTACGGCAGCGCCCTCGCCTACACCAGGGAGCACCGCCCGCGCCGGGCCTGCACCCGCGCCGACCAGCACTTCTTCTGGGATGGCTTGCATCCGACCACGAAGGGCCACCAGATCCTGGCGCAGAAAGTTACATCGTTCGTACTAGGAAATTTCCATGAAGAATTATCCGAAGCAACGCAATGAGATAAATCCGATATCGCTGCGATGCATTCATCACCGTGGTTCGACGCGCAACTTTCGCATGCATTGCGGCGTCCAACGGTAACCAGCAGATCAATGCTTTCGAAGCATCACTACTGACTACACAGCGTGGGCTTGCTGCCGGCGCAGGGGAACGAAATCTTCCGGCGTGCTTCGATAAAGTCGACACGCCTGCATCAGGCACGAAGTCCGCCGCCACTGCACACGACCCGCTTGCCGAATCACAGATGCAGGCAAGCCCGTCCACCTGGATCGACGCGTGCAGCGTGACGCCTGATGTGGATACCCGCCGATTAGGAAACTTCTTAGCCACGTATCCCTCATCGTTCCACCACCTGGAGCCGCAAGCGCATGAACAAACCTCGCGCAACGCCATGCCGACGAAGCAAAGAGGAAGGACATCCGTATGTATACCGAGCTGAAAACTTCTCTCGTCAAGCGACACCATCGTGATGACCTCATCCATTCACTGGAGACTTTGCTCGATCTGTCACTGGTCCACGTAGACATCCAGGGCGCCGATGCCGACGAGCAGCACGCGCCGTCCAGGCAGTACTGCGGACTGTTCCATATGGCCGGCATGCATCCCTGCCAGGTGCACGGCGCCTCGATCGACGCGCCGATCCGGCTGGAGCCCGGCGACCTGCTGATCGCCTCCTTCGATGCCCATGGCGACCTGAAGGTGATCGACCTGCAGATCAGCGGGCCCAGCCTGATCCGCGGCCGGCTGTATTTCACCGGCGGCTGGCATCGGCAGTTCCACGAGGTGCTGCCACCATGGTTCGTGATCCGCCCCGGCGACGCGGGCGACGTCTATCGGCGGATTTCCAACGCGATGATCGAGGTCTCGCATTCCAGCATCACCGGCCGCGGGGTGATCCTCAACAAGCTCGCCGAGATCCTGTTCACCATCGCGATCTGCCATTACGCGAAGCGCTCAGACGCCAACCTGGGCTTGTTCACCGCGTTTTCGGACCGGCGCATTTCCAAGGTGCTCAACGCCATCCACGAGGACCCGGGCCGCGGCTGGAACGTGCAGACCATGGCCGCACTCGCCTGCATGTCGCGTTCTTCCTTCACCCAGCGCTTCACCCAGCTGATGAAGATGCCGCCCGGCCAGTACATCACTTACTGGCGCATGCACCTGGCCGAACGGCTGCTGCAGGACCCGCGGCTGTCGGTCGCCGACGTGGCCGAGCAGGTCGGCTATGCGAGCAAGGCGGCGTTCTATCGACTGTTCAAGCGTATCCAGGGCATGTGTCCCGGCGAGATGCGCGCGGTAAAAGCGGCGACGGCGTCGAATCAGGGGAGCTGCCAGAGCGCGCCGTGATGGCGGGCGAATGCAGGGCCGTTCGCAGATCGGCGTGGCAGGTCCGCACTTTCAGCCTAGTCCGATAGCTAATCGTCCAGCCCTGCGGCTTCAATGAGCCATCCGGCTTTCCGGGCCCCAGCCGCAGGAGCAGCACGTGCGATCGCGAATCGGCCATTCCGGCACGGGACAACGCCGCCGCTGCTTCCTGCGGGTGGCGTTATTGCTTCTCGGGTGCTGCGCAGCAGCCGACGTCGTCGCGCAATGGTCGGTCGTCGATGTGGAACAGAACCGTATCGGCACCGAGGCGTGGGCGAAGGAATGGCTGCAGTGGACGCAGCAGTTCGCGCAATGGGAACAGCAGTACTTCACCATGCTCAACGTGGTGCAAGCCGGCCCGTCGTTCTTCGACGGCACGCTGCAGTATCGCGGCGTGGATGACGGCCTGGCGCAACGCTGCCCCGGCCCGTCGATGCAGGCGGGCAAGCTGGCGCAGCAGCAGCACGCGTTCTGCCAGCTGCTGCTGCAGTTGGACAACCGCCGCTACAACGTCCTGGTCGATCTCAACCGGCAGGTCGAGCGGCGCAATCGCGAGATGCAGGCGATCCTGGCCAGGCGCATCACCGAGGCGGGCTCCAGCAATCTGGGTGGATTGAAGGCGTTCGATACCGAGATGCAGGCCTTCACCGCCAACCTCGGGCACGACATGCACGGCGCCAGGGCCGCGCTGGACCGGTACGCCACGCTGGGCCAGGCGGTCCGCGAGCAGCAGGCGCAGCTCACCGGACAGGTGCTCGGCAATGCGTCATCCGCTGGCGCAGGACTGGCCGGCACCCTGATCCAGGGCGCGACGCTCAAGCAGGCGCTCGATGCCGCCAGGCATCCCTGAGCGCACGACTCCATTCGATCCCCGCACTGTCATGGATGACGTCATGCCCAATCTCGCGCTCGCCGCCTTCGCGCCTTCCGGCGACCTCGGCAACTTCATGTTCTTCTCCGCCATCCGCGCGTTCCTGCTCGACGACGACGGCCTGATCACCCAGTGGACCGCCGGCATGGCCGAACGCCTGGGCACGCTGCTGGCGATGCTCGCGCTGCCGCTGCTCACCAGCTGGATCATGCTGCACGGCTATCGCATCGTCAGCGGACGCTCGCGCGAGCCGATGATGGCGCTGGTGGTCGATGCCGCGCGTGCCGCGCTGATCGTGTTCGTGGTCGGCGCCACCAGCATGGGCAATCCATGGCTGGCGGCGCGGATCAACGAGCTCGATCAACTGGTCGGCGTGCTGGTCAGCGGCGAGCGGGACATGGACGGGCAGATCCGCGAAGGGCTGGCCTGGATGCAGTTCGCGCTGTCCAGCATCGATGCCCTGCCCACCGGCGGCGATGCGGCCGTCGCCACCGCCAGGGAACGCAGCCTGTGGTTCGCCGGCATCGGCACCGCCGGCCCGGTGGTGGTCGGCGGCACGTTGCTGATGCTGCTGCAGATCGTGCTGCGCTTCCTCGTCGCGGTCGCGCCGCTGGCGGTGATGTGCCTGCTGTTCCGGGGCACCCGGCCGATCTTCCAGCGCTGGCTGCAGTACTGCTTCGGTTCGCTGTTCCGGCTCGCCGTCACTGCCGTGATGACCTCGGTGGCGCTGAAGATGGTGTGCGCGGTGGCGGCGGCGTTCTGGGCCGACAAGCTGCTCAATGCCGCGGTGCAGAAGCTCAGCAACGGCGCCGTCGATCTGCATATGGCCGAGGGTGTGTCGAGCATGGCGCTGCAGCAGGGTGGGCTGGGGCTGATCATGACTTTGCTGATCGTCACCGTGCCGCAGATGACGGCGGAGTTTTTCATGGGGGCGTTGGGGCAGTTCAGTGCTTACTCGATGTTTGGCCGCGGCAGCGGGAGCCCCGCCGCGTCTGCTTCGCACGGCTACCGGCCCGACCCGGATCAGGCGCCGGCAGCACAGCGCAGGCCACATCACGCGGGCAATCCGAAGTCACTGCCAAACGTGATCCAGCCGCTCAGGAATCCGTCCGGCCATCCAGGTGCCCTGGCACAGGACGTCATAAAGCGAAGTCCGCGTGCATGACGTATTCGATCCGGTGGACAAACGATCGCCGGCTCCTCTTTCCTGGAGAAACTGATGACTTCCTCATTGCTGAAGCTGCCCGTCTTACTTTGGCCGCTATGCCTGAGCACGGCATTGCACGCTCAGTATTGCCATTGGCGGCCCGAAGGCCCGCGTGGTCCGGGCCTGTATGACTCAGGCGGAGAACCTTGCGATGAAACCGGCAATCCCGTCGGAATGGCCCGTTATGCAAGCCGATGGGGAGCCATCGCCACCAGCAATACGTCGCTCAACATGGGCGTCTCCTTCGGCGAGAGAAGCAAGCTCGCCGCCCAACGTAGCGCCATGGATCGATGTGGCACGCCGGACTGCCGAGTAGATTTCACCTATCGCGATCAATGCGTAGCCGTCGCATGGGGGGTCACCTATTCCTCCATGAGCAGTGCCATGACCGTAGACGAAGCCATCGCGACATCGATGAAGCGCTGCCAGAAGAAAACCAGCGACTGCGAGATCGTCTACACCGAATGTAGTCCTGCCGAGCCCGTTCCATGACGCCAGCCATGTCCAGCGCATCGATATCGGCGATGCACCGCTCCCACCAGATGGGCGACACTGTATGCCCCATGCCCCGCCGGAGCTCCGCCATGCACCGCCCCCGCAGCAGCACCGCTTTCCTGTTCGATCTCGACGGCACCCTGGTCGACAGCGTCTATCAGCACGTGCTGGCCTGGAAGGAAGCGCTCGACGCCGAGGGCGTGGAACTGTCGGTGTGGCGCATTCATCGCAAGATCGGCATGAGCGGCGGACTGTTCACCAACATCCTGCTGCGCGAGACCGGGCTGGAGATCACCGAGGAGCGCCTGGCGCGGCTGCACCAGCGCCACGTCGAAGCGTTCAACCGGCAGCACACGCAGGGTCTGGTGCGGCCCCTGCCCGGCGCGCGCGAATTGCTCGCCTATCTCACCGAGCAGGGTTATCCGTGGGCGATCGCCACCAGCGGGCGGATGGCCACGGCGGCGCACAATATCGAGGCGCTGGGCGTGGATCCGTCCAAGGTGCCGGTGATCACGCGCGACCAGGTGCGCCATGCGAAGCCCGATCCCGACCTGTTCCTGGCGGCGGCGGAAAAGCTCGGCGTGGATATCGAGCAGTCGCTGGTGATCGGCGACAGCATCTGGGACATGCTGGCCGCGCAGCGCGCCCGCGCGCTCGGCGTAGGGCTGCTGTCGGGTGGCTATGGCGAGGATGAGCTGGCGCGCTCGGGTGCGTTCCGCGTGTACGACGACCCTGCCGACCTGCTCAAGCATATCGACGAAGTCGCGGCGCGGCTCTGAGGCGAAGGAGCCACGCATGGCGACCGAACTCGATGAAGTGCGCGCAGCGCTGCGCCGGCGCGAGCCGATCTTTCATTGCCCGGAGTTCGGCCATGCGCGCGCCGACTTCGAGCACATGACGGCGGCGGCGTTCCACGAAGTCGGCGCCTCGGGCCGGCGTTACGACCGCGAGTACGTACTCGCGATGCTGGAAGAACGCCATCGCGAGGGCTGGCTCGACGAGGCGCTGGAGGTCGAGGATTTCCACTGCGCACCGCTCGACGGCCAGGCCTATCTGGTCACCTATACGCTGCACCAGGGCCAGCGGATCACGCGCAGGGCGACGATCTGGCGGCGTGACGGCGAGGTATGGAAGATCCTCTATCACCAGGGCACGCTAGTGCTCGACGGCAGTTAAGCGCCCACGCGTGTCAGGCACGATTCACCGCCACGCCAGCGTCCGGGGTTAGGCTGAACCCTCGGAGTTTTCGGGGTAGCTGTCATGCGTCGACTCGTCTTTCTTCCCATGGCCGTGCTCGTGGCCGCCTGTTCATCACCGCAAGCACCGCAACCGGAACAGCAGCCCAAGCCACAGGCCTCCGCGGCGACACCGGCCAACGCCGCGCTGGGCTCGCACGAGTGGTATCGGTGGGTGGATCAGCGGCTGGCCATCGCCGATGGCGACGGACACGGCCCGGATGGCGGCTCGGACGAATGGAACAGCGCGGTGCAGCGCAAGCTCGGCGAGGAAGCCCCGCAATCCCAGCCCGGTTCGCCGCAATGGCAGCAGGCGGTGGATGCGCTGCTGCGCACGCGGGCGCAGTGACAAGTGCAGACAAAACGTCACCCACTTCGCTCACCCCTTCGGGGCCGCCCTGCGGGCGTTCTTCGCGCTACGCGCTTGTCCGGCCTGCGCCGGGATGACGAGCTAACGCACTCGCTGCAGCCGCACCCAGCTGAAGTGCTGGTCGGTGCCGCCCGGCGTGCGATGGGTTTCGCGCGTGCTTTCCAGCAGCTCGTAGTCCGCGCCGAACATCGCGTGCAGTTCGCGCACGCCGTAGCGCGCCACCGGCAGGCCGCTGCAGCGGTCCGGACCGTCTTCGGCGAACGTGGCCATGACGATCTGCGTGCCCGCCTGCGAGGCGCGGCGCAGCGCATCGAGATAGCGGCGGCGGCTGTCGGCGTCGACCAGGAAATGGAAGACGGCGCGATCGTGCCAAAGCGCATAGCGCTTCAATGGCGCGAAGGCGAGCACGTCGCCGGTGATCCAGTCGACCTGTCTTGCGCTGTCGCCCAGGCGTTCGCGCGAGGTGGCGAGTGCGCTGTCCGACAAATCCATCACGGTCAGATCCGCGTAGTCTTCGCGCAGCAGATGGTCGACCAGCGACGAAGCGCCGCCGCCCACATCGATGACGGGAGCACCTTTCGGCACGCCGGCGTGCTCGATCAGCGTCAACGACAGCGTCGGCCGCGCCTGGAACCAGCTCACCGTGTCGGCGCTCTTGTTCCGATACACCTCGTCCCAGCGCGAACCGCGGTCACTCATGGCAGGCGCGCCTTCATCGCGGTCAGCCCGGCGCGAGCAGCGCGTCGAGGTCGTCCTCGTCGAAGCTGAGCCGCTCGCGCGTGCCGCCACCTTCCAGCACCGCTTCGGCCAGCTCGGCCTTGCGCGCCTTCAGTTCCTCGATGCGCTCCTCGACCGTGCTGGAAGTGATCAGGCGGAACACGAACACCGGCTTGTCCTGGCCGATGCGGTGCGCGCGGTCGCTGGCCTGCGCTTCGGCGGCCGGGTTCCACCACGGGTCGTAGTGGATCACGGTGTCGGCGGCGGTGAGGTTGAGGCCCACGCCGCCGGCTTTCAGCGACAGCAGGAACAGCGGCACGTCGCCTTCCTGGAACTGGCGCACCGGCTCGGCGCGATCGCGCGTCTCGCCGGTGAGCACCACGTAGTGGATGCGGCGGCGGTCCAGCTCCTGCGCGATCAGCCGCAGCATTTCGGTGAACTGCGAGAACAGCAGCACCTTGCGGCCTTCGGCCAGCAGCGCCGGCAGCATGTCCATCAGCAGGTCGAACTTGGCCGAGTCGCGCACGCCGCGCGCGGCCTCCAGCTTGACCAGGCGCGGATCGCAGCAGACCTGGCGCAGCTTGAGCAGCGCATCCAGCACCACGATGCCGCTGTGCTGGATGCCGCGCTGCGCGATCACCTCGCGCAGTTCCTCCGCCAGCGACAGGCGCAGGCCCTCGTACAGCTCGCGCTGGCGGCCTTCCAGCACCACGCGGCGGGTGATCTCGGTCTTGGGCGGCAGCTCGGAGGCCACCTGCGACTTGGTCCGGCGCAGGATGAACGGGGCCAGGCGGCGATTGAGGCGGTCCTGGCACTCGGTGTCTTGCTGCTTCTCGATCGGCACACGGTAGTGGCGGCGGAATGCGCCTTCGTCGCCGAGCAGGCCGGGCACGGCCAGGTCTACCTGCGACCACAGTTCGCCCAGGTGATTTTCCAGCGGCGTGCCGGTGAGGCAGACGCAGCGCGGCGCGCGCAGGCTCAGCACGGCGCGGCGTGCCTGCGTGCGCGGGTTCTTCACCTGCTGCGCCTCGTCCAGCACGATCAGCGCGAACGGCTGCTTGCGCAGCGCCACCACGTCGCGCGGCAGCAGCGCGTAGCTGGTCAGCACGATGTCCTGCGCGCCGAGCTGCGAGAAATCGCCGCCGCGCTGCGGACCATGCAGCGCCAGCACCTTGAGCGCGGGCGCGAAGCGCGCGATCTCGGCCTGCCAGTTCGGGATCAGGCTGGTCGGCACCACGATCAGCGCCGGCTGGGTCAGCGCGCCGTGTTCCTTGAGCGCGAGCAGATGGGTGACCAGCTGCAAGGTCTTGCCCAGGCCCATGTCGTCGGCGAGCACGCCGCCGACGCCGGCCTCGGCCAGCGCGTTGAGCCAGCGCAGGCCTTCGCGCTGGTACGGACGCAATTCCACCGTGAGGCCTTCCGGCACCACGTCGCTGGCGCGCTCGGCGGCGTCGCGCAGGCGCGCGGTGAAGCCGCGCAGCTGCTCCGGCGCTTCCAGCGCGGCGCCGGCCGGCAGCGCCTCGACGATTTCCTCCAGGCGGCCGGCCTGCACGCGCGGCAGATGCAGCTTCTTGCGCGGCTTCTCCAGGTATTCGGCCAGCGGCGCCAGCAGGCCGCGCAGTTCCTTCAGGCGCACCGGCACGCGGCGGCGTTCGTCCACCGGCGCGTACCACACGGCGTCTTCCGGCTCGTTCGGCGCGGGGCTGAGATTGAGCGTGTGCTCGGCCAGCGCCTGCGCCACCGCGGGCAGCAGGTTGTGGCGCTTGCCTTCCAGCTCGATGCCGATCTCCAGGTCGAAGGCGTGGTCGTCGGCGTCTTCCACCGCGTTGCCGTACCACTGCACCGGACCTTCCAGCACCTCGAACGGGAAGCTGGGCGCGTACTCGAGCACGAAGCCCTCGACTTCGAGCTTGGGCCGCAGCGCCAGCCAGCGTGCCGGCGTATTCACTTCCAGCGCGCCGGCGTAGCCCTTGCCGGGGAACAGCCAGGCGTCTTCCGGCAGCGTGTCGGCCAGGTCCCAGGGCAGCCCTTCGGTATCCACGCCGGGGGTGAGGCCAACGCGTTCGAGCTGTTCCATCGCGGTGAGTTCTTCGGCGCGGCGGCGCGTGATCTCCACCAGCGTGCCCTGGCGCACGCGGCGCACCAGCGGCTCGCCGCCACGGCCGGGCAGGCGCTCACCGGCATAGTCGAAAGCCAGGCGCGCATAGGCCAGCGGCGGCGTGCCGGCAGCGAGGCGGGCGTGGCGGGTCAGTGCGTGCAGGATCAGCACCGGACGCGGGGATTGCTCGGAGCGGCGCAGCTCGTCGAAGACCTGCGGCGCGGGCACGCGATGGGCCAGCCGGCTACCCGGCAGCGCGGCGCGCAGGGTGGCGCTGTCCTCGTGCTTCAGCAGCGGCAGGTCCAGCCACTGGGTTTCCTCGGCGGGCGCTTCCAGGTGGCCCAGCTCGGCGCGCTCGGCGTCGAGGTACCAGAGGCCGTCGATGCGCACCAGGCGATGGTTGGCCGGCAGCGCGGGCAGCAGTTTCTGGCTGCCGTCCTTTTCCAGGTGCCAATGCCAGTTGAGCAGGTGCCCCTTGCCGCGCGACAGGCGCAGCCCGGCGAGGCCGCCGAGGAAGCACGGCGCGGTGTCGAGCACTTCGGCCAGCAAGGTGTCGCCGACGTGGCCGGCCAGGCGCGCGTAGCTGCGGCTCTTGCGCACGGTCTGCGGCAGGCCCAGCACGGTGGCAGCCAGGCGCTGCTCGGGCGGGTCCAGCGGAAGATGGGCGAGATGGCGGCTATCCAGCGGCGCGGGTCGCGCGAAGCGGCCCTGCTCGGCCACTTTCAGCAAGACCGGCGCCAGTTCCAGGCGCACGTAAGGCGCGCCTTCCTCGGGAATCGCATCGAGGAAGAAGCCCAGCACGCCGCGCTCGGCCACCGCAGCATCGGCGCCTTCGTCCAGCAGGCGGCGCCAGACGGACGGCAGCGGTTCCGCAGTCTCCTCGTGGCGCTGCGAGGTGGATTCGGCGAGGCGTTTCTCGTCGGGTTGCTGCATGCGCGTGCGGTCCGCCGGGAAGACCAAAAGACCGAGCTTAGCAAGGGCGATGTGCAGATGCGCGCCTTCACGCCCGATTTTTTCTGCGGGCGTGAAAGCGATACAGTCCAAGGTTTAGGCGACCCCGAAAAGTCCTTGCGGATATTCGGGCTTCTGCTCGCGCGACATCAGTGCGCGCACGCCTTCGACCGGCGTCACTTCGCCGTGCAGCACGGCGCGCACGCCGCCGCTGATCGGCAGGTCCAGGCCGTGCTTGGCCGCCAGCCGGGCGACTTCGTCGGCGGTGACCACGCTTTCGACCACCTGGCCGATCTGGCGCACCGCTTCGTCGATGGCGATGCCGCGGCCCAGGGCCAGGCCCAGGCGGCGGTTGCGCGAGAGATCGCCGGTGCAGGTCAGCACCAGGTCGCCCAGGCCCGACAGGCCCATCAAGGTCTCGGGACGGGCGCCGAGCGCGACGCCCAGGCGCAGCATCTCGTTCATGCCGCGGGTGATCAGGCCGGCACGGGCGTTGAGCCCCAGGTCCATGCCATCGGCGACGCCGGTAGCGACCGCCAGCACGTTCTTCATCGCGCCGCCCAGCTCCGCGCCGAGCACGTCGCCGCCGGAGTACGCGCGGAAATTCGGCGCGTGCAGCATGGAGGCGAGCTGCTGGGCGAAGGCTTCGTCGTCGGAATGCACGGTGACCGCGCTGGGCAGCCCCAGTGCGACTTCCTTGGCGAAGGACGGGCCGGTGATGACCGCCGCGGCGCGGCCGGGCAGCTTCTCGTCGACCAGTTCGTGCAGGAAGCGGCCGGTGCCGGGCTCGAAGCCCTTGGTGGCCCAGGCGATGCTCGCGCCCGCATCGAGCAGGGGCGCCAGTTCGTCCAGCATGGCGGCGAACGCATGGCTGGGCACCACGATCAGCACGATCCCGGCGCCGCGCACGGCGGCGGCCAGGTCGCTTTCGTAGCGCAGCTCGGCGGGCAGCTGGATCTCCGGCAGGTAGCGCAGGTTCTGCCCGCTTGCGGCCATCGCCGCGAGCGCTGCGGCGTCCCGGCCCCACAAACGGGTCGGCACGCCGTTGCGCGCGGTCAGGGCGGCCAGCGCCGTCCCCCACGAGCCGGCTCCCAGGACCGCCAGGGTCGGACGTTCAGCCATGAGGGTGACTCAGCTGTTGAGGACCGGAGCCTCGTCGCCGCCGGTGCTGCGGCGCTGCTGCTCGGCGTAGAGCGCGTCGAAGTTGATCGGCTGCAGCAGGAACGGCGGGAAGCCGCCCTCCATCACCAGCGAGGAGATCACCTGGCGGGCGTAGGGGAACAGCAGGTTCGGGCAGTAGCTGCCGATGATGCCGGCATGGTCGGCCTCGTTGAAGCCGGACACGCCGAACACGCCGGCCTGCTTGACCTCGGCCAGGTAAGCGGTGCGCTCGCCCAGGGTGCAGGTCAGGGTGAGGCTGAGCACCACTTCGTACAGGTCGTTGCCCAGCTCGGTGGCCTGCTGGCCCAGGTTGAGCTGGACCTGCGGCTGCTGCTCGGTCTCGCCGATCTCCTGGAAGATGTGCGGAGCGTTGGGCGCCTCGAACGACACGTCCTTCACATAGATCTTCTGCAGCACCAGCTGCGGCTGGCCGGCCTGGCCGTTGGCGTTGACGTCTGCCATCTGTGAAACCCCTCGATCTGGATTACGGAAAAGGACAAAGAGGCCGATTGTTCCATACATCCCGGCAGGCCGCCATGCGATCTATCCAGGCTTTCGGACCAGCCCCAAGCCCCGGCCCCTGCTTAAAGATTGCGCAACCCCCCGGGTTTCTGAGAGAATTCACGGCTCGGCCAAGCCGGCCCGGCCTTACGGGCACGTCCGCGACGCGATGCGGTCCTCACGGCAGCCCCCGACAAGCAGCACCCTCCAGCATCGCGTGGCGCATGGCGCCGCTGGGCCGATGTCGCCCTGGCTAACGGGCGGTAAACGAATCTACGGAGGTCATCATGGCCCGTGTATGCCAAGTCACCGGAAAAGGCGTGCAGACTGGTAACAACGTCTCGCATGCCAACAACAAGACCCGTCGCCGCTGGTTGCCGAACCTGCATGAGCGTCGCTTCTGGGTCGCCAGCGAGAACCGCTGGGTGAAACTGCGCGTCTCCAACCAGGCGCTGCGCACCATCGACAAGAAGGGCATCGAGGCCGTGATCGCCGACCTGCGTGCCCGCGGCGAGAAGATCTGAGGGAGCCTGAGCCATGTCCAAGAGCAAAAGCGACAAGATCCGCCTGATCTCCTCGGCCGGTACCGGCCACTTCTACACGACGCAGAAGAACAAGAAGAACACGCCGGAAAAGTTCGAATTCAAGAAGTACGATCCGGTCGTGCGCAAGCACGTGATCTACAAGGAAGGCAAGATCAAGTGACCCGCGTCTAGCGGGTCATCCTGGCGAAAGCCAGGATCTATGCCTTATGAAAACCCCGCCCTTGTGGCGGGTTTTTTTTCGCTTTGCGCAGTCACCTTTTGTCTGAATTCTGGCCGTGAAGCTGGCTTGAGGTCAGGCCCGGCGAGTAGCCTCGGCAAGCCATAGGGAATCAAGAAAGTCTTGCCATGGGTGTCTGGACAGGTCTGAGCTGACCGCTTGTTGCGGCTTTAGGACATGCCCTAAACTTGACTTGTGCAATAACCTGCACAAGTCAAGAAGGGCATCAGAACATCGGCAAGACAGGAGAACCCCATGCGAGTCGTCAGTTTTTCCGACGCCCGTAACAATCTCAAAGAGGTGCTGGATACCGTGGCAAGCGATTGCTCAATCACCATCATCCATCGCCGCGATCACGAAGACGCCGTAGTCATGTCCCTGGCGGACTACAACTCGATGGCGGACACCGTGCACCTGCTCAGCAGCAAGGCCAACCGCGATCACCTCGCCAAGTCCATCGCTCAGTTCAAGGCGGGCAAGACCAAGAAGCGCACGCTGATCGAGGAGTAGGAAAAGGAGCGCGCTTGATGGCACGAAGTATCAAGTTCACGGATGAAGCCTGGAAGGACTACCAGGACTGGGCCGAAGACAAGAAAACCCTGAAGAAGATTCATGCCCTCATCAAAGAGGCGCAAAGGATTCCGAACGACGGCCTGGGCGATCCTCACGAGTTGAGCGGCGATCTGGCCGGCTTCTGGTCCCGATCCATCAACAAGAAGGATCGCCTTGTCTATGCCTTCGATGATGAGTGCATCTGCATCATCGGCTGCAAGTTCCACTACGGCGATCACTGAAATCGGAGCGCGAGATACGCGCTCTTTCAAGCATGGCGACACGATGCCGGCGCGGACGAAACGTCCGCGCCGATGCCGACTTCAGGGTGCGGCCTTGCCCTGCTCCTTCGCCGCCGCAGCGGGCGCGGCGTTCTTCACGTATTTGTCGAACCACGTCAGCATCTCGTACACCTGCTGCTCGTTCGACTCCATCGCGGTGTACCAGTGCGGCTCGTGCGGCAGCATCACCAGCCGGGTGGTGCCGCCCAGGCCGCGGATCGCCTGGAACAGCTTGGGCGACTGGATCGGCTCGGTGCCGGGGTTGGCATCGTCCATGCCGTGCATCAGCAACAGCGGCGCCTTGATCTTGTCCGCGTTGAAGAAGGCCGAGGCCTGCTCGTACACCTTCGGCGCCTGCCATAGCGAGCGGCGCTCGTTCTGGAAGCCGAATGGAGTGAGGTCCTTGTTGTAGCCGCCGCTGGTGGCGACGCCGGCGCGGAACAGCCCGGTATGCGCCAGCAGGTTGGCGGTCATCAGCGCGCCGTGGCTGTGGCCGGTGACGCCGATCCGCTCGCGGTCGACCACACCCAGCTCCACCGCCTTGTCCACCGCCGCCTGCGCGTCCATCACCAGCTGCTCGACATAGGTGTCGTAGGCGGTACGCGGATCGCCGACGATCGGAAACGAAGCATTGTCGATGATGGCGTAGCCCGACAGCAGCAACAGGCGATAGCCGCGCAGGATGTCGAACTTCTGCTGCGATCCGCTCACCTGCCCGGCCTTGCTCGGGTCGGCGAAGTCCTGCGGATAGGCGTACAGCACGGCCGGCAGGCGCGTGCCTTCCTTGTAGCCCGGCGGCGTGTACAGGGTGAACGACAGCTCCACGCCGTCCTTGCGCTTGTAGGTGACCAGCCGCTTGGCGATGCCGCGCACCTGCGGCGTGGGGTCGGCGATATGGGTGATCGCGTCGCTGCTGGAAGCGAACACCGCTTCGCCCGGCTTGGCGTCGCTCACCGGCGCGCCCAGCGCATGCAGAAACAGGTTCGGCGGCTCCGCCGGCGACTGCCGCGCGGTGATGAAGCGCTCGCCGCCCGGCAGCACTGCCTGCGCGCTTTCGTAGTGGTCCGCGCCGTCGCCGCGGAACAGGCGCTCGGTGCGTCCGCTCGACAAGGCGTAGCGATCGAGGAAAGGACGGTCGCCCTGCGGCGTGCCGCCGGTGCCGGCCAGATAGACGTAGTCGCCTTCCTGCCGCACCACGCGCGCGCCGTTCGGCAGCTGCTGCATCAGCAGCGAGCCGGGCTGCTTGTAGTTCTCGTCCATCGAGTAGTCCCACACCGTGCGCGCGGGCTTCGATGGATGCGCGACGTCGATGCGTGCGATATGGATCCAGCGCTTGTTGGCGTCGTACTCGTAGACGAAGGGCTCCTCGCCCTGCGCCAGCCAGCGCATGCCGCTGTAGCGCTGGGTGGTGCGCGCTACTTCCTGCGGCTTGCCGTTGAACGGCGCGCTCCACAGCATCACCTTGTCGCGCTGCGGGACATTGACCTTCCAGTCACCCTGGTCCAGCGCCTCCGGCCACACCAGGGTAGCCGGCGCATTGGCGCGCCAGTCGAAATCGCGCGGCCCCACCGGCACGCCGCGCACCGGCACGCGGTCGGCCACCGGCAGCGAGGCAATCGCGGCGGACTGGCCGGTGCTCACGTCCAGCACGCTGACGTCGCGCGCGAACCGCTCATAGGTGGTGACGTACGAGTACGGCTTCTTCAGCGTTTCCACCAGCACGTGCTCGCCATCCGGCGCGCCGGAAACACCGGCAAGCACGCCCGGCTTGCCCACCGCCTTGACGCTGCCGCTGGCCGCGTCGATCACTGCAAGCTGCGCGGTGCCGTAATACTCGAACAGCGCTTCGTCTTCGGGACTGCCCAGCGTGTCGCGGGCTTCGTAGGTGCTGCTCTCGCCCTTGCCGCCGATCGACTCCTTGATCTCCGGCCCGGCGGTCTCGCTCACCTTCGGCGCCGCGCCGAGATTCGCCGGCACCTGCTTCACCAGCAGCGAATCGCTGCCGTGCAGCCATTGCACGTCGTCTTCCATCACCGGGTTGAGCCACACGCCTTCCACGCGGCGCACCTGACCGGTGAGCGCATCGCCCAGCCACAGTTCGGTGCGCTCTTTGGTGGTGTTGGCGAAAGCGAAGCGACGGCCGTCGGGCGACCACTGCGGCACGCTCGGGCAGGCGCCGGCCGGCAGCGTCACCGGCAGTTGCTTGTGGCTGGCCACGTCTTCCACGGTGAAGCTCTTCAGGCAGGTGCGGATGCCATAGCCGCTCGACGCATCGTGCCGCGCATGATTGGCCGGCTCGATACGCAGGCCTGCAAGCTTGAGATATGGCTCGGCCACGCGCGTGATCGGCGGGTACTGCGATTGCTCGACCAGCAGCATGCGCGTGCGGGTGGGATCGAGCAGCGGGATCGCCGGCAGCGGCGCATGCATCACGCCGAGCAGCGGCTCCGGCGGCTTGTCGTAGCCGGCCAGCACGGCGGCGGGCAGGCCGGCGAGCAAGGCAACGGCGAGGGAAAGTCCCTTGTGGGCGGCGGACGGCATCGTGCGGTCTCCTGCAGGGGCGCCCGGGTGGCGGGCGCGACCGTAGGAAGTTACACCGCGGGCGGTGGGGGCATCGCCGTGTCGTTAGTCATGTAGGGGGGGTGGCTTCGCCCGGAGAGAGCGTAGGTTGGGGTGAGCCGCAGGCGAACCCCAACATCGATATTCCAATGCGCCTCACTTTGTTGGGGTTCGCCTGCGGCTCACCCCAACCTACACATCTGCACGCTCAACCGCCGGGCGAGAGCTCGAACTCGATCCAGGCCGGATGGTCCTGCGTCTGTCCTTCGACTGCCTTGACGGTAAGCGTGGCAGCACCGACCTGCAGGCGATCGCCCACTTTCACCGCCTGCTGCTTGATCTGCTGCGCCGGCACGCTGTCGCGCGGAAAAGCCGCGGTGAGCCACTCCAGCGTGGCGCTCTGCGGTGCGTGCTTGTCGGGCGTCCACGCCAGCACGCGCACATCGTAGGCGGCCTTCACTTCGGGCCCGCCGATCCGCAGCCGCCCTTCTTCGCTGACGAACACCGTATGGGGCGAACCCGCACGCGCCGCTTCGGTGTCGATCACCACATGGCCCTGGCGATCGCTTTCGCTGGGCGTGGCCAGCTTGCTCACGCGATGCAAACCATCCGCCAGCGGCAGCAGCATCTTCTCGCCCACCACCAGGGTGCTTTCGACATGCATCGGCGCGTCACGCATTTCGATCAGCGTGGCGCGCGCGCCGGGCAAGCCGCCCTGGAACGGCGGCGGCGTGGCGACGATGGACGACACGCCCACGCGGGAGCGGCCGACCACGCCGGCGCGGCCGCGCAGGATCTCGATTTCGGTGGGAGCGGCGTCGGCCGGAGCGGCCTGGTGCTGATCGCTGGAGCTGGACATGGATTTCCCTGCCTGCGTCGACCATGCGGAAGTGCCGGCCGAAAGTAGCAGCAGCGCCGCAAACGCGACAAGGCGCCCCGCGCTGGGGCGCCTCGACTCGGCTGGGCGTGCGTGAATGATCGTCATCGGTCGAGCTTGCCACGCGGGTAGTCGATGGCGGATGACCGCCATCACAGCGTGGCGCGCGGCTCAGGCGTTGCCGATCTCCACTTCCGCGATCGAACCGTCGTTCACCTGGTCGAGCGGGATGTTCTGCGGATGGTCGAAGCCCCAGGGATTGCGCAGCTCCAGGTACTTCTTGCCGTCCGGTCCGGTGCATACGCCGGTCACCGTGTACGCGTGGCCGCCCACCAGACCGTGCGGGTTCTTGCCGGCCTCCATGCCGCCCTGGTCGCCGTCGGATTCGGGCGTGGAGATGGTCACCAGCTTGCCATCCTTCAGCGCCTGCTCGATCTTGCCGGCGCCGTCCTTGGGCGAGTAGTAGTCGGCGCTCTTGCCGGTCAGCGCGGCCATCGCGGCGGTGGGATTGCCGCCGTGGCCGATCTCGTCGTAGCCGCCGCGCAGCTTGGCGTAGGCCGCTTCCAGCACCTCCGGCCATTTGGCGGTGCCGTCGCTGGAGCTGGTGGCGTTCGTCGGCAGGTCCTTGTCGCTGACCGTGATCTTCACGTCGTGATAGTCGTCGCCGAACAGGCCCCACAGATTGCCGGCGCCGTTGTCCTTCTGGTGCGGGAAGGTCACGGTGAAGGTGCCATTGCCGTTGTCGTGGATCATGTTCTTGATCTGATCCGGATGCTGCTGCGCCAGCGCGGCCAGGGTCGAGTCGAAATAGCAGTCGCCGTAGCCTTCCTGCTTCACGTCGTTCGGGTTGGGCTGGCTGTTGTTGGAGAAGTCCGGCTGGCCGCTGGCGTTGTTGTACAGCGAGCGGTTCGGCGCGCTGGTGTCGGGGCCGATCTTCGGATCCAGCACCGGGTTGTGTTCGGCCAGGCCCAGGTAGCGCTGGATATCGACACCGGCGAACGCGACGTTGACGCTGGACATGATGGCTTGCTCCGAACCGTGGCTTACCCTGTTGCATCGAATGAAACCCGATGCACTCACGCAGGGCCTAGCTAGGTCGATCCCTACCTAGGGCCAGCCCCAGGTCATGCTGTAATGCCCGCTTTGGACAGTGGAGCGCCCGGGGATGGCCTTGCGTGTGGTGGTGATCGGTGCGACCGGCGTGTTCGGTTCGCGCGTGGCGCGGCGCCTGGCGCACGATGCGCGCTTCGAACTGGTGCTGGCGGGCCGCCGGCGCGATGCGCTCGAAGCCATGCGTGCGTCCTTCGACGATCCGTCAGTGCGCATCGCTACGCTCGACACGGACGATGCGGGTTTCGCCGGCGCGCTCGCCGCGCTGCAGCCGCAGCTGGTAATTCATACCGCCGGACCGTTCCAGGGCCAGGACTACCGCGTGGCGGAAGCCTGCCTCGATGCAGGCAGCGACTATGTCGATCTCGCCGACGGCCGCGGTTTCGTCACCGGCATCGAGCGCTTGAACGAACGCGCGCAGGCGGCGGGACGCCTGCTGGTCACCGGCGCCTCCAGCGTGCCGGCGCTGAGCGCGGCGGCTGTGGATGCGCTGCTGCCGCGTTTCGCCAGGCTGGACTCGATCGAGCACACCATCAATCCGGGCAACCGGACGCCGCGCGGCGATGCCACGGTCGCCTCGATCCTCGGCTATTGCGGCCGTCCGATCCGGGTATGGCGCGACGGGCGCTGGCAGGTGGTGCATGGCTGGATGGACAGCAAGCAGCAGGCGTTTCCGTTCGGCCGGCGCCGCGTGGGCGCCTGCGAGATCCCGGATCTGGATCTGTTCCCCGCGCGCTATCCGCAGGTGCGCACCGTGATGTTCCACGCCGGCCTCGAACTGCCGCTGCTACAAGGCGGCACCTGGTGCGCGGCGCTGCTGGTGCGGCTGGGGCTGATCCGCAAGCTGGCCGCATATGCGCCCACGCTGCGTCGCTTCAGCGAGCTGTTTCTGCGCTTCGGTTCCGAAGTCGGCGGCATGACGGTGGAGTTGAGCGGCACCGGCACGGATGGTCATCCATTGAAGCTGCGCTGGTGGCTGACGGCGGATGCCGGCGATGGCCCGCAGGTGCCGGTGACCCCCGCGGTGGTGCTGGCGCGCTGCATGGCCGACGGGCTGATCGCTGCGCAAGGCGCCATGCCGTGCATGGGCCTGATCACGCTGGAGCAGATCGAAGCGGGCTTCGACGGGTACGCGTTGCGTACCGGTGTCGAGCCGTTCGAGTGAATCAGTCCTGCGCCGCTTCGATCTCCAGCCAGCCACGATAGGCGATCAACAAACCCACGCCCGGCAAGCGCGTCTCGATCTGGAACACATAGCGCCCCTGCTCGGCCAGGCTGCGCGAGAACACGCTGCCGAAGCAGGCGCGCGGCAGCGGCAGCCCCAGCAGCTTGCCCTGGCGCAGCCGCCAATCGATGGCGTCGCCTTCGCGGCGCAGTTCGAAGTAGAGCCACACCGGGCCCAGCCGCTCGCGCAGCAAAGAGCCGGCGGCGTGTTCCAGCGTGGAGCGCATGCGCCCGGCGGCGAAGTGGCGGGTCCACACTTCACGGGTGCCGTGGCGTTCGATGGTCACCGTCAGTGCCTGGC
Organism: Dyella sp. 2RAB6; assembly: GCF_052115385.1. Classification (NCBI taxonomy): domain Bacteria; kingdom Pseudomonadati; phylum Pseudomonadota; class Gammaproteobacteria; order Lysobacterales; family Rhodanobacteraceae; genus Dyella; species Dyella sp. 2RAB6. The sequence goes on from NZ_JBFRGP010000012.1 coordinate 32,064, forward strand.
CCGCACCGGGTTCGGGCAAGCCGAGCAGGCGCCGCAGCAGGCGCGCGAATGGATGCGTCGCGCCTTCGACCTGGGCTTCGCCGCTGGCGCGCAGCGAAGCGCGCCCGCCATGCATTCGCCGCACGGGCTCGGCCAGCAGCGACCAGTCGGTGCGGCCGAGCAGCGAAGGAAACAGGACGTCGGAGGTCATGCCGCGATCATCGGCGGCGCCAGCGCGGCGGGCAAGCGCATGACGCTGGGGCCGCAAAGCGGCGATCATGGCGGCCTTCCAGGCTCGGTGACGGATCGGCATGGCTTTGCATTTCATCTACGCATTCGCGGCCTGCCTGCTGCTGCCCTGGCTGATCGGCTATCCGCTCGCCGCCCTGGCGGGATGCGGGCGTGGTCTGCGCGGCGCCGGCTATGGCATGGCGTGCGGCCTGGCGCTGCTGCTGATCGCCTGTCGCGGCTTGCAGATGGCGTGGCCGGTGGCGGCGTTCGCCTGGTGGCTGCTGGCCGGCCTGGGTCTGGCAGTGCTGCTGCTGTGGAGCATGCGCGGTGTCCGCGGCGACGCGATGGCGCTGCTGCGCGAGCACGGCGGGCGCCTGGCTGCGCTGCTGGTGCTGGCGCTGCTGGTTGGCGTGCTGCTGGATGCGCCGACCCTGTTCGGCAACGCGATCGAGTTCGAAGGCAACCGCAATGCGGACAGCTTCACCTTCGTCTCCACCGCGCAGTACATGCTGGCGCATGCCTACAACGGCGCGTACGACTTCACCCCGGAACATCCCGTCTACACCATCACGCGCAGCTACCTCGGCCAGTACGCGACCCAGCCGCGGCCGGCGGCGGAGGGCCTGCTCGCGTGGTTGAGCGCCTTGCGCGGGGTGGACCCGATGTATCTCTACAACGCCGTGCAGGCAGCCGGCGCAGTGCTGGCCGGGTGGACGGTATGGGTGTTCGCGCCGATGGATTGGCGACCGCGTTCGCGCTGGGTGTGGATGGTCTCGACGCTCACCGTCATGGCCTGCCCGACCTTGCTGTTCGTCGCGGTCAATTCGAATTTCGCCAACCTGCTGGGCCTGCCTGCGCTCACCGCGTACGTTGCCCTCGCACTGATGCCGCGCGGGTGGATGCGCGGCATCGTGGGTGCATTGCTGCTTGGCGCATTGATGTCCGGCTATCCGGAGATGATGGTGTTCGCGGCGATGGCGCGTGGGCTGGGCGTGGTGTTCCAGGGCGTGGCCCGGCGCGACCTTCGCGGCATGCTGCTCGAAGCGGCGCTGATGGCCGCCGAGTTGGCCCTCGCCTGCGCCGCCTTCCCATGGGCTGCGCATGGCAGCTACATCGTCTATCGCACCACCTTCAGCTTGAGCGCCGGCCATGCCGCGCTGGTGGGCAACATGTATGCGGGCGCGCCGCTGGCCGCCGCGGCCGCCGCGGCTCTCGCGCTGGCCTGGCGCGGGTTGGCGCGCGACGCTGCATGCGCCGGCATGCGTTCCTTCCTGTGCGGCATCCTCGCGGCGTTCGCCCTGGCGCAGTTGCTGATGTGCTGGCGCGGCTTCGACTACGGCGGCCTGAAGATCTCCGAGTACTTCGCACCGCTGCTGCTGGGCGTGCTGCTGGCGTGCCTGCCGGTCCTGCTGGCGGCGCTAGACGGCGAACGTTCGATGCTGGCGCGTGCGGGAACCGCGCTGGCCTTGGCGATCGTGCTGGTGATGGCGGGCAAGTCGGCGAGTTTGCTGCGCAAGTCCTGGGCCTGGGCGAAGGAGCGCTGCGTCACCGCCGATCTGGTGCACGCCGGCGAAGTCCTGCCCGCGCTCGCCGCCGGCCATCCGGTGGCGCTGGGCGAGACGCCGCAGCCGTATTACTACGGCATGTGGTTCGCCTATCTGGCCAAGGCGGCGCCGGCGTACGACTTCGCGCAGGACACGGACGCCGCCGGCTACCTGTCGGCGTATCTCGCGCCGTTGCCACGCAGTGCGCAGATGTTCGGCGAGGCGCGGCTGCGCGTGGATATCGATGAGCCGGGCCAGCAGGCCGGCCGAGGCAAGCCCGATGTCGCCACCTTCGGCGCGGTGCACGTGCGCGCGAAATGAGCATAAAAAAAGCCCGCCATGAGGCGGGCTTTTCGTCGAACCGGGACAGCGCGCTTACGCTGCGCCGCTGACCGCGTAGCTCTTCAGGCGCTGCGCGAAGTCCTGCAGCACGCGGATACCGCTCTGTTCGGCCTCCGCGATCCACTGCTGCAGGCCCTTGAGGCTCTGCTCGGCGCCGCGCTGTTCCATCAGTTCGGCCAGGCGGGTGCGGAAGTCGCACACCACGCGCAGGGTCGGGCGCTTGGCCAGGGCGGCCTGCAGGCGCTCGCGGCCTTCGTTGTCCAGCCAGCGGCCACCGTCGGCCAGCGAGCGGCGCATGCGGCGCGGCATCGCCTTGAGGCTTTCGCCGGCGTGCTGGGCTTCGTCGCGCAGGGTCGGGACGATCACGCCGCGGTAGTAGTCGGTCATCGCCTGGAAGCGATGGGTGAGCACGGCCTTCAGCGTCTCGGCGTCGGGCAGGTGCACGTTCGGGCGGACGTCCAGCGTCGGCGCCACGCGCATCACCTTGGCCAGGCCCACCGCACGCAGGGTGCAGATCGCCGCCCAGCCGATATCGAACTCCCACTTGCGCAGGGCGAACTTGGCCGAGCTCGGGAACGCGTGGTGGTTGTTGTGCAGCTCTTCGCCGCCGATCCACACGCCCCACGGCGCCAGGTTGGTGGCGGTGTCGGCGCTCTCGAAGTTGCGGTAGCCCCACCAGTGGCCGATGCCGTTGACGAAGCCGGCGGCCCAGAACGGAATCCAGATCATCTGCAGCGCCCAGATCGCCGCGCCGATGACGCCGAACAGCGCCAGGTCGATCAGCAGCATCAGGGTCGGACCCCAGTACGGGTGGCCGCCGAACAGCTTGCGCTCGATCCAGTCGTCCGGGGTGCCGCGGCCGTACTTCTCCAGGTCTTCCTTGATGTAGCTGGCGTCGCGGTACAGCGACACGCCATCCCAGAACACCTTCTTGATGCCGTAGATCTGCGGGCTATGCGGATCCTCTTCGGTCTCGACCTTGGCGTGGTGCTTGCGGTGCACCGCCACCCACTCACGCACCACCATGCCGGTGGTCAGCCAGTTCCAGAAACGGAAGAAGTTGGCCAGCACGGGGTGGAAGTCCACGCCGCGATGCGTCTGGCTGCGATGCAGGTAGAGCGTCACCGTGAAGATGGTGAGCTGCGTCACTACCAGCACGTAGACCAGCATGGACACCCAGCCGGCCCCGGTAAGGCCGTTGGACAGGAAGTTCAGCACTGCATCGAGCATGGGAAACACTCAGTAGGGTGAAAAGTCAGTCTAATCGAGGGTTTCCGTACCCACCAGCATGGGAAAGCATGCCTGCGTAGCTATGCCGCAGAACGTGTTTTAACGCGCAAGAACGCCCCCGCCGTCTGTTCAAACGGTGGGGGCGCCCCGACAATCATGCAATGACTCTGCCACAACCCCTGTTAAAGCTTGATCAGGTTCGGCGCCTTCGCGCCGGGCGCCCGGCCGTGGAGCGTCTCAGCCTGACGCTGGACAGGGGGCAGATCCTGGGCCTGCTGGGCGTCAACGGGGCCGGCAAGTCGACCACGCTGGCCATGATCGCCGGGGCGCTGAAGCCCCACGAAGGCCGCATCGAACTGGATGGCCAGGACTTCGCCGAGCACCCCGAACTGGCCCGCGAGCGGATCGGCTGGCTGCCCGAACGTGCCCCGCATTGGCCGGAACTGACCGTTTTGGAACACCTGCAGGCCCATGGCCGCCTGCGTGGCTTGCGCGGCAGCGGACTGAAGCAGGCCTGCGAGTCCAGCATCGAGCGCCTGGAACTGGCCGCGCTGCTGCGCCGCCTCGCCGGTGTGCTGTCGCAGGGACAGCGCCAGCGGCTGGGTCTGGCCTGCGCGCTGCTGCACAAACCGAAGCTGCTGGTGCTGGACGAGCCGGCCAATGCGCTCGACCCGGTACAGGTGTCGGCGCTGCGCAAGGTGATCCGCGAGGAAGCCGCCGCCGGTGCCGCGGTGATCCTGTCCACCCACCTGCTGGCCGAAACCACGGCCGTATGCGACCGCGTGGCGATCCTGCACGAAGGCCAGCTGCGTCACGACGCCGCGCTCGATGGCGGGCATGGCGCGCTGGAGCAGACCTTTTTTGACATCGCGATGAGCGGAAAGGGCGTGACCGCATGAGTTCGACCTTGTCCGTGGCCCGCCTGGAGCTGCGCCGCCTGCTGGTTCGTCCCCTGGCCTGGGTGCTGGCCGCGCTCACCCTGGCCCAGCTCGCCTGGCGCTTCATGCTGCTGCTGGGCAGCTTCCTCGACAACCAGGTGAAGCTGGCCGGCCTGCCCGGCGGCCCCGGCTATACCGACCTCGTCGGCATCCCGCTGCTGGGCAGCACGCTGACCATGGGCGTGCTGCCGTTCGGCCTGACCGAGCTGGCCCTGCTGGTGGTGCCGCTGCTGACCATGTCGACCCTGGCCGGCGACCGCGCCAACGGCACCTTGCCGCTGCTGGCAGCGAGCGGCACCTCGCCCGCCGCCATCGTGCTGGGCAAGTACCTGGCGGTGCTGCTGTGGCTGCTGGGCTGGCTGGTGCTGACGGTGGCGATGCCGCTGAGCCTGGCCCACGGCACCCAGCTGGACTGGGGCAAGTTCGCCGCCGCGGTACTTGGCCTGGCGCTGACCCTGGCCGCGCTGGGCGCGATCGGCGTGGCCTGCTCGGCCTTCGCCTCACTGCCCGCGGTGGCCGCCACCGCCAGCCTCACCCTGGGCCTGGCGCTGTTCACCGCCAACCTGGCCGCGCAGAAGGCCGGCATCGGCAACGGCTTCTGGAACTGGCTGTCGCTGAGCACGCATCTGGAAGCCTTGCTGCGTGGCCTGGTATCGAGCGCCGACCTGATCTGGTTCGTGCTGGTGAGCGTGCTCGCGCTGACCCTGGCCGTGCGCCGGGTCGGTGCCGACAAGGAGCGTGGCTGATGCGCGGCCTGGGACGTCTGCACGGATGGCTGTTCACGCTGGCGCTGTTCGCCGCGGCGGGCGCGATCGGCTATCTCACTTATCGCCACGACCACGTCGCCGACTGGAGCCACGACAGCCGCTCCAGCCTGTCGCAGGAGAGCCGCGCGGTGCTCGACGCGCTCAACGGCCCGGTCGAGATCGTCAGCTACGCCAATCCGCAGGGCGACCTGCGGCAGACGGTGAGCGGCTTCGTCGAACGCTATCGCCGCTTCAAGCACGACCTCAGCGTGCGCTTCGTCGACCCGCAGCAGGACCCGGCGAAGATGCGCGAGCTCGGCATCACCGTCGACGGTGCGCTGATCCTGCATTACGGCAAGCGCGAGGAACGCCTGGACGAGCTGTCCGAGCGCAGCCTCACCAATGCGCTGGAACGCCTGGCGCGCGGCGGCGAACGCATCGTGGCCTTCGTCACCGGCGACGGCGAACGCCGCGCGGACGGCAAGGCGAACGCCGACCTCGGCATGTTCATGACCCAGCTCGAAAGCCGCGGCATGCGCGCGGTGCCGCTGAATTTCGCGCAGGTCACCGCGGTGCCGCAGCACACCGACCTGGTGGTACTGGCCGGCCCCACGCTGGCCCTGCCGCAGGGCGCGGTGAAGGCGCTGACCGACTACGTCGCCGCGGGCGGCAACCTGCTGTGGCTGACCGAGCCTGCCAACGACGATCTCGGCCTGCAGCCGCTGGCCGATGCGCTGGGCGTGCACGTGCTGTCCGGCGTGTTGGTGGACGGCCAGGGCACCGCGCTGGGCCTGCAGGATCCCCGCCTGATCACCGTGGGCAGCTACCCCGTGCACGCCATCACGCGCGGCCTCACGCTGACCACGCTGTTCCCGCAGGTTTCCGCGCTGGCGGTGGCCCGGCGCAGCGATTGGGAAGTGCAGCCCTTCCTGCGCTCCGGGCCGCAGAGCTGGACCGAATTCCAGCCGATCGACAATGCCGGCAGCTCCAGCATCCATTACGACGCGGACGCCGGCGAGCTGAAAGGCCCGCTCGATTTCGGCCTCACCTTCGCGCGCCTCTCGCCCAGCCCCGACAAGAGCGAACAGCGCGTGGCGATGATCGGCGACGGCGATTTCCTCTCCAACACCTTCCTCGGCAACGGCGGCAACCGCGCGCTGGGCGAGCGCGTGTTCGACTGGGTGCTGGGCGACGACACGCTGGTCAACCTGCCGCCGCGCGGCGCGCCGGATCGCGCGATGCAGCTCAGCCAGGGCGAGCTCAACGCGGTCACCTTCGGCTTCCTGCTGGCACTGCCGCTGGGCCTGCTCGTCCTCGGCGGCTGGATCGCGTGGCGGCGACGCCGCGCATGAAGCGCGGCACCGTGCTGTTCGTGGTGATCGCCGCCGCGCTGCTGCTTGGCGCCGGCTGGCAATGGCGTCACGACCAGCAGCAGGCGCTGGGCACGCTGCTCGATCTGGATCCGACGGCCGTGCAGCGCATCGACCTGGCCTGGCATGGCGGCGTCACCGAGCACTACGCCAGGCGCGACGGTCACTGGCAGGCCGTCGACGGCACCACCCTGCCCGTCGACGAAGGCCGCCTGGCCGATCTCGCCGCCACCGCGGCCGCGCCGGTGCAGAGCTGGCGGCCGCTGGCGGAGTTCGATCCGGCCAGGATCGGTCTTGCACCATCGCCGGTGGTGCTGACGCTGGACGGGCAGGCGCTCAGCTTCGGCGAAGTCGCCGTGACCGGTCCGCTGCGCTATGTGCGCGCCGGCGATCGCGTGGCCCTGGTCTCGGTGCGCTTCACCCCGCGCCCGGCCAAGGCCAACACCACCAAGGCGCCCTGAGCCACCCACCGTCTGCGTATGATGCCGGGCACCTTGCATGCCCCGGCGACCTCCCCATATCCGAGGCATTCCCGTCATCCTCCCTGGGAGCATCCGCATGAATCGTTCGGTCGAGCAACCCGTCATCGGCGTCGTCGGCATGGCCGTGATGGGCCGCAATCTCGCGCTCAATATCGAAAGCCGCGGCCACACCGTGGCCATCTACAACCGCAGCCGCGAGAAGACTGACGAAGTCGTCGCCGAACATCCCGACAAGCGCCTGGTGCCCACGTACGCCGTGCAGGAGTTCGTCGACGCGCTGCAGAAGCCGCGCCGCATCCTGCTGATGGTGAAGGCGGGCGAGCCCACCGACGCCACCATCGCGGAACTGAAGCCGCTGCTGGACAAGGGCGACGTGCTGATCGACGGCGGCAATACCTTCTTCCAGGACACCATCCGCCGCGAGCGCGAATTGAACGAGGCCGGCCTGCATTTCATCGGCACCGGCGTGTCCGGCGGCGAGGAAGGCGCGCTGCATGGCCCGTCGATCATGCCGGGCGGTCCGCGCGACGCCTACGACCTGGTCGCGCCGGTGCTGACCGAGATCGCCGCACGCGCGCCGGATGGCGAGCCCTGCGTGGCCTATATGGGCCCTAACGGCGCCGGCCATTACGTGAAGATGGTGCACAACGGCATCGAGTACGGCGATATGCAGCTGATCTCGGAGAGCTACGCCGTGCTCAAGCAGGTGCTCGGCCTCTCCAACGAAGAGCTGGGCAAGGTCTATACCGACTGGAACCAGGGCGAGCTGGACAGTTATCTGATCGCGATCACCGCCGACATCTTCGGCAAGAAGGATCCGGAAACCGGCAAGGCGATGGTCGACATCATCCTCGACCGCGCCGCGCAGAAGGGCACCGGCAAGTGGACCAGCCAGAGCGCGCTGGATCTGGCGGTGCCGCTGCCGCTGATCACCGAGTCGGTATTCGCGCGCCTGCTGTCGGCGCTGAAGGACGAACGCGTTGCGGCGAGCAAGGTGCTGGCGGGCCCTGCGCCGAAGCCCTTTGCCGGCGACCGCGCGGCCTTTATCGAATCCGTGCGCCGTGCGCTGTACCTGAGCAAGATCGTCTCCTACGCGCAGGGCTTCGCGCAGCTGCGCGCGGCATCCGATGAGTACCAGTGGAAACTGCCCTACGGCACCATCGCGAAGATCTTCCGCGCCGGCTGCATCATCCGCGCGCGCTTCCTGCAGAAGATCACCGACGCCTATGCGCACGATGCGGCGCTGGCCAACCTGCTGCTCGACCCGTATTTCCGCGATATCGCCGCGCAATACCAGCAGGCGCTGCGCGACGTGGTCGCCGCCGCGGTGCAGGCCGGCGTGCCGGTGCCGGGTTTTGCGTCCGCGATCGCCTACTACGACAGCTACCGCGCCGAGCGTTTGCCGGCGAACCTGGTGCAGGCGCAGCGCGATTACTTCGGTGCGCATACCTTCGAACGCATCGACCGTCCCGGCAGCTTCCACGCCGACTGGACCTGAGCGCGCTGCGTCGTGCCTGAGCTGCCCGAAGTCGAAACCACCCGGCGCGGCATCGCCCCGCATCTGATCGGCCGGCGCATCGCCTCGGTGGTGCTGCGCCGGCCGGATCTGCGCTGGCCGATTCCGCCCGAGATCCGCGAGTTGTTGCCCGGGCAGCGCATCGAGGATGTCGAACGCCGCGCGAAATACCTGCTGCTGCACACCGAAGTCGGCAGCGCGCTGCTGCACCTGGGCATGACCGGCGTGCTGCGCGTGCTGCCGCCGGATGCGCCAGTGGGCAAGCACGATCATGTCGATCTTGCGCTGGAGGCGACGCAGACCGCCGGCGCCCGCGTGCTGCGCTTTACTGACGCGCGGCGCTTCGGCTGCCTGTTATGGCAAGCACCCGGGACGACGCACGAATTGCTGGAAAACCTCGGCCCGGAACCGTTGACCGACGCGTTCGACGGCGACCTGCTGTGGCATCTATCGCGCAAGCGCACCGCGGCGGTGAAGCTGTTCCTGATGGACAACGCGGTGGTGGTGGGCGTGGGCAATATCTATGCGAGCGAGGCGCTGTTCGCGGCCGGCATCGATCCGCGCCGCGCGGCGGGTTCGGTATCGCGTGCGCGCTATGCGCGCCTGGCTGGCGAAGTGAAGCGCATCCTGGCGTGGGCGATCGAGCGCGGCGGCACCACGCTGCGCGACTTCATCAACCCGGATGGCATGCCCGGCTATTTCGTGCGCGAGCTGCAGGTGTATGGCCGCGAAGGCGAGCCGTGCCGGGTGTGCGGCACGGCGATTCGCCAGGTGGTGCTGGGGCAGCGTTCGACGTTCTGGTGCCCGTCCTGCCAGAAATAAACTCCGGCCCGCAACGTCCGGCGTAGGTTGGGGTGAGCGCAGCGAACCCCAACGTGGCGACCTTCAAACGCAGCGCATCGTTGGGGTTCGCTGCGCTCACCCCAACCTACTTCGGCGGCGAGGCTCAATGCGGCCAGTGGAACTCGACGTAGGTGTTGTAGAACGGCGCTTCCACCGCGCTGCCGCCCAGCTTCGCGATGAAGCCGCGCATGCCATCTGCTTCCAGCGCCTGCCCGTCGACAAAGCCGGCGCCCAGCGCCTGCATCTCCGACAGCCGCTCGCACATCAGGCCGGCGCGATCGGTATCGCCGGCAGGCACGTGGCGCAGGCTGATATCCGGACGGCCGAACTTGCGCATGCCGCGGCTGCGGATCCAGTAACCGTCGCCATCCTCTTCGTCGTCGCGCAGGATCAGCAAATGATTGCGGATCGGCGCGCCATCGCGCACCAGGTAGTGGCCGCGCCAGGCATCCACACCGAACAGCGTGACGATCTGCGGATCGAGCACGGCCACGCCACCGATATCGAGCAGGCCGGCGACCACGCCCAGCGTGTCGCGCAGGTAACCGACGTCGCCCTGGTCCGGCAGCGTGCCGCGCAGGATCATCACCTGCGGCGCATCCACCGCGACGCGGTACGCATCCGGCGCCTCTTCCTTGAACAACCGGCCCAGCTCGCCCTTGAGCGGATAACCCTCCCACGAGCGCAGTACCGAGTGATGGTGATTGGTCACTTCGATCCCGCGCGGCAGGCCATCACTGCCATAGGGCGCGGACGGCACGCGCACGTTCTGGAAATTCCCGAACACGTAGTAGTGCAGGTAGATCTCCTCGCCGCCGGGATGCCAGTGGGGACGCTGCCAGGCGGGGATGCGGATCGGTGCGGTCATGGGGGAATTCCTTATAGTGAGCGGCGGTGCCGCGCCCTGGGTCAGTGCTCGCCCAGGGGCAATACGGGTTGCTGCAATTCGATGCGGCCGTGGCCTTCGGTGATCTTCTTGAACTCGGCGCGGCTGACCGAGACATAGCGGTCGTTGCCGCCTATCTCAACCTGCGGGCCTTCGGTGACGGCGCGGCCGCGTTCATCCACGCGCACCACCATGGTGGCCTTGCGGCCGGTATGGCAGATGGTCTTGATCTCTTCCAGGTTATCGGCCCAGGCCAGGAGGTAACGGCTGCCTTCGAACAGCTCGCCGCGGAAATCGGTGCGCAGGCCGAACGCGAGCACCGGGATATTGAGCTTGTCCACCACGTCGCTGGCCTGCCACACCTGCGCCTTGGTCAGGAACTGCGCCTCGTCGATGAATACGCAGTGCAGCGGCCCGCGCGCGGCGATGTCGGCCTCCACCAGCGCCAGCAGGTTTTCGTCGGTGCCGAAGCGCCGCGCGTTGGCCTTCAGCCCGATGCGCGAGGCCACCACGCCTTCGCCATAGCGGTTGTCCAGCGCCGGCGTGAGGATGACCGTGCGCATGCCGCGCTCGTGGTAGTTGTACGCGCTCTGCAGCAGCGTCGTGGTCTTGCCGGCGTTCATTGCCGAATAGTAGAAGTAGAGCTTGGCCATGATCGCGCCGGGACGATAGAAGGTCCGCATGGTAACGCGTGCCAACTCGGGGTTGGCGTAAGCCAGCAAAAAGCGCCGCAAGCGGCGCTTTTCACGCTCCAGCCACAACTGCCCTGCTGCTGGCCTACTGCTGCTTGGCCGTCTGCGCCGCCTTGCCGCGGTTCAGCGAAAGGCCCTTGAGCACGTTCAGTGCCTGCGACAGCGCGTAGTCCTTGGTGGCCAGCTCGGCGTTCTCGGCGCTGCCGTCGTTGTCGATCGCCTTGCGGTCCTTGCCGCCGTCCTCGTTCGCGAGGTGGTTGCGCAGGTCCGCTTCCGAACCGATCAGGCTGGCGGCGCTGTCGGCCTTGTTCACGGCCAGGTCGGCCAGCGCGATGTCCGGCTTGATGCCTTCGGCCTGGATCGAGGTGCCGCTGGGCGTGTAGTAGCGCGCCGTGGTGATCTTCACCGCGTGCTCGGCATCCAGCGGCAGCACGGTCTGCACCACGCCCTTGCCGAAGGTGCGCCGGCCGATGATCAGCGCGCGATGGTTGTCCTTCAGCGCGCCGGAGACGATTTCTGCCGCCGAGGCCGTGCCGTTGTCCACCAGCACCACCATCGGCGCGCCGTTGAGCAGGTCGCCCGGATGCGCGGTGAAGCTGAGGTTGGCGTCCTGCAGGCGGCCGCGCGTGGTGACGATGGTGCCGCTGTCGAGGAAGGCGTCGCTCACGCCCACGGCCGCGGTAAGCAGGCCGCCGGGATTGGAGCGCAGGTCCAGCACCACGCCGCGCTGCTGGCCGTTCTTCTTGACCAGCTCGCCGAGCTTCTTTTCCAGGTCCGCGGTGGTGTCGTCCTGGAACTGGCTGAGCCGCACATAGGCATAGCCGGGCTCCAGTTCGCGCACCTTCACGCTGGTGACCGAGATGCGCTCGCGCACCAGGCTCATGTCCACCGGCTTGTCGCCCTTCTCGTGCAGCACGCTCAGCACGATCTTGCTGCCCGGGTCGCCGCGCAGCTTCTTGAACATGTCGTCGATGTTTTCCGAATCCACCGGCGTGCCGTCGATCTTGACGATGGTGTCGCCGGGCTTGATGCCGGCGCGCGAGGCGGGCGTGTCGTCGATCGGCGCGACGATGCGCAACGTGCCGTCCACCTGCAGCACCTCGATGCCGAGGCCGCCGTACTGGCCGGTGGTGTCTTCGCTCAGTTCGGCCAGGCCGTCCTTGTCCAGGTATTCGCTGTGCGGGTCCAGGCCGGTGAGCATGCCGCTGATCGCAGCCTTCATCAGGGTCTTGTTGTCGACCTTTTCCACATAGGCCTGCCGCACCATCTCGTAGACGCGGCTGAAGTTGCGGATGTCGTCCATGTCGACCACGTCCGGCGCGGCGGTGGACGCGGCCTTGGCCGGCTCGGCCGCCGGCTTGGCGCCCTTCGCGGGCAGGGCCTGCAGCGGCAGCATGGGCGCCGCCAGCAGCAGCGCGACGAGGGTCAGGGAGGAAAACCGCATGAACTTGCTCCGGGAAAGCTTGGGGACGCACCGCGGGCTGGGACGGCGACAGGCCGGTTGGACCGCGGGGGGACGCCTGAATTCAACGCAGGCTAGCCTGCTGCGGCGTACGCGCCACGTCAACGCTGGCGCGCCAGCCAGCTGCGCGGGTCGACCGGTTTGTTGTTCTGGCGCAACTCGAAATACACGCCGGTGTTGACACCGGTGGGCGCCGCCGCGGTGCCGACCGCCTGGCCGACGTCGATCTCGTCGCCGACGCCGTGCAGCAGGGTCTCGTTGTTGCCGTACATGCTGAGCCAGCCGCCGCCGTGGTTGAGGATCAGCAGCATGCCGTAGCCGCGCAGGAAGGCCGCATAGACCACCCGGCCGCGCGCCACCGCGCGCACTTCGCTGCCGCCGCCGGCCTTGATCAGTACGCCGTTGCCATAGGTATTGACCACGCCGTTGGCCGGCCACGGCAGGTTGCCGCGGATATTGGCGCTGCCCTTGCCCGGCGCCACGCTGGGCCCGGCCGGATTGGCCTTGGCCGCCTTGGCTGCCTCGCGCGCGGCTTCGTCGATAGCCTTCTGCAGCTTGTCGACCAGGCTGTTGAGCGATTGCGCGTTCTGCTTGAGCTGCGCCAGGCGCTCGCCCTGGTCCTTGTACTGGGCGTCGGTCCGGGCCGCCAGCCGGGCCTGTTCGGCGCGCTGCTGCTCCAGCGCCTTGGCCTGTTCCTGGCGCTGCGTCCTGGTCGCCTGCAGCGCCTGCTGTTCGGTGGCGATGCGCGCTTCCAGGTCCTGCAGCTGGGCCAGGTCGCCCATCAGCTTCTGCACTTTCTGGACGCGGTCTTCCTGGAAGTACTTCGAATAGGCCAGCGCCCGTGCCACCCGCGCGATGTCGTCGTCGCCCAGCAGCAGGCGCAGGTCCGAACCGCGGCCCAGGGTGTAGGTGGCGCGCAGCAGATCGGCAATCGCGGCGCGCTGGCCGTCGAGGTTCTTCTGCAGGGCGGTGCGCTCCTGCTGCAGTTTCTCCAGTTCGCGCTGCTTGGAGCTCAGCTCCGCGTCGGTCTGGCGCACCGCCTTGGCGGCGCCGGCCACGGCGTTGGCGCGCTTGGCCAGTTCGGCGTTGGCGGAGTCGCGCTTGCTCGCGGTATCGGCCTGCTCCCTGGCCAGCTCCTCCATCTTGCTGCGCACGTCGGCCAGCTTCTTCTGCGCCTCGGCCTGTTCGGCCTTGGTCTTTTCCTGCGCGAACGCGGGGACCGCCGCCAGCGCGGCGAACAGCAGGGCGACGGCGCCGATCAGACGGACGGAGCAGCGAGGATTGGGCATCGCGCGATTATGCGGTGGCCGGCTGAACGTGGCGAGAGGCCGACGCCGGCCACTGCTCCCGCACCGCACATCCCCTACCATCGCGAGCTTCCCCCGGGTTCGGAGCAGCAATGCGCGGCAGCGGCAAGTCGATCGCCACCGGTGCATTGCTGCTGTGCCTGGCGTGCACGGCGCAGGCCACCGACACCACCGAGCTGCCGCCGGTACGGGTCAATGCCACCCGATTGGATATTCCGCCGCTGGACCTGCCGGCCTCGCTGAGCGTGGCGACGGTGGCGCCGGGCGACAGCGGCAAGCCGGGCGTCAATCTTTCCGAGGCGCTGGTCGGCGTCCCCGGCGTGCTCGCCCGCGACCGCCAGAACTACGCGCAGGACGAACAGATCTCGCTGCGCGGCTACGGCGCGCGCTCCACCTTCGGCGTGCGCGGCGTGCGGCTGTATGCGGACGGCATTCCGGCGACGATGCCGGACGGCCAGGGCCAGGTTTCGCACTTCAGCCTGGATGCGGCCGAGCGGGTGGAGGTGCTGCGCGGTCCGTTCTCGGCGCTGTACGGCAACGCCTCCGGTGGCGTGGTGCAACTGTGGAGCGCGGAGGGCAGCGATCCGCCGCTGACGCGGGTGGGCCTGTTCGGCGGCAGCAACGGCACGGCGCGGGTGGGGCTGTCCACGCGCGGCAAGGATGGCGGCTTCGATTACAACCTGGCGCTATCGCACTTCCAGAGCGCGGGTTACCGCGAGCACAGCCGCGCGCGGCGCGAATCGGGCAATGCGCGGCTGGGCTTCGATCTGGGCACCCGTGGCCAGCTCACCGTGCTGCTCAATACGGTGGCGCTGCCGCAGGCGCGCGATCCGCTCGGGCTGACCCGCGCGCAGGCCATGGCCGATCCGCGCCAGGCGATCGCCGCCGCCGACCAGTTCGACACGCGCAAGAGCGTGCACCAGGCCCAGGGCGGCGCGATCTACGAGCTGTCGCCGGATGCGCATACGCAATGGCGTTTGATGGCTTATTACGGCCAGCGCGGCGTGCAGCAGGTGCTGTCGGTGCCGGTGGCGGCACAGCGCAATCCGCTCAGCGCCGGCGGCGTGGTGGACCTGGACAGCAGCTATGGCGGCCTGGATGCGCGCTGGACCCGCCGCGCCGAACTGGCCGGCCGGCCGCTGGAAGCCGTGCTCGGCCTGGCCTACGACGACCAGCAGCAGCGTCGCCGCGGCTACGAGAATTTCGCCGGCAGCACGCTGGGCGTCAGCGGCCGGCTGCGCCGCGACGAGGACGACCGGGTATGGAATCTCGACCCCTACGCACAGCTTTACTGGCGCTTCACCGAGCAGTGGTCCCTGCTGGCCGGCGTGCGCCATAGCGAGGTGCGCTTCCGGGCGCGCGACCACTACATCGCGCCCGGCAATCCCGACGACAGCGGCAGCGTCAGCTACGGCGCGACCACGCCGGTGCTCGGCCTGCAGTACCGCCCCGGCGAGCGGCTGCGTTTCTACGCCAGCTACGGCGAAGGCTTCGAGACGCCGACCTTCGCCGAGCTGGGCTATCGGGCCGACGGCGGCGCCGGCCTCGCCTTCGACCTGCAGCCCGCGCGCAGCCGGCAAGGCGAGCTGGGCATGAAGTGGCAGGCGGCGGCGGACTGGCAACTGGAGGCCGCGCTGTTCCGCGCCGACACCCGCCATGAACTGGCGGTGGCCAGCAACAACGGCGGGCGTTCCAGCTATCGCAATATCGGACGCAGCCGGCGCCAGGGCGCCGAGCTTGCGCTGCGCGGCGAACTCGGCGACGACTGGCGGCTGGCGCTGGGTGCCACCCATCTGCAGGCGCGCTTCCGCGATGCCTTTCTCAGCGGCACGCCGACGGTGCGCATTCCCGCCGGCGCGCGCATGCCTGGTGTGCCGGACAACTACGGCTCGCTGCGCATCGAACGCGGCGGTGCGCTCGGCTGGCGCATGGGCGTGGAGTGGCAGGGCGTGGGCGCGGTGACCGTGGACGACCGCGGCAGCGAGCGCGCGCCGGGCTATGTGCTGACTGGCGTCGATCTCGGCTACGGCGTGGCGCTGGGCGCGGCGAAGCTGCATCTGAGCGCGCGCGTAGACAACCTGTTCGACCGCCGGGTGATCGGCTCGGTGATCGTCAACGAGAGTAACGGTCGCTATGACGAACCGTCACCGGGGCGCACGGCCATGCTGGGTGCGCAGCTGGAATTCTGATCGCGTAGGTTGGGGTGAGCCATCGGCGAACCCCAACATCGTCACCTGCAAACGCGCCGCACTGTTGGGGTTCGCCGATGGCTCACCCCAACCTACGCCAGCGCTTGCCGCAACGTGTTGGCGAACGGCTCGTCGGTAAGCAGGCGGAAACCGCCGAACTCGAACGCGGGCGCGACCGTGCAGGTCACCAGGGTGTACCCACCCAGCGGGCGCGACGCCTGCCAGGCATGCGCCGGCACCACGCACACCGGCGTCGCGCCCTGCGCCAGGGGCCCAAGCCGATAGCGCTCCAGCCGGCGCTCGGCGGGGTGATAGATCAGCAGTTCCAGCGGATCGCCTTCCACGTAATGCCAGGCTTCCTCGGCATCGATCGCATGCCAGGCGCCGACCTGGCCGGCGGCGATCAGGTAATGGATGGCGCTGAGCACCGGCCGCTCGCCATGCCGGGCGGCAGCGGTGTGGAAGCGGCGGTAGTGGCCGCCTTCGATATGCGGCTCCAGGCGCAGCTCGGCGATCAGTTCCGCCGCGCGCCCGGACCCGCTCACGGCGTCGCCGCGGCCGGCTTCACCAGCCAGCGCACGGCCAGCAGGCCGACCTCGTAGAGGAAGCACATCGGCACCGCCAGCATGATCATCGAGGTGATGTCCGGCGGCGTGATGAAGGCGGCGATGGTGAACGCGCCGACGACGGCGTAGCGGCGGCCGTCGCGCAGCTGCTGCAGGTTCACGATGCCGATCGCGGCCAGGATCACCACCGCCACCGGCACCTCGAAGCACAGGCCGAAGGCGAAGAACATCAGCATCACGAAATCGAGGTAATGGGTGATGTCGGTCATCATCTCCACCCCTTCCGGCGTCACCGCGGTAAGGAAGCGGAACGCCGCCGGCAGCACCAGGAAATAGGCGAACGCGCAGCCGGTGTAGAACAGCACCAGCGCCGCCGCCAGCAGCGGCCGCGCCAGGCGCTTTTCATGCTTGTACAGGCCGGGGCTGACGAAGGACCACAGCTGGTACAGGATCATCGGCATGCTGATGAACAGCGCCGCGTAGAAGGCCAGCTTCAACGGCGTGACGAACGGGCTCGCCACCTCGGTGGCGATCAGGTGCGCACCCTGCGGCAGGCGCGCCACCAGCGGCGCGGCCAGTTCCGCATACAGCCGGTTGGCGATCGGAATCAGCGCCAGCAGCACCAGCGCGAGGGTGACGATCGCGCGCATCAGCCGCGAGCGCAGCTCGATCAGGTGGGAGAACAGGCCTTCTTCGACTGCGTCAGGTTCTTGTTCTTGCTCAGGCGCCGCCATGCGGGGAGTCCTTCGGATCCTTGGGTGGCGTCTCGGAGCCGAGCGCCG
Organism: Dyella sp. 2RAB6; assembly: GCF_052115385.1. Taxonomy (NCBI): domain Bacteria; kingdom Pseudomonadati; phylum Pseudomonadota; class Gammaproteobacteria; order Lysobacterales; family Rhodanobacteraceae; genus Dyella; species Dyella sp. 2RAB6. Next base: position 49,169 of record NZ_JBFRGP010000012.1, read on the forward strand.
GCTCCTCCTTCACGCTGGCGGTTTCGGTGGCAGCCGGCGCGATGGTGGCAGGCCCGACCGTCTCCGCGCCCGCGTCGCGCACCTTGCGCAAGGTGGCGTCCAGCTCGGACTGCGCCGCCTGGGCGTGGTCCGCCGCCTCGCGCGCCTGGCGCTTGATTTCTTCCAGTTGCAGCTCGCGCTCGACCTCGGCCCGCACGCTGTCCCAACCCAGGCGCACGCGGCGCAGCAGGGCGCCGGCGGTGCGCGCGGCGTGGGGCAGCTTTTCCGGGCCGAGCACGATCAGCGCGACGAGCGCCAGCAGCACCAGCTTGCCGAAGCTGATCTCGATCATGCCTGCAGAATCCGCCGAGGCTTACTTGGTTTCGTTGGGGTCGCGCTGCGACTGGTTCTGGCTGCCGGCAGCCGGCGGCGGATCGGCCTGCAGGCGCTCGTCCTTGGGCTTGCTGCCCTCTTCGCCGCCGTCCAGGCCCTTCTTGAAGTCGCGCACGGCGCCGCCGAGGTCCGAACCGATATTGCGCAGTTTCCGGGTGCCGAAGATCAGCACCACGACGACCAGCAGAATGAGGAGATGGGTCATGCTCATGGGGGATGGCCTCAATACGGAAGAAGACTGGAAAACGTTCGCACGCGGGTGCGCCGGTCTTTCCGAATCATCGCTGAGTGTACTCCTCCAGGCGGTCGCGGAAATCGACGACCTGGGACGGAACATTGCCGACGCCACCCTCGAAGATGCGGCGCGGGGTGATGCCCTTGCCGTAGATCGCCTCGTTGGCGTCGTAGTCGATGCGCAGAGCGGAGCCATCCAGGGCCACGCCGGCGAACAGGCCGCGCGAGCGCGAGTACGAATAGATCTCGGCCTTGAACTGCGCATCGGTGGAAGCGGTGGCGGTGCGGCCGACCGGACCGGCCGCCGCGGCGGCGTCCGCGCCCAGGGTGAACTTGCCGTTGACGATGGAATCCACGCCGCGCTGGGTGCGGAACACCAGGATCACGTCGGTGGACGAGACGCCGGCCTGGAAGCCGACGCTGCCGCCGGTGATCGAGATGAAGCTGGGGTTGGACCAGGTGCCGTCCGCACCCTTGACCGAGATCAGGCCCTCGCCGCGGCGGCCGCCGAAGATAAAGCCGGCCTTGACCATGTCCGGGATCACCGCGATCGCATGGGCTTCCTTCAGCAGGTCGACCGGGACCGATTTATCCGGCGCCTCCATGATTTCCTTCAGCACGCGCACTGCGTTCTCGGCGCGCACCAGCGGCGGGTCCTCGGCGTGGACGGCCATGGCGGGCAGCATGACCAGGGCGGCGAGCAGCAGACGGCGCAGCGATGCTTTGAACATGGGTGACTCCGGTTCCGGGGTTCCTTAACTGGCGCCCGCGACGGTGAGTCACAGGGGGCGCCGCATGGCTTGTGGCAGACTTCGGGGCCGCATTCGCCACCTCGCCACCATGCCTCGCAGTCACTATACCGGCCTCACCGGACTTTCCGATGACCTGCCCGTTCAGGCGGGATTGCTGCTGGTGAACCTGGGCACGCCCGCGGCGCCCACGGCGCGCGCGTTGCGTCCGTATTTGGCGGAGTTCCTCGGCGATCCGCGCGTGATCGAGTCTCCGCGCTGGCTGTGGTGGCTGATCCTGCACGGGGTGATCCTGCGCATCCGGCCGCCGCGCTCGGCGCATGCCTACCAGCGCGTCTGGACGCCGCAGGGCTCGCCGCTGCGGGTCGGCAGCGAGGCGCTGGCCGCGGCGCTGCAGGAAACCCTGTCGCGGCGCATGCCGGGTCCGCTCAAGGTGGCCCTGGCCATGCGCTACGGCCAGCCGTCGGTGGCGGCGCAGATCGAACAGATGATGCGCGAAGGCGTGCGCCGGCTGCTGGTGCTGCCGCTGTATCCGCAGTATTCGGCCACCTCGACCGGCTCGGTGCTGGATGCGGTGGCGGACAGCTTCAAGACCCTGCGCTGGCCACCGGAGCTGCGCGTGGTCAACGACTATCACGACGATCCCGGCCATATCGACGCGCTGGCGCGCAGCATCGAGGGCTGGTGGAACATCAACGGGCGCGGCGACAAGCTGCTGCTGTCCTTCCACGGCATTCCCCAGCGCTATACCGAAGCCGGCGACCCGTACTTCCTGCACTGCCAGGCCACCGCGCGACTGCTGCGCGAACGCCTGGGCCTGACGCCTGAGCAGCTGATCGTCAGCTTCCAGTCCCGCGTGGGCCGCGAGCCATGGCTGCAGCCGTACACCGACGCCACCGTGCGCGAACTGGCGGCGCAGGGCGTAAAGCGGCTCGATGTGGCCTGCCCCGGCTTTGCGGTCGATTGCCTGGAGACGCTGGAAGAGATCGCCATGCAGAACCGCGATTTCTTTATCGAGGCCGGCGGCCAGGAGCTGCGCTACATCCCCGCGCTCAACCACAGCCCGGGCCAGGTCGACAGCCTGGCCGAGCTGGCCCTGCGCCATATGCAGGGCTGGCCGGAGCGCGACGGCGCATGAGCGCGCCAACCGAGCGCGCGATCGAACTGCCGGCGCTGGCGCTGCGCGCCCTGGTATGGGGCGAAGACGGCCTGCCGCCGCTGCTTGCCCTGCACGGCTGGCTGGACAACGCCGGCAGCTATGCGCGGCTGGCGCCGCTGCTGGCGCAACAGCGCCAGGTGATCGCGCTGGAACTGCCCGGCCACGGCCACTCCGACCATCTCCCGCCAGGCCTGCACTACCACTTCGTCGATTACGTGCGCTGCGTGCTGGCCGCGGCGGACGCGCTCGGCCTGGAACGCTTCGACCTGCTCGGCCATTCGCTCGGCGCCGGCATCGCCGCGCTGTCGGCCGCCGCGGCGCCTGCGCGCATTGGCCAGCTGCTGCTGATCGAAGGACTCGGCCCGCTGGGCGACGACGGCACGCATACCTTGCAGCGCTTCCGCGACGGCATCGCCACCGCGCCGAACGGCAAGGGGCTGCGCGTGTTCCGCGAGATCGACCAGGCCATCGCGGCACGCGCCATCGCCGGTGGCCTGCGCGCCGAGCTGGCCCGGCCGATCGTCGAGCGCGGCCTGGCGGAAGTCGCGGACGGATGGTGCTGGCGCAGCGATCCGCGCCTGACCCGCACCTCGCCGCTGCGTATCGCCGAGGCGCAGATCCATGCCTTGCTGCGCGGCATCGCGGCGCCCACGGCGCTGCTGCTGGCCGAACCGGCCACCTCGTACCTGCCCAGCGGGCCGATGCTGCAGCGCGCGGCCTGCGTCGCCGACATCGCGGTCAGCCACCTGCAAGGCGGCCACCATCTGCACCTGGAACACCCGCAAGCGGTCGCGGCCTGGGCCCTGGCCCGGCTCGGCCCCTGACCAACGGCACGCGGCGCGGCGCAGCGCGTCCGTACACTGCAAGCCATGCAGCACCTAGGGCGCGCCAACTTCGGATCTCCGCAGCACCGCCTGTCAATCGGCGGGATGCTGGTCACCGCCACCACCTATGCGGGCGAAGGCGTATTGCCGCTGCACGAGCATGACGACGCCTACCTGTGCCTGGTCGCCGACGGCGCCTATACGCAGCAGGCCTCGGGCGCGCACACCGACTGCTCGCCCGGCCTGCTGCTGACGCATCCGCAAGGGCATCGCCACGCCAATCGCTTTTCGACGCGCGGCGCGCGCTGCCTCAGCATCTTTCCTTCGCGCGAACTGGCCGACAGCGGCGGATTGCAGCGGCTGCTCGGCGACTACCAGGCGCTGCGCCTGCCCGATGCCGCGCGCCTGCTGGCGCGCATCGAACGCGAGCTGGCGGCCGACGACGATGCCGCGCCGCTGGCGCTGCAATCGGCGGTGTTCGAACTGGTCGCATTGGCCTGCCGCAACGAGCGCGAGGACAAGCGCCCGGCCTGGCTGGCGAAAGTGCTGCAGCGGCTGCACGACGATCCGCTGAGCGAACTCTCGCTGCCGGAACTGGGGCGATTGGCCGGTGTGCATCCGGCGCATCTGGCGCGGCGCTTCCAGCAGGCGCAGGGCATGTCGGTGGGGGACTACCGGCGCGCCTTGCGCATCCGCCAGGCCTGCCGCGCCCTGGCCGATGGCGTGCGGCCGATTGCCGAGGTCGCCGCCGAAGCAGGCTTCGCCGACCAGAGCCATTTCGCGCGCGTGTTCAAGCGCGTCACCGGCCAGACGCCGCGTGACTACCGGCACAAAACGCAACGCGCGTCCTGAAACCTCAGCTTCGTCCTAGTCGGCACGGAGCGCAGCCGGCAGCATGCGTTCCGCACGCCACGGAGACGAACGCCATGCTGAAACCATCCCTGCCCCGCCGGCTGATCCTCGCCAGCCTGCTATTGCCGGCGCTCGCCTGCGCCAGCGACGCCGACACGCTGCTGCGCCAGTTGCGCGAAGCGCATGGCGCGGAGGCCTGGCGCCGCCACGGCGCGCTCGTCGCGCAAGGCCGCGAGGAAGCCGATGGCTTCAGCGGCGAATGGCGGATGGCCGTGGACCTGCGCAACGGCCACTACGCCGAACACGCCAGCACGCCGATGTTCACCCGCGCCGACGGAACCAACGAACAGGGCCGCTGGCATCAGGACATCACCGGCCTGAGCCATCCGTACGACTCGGCGGAGGCAAAGATCGTCGCCACCAACCAGGACTGGCTGCGCCGCTTCGCCTTCCTCGCCGCGAACGACGACACGCGTTACCGCGCATTGCCGGAAGCGGACGCCAACGGCCACCACTACCAGCGCCTGGAAGCCACCCCGGCCGGCGGCCGCGCGATCACGCTGTGGCTGGATCCGTCCACCCATCGCCTCGACCACGCCACCTGGGCCAGCTCCTTCCTGCTCGCCACCGAGGCCTACGCCGACTATCGCGACGTGGACGGCGTGCCACTGCCGTTCCGCATCACCGCCAGCGCGGTGACCGCCGGGGGCGGCGCCGACAGCAGCAGCACCGACATCGTGCAGAACTACCGCTGGCTCGAACGCGTACCGGCCGATGCGCTGGCCCGTCCCGGCAACACCGTGCGCGATGTGAGCCTGGCCGGCGGCGCGCGCCGCACCACGGTGCCGATGCAGTTGTCCGGAGGCATGTTGCTGGTCGAGGCGACCATCGACGGCAAAGGGCCGATGCCTTTCATCCTCGATACCGGCGGCCATGCCATTCTCACGACGGATGCGGCGAAGAAGCTCGGCATCGCCACTCAAGGCGCCGGCGTCAGCACCGGCTCCGGTCCCGGCTCGATGTCGACGGCGTATGCGCGGGTGGGCCATCTGGGCATGGGCGATGCAGACATCCGCGATCTCACCTTCCTGGTGATGCCGTATCCGCACGAGTTCAACGAACGCGGCGAAGGCCGCGAGCCGATCGCGGGCATCCTGGGCCTGGAGATCTTCGAGCGTTTCGCCGTCACCTTCGACTACGACAAACGGCAGCTGGTGCTGCAGGCCTACGACCACGGCGAAGCGCCGGCAGCAGAGCCCGGCGAGCGAGTGCCGCTGAAGTTCACCGACGATATGCCGCTGGTCGATGCCAGCCTCGATGGCAAGCCCGGCGTGTTCGGCATCGACACCGGCAACAGCGGCATGGTCCTGCTGTTTCCGCAGTGGGCGGAGCGCAATGGCATTGCTACGCATTATGAGCATGGCGCTCCAGCGCCCACCGGCGGTGTCGGCGGCCTGTTCACCGCGCACTTCGCGCATGCGCAGTCGCTGCAGCTCGGCGGCCGGCGCCTGGACAACGTGGTGGCCATGCTGACCCGCGCCGATGCCGGCGCCACCGGCAATCCCACCGAGGCGGGCAATATCGGGCAGGACATCCTGTCGCGCTTCAACGTGCACTTCGACTACCGGCGCGGCGAGATGGTGCTGCTGCCGCGCAGTCCGGCCATCACGCGGCAGTACGCGATGGCCGGCTTCCGCGCGGGCAAGTCGGCGGAACAGCCGGATCGCTACAAGGTGACCTGGGTGTTGGCGGGCAGTCCCGCGGCCGAGGCCGGACTCAAGGCCGGCGACTTTATCGTGGCGGTGAACGACAAGGCGGCGAAGTCGATCGGCCTGGGCGAACTGCGCGACGCCGTCATGAACCTGCCGGAAGGCACGCCGCTGAAGCTGACGCTGGATGGCGGCAAGGTGCTGGAGATGCGCCTGCGCGACGTAGCGCCACGCTGAACCGGCGTAGGTTGGGGTGAGCACCAGCGAACCCCAACATGGTGCAGCGCCTGTCACCTCCGTTGGGGTTCGCTGGCGCTCACCCCAACCTACAGATGCTTCAGTCGAGCGTCTTGCGCCCGTCGGCGCGGGGCTGCACTTCGATCGTCGCGGTCATGCCCGCGGCGATCAGCACATCCGGCGGCAGGTGTTCGGTATCGATGGCGATACGCACCGGCACGCGCTGCGCCAGGCGCACCCAGTTGAAGGTGGGGTTCACGTCGGCGAGCAGGTCGGAACCGGTGGGGTTGTCGCGGTCGGTGATGCCGCGCGCGATGCCGGTGATCTCGCCCTTGAGGCGCGCGCCGCCGGCCATCAGGCGGATATTCACCGGATCGCCCACGCGCAGGTGCGGCAGCTTGGTTTCCTCGAAATAGCCGTAGATGTAGTAGCTGTGGCTGTCGATCAGCGCCAGCCGCGGCGAGCCGGTGGCGGCGTAGTCGCCGACACGGATGTCGAGATTGGTGACATAGCCGTCGACCGGCGCGCGCACTTCGGTGCGTTCCAGATCGAGTTTCGCGCGGTCCAGCGCCACCTGCGCCTGCTCCACCGCGGCCTCGGCCTGCTGGCGCGAGGCATTGGCCTGGTTGCCGCTGGCCTGCGCCTGCTGCCAGGTGGCGCGCGCGGCATTGGCCGACGACTGCGCGTCGGTGCGCACTTCCTGCGACACCACATCGCCCAGCCGCTGGCGGCGCACGGCCTGCTCGGCGGCCATGTCGTAGTCGGCCTTGCGCGCCACGGCGCTGGCCAGGGCCGCGTTGATATTGGCGCCGGCGGCACGCGCGCTGGCTTCGGCGGCGGCGAGATTGGCCTGCGCCTGGCCCACGGCGTACTCGAAGCGCGGCCGGTCGATCGAGAACAGCAGGTCGCCTTTCTTCACCTGCTGGTTGTCGATCACCGCGACGCGGGTGACCAGGCCGGACACATCCGGCGCGATGCGCACCACCTCGGCGCGCACGCGGCCGTCGCGGGTCCACGGCGAGTACATGTAGTGGCGCCATAGCGCGTGGCCGAGCAGCGCGGCGATCACGACGACGGCGGCGGTGAGGGCGAAACGGAGCAGCGATGCGATTTTCATGGTTGAAGGCTCAGGGAAACAGCAGCAGTCCGGCGGCGCCGAACATGCACACGAAGAGGGCCAGCCGGAACAGCGGCGGATGCCAGACGAAGCGATACAGGCCGAACCGGCCGACCACGGTATCGACCGCCCACAGCGCCAGCAGGCAGCCGATGAAAACCACCAGCAGGCCGGGCACCAGGGCGTCGGCGAGAGCGACTTCGCTCGGGATGAACTTATGCAGCATCAGGAGACTCCGCGGCCGGGCTCGCCTCGATATAGGGAGCCATCGCCGATTCGTCGTCGCGCAGCGCGCTGCGCAACAGGTAGAGATGGGTCAGCGCGGCCTGGCAGGTCGAAGGCGACTGCGCGAGGTGGGCGTTGGTGATGGCGATGGCGTGGGCGACGCTGCGGTCGGCCTCGCGCCAGCGGTCGGCGCCGGGCTGCGCGTAGAGCGCGCCGAGCGCGTGCACGGCGTCCTGCACCGGCGCCACCACCGAGTGCGGCATGCCGCTGCGCGCAATGTCCTGGCGCAGCTCGATCACCGCGCGGCCGCATTCGTGCACCGACAGCGCCCAGGCCAGCAGGCTGCGCGATTCGTCCGTGTCCGGCCGGGTGTAGGTCACCACCTGCTGCACGATGTCGCGATTGACGCTCTCGAAGCTGGACAGCAGGCCCGGCAGCGGCGCGTTCGCGGCCAGCACCACCTGGTGCCGCAATTGCACCAGCTGGCGGCGGCGCTGCCAGAGCGAGCCCGTCACCGCCGGCACGAAGATAAAGAACACCGCCGTCATGGCGATGCCGACGACCTGGGCGATCGCATCGTTGAGGAAGCGCGTGGGGTCGTACACCATCGGGTTCTTCAGCGCGAGGATGTACACGTAGCCCAGCGTGTAGCCCGCGCCCACGCCCGGCAGCGTGTGGTTGCGCGTGGTGAGGTAGGGGCCGATCAGCAGGAACGGCAGCGTGCCCAAGATCAGCATGGCGAAGCCGTCGCCGCCCGGCAGCCCGTAGAAGGTGACGAGGTAGCCGCCGACCATGCCGGCCACATAGCCGCCGAGCGTGTTGGTCACCGCGATCATCGGATACGCCGACGCCGCGAACAGGCCGCTGAAGATGGTCGCCAGCAGCATCGCGCTGGAGCCGTAGCTCCAGCCGCTGCCCAGCCAGAACACGCTGAGCACGGCCATGGTGAGGAAGGTGCGCAGTACGCTCACCGCGGCGCCCAGGGCGTCGTTGCCGCGGCGGAAATGCACGATCTCCACCGCACCTTTGAGATTGCCTTCGCGCAGCGAGGCTTCCAGTGCGGTGAAGTCGCGCATCTCGCTGCAGAAGCGGCGCAGCAGGCTGGCGCCGGTGTCGAATTCCAGCCAGGCATCGGCCGGCAGCGCCGCACGCAGACGCGCGGCCAGCGGCGGCAGCACGTCTTCGCAGGCTTTCAGGCGCGGAGCGAGCACGGCGGGGTCCTGCTGCTGCGCGGGGTCGGGCGAGAGCGCGTCGCCGATCGGCGCGTACAGCGCGATCAGTGCGGCGGCGACGTTGCCGTGCCCGGCACGCTGCAGCCGGTTGATCAGGTGATGGGCGGATTGGAAGCTGGTGGACGCGGCCATGTAGCGCTGATTGAGCAGGCGCATGCGGCTGCTGCGGGCGCGCGCTTCCGGGTCTTCGAAGATCACCGAGGCGCGCAGGTCTTCCAGCTGCACCGCGGCGCGCACGAAGCGCAGGTGCGCCTTCTCCATCTCGCGCCGCGGAATGGCGCCGCCGGTACTGCCGCGCGCGAAATCGATGAAATGCGCGAAGTGCTCGCGTGCGCTGCGGCGAAGCAGCGGGCGCAGGCGCTCGGGCAGGATCACGTCGCTGACCACGCCGGACACGATGATGCCGAGCATCACCTCGCTCACGCGCATCACCGCGGAGTCGAACACGTTCAGCGGATTGCTCACCGCCGGCAGGGTGACGATGGCCGCCGTATAGCCGGCCAGCACGAAGCCGTAGGCGGCGAAGTTGCGGTACAGCGTGGCGCCGCCGGCGCACAGCGCCACCCACAGCGAAAGACTGAGCAGGAACAGTTCGCGCTGCTGCGGGAACAGGCTCATCAGCACCAGCCCGAACAGGCTGCCGGCAAACGTACCCAGCGCGCGATAGAAGCTCTTCGCCAGCACCATGCCGCTCTGCGGATGCATGACGATGGCGACGGTAATCATCGCGGTGGCCGGCTGCTCCAGCTGGAACAGCATGGCCAGCCAGCAGGTGATGTACATGGCCAGCAGGGTCTTGGCCACGAACACCCACGACACCTGCTCCTCGGCGAGGAAGGCGGGCAGCCAGGCCCAGCGCGATGCGGCGGCCGTGGAAGTGGAGTCGGCGGGGGCCATGGACTCAGGCCGGGTCCACGTGGTCGAGGAATTTCTTCAGCAGCCGCTCCAGCTGCGCGGATTCGCGCGGCTGCAGCCCGCCGGCCTGCCGCTCGAGCAGGTCGCAGATGCCAGGCAGGAAGCTCTCGATCATCGCCAGCCCCTTCGCCGTCAACGTAAGCGTGACCTTGCGGCGGTCCTCATCGCTGGCGGTGCGCTCGATCAGGCCCTTGTCGCACAGCTCGTTGGTCAGCCGCGTGATGTTGGCGGACTTCTCCCCCGCCGCATCCGCCAGTTGCGAGGGGTTGAGCGTATAGCCCTCGGTGCCGTAGAGCATCATCAGGAGGTTGTATTCCGGATGGTTGATGCCGTACGGCTTGAGCATGGCGTTGGCGTCGTCATGCACGCGCTTGTAGATGTGCTTGACCAGGCGCACCAGCACGGCCGGGTCGCGCGGGAACTCGGGATAGCGCCGGCAGGTGATGGCCAGGCGTTGCTCGGTGGGGGCGAAGCTGCTCATGCTGATTCCGCTCAATTAGTACATTTATGTACAACTTATTTATGAATATTATTCTTGTGCGGGAACTGGCGCAACCGGGATTTTCCGGAGCACAAAAAAAACGCCCCTCGAAAGGGGCGTTTTTCTCGTATTTCCAGCAGCTTGCGGGAAGGCTCAACCCTTGATCGGGAAGGTCTCCGCATTGCCTCCGGCCGACTGCGCCGGCTTCGGCATCGCGCTCGGGCGGCCGGCGGACGGGCGGTTGGCGCCGCATTCGTAGGCGCCCCAGGGCTGCGAACCCTCGGACGGCTCGGCCAGCGGCTTGACGGTGTCGGCGTGCATCTTGGCCGCCTCGTTGCGCGCCATCACTTCCAGCTCGTCGCGCACCTTGATGTCGTTGCGGTTGATCGGCCCCACCCGGTTCATCACCGACACGGTGACCTTGCCCAGCTCATGGCAGGAGGACACGTCGCCGCTCCATACCGTGCGGACGTTCCTGGCGGCATCGTCCAGGGTGATGCCCCAGGAACAGGCACCGAGCAGCAGGGCCACGGGAACGAGCAGCAGGGTCTTGCGCATGGGTGACTCCATGGGGTGTCCAAAAGAAGGGCCGGGCAGTGTCCTGCCCGGCCCACATCCTAGCGTGCGCCGATGTCGGCAGCCCACGCCCGGCTGAACGGCGAGCGGCGCGACGCCGCCCGCGCTGCGCTTACTTGCCGGCCTTGGCCTTCGGCGCCGGCTTGGCCGCCACCGGCTTGCCGTCGGCGTCGATCACCTGCACCTCGCCCAGCTTCAGCGCGCGCACCGGCTGCTCGATCTTGCTGAGGTCGCCGACGATCACCCAGGTCAGCGCCTGCGGCTTGACGATCTCGCCGATCGCCGCCTGCGCGCTGGCCTGGTTCACCGCCTCGGTGTGCTGCTTGAGGGTCTGCACGTAATCGTCCGGACGGCCGTACTGCACGATCTCGCTGAGCGCGCCGAGCACCGAGCCGGTGGTCTCGAAGCTGCCCGGCAGGCCGCGCACGTTGGACGCCTTGATCTTGTCCACTTCCTGCGTGGTGAGCGGCTTGGCGCCGACCACCGCGACGGCTTCCTTCTCCACTTCACGCGCGGATTCGGCGGTCTTGTCGGTCTGCACCGGCGCATACATCAGGAACGGCCGCTGCCCGCGCGCATCGCGCAGGAAGCTGAAGGCGCCATAGGCCCAGCGCTTGTCCTCGCGCAGGTTCATGTTGAGGCGCGAGGTGAAGCTGCCGCCGAACGCGCCGTTGGCCACGTCGATCTCGATATCGTTCGGCGCCTTGCTGGACGGCGCCAGCAGGCCGGCCAGGATCAGCGACTGCGGCGCATCCGGCCGGTCGATCAGGAACACGCGCGGCTTGGCCTGGATGGCGACCTTGGCGATGTTCTTCTGCGGCCGTGGCGTGGCCGGAACCTTCCAGTCGTCGAACACGGCGTCGAGCTGCGGAATGATCTCCTCCAGCGTGGTGTCGCCGGCGACCAGGATCTTCACGTTGTCCGGCCGCAGCCAGTTGCGCTGGAAGCCGGCCAGGTCATCGGCCGTGAGCGACTTGATCGCCGCCTCAGTGCCGGTACCGGTGAACGGGATGCCGTAGGCATGGTCATGGCCGTACAACAGCGGCGGCAGCGTGCGCAGAGCCAGGCCGGTGGGCTGGGTCTTTTCCTGGGCGATACCGGCCAGCCACTGGCCACGCACACGCTCGATGTCGTCCGCCTTGAAGGCCGGGTTGCGCACAATGTCGGCGAACAGTTCCAGCGACGGCTTGAGCTGGTCGTTGAGCGCGTTGAGCGCGGCAGTGCAGCTATCCAGGCCGCAACCGATGCTGGTGATCGCGCCCAGGCGCTGCTTGCGCTTGGACACTTCCACCGAGTCGAGCGACTTGGTGCTTTCGTTCATCAGCGTGGTGGCGAAGCTGGCGGTGCCGAGCTTGTGGCCCTGGTCGGCGGCATAGCCGGCGTCGAACTGCAGATGGATCTGCGTCACCGGCACGGTGTGGCGCTGCGCCAGCACCACTTCGATGCCGTTCTTCAGCTTGCCGCGCTCCAGCTTGGGGAAGCTCAGGTCGGGGAACTGGTTGACCTGCGGCACGCCCTTGGCGCGATCGACTTCGTTCTTGCCCACGCTGTATTGCTGCGCGGCGGGCAGCTTCGCCTCCGGACGGCCCTGCGCGTCGGACAGCGCCGCCACCTGGGCGTCTTCCTTGTCCGCGTCGAAGCCTTCGGCGGCCGGCAGCACGGTCAGCAGGTAGTCGCCCTTGCTCAGCCACTTGCCGGCGGCGGACTTCACGCTGGCGATGGTGGCGGTGTCGATGCGCTCCAGGTCTTTCTTGTACGCGCCCGGATCGCCGCGATAGACCTGGCCCTCGGCCAGGATCACGGCCTTGCCGCCGAAGCCGCCGACCTTCTCCAGCCCGCGCACGAAGGAGGCGCGGTTGCCGACCTTGGCGCGATCCAGTTCGTCCTGGGTCGGACCGTCGGCGAGGAATTTCTTCAGCTCGTCCGCCACGGCCGCTTCGACCTTGGCCGGGTCCACGCCTTCGCGCACGTCGGCCTGGATCTGGAACTGGCTGGCCAGCGCAAACGGCGACACGCTGGCGGAAATGTCGTCGACCAGCTTGTCCTGGTAGACCAGCCGCTGGTACAGGCGCGAGGTCTTGCCGCCGCCGAGCGCGGTGGAGGCCAGATCCAGCGAGACCATGTCGTCCGTGCCCAGCTGCGGCACCACCCAGGTGCGGTAGATGCGCGGCTGCGACACGTGGTCGTGCTGCACGCCGCGGCTGGACTTGGCCAGCGGGGTGATCCACGGCTGCTGGCGCGGCACCGGCGGGCCGGCCGGGATGTCGCCGAAGTACTTGGTCAGCTTGTCCTTGGCCTGCGCGGGCGTGATGTCGCCGGCCAGCACGATCACCGTGTTGGCGGCGCCGTAGTAGTCGTGGAACCACTGCTTCACGTCGGCCAGCGAGGCGGCGTCCAGGTCCTTCATGGAGCCGATGGTGTCGTGCTGGTACGGGTGGTTGGCCGGGTACGTATTGGACAGGATGTTCTGGTCCACGCGGCCGTAGGGGCGGTTCTCGCCCTGGCGCTTTTCGTTCTGCACCACGCCGCGCTGGGTATCGAGTTCCTTCTGGCCGATCGCGCCGAGCAGGTGGCCCATGCGGTCCGATTCCATCCACAGCGCCATGTCCAGCGCGGTGGTCGGCACCGTCTCGAAGTAATTGGTGCGGTCGAACCAGGTGGTGCCGTTCATGTCGGTGGCGCCGGCCAGCTCGAACGGCGCGAAATAGGTGCCCTTGTGGTTCTCCGAGCCGGAGAACATCAGGTGTTCGAACAGATGCGCAAAGCCGGTCTTGCCCTTGGGTTCGTCGCCGGAACCGACGTGGTACCAGATGCTCACCGCCACCACCGGCGCCTTGTGGTCCTCGTGCACCACCACGGTCAGCCCGTTGGGCAGGGTGAAGCGGGTATAGGCGATCTCGGGGATGGTCTGCGTGGCCGGGGCGGCCAGGGAAGGCGACGGCGCTGTCATGGCGACTCCGGCGGACAGAAGCCCGGCAATAAGCAGGGCAAGGGGCTTGCGCATGGATGAACCTCCTGTTTCACAGAACCTCCGAGGCTAGTCATGCGTGGGGGGAACCGCAAATGACCTTCGGCCGATTGACCGGCAAAGCCGGCCGATCGGGTACGACAAGCGTCCGGACAGTGTCCGCTGGCGTGCGCGCAGTGTCCGCGGACAGCGGAAGGGAGCCGGCCGCGCATCCTAAGTGCCGCCAAATCAAGACCTTGTGACGTGGCACGGCTTGGCACGGCGCTTGCCACCTTAAGGGCGTAGGACCCCATACCTGTAGGACCCCATGCCCTGTCGGAGACACCCCATGAAATTCGAAGCCCTGATGTTGCGCGGTCTGTTCGCCGGCTGCCTGCTGGTGTGCGGGCTGATCCTGATGGCGATGGTCAACGCCTCTCCCGATGCCATCCGCCTGGCTGCCAGCGGCAGCGCCGGCCAGCTCAGCCCCGCCGTCCACGCGCAGTGCCTGCTGCCGGCCGACGGCGTGGTGTGCCCCCGCCTGGGCGGTTGAACGCCGGACGGGGCGCTGTTCCAGCGCGCGCCCCGCACAGATGAGCGTTCATCGATAATGGCCGGATGCTGCATGTCATCCTGTTCCATCCCGAGATCCCGCCGAACACCGGCAACGTCATCCGCCTCTGCGCCAACACGGGCGCCTCGCTGCACCTGATCCGGCCGCTGGGTTTCGAGCTCGACGACGCGCGCCTGCGCCGCGCCGGCCTGGACTACCACGAGTACGCCAACCTGGCCGTACACGACGATCTCGACAGCTGCCTCGCCGCCCTGGCGCATCCACGCGTGTTCGCCTTCTCCACCCGCGGCCGCGTCGCCCACGTCGATGCACGCTATGCGCCCGGCGATGCCTTACTGTTCGGCTGCGAAACCGCCGGCCTGCCCGGCGCGGTGCTCGACGCGATTCCCGAGGACTGCCGCCTGCGCCTGCCGATGCGTCCACACAGCCGCAGCTTGAATCTCTCCAACACCGTCGCCGTGGCCGTGTACGAGGCGTGGCGCCAGCTGGGCTTCGACGGCGCATCCTGACTTGTTGCCGCAGGGCGAGTCCGCGCGCCCTGCCGCTACAATGCCGGCCCATGACCGCACCCGCTCCCCGCCCCTTGCTGCCGCGCCCGCTGCGCGTGATCGCCGGCCGCGCGCTCGAGACCGCGTTGAACCACGTGCTCTCGCTCGATCCCGACACCGTGCAGCGCCTGTCCGCGCTGGACGGGCGCAGCGTGCAACTGCAGCTGGAAGGCCCCGCGCTGACCTTGGCGATCAGCGTGCACGAAGGCCGCCTCAAGGTCGGCCCCGGCCACGAGGACAGCCACCTGCGCGTGCGCGCCACGCCGGGCAGCCTGCTGGCGATGGCGCTGCGGCGCGACGACGAAGGCGTGGCGCCGGGCAAGGTGGATATCGCCGGCGACGCGGAACTGGCGCGCCGCCTGGGAAAACTGGCGGCGAAGTTCGCCCCGGATTTCGAAGAAGCCTTCACCCGCACCTTCGGCGACGTGCTCGGCGTGCCGCTGGCCAAGGCCGTGCGCGAAGCGCTGGCGCATGCGCGCGAAAGCGGCAGCCATCTGGCCGAAGACAGCGCCGACTGGCTGCGCGACGAAGTGCGCGTGGCCGCCGCGCCGGGCGAAGTGGAAAGCTTCCTCGACGGCGTGGACAGCTTGCGCGAACGCAGCGAACGCCTGGAATCGCGGCTGGCGCGACTGGAACAGAAGCTCAAAGGAAACGCCGCGTGACGCCGCTGAAAGTCGTGCCGCGCGTGCTGCGCGTCGCCTCGGTGCTGCTGGCCTACCGGCTCGACGAGCTGGTCGATGCCGCGCATCTGTTCCGCCCGCTGAAACTGCTGCGCCCGTTGCTCGCCAGGCCGCGTCCCGGTGTGGCGAACCTGCCGCGCGGCGCGCGCCTGCGCCTGGCACTGACCGAGCTGGGCCCGATCTTCGTCAAGGCCGGCCAGGTGCTGTCGACCCGGCGCGACCTGGTGCCCGGCGATATCGCCAATGAACTGGCCCTGCTGCAGGACCAGGTGCCGCCCTTCCCCGGTGCCGAAGCGCGCGCGATCGTGGAGCGCGAACTGAAGGCACCGGTGACGCAGCTGTTCGCGCACTTCGACGAAACGCCGCTGGCCTCGGCCTCGATCGCCCAGGTGCATGCGGCCGTGCTGCAGGACGGGCGCGAGGTGGTGGTGAAGGTGCTGCGCCCCGGCATCGACCAGCGCATCGCGCGCGACGTCGCCCTGCTGCATTCGCTGGGCGAACTGGCCCAGCGCTGGCATCCGAACGCCGACAAGATCCGCCCGCTCGACGTAGTAGCCGAAGTCGAGAAGATGCTGGAGAACGAGCTGGACCTGCAGCGCGAAGGCGCCAGCGCCAGCCTGCTGCGGCGCAATTTCGAAAGCGGCGTGGACCTGTACGTGCCCGAGGTGCACTGGGACCTCACCGCCGAGCGCGTGCTGACCCTGGAGCGCGTCAACGGCGTGAGCTGTGACGACATCGCGGCCATCGACGCCGCCGGCGTGGACCGCAAGACGCTCGCCGCCAAGGGCGTGCGCGTGTTCTACGAACAGGTGTTCCGCGACAATTTCTTCCACGCCGACGCGCACCCGGGGAACATCTGGGTCGACGTGGCGCGCTCGACCGAGCCGCGCTTCATCGCGCTGGACTTCGGCATCATGGGTTCGCTGCCGGAGGCGGACCAGTACTGGCTGGCGCAGAATTTCATCGCGCTGTTCGAGCGCGACTACGCGCGCATCGCGCAGCTGCACGTCGACGCCGGCTGGATGCCGAACACCGTGCGCATGGACGAACTGGAAGCGGCCGTGCGCACGGTGTGCGAGCCGTATTTCACCCGCCCGCTGTCGCAGATCTCGCTGGCCGAGCTGGTGGTGAAGCTGTTCCAGACCGCGCGCCGCTTCGAGCTGACCCTGCAGCCGCAGCTGATCCTGCTGCAGAAGACGCTGCTGAATATCGAGGGCGTCGGCCGCATGCTCGATCCGGACATCGATATCTGGGCGGTGGCGCATCCGGTGCTCAAGCGCATCCTGCGCGAGCGCTACAGCCCGCGCCGCACGCTGCGCGAAGTGCGCAAGCGCTTGCCGGAATGGTTCCATGCGGCGCCGCAGTTTCCGGAGCTGATCCGCGAAGCGCTGCGCCAGGTGGCGCGCGGCGAACAGCGCGGGCTGGCCGATCCGCTGGAACTGGCGCAGCGCCAGGAAGCCTCGCGCCGGCAGCAGCGCGCGATCGCCAGCGGCCTGCTCGGCGGTGCGCTGCTGCTGAGCGCCACGCTGTTGTGGACGCAGGCGCCGCAGCATGGCGTGTGGTTGCCGATCCTCGCCGCCGTGGCCGGGCTGTGCTCCTTTGTCGCCGGCTGGCCGAGGCGTTGAAGCAGGCAGCCGCGCAGCACGCATGACCGTTCTCGATCTGATCTACCAGGACGATGCCCTGATCGCGGTGAACAAGCCCGCGGGCCTGGCCGTGCATCGCTCCAAGCTGGTCGGCCCTGCCGACGAATTCCTGATCGACCTGCTGCGCGAGCAGGTCGGCGGCACCGTGAACCTGGCGCACCGGCTGGACCGCGCGACCAGCGGCGTGCTGCTGGTGGCACGCTCGGCCGAGGTCGCCGCGGCGCTGGGCGAGCAGTTCATGGGCCGCGACGTGCACAAGCAATACCTCGCGGTGGTGCGCGGCTGGCCCGAGCCGGAAGAAGCGCTGATCGACTATCCGCTGCCCGGCGCGCGCGACAGCGGCCCGCGCCGCGATGCGCGCACGCGCTATCGCCGCCTGGCCACGGTCGAAGTGCCGATCGCGCTGGGCCGCTACCCACAGCAGCGCTACGGCATGGTGCTGGCGGAGCCGGAGACCGGCCGCTTCCGCCAGATCCGCAAGCACCTGGCGCATCTGCACCATCCGGTGATCGGCGATTGCCAGCACGGCCGCAGCGATCACAACCGGCTGTACAAGCAGTACTTCAGCTGCCATCGCATGCTGCTGCATGCGTGGCGGGTGAGTTTCGCGCACCCGCTCAGCGGTGCGCCGATGCGGCTGGAGGCGCCGCTGGATGCGGCCTTCGCCAGCGTGCTCGCGCGCTTCGGCTGGGCCTTGCCCGAGATCGCCTGACTCCGGATGGGCGGCCCGCCCCGGCCCCGCTACACTGCGCGGCATGCTTACCGTCAGCCGATCCCTAGCGCTGCCCGAGACCGAGCTGACCGAGCGCTTTCTGCGCGCCGACGGCCCCGGCGGGCAGCATGTCAATCGCACCGAAAGCGCGGTGGAACTGCGCTTCGATGTCGCGCGCTCGCCGACCCTGCCCGAGCCGCTGCGCGAGCGCCTGCTGGCGCGCCGCGACCGCCGCCTCACCGAGGACGGCGTGCTGGTGATCCAGGCCCGCCGCTTCCGCGACCAGGCGCGCAACCGCGACGACGCGCGCGAGCGTCTGGTCGAGATCATCCGCGCGGTGCTGGTGCCGCCCAAGCCGCGCGTCGCCACCAAGCCCTCGCGCGCCTCCAAGGAGCGCCGCCTGGTCGGCAAGCAGCAGCGCGGGAAGATCAAGCAGACGCGCTCGCGCAACTGGAGTTCCGAATGAGCCGCCCCGTCGTCCCGCCGGCTCCGCCCGCGGCGCCCCAGCTCAAGAGCCGCTTCTGGCCGTGGCTCTCGCGCGGCGTGCTGCGGCTGTGCGGGTGGCGCCTGCTGGGCGAGCTGCCGGACGTGCCCAAGCTGATCCTGATCGGCGCGCCGCACTCGTCGTACTGGGACGGCCTGTGGGGCCTGCTGATGAAGATCGGCGTGGGCGCCGAGATCAACGTCATGATCAAGCGCGAGGTGCTGGACGGCCCGCTCGGCATCATCCTGCGCCCGATCGGCATGATCGCGATCAACCGCAAGGCCGCGCTCAACGTGGTGGGCCAGATGGTGGAGCGCTTCCAGCAGAACGAGCGCATGTGGCTGGGCATCACGCCCGAGGGCACGCGCAAGCAGGTCAAGGAGTGGAAGTCCGGCTTCCTGCGCATCGCGCACGAGGCCAACGTGCCGATCCAGACCCTTTTCATCGACTACCCGACCAAGACCTTCACGCTGGGGCCGGTGGTGCATGCCACCGGCGATCACGATGCGGACATGCTGAAGATCCGCGCGCTGTTCCGTCCCTATCGCGGCAAGCACCGCAACACGGAGTGATTCCGATGGAAGCGCTCGGCATCCAGCATTTCGGCGCCTTCGTCCTGGCCTGCATCGCGCTGGCGCTGACGCCGGGCCTGGACACCTTCTACATCCTCGCCCGCAGCGGCCGCGAAGGACGCACGGTGGGCGTGGCGGCGGTGCTGGGCATCAATACCGGCTGCCTGGTGCACACGCTGGCGGCGGTGCTGGGCATCTCGGCGATCCTGATGACCTCGGCGCTGGCGTTCGCGGCGCTGAAGTATCTGGGCGCCGCCTATCTGGTGTGGGTGGGCCTGCGCATGCTGCTGGCGAAGCAGAGTGCGCGCCAGCCGACGGTGACGCGCGGCCGCGGCCTGGCCGCGGCGTTCCGCCAGGGCATGCTCACCAATGTGCTGAACCCGAAAGTGGCGCTGTTCTTCCTCGCCTTCCTGCCGCAGTTCGTGTCGATGCAGGCGCCGCACCCGCAATGGGGGCTGGCGCTGCTCGGGTTGAGCGTCATCGGCGTCGGCATGGTGTGGTCGATGGTGCTGGCGATGCTGGGTGGCCAGGTGCATCGGCTGCTCGATGCCCGCCCGCATCTGGGGCAGTGGATGGATCGCGCCTGCGGCACGGTGCTGCTGGGTTTCGGCATCCGGCTGGCGATGCAGCGGCAGCAGTGAGGCTCGGCGCAGGTTGGGGTGAGCCATAGGCGAACCCCAACATCGGGCGCCTCGCATCGTTGGGGTTCGCCTGCGGCTCACCCCAACCTACCGTTCGGAATGCCCCGATTCGTCGTAATCGCGATGGGTCAGTAGACCCGGGCGGATCAGGTCGATGAACGCCCGCGCCTCCGCGCTGAGGAATTTGCCCTTGCGCATCACCACGCCGTAAGCGCGTTGCGGAAAGTACTGGCGCAGATTGCGCACCGCCAGCCGCGCGCGGTCCGCTTCGGTGATGCAGATGCCGGTGACGATAGAGATCCCCAGGCCCATCGCGACGTATTCCTTGATCACGTCCCAGCCGCCCACTTCGATCGCCACCTGGTACGGCACCTGCCGCTGCTGGAACACCAGGTCGACCATGCGGTAGGTCGACAGCCGCTGCGGCGGCAGGATCAGGCCGTAGGGCGATAGATCCTCGAGCCGGATGCTCTCCTTCGCTGCCAGCGGATGATCCGGCGGGGTGATCAGCATCGGGTCGTAGTGGTAGACCGGCGCCCAGGCGATGTCGTTGGGCACGTCCAGCATCGAGCCCACCGCGAAATCCGCCTGGTCCGCGCGCAGCAGGGCCATGCCGTCCTTGCCGGTGACATTGGCCAGCTGCAATTGCACGGCCGGGTATTGCTCGCGGTAGCGGCGCACCAGGTCCGGCAGCAGGTACTGGATGGTGGAGGTGCCGGCGGCGATGGTCAGCCGGCCGCTCTGCAGCCCCTTCACCTTGGCCTGGAAATCGCGGTCCAGCGCTTCCCAGCCTTCCACCAGCGGGCGCGCCAGCTCGTACAGCGCCTCGCCGGCGTCGGTGAGGTTGATGCGGCGCCGGCTGCGTTCGAGCAGCCGCGTACCCAGCTCCCGCTCCAGCGCCTGCAGCTGCAGGCTCACGCTGGGCTGGGACAGATACAGCGCCTCGGCGGCACGGGTCAGGGTGCCCAGCTTCACCGTGTAGACGAAGGCGCGCAGCTGCTTCTGGCGATTGCCCTTGTAGTAGAAGCGCGCCGTGCCCTCGGCGGGCGCGACATCGTCGGCACGACGCCGCGGAGTCGATTTTCGGCCCTTGCGAGGCTTGTTCAGCTTATCGGACGCCTTGGTCACGGCTTTTGACTCAATGAGTTAGATAGATCATTAGCAATGCCAATATCTAAGATTGAAACATTCGCTTTGTCAAAGACAAGCTCCGCGACCTAGTGTCAGCCCATCGTCATCGATGGAGAAGCCCCATGGCCGTCCCCCAAGAACGCCTGCCCCAGCCGTCCGTCCGGATCGAGGGCAAGACCGGCCCCGGCCACGAAAACATCCTGACCCCCGCGGCCCTGGCCTTCCTGGCCGGCCTGCACCGCCGCTTCAACGGGCGCCGGCTGGACCTGCTGGCCGCCCGCCGCGCCCGCCAGGCCCGCTACGACGCCGGTCAGCTGCCCGATTTCCGCGCCGATACCCTGGCCATCCGCGAGGGCCAGTGGACAGTCGGCAAGATCCCCGCTGCCCTGCAGGACCGCAGGGTCGAGATCACCGGCCCGGTCGAGCGCAAGATGATCATCAACGCGCTGAATTCCGGCGCGAAGGTGTTCATGGCCGACTTCGAGGATTCCAGCGCGCCGACGCTGGCCAACCAGCTCGACGGCCAGATCAACCTGCGCGATGCCGTGAACGGCACCATCGGCTACACCTCGCCCGAGGGAAAGACCTACCGCGTCGGCCATGACCCGGCGGTGCTGGTGGTGCGCCCGCGCGGCTGGCACCTGCCCGAGCGCCATCTCAGCGTGGACGGCGAGCCGATGTCCGGCGCCCTGGTCGACTTCGGCCTGTACGCCTTCCACAACGCCCGCAGCCTGCAGGCGCGCGACCGCGGCCCGTACTTCTACCTGCCCAAGCTGGAAGCGATGGAAGAAGCCGCGCTGTGGCATGAGGTGATGGCCGCCGCCGAGGACGCGCTCGATCTGCCGGCCAACTGCATGAAGGCCACCGTGCTGATCGAGACGCTGCCGGCGGTGTTCCAGATGCACGAGATCCTGCATGCGCTGCGCGAGCGCGCCGTGGGCCTGAACTGCGGCCGCTGGGACTACATCTTTTCCTACCTGAAGACCTTGCGCGGCCACCGCGACCGCCTGCTGCCGGAGCGCGGCCAGGTGTTGATGACGGTGCCGTTTTTGAAGGCCTATTCGGAGCTGCTGATCCAGACCTGCCATCGCCGCGGCGCGTTCGCCATGGGCGGCATGGCGGCGCAGATCCCGATCAAGGGCGACGAGGCGGCGAACGAAGCGGCCATGGCCAAGGTGCGCGCGGACAAGCTGCGCGAAGTGCAGGCCGGCCACGACGGCACCTGGGTCGCGCACCCGGCGCTGGTGCCGGTGGCGCGCGAGATTTTCGACCAGTACATGCCCTCGCCGAACCAGCTCAACGTGGCGCGCGCCGATGTGCAGGTTACGCGCGACCAACTGATCGCACCTTGCGCCGGCACCATCAGCCGCGCCGGCTTCGACAACAACGTGGAAGTGGCGCTGCGCTACACCGCTGCCTGGCTGGAAGGCCTGGGCTGCGTGCCGATCCATCACTTGATGGAAGACGCCGCCACCGCCGAGATCGCCCGCTCGCAGCTATGGCAGTGGCTGCATCACGGCGGCGTCGAATTCAGCGACCACGCACCGATCGATTTCGCCCTGTTCGACCAGGCGCTCGCCGCGCATACGCACCGCCTGCGCGCCAGCACGCATCCCGGCGCCGCGCGCGCCGACGACGCCGCGGCCCTGCTCGCCAGGCTGACCCATGCCACGCAGCTTGGCGACTTCCTCACCCTGCCCGCCTACGACCGCCTCGCCTGAGCGCGAACGTCTCGAAGCCCTTTAGTTACAGGAGTCACGTCATGAAGAACATCCTGCCCACCGCCGACCAGCTCACCCTCGACTGGCAGAACAACCCGCGCTGGAACGGCGTGCGCCGCAACTACACCGCCGCGGACGTGGTGCGCCTGCGCGGCACCGTGCCGGTGGAGCATTCGATCGCCCGCCACGGCGCGGAGCGGCTGTGGAAATCGCTGCAGCAGGAAGACTTCGTCAACGCGCTCGGCGCGCTGACCGGCAACCAGGCCATGCAGCAGGTGAAGGCCGGCCTCAAGGCGATCTATCTCAGCGGCTGGCAGGTCGCAGCGGACGCCAATCTCGCCGGCGAGATGTATCCGGACCAGTCGCTGTACCCGGCCAACTCGGTGCCGCAGGTGGTCAAGCGCATCAACAACACCTTGCTGCGCGCGGACCAGCTGCATCACGCCGAAGGCAACGACGAGATCGACTGGATGGTGCCGATCGTGGCCGACGCGGAAGCCGGCTTCGGCGGCGTGCTCAATGCGTTCGAACTGATGAAGGCGATGATCGAAGCCGGCGCATCGGGCGTGCATTTCGAAGACCAGCTCGCCTCGGTGAAGAAGTGCGGCCACATGGGCGGCAAGGTGCTGGTGCCGACGCGCGAAGCGGTCGACAAGCTCACCGCCGCGCGCCTGGCCGCCGACGTGCTGGGCGTGCCTACCTTGCTGGTGGCGCGCACCGACGCGGACGCGGCGGACCTGCTCACCTCCGACATCGACGACAACGACCGCCCGTTCGTCACCGGCGAACGCACCGTCGAAGGCTTCTACCGCGTGCGCCCCGGCCTGGACCAGGCGATCAGCCGCGGCCTGGCCTACGCACCCCACGCCGACCTGGTGTGGTGCGAAACCAGCAAGCCGAACCTGGAGGAAGCGCGCAAGTTCGCCGAGGCGATCCACGCGCAGTTCCCCGGCAAGCTGCTGGCCTATAACTGTTCGCCGAGCTTCAACTGGAAGAAGAACCTGGACGACGCGACCATTGCCAGGTTCCAGCGCGAGCTGGGCGCGATGGGCTACAAGTTCCAGTTCATCACCCTGGCCGGCTTCCACAGCCTCAACTACGGCATGTTCGACCTGGCCCACGGCTATGCACGCCGCCAGATGAGCGCCTTCGTGGAATTGCAGGAGCGCGAATTCGCCGCGGCCGAGCGCGGCTTCACCGCGGTGAAGCATCAGCGCGAGGTCGGCACCGGTTACTTCGACCAGGTGACGCAGGCGATCCAGCAGGGGCAGTCGTCGACCACCGCCTTGAAGGGTTCCACCGAGGAAGCGCAGTTCCACGCGCGGCGCGCTTCGGCCGCCTGATCCAACTATCGCTTGGCGTGGCGCTGGCAAGGAAGCTGGCGCGGGAGCCGGTGGGTTCGCCCGCCGGCTCCCGCCATGCAGGGAGGCTTAGTCGGCCGGCACCAGCGCGATCACCAGCCAGCCGGGGCGCGGTTCCAGTTCGCGATGCGCGGACACCACACGCAGCACGCCCTTCTCGTCGACACCGAACAGCAGCACCGTTCCCGATCCGTATTGCTCGATGAAATGCGGCCAGTCGAAGGTGGCCGACAGGCGCGTGGACTTGATGCGCCAGCCCTGCGCAAGACGTTCCGCGAAGCGCGCGTGGGTCATGTCCTCGGCGAACAGCGGCGGCGCCATCAAGGTGCCGGCCAGCATGGCGCGGCCGTTCGATTCCTGCGGCGGCAGCACGCGCAGCAGATAAACCCGGTCGCGGCCGAACTCCTGCCGGTAATGCACGCAGACCAGCGAATTGCGCTCGCGCTGGATAGACAGCGCCAGCAGCGTGCCGATGCCGGTGAGGTCGAGATTGCGCTCGGCATAGCTGGACGCGGGATTGCCGAAGAACGTGCTCAGCCCTTCCATGCGCGCGATGCGCACGTCTTCCCAGGCGTCGTCCGCCAGCACCACGCGGAAACCCGCATCGCCCAGGGCCTTGGCGATGGCGCGCGCGACTTCGTCCGAACCGGCGATCAGCACGCCGTCCGGATCGGGCTCCGACACTTTCAGCCAGCGCGCCAGCGGACGCGCGGTGGCGCTCTGCAGCACCACCGTGCCGATGATCAGGATGAATACCAGCGGCACCAGCGCCCGCGCGTCGTGCATGCCCAGCGCTTCCAGCTTCAACGCGAACAGCGCCGACACCGAGGCCGCGACGATGCCGCGCGGCGCGACCCAGGCGATCAACGCGCGCTCGCGCCAGTTCAGCGCGCTGCCGATGCTGGAGATGACCACGGTGAGCGGCCGCACGATCAGCTGCGCGGCGACGAAGATCGCGATACCCGCCCACAGCATCCCATCCGGCAGCGGCCATTCCAGGCGCGCCGCCAGCAGGATGAAAAGTGTGGAAACCAGCAAGGTGGTGAGGCTTTCCTTGAAATCGAGGATGTCGTCGATATGCACGCCGCGCATATTGCCCAGCGCGATGCCCATCACCGTGACGGTGAGCAGGCCGGATTCGTGCGCGATCGCATTGGACAGGCAGAACGCCAGCAGCACCGCGGCGAGCACGCCGAAGTTCTGCAGGTAGTCGGGAATCAGCTGGCGACGCAGCAGGAAACCCATGGTCCACGCGGCCAGCGCGCCGGCCACGCTGCCGCAGATCACCGTGGCGAGAAACACGCCGATGGTGTGGCCCTGGTGGCGCGACACGATGGCTTCGTAGATCAGCACCGCGAACAGCGCACCCAGCGGATCGATCACGATGCCTTCCCAGCGCAGCGTGTTGGCGATGCGCGCATTCGGGCGCAGGGTGCGCAGCATCGGCGCGATCACCGTCGGGCCGGTGACGCAGGTCAGCGCGCCGAACAGCCAGGCCAGCTCCCAGCGCAGCCCGGCGAAGTAATGGCCGGCCACCGCCAGCAGCACCAGCGCCACCACTGCGCCATAGCTGACCAGGCCGCGCACCGCGTGGCCGATGCCGCGCAGTTCGTCGAAACGCAGGGTCAGGCTGCCTTCGAACAGGATCACCGCGACCGCCAGCGATACCACCGGGAACAGCAGCTCGCCCAGCAACTGGTCCGGATGCAGCACGCCAAAGACCGGGCCCGACAGGATGCCGGCCAGCAGCAGGAACAGGATCGCGGGAAGCCGCACGCGCCAGGCCAGCCATTGCGCCAGGAAGCCGATGCTGAGCATGCCCGCGAGCATCAGGCTGATATGGAGCGTGCTCATTTGCGTTCCCTCGTCGAGTGCGGCGACAGGGTAGCTGCGCCGGCCGGCCGCGCAGTCTCTGCGCCACGGGGCGTGGACGCTATAGGAGCAATCCGAAACGAAACGAGAAGGGGGCTGCGGAGGGAAAGGCCAGACCCCGGTATCGGAGGGGGAGGGAGGGGGGTCCGATACCGGGGTGGCGGGGGACAGAGTCCATAAGAGAACTCGTCGGTGCAGATATTAATCCCAATCCGAGCCAAGTCAATACTGATCGGTACACAAATTCGCCAGATCGACCCAGCTCATTGATTTGCCGACTAGAAACGCCGGTATTGCAAGGCCTCGGCGAGGTGGACGCGGGCCAGCGAGGCCGCCCCGCCATCGAGATCGGCGATGGTGCGCGCCACCCGCAGGGTGCGGTGATAGGCGCGGGCGGACAGGCCCAGGCGCTCCAGCGCGCCCTCGAACCAGGTCCGTTCGGCGGGGGCCAGGGCGCAGTCGCGTTCCAGTTCGCGCGCGTTGATCTCCGCATTGCTGCGCCCCGCGCGCTGCAGGGCCTGATGGCGTGCCTTCATCACGCGGGCGCGGACGGTGGCGGAATCCTCATCGTGTTCGCCGCGCGCGGCGCCCAGCTCGCTCAGCGGCTGGCGCGGCACGTCCACGCACAGGTCGATGCGGTCCAGCAGCGGGCCGGAGATCTTGCCGCGGTAGCGCTGGATCTGGTCCGGCGTGCAGCGGCAGCGTCCGCGCGGATCGCCGGCATAGCCGCAGGGACAGGGATTCATCGCGGCGACCAGCTGGAACTGCGCCGGAAAGGTGGATTGCCGCGCCGCGCGGGACACCACGATCGAGCCCGATTCCAGCGGCTCGCGCAGCACTTCCAACACGTGCCGGCTGAATTCCGGCAACTCGTCCAGGAACAGCACGCCATGGTGGGCCAGCGAAATCTCGCCCGGCCGCGGCTGCGAGCCGCCGCCGACCAGGGCCACGCCGGATGCCGTGTGGTGCGGCGACCGGAACGGCCGGCGGCGCCATTCGCCGACTTCGACCGCCCGCCCCGCCACCGACAGCACGGCGCAGGTTTCCAGCGCCTCGGTTTCGCTCAAGGGCGGCAGGATGCCGGGCAGGCGCTCGGCCAGCATGGTCTTGCCGGTGCCGGGCGGACCGACCAGCAACAGGTGATGTCCGCCAGCGGCGGCGATTTCCAGCGCGCGACGGGCATGGCGCTGGCCGCGGACGTCGCGCAGGTCCGGGCCGTCGCCGGCCACGTCGTCGTTGGCGGGCGCGGCGGCGGGCGCGGGCAGGTCCTGGGTACCGCATAGCCAGCCGCAGACCTCGGCCAGCGAATCGGCCACGCGCACGTCCGCATCGGAGATCAAGGCCGCTTCGGCCGCATTGGCACGCGGCACCACCACCCTGCGGCCGCGCGCACGGGCGCGCATCAGCGCCGGCAGCACGCCGGACACGCCGCGCAAGGCGCCGGACAGGGCCAGTTCGCCGAGGAATTCGCAGTTATCGAGCCGTTCGCGCGGCACCTGGTTGCCGGCGGCGAGGATGCCCAGCGCGATCGCCAGGTCGAAGCGGCCGCCGTCCTTGGGCAGCTCGGCCGGCGCCAGGTTCACGGTGACCCGGCGGTTGGGGTATTCGAAAGCGGTGTTCTGGATCGCCACGCGCACCCGGTCGCGCGCCTCGCGCACGGCGGCCTCGGGCAGGCCGACGATATTGGTGCCGGGGAGTCCGCCGGAAAGGTGCACCTCGACCATCACCTGCGGCGCGGCCACCCCCTCCTGGGCTCGACTGAGGGTGACTGCAAGACTCATGGCGACGGCGTTTCCGGAGCGGGCGAAAAGAAATGACCGCCCCCGGTCGTTCTCGGGGTGAGGGTGACGGACCGGGGACGGCTCCCGGGAGGGAGAAGGACTAGCCCCCGCGCGATGCGGCGAGCGCCTCCAGATCGGCCACTCGTCGCTCCAAGGCTTCCACTCTGGCTCGCGTACGGGCGAGCAAGAGGCTCTGGACGTCGAACTCCTCGCGGGTGACTAGGTCGAGGCGGCGCAATCCTTGCGCAAGGACATCGGAAAAGTTGGCGCGGAGGTCCTGATGCGCCTGTGCCAATCCTGGCGGAACCAACGAGGCAAGTCGTAAGGCAAGCTGATCGATATCCTGCTTATCCATCATGGATAGCACCTCGAACTCGTCGAAAAGAAGTCTATGTAAACGCTGGGTGGGTTCGCCATCGGCCTGCTCCGCTGCTTCATGTAGGGATTTTCCTACACACCGTCGTCACAGGCGACAAATCCGCCCTCGGCCGGGCAAAATGCCGCTCCCCGGGGCGCCTGCCGCCCGCTGCCTTAAGTGACGAGGTTTCCATGAAGCTGGTGGTGGCGATCATCAAACCCTTCAAGCTCGACGACGTGCGCGAGGCGCTGGCCGAAGTGGGTGTGCAGGGCATCACGGTGACCGAGGTGAAGGGCTTCGGCCGCCAGAAGGGCCATACCGAGCTCTACCGCGGCGCCGAGTACGTGGTCGACTTCCTGCCCAAGATCAAGCTGGAAGTGGCAGTGGCCGACGACCAGCTGGATCGCGTGGTCGAGGCCATTTCCCAGGCCGCCCGTACCGGCAAGATCGGCGACGGCAAGATCTTCGTCAGCACGCTGGAGCAGGTGATCCGCATCCGCACCGGCGAGCTGGACAACGACGCGCTCTGATCAGTCCGCCGTGGCCGCGAGGCCGCGCTCGCGCTGGAAGCGCCGGTGGTGCACCAGCAGGCCGGCGTAATACACCAGGTAATAGCCGACCATCAGCCCGAACACCGCCAGGGTCAGCGGGCTGTTGCCCATCGGCGGCGCATGGCCTGCCGCGGCGGCCATCGCCGGGTCTTGCATCTGCGGCATCACCACCAGGAAACGCCAGGCCAGGCGGCCGACCAGCAGCGCGGTGAGGCCGGCACCGATCCACGGATTGGGGACGTAGACATCCTCGCCGCGCCCGTTCTGCTCGAAACGGGTCAGGCGTAGCCCAATCGTTCCCAGCACCGCACCACCGGCAATGCCGCCGGCCAGGCCCACCAGCAGCATCGGGTTGTACAGGCCGGTCAGCGAGAGCGCCACGGTAAGCACGGCGAAGATGGCGATGCGCGCCATCATCCGCTTGCGCCGGATCGGCTGCTGCCCAAAGCTGCCGCGCACGCGCCGGTACACGCCAAAGGCCATCAACGGGACCAACAGCGCGGGAATCATGTTCGGAGCCATGGCCGGCACTCGTTCGTGGAAGATGGCGCAGCCTAACCCCGGGCCGGTTACACGGCGACTGACGCCGCGCAGCCATCGCGGGTGACGCGTGTCACCCGCTTCGGGCAGCCCTTACCTGGCCTTGCCCTGGTTGGCCACCGCGGCCATCTTCGCCGCGATCGCCTCGGCATCGCCCAGGTAGTAGTGGCGCAGCGGCTTGAGGTGCTGGTCGAACTCATACACCAGCGGCACGCCATTGGGGATGTTCAGCTCGACGATGTCGTCGTCGGAGATGCCGTCCAGGTACTTCACCAGCGCGCGCAGCGAATTGCCGTGCGCGGCCACCACCACGCGCTGGCCGGCGCGGATCGCCGGCGCCAGCACCTCGTGCCAGTACGGCAGCACGCGGGCCACGGTGTCCTTGAGGCATTCGGTGTCGGGAATCAGCGCCGGATCCAGCCCGGCATAGCGCGGGTCGTGCACCGCTTCGTTGTCCGCGCGCTCCAGCGCCGGCGGCGGGATGTCGTAGCTGCGGCGCCACACCTTGACCTGGTCCTCGCCGAACTTCGCCGCCGTCTCGGCCTTGTTGAGGCCGGTCAGCGCGCCGTAGTGGCGCTCGTTGAGGCGCCAGTCGGTGAGCACCGGAATCCACATCAGGCCCATCTCGTCCTGCACGCCCCACAGCGTGCGCACGGCGCGCTTGAGCACCGAGGTATGCGCCACGTCGAAGCTGTAGCCGGCTTCCTTGAGCAGGCGTCCCGCCTCCTTCGCCTCTTCCCGGCCCTGCGCGGTGAGGTCGACGTCGGCCCAGCCGCTGAAGCGGTTGTCGAGGTTCCACTGGGATTGGCCGTGGCGGATCAGTACGAGCTTGTGCATGGGGATGGTGGGCTGCGGAGTGAAGCGGGCATGGTGAAGCGCGCTCCCCTGCCCGTCAAATCGGTCCCGTGTCGAAGGTCATGCTAAACCCCGCGCCGCGCCGGAGCATCCTAGTCAGGTCCATCACTCAAGGAGTTTCGCCATGCGCCGTACCCTGCTCACTCTGGCCCTGGTTCTCGCGCTGCCGCTGGCCGCCCAGGCCCGGGACAACGATATCGAAAAGGTCAACGGCGCGGTCCGCGTCGAAGCGGGCCAGCAGGCCGGCGACGTCAGCTCGGTCAACGGTTCGGTGCACGTCGGCGAGCGCGCCGTGGTGCAGAAGGCCAGCACGGTGAACGGCTCGGTGGAACTGGGCGAGAGCGCGCAGGCCACCTCGGTCGAGACGGTCAACGGCTCCGCCACGCTGGGCGCCGGCGCCAAGATCAGCGGCGACGTCAGCACCACCAATGGCGCGATCCGCCTGGGCAAGGGCGCCGACGTGTCCGGCAAGGTCGGCAACGTCAACGGCCGCATCAATCTCGACGCCGCGCACATCGGCCGCGGCATCGAGACGACCAACGGCGGCATCTGGATCGGCGCCAATTCGCGCATCGAAGGCGGCATCGTGGTGAACAACGTGAACAAGCCCAGCGGCTGGTTCAGCGGCAACAACCGCCCGCCGCACGTGGTGATCGGCCCGCATGCCGTGGTGCAGGGCACGCTGGAATTCCGCCGCGAGGTGATCCTGCAGGTCAGCGACAGCGCGCAGATCGGCCCGGTCAAGGGTGCGACGGCGACCAAGTTCTCCGGCGACATGCCGTCCTCGGACGACTAAGCATGCTCGGGCGGGCTGCCAGCACCGGCAGCCCGCCTGGTTCAAAGCCAGTCGCGCGGCTTGAGGTAGTCCGCCAGCCGCGCTTCCGCCGAACCGGGCTGCGGCGTGTAGGCATATTCGAAGCGCACGCGCGGCGGCAGGCTCATCAGGATCGACTCGGTGCGCCCGCCCGATTGCAGGCCGAACAGCGTGCCGCGGTCGTAGACCAGGTTGAATTCCACGTAGCGCCCGCGCCGGTACAGCTGGAACTCGCGCTCGCGCTCGCCGTGCGGCGTGTCCTTGCGGCGTTCCGCGATCGGCAGGTAAGCGTCGAGGAAACCCTGCCCCACCGCCTTGGTGAAATCGAAGCAGCGCTCGAAGCCGCCTTCGTTCAAGTCGTCGTAGAACAGGCCGCCGACGCCGCGCGTCTCGGCGCGATGCTTGAGATAGAAATACTCGTCGCACCACTTCTTGTAGCGCGCATAGACCTCGGCGCCGAACGGCGCGCACAGGTCGCGCGCCACCGTGTGCCAATGCGCCACGTCCTCGTCGAACGGATAGAACGGGGTGAGATCGAAGCCGCCGCCGAACCACCACACCGGCTCCAGGCCGTCCTTGCTCGCTTCGAAATAGCGCACGTTGGCGTGCGTGGTCGGCAGGTAGGGATTGTGCGGATGGAGCACCAGCGACACGCCGGTGGCGACGAAGCCGCCGCCGGCCAGTTCCGGCCGGTGCGCGGTGGCGCTGGGCGGCAGCTGGCTGCCGTGCACCAGCGAGAAATTCACGCCGGCCTGCTCGAACACCGCGCCGTCGCGCAGCACGCGCGTGCTGCCACCACCGCCCGCGGGGCGCGTCCAGGCGTCCTCCACGAACCTCGCCTTGCCGTCCAGTTGTTCGACCGCGGTGCAGATGCGGTCCTGCAGCTCGCGCAGGAACTGTTCGACTCGGTCGGTTTGCTGGCTCATCACGACGTCCGGGTGGGGAGGGAACAGCGGGAGCTTAGCAAGCCCATCGCGTACCCGGCTGCGACCCCGCGCCGCGGACTACCGCACGCGCATCAAGAGCCGCGCGGCGCCGATGCGCCGTGCCCAGCGCAGGCCCAGGTCGATCCACATCACGTACGCCGCTTCCGCCAGCAGGCGCAGCACGATGCGCCGGTCCAGGCGCAGGCGTTCTTCCGCCGCCACCGGCACGCTCGCCTCGAAACCGAGCCAGTGCGCCAGCAGCAGGCAGCGCGGCAGGTGATAGCGGCTGGTCACCAGGGCTACCGGCGGCACGGCGGTGCCAGGGTTGTCGTCGCCGGCGTCGTGGCGCAGCAGGCTGCGGGCGTGGCGCAGGTTGTCCAGCGAATCGGTGGAGGCCTGTTCCAGCTTCGGCGCCAGGCCGAGAGGCAGGCCGTGCTCGCGCAGCCAGGCCAGGCCCGCTTCCGCCTCGCTCACGCGGCCGCCGCTGCAGCCGCCGAGCAGGAACAGCCGCGCCACCCGCTCTTCATGCACCAGCCCCAGCGCACGGGCCAGGCGTTGCTGGTAGTCGCGCTCCGGCCGGCCGCCGACCAGCTTGCGCCCGAACACCAGCACGTCGCGCCGGTCCGGCGGGGCCAGCGGACTGCGCGCCGCCACCCGCCACACGTAGACCAGATAGGCGAGCCAGACCAGGCCCAGGCTAAGCACCATCGCCGCGCCCACCACCACCGCCACGTGCAGCAGATCGCGCCGGCGCGCATGGCGCCAGGGACCGCGTTTGAGGGGGGCGAACAGGGAGGCCACGGTCGGGTCCGGCAAAAGGCCAGCAGTGTGGGCAAGGCTTATGAAAGCCGCAATGGAGAAGAATAGGCAGAAATATGAACGTAAGAACCGGCCGCACTGGGCGCACCCAGCGGCCGCCCGCTAGGCTCCCGCGATGCTCCAACCCATCACTCCACTTGCCGTCAGTGCGTACACCGTGACGTCTGCACTGGGCCACGGTCTTGCCGACCATCAGCGCGCGCTCGAAAGCGCGCACGGTGGCCTGCGCCCCAACGATTTCGGCGACGCGCCGCTGGCCTGCTGGATCGGCCGCGTCGACGGCGTCGAAGACGCGGCGCTGCCCGCCGCGCTGGCCATGTGGGAATGCCGCAACAACCGGCTGGCCTGGCTGGGCCTGCAGCAGGACGGTTTCCTGGCCAGGGCCGAAGCGGCGATCGCGCGCTACGGCGCGGCGCGCGTCGCGCTGGTGCTGGGCACCTCCACCGCCAGCATCGGCGCCACCGAAGAAGGCTACCGGCGCCTGGACGACGGCCGCATGCCGGCCGACCTGGAGCGCCCCGGCATCCACATGCCGCATTCGCTCACCGCCTTCGTCGCCGCGGCGCTCGGCCTGCAAGGGCCGGCGCTGACGGTGTCGACCGCGTGCTCGTCCAGCGCCAAGGTGTTCGCCAGCGCCGAGCGGCTGATCCGCCTGGGGCTCGTCGATGCCGCCCTGGTCGGCGGCGTGGACACGCTGTGCGGCAGCGTGCTGTTCGGCTTCAACTCGCTGGAGCTGGTCTCGCCGGAGCGCTGCCGTCCGTTCGATCGCGCGCGCCGCGGCCTGTCGCTCGGCGAGGCCGCCGGCTTCGCCCTGCTCGAGCGCGCCGAGGCCGCGCCCGCGGCGCCGCGCCTGCTCGGCTATGGCGAAGCCAGCGACGCGCACCACATGTCCACGCCGCATCCGGAAGGACTCGGCGCGGAACTCGCGCTGCGCGATGCGCTGGCGCGCGCCGGCATCGAGGCGGCGCAGGTCGACTACATCAACCTGCACGGCACGGCCAGCCTGAAGAACGACGAAGTCGAAGCCGCGCTGATCGGCCGGATCTTTCCCGCCGGCACGCGCGCCAGTTCGACCAAGGGCTATACCGGCCATACGCTGGGCGCGGCCGGCATCGTCGAGGCGGCGTTCGCGCTGCTCGCGCTCGAACAGGGTTTCGTGCCCGGCAACCTCGGCGGCGACGAGCCCGATCCGGCTTGCGGGCCACAGTTCGCGTGGACGCACGAACAGCGCGACGTACGCATCGCCTTGAGCAATTCCTTCGGCTTCGGCGGCAACAACGCCTGCCTCGCGTTCGGCAAGGCCGCTGCATGAGCCTGCGTATTCATGTGGAAGGCATTGGCGTGTGGTCGCCGCACGTCGCCGACTTCGCCGCGCTGCGCAGCCAGCTGCAAGGCGCGCCGTCGCCCGCGCCCGCCGGCAAGGCGCCGGCCGCGACGCTGCCGGCGAACGAGCGCCGCCGCGCGCCGGAAAGCGTGCTGGTGGCGATCGAAGTCGCCGGCCAGGCAGTGGCGATGAGCGGGCGCGACGCCGCCGAGCTGGCCTGCGTGTTCGGCTCCGCCTACGGCGATCTCAGCATCACCGACTACATGTGCGAGACGCTGGCGCGCGCGCCGACCGAGCTGTCGCCGACGCGCTTCCACAACTCGGTGCATAACGCCCCCGCCGGCTACTGGACCATCGCCACCGGTTGCCACGCGCCGTCCTCGGCGGTGTGCGCCTGGCACGACACCGTCGGCGCCGGCCTGCTGGAAGCTGCCGCGCTGGCGCTGGCGGACCAGCGCCCGGTGCTGTTCGTATGCAGCGACGTGGCGGCCGCGGGCGCCCTGCTGCACATCACCGGCAACAGCCAGGCCTTCGGCTGCGCCTTCGTGCTGGCGCCGGAAGCCTCGCCGCGCACGCTCGCCACGCTGTCGCTGCAGCTGCAGCTGCTGCCGGGCAGCGAAACGAAGACGGACGCCAGCGCACTGCCCGCCGCCTGGGGGGCGGCCCATGCCACGGCTGCCGCAGCGCTGCCGCTGCTTGTCGTTTTGGCGGGTCGAGATCGTCATTGTCAGTTGGCCGCAGCGGGAGGGCTCGGCCTGGAAATCCTCATGGAGAACGTCGCTTGAATGCCCGGGCCAACCAGTGGTGTGTACTTATTCCCTGCCTCAACGAAGAGGCGGCCATCGAGTCCGTGGTCGGCGCGGCCATCGCGCTGGGCGCACCGGTCATCGTGGTCGATGACGGCTCCGACGACCGCACGCCGGAGATCCTCGCCCGGCTGCCGGTGACGCTGTTGCGCCACGAGCAGCGCAGCGGCAAGGGCGAGGCGCTGCGCACCGGTTTCCGCGAAGCGCTGCGCCAGGGCTTCGATGCCGTGGTCACCATGGATGGCGACGGCCAGCACCTGGCCAGCGACGTGCCGCGCATCGTCGCGGCCGCGCAGCGTTATCCGCAGCACATCGTGATCGGCGCCCGCCTGCTCGACAAGGCGCAGCAGCCGAAGGCGCGCCGCGTGGCCAATGCGATCGCCGACTGGGGCATTTCCTGGGCCTGCGCGCAGCCGGTCGCCGATACGCAGAGCGGACAGCGCTGGTATCCGCGCGCGGCGCTGGACCTGGCGGAACTGCCGGCGGAGAACTTCGTGTTCGAAGCGGCCATCCTGATCGCCGCTTCGCGCGAGAAAGGCCTGGGGATGGCCTCGGTGCCGATCGCCTCGCGCTACCAGCGCGAGTTCCGCACCAGCCACTTCAATCCGGTGCGCGATGTGATGCGCATCACCAGCTATACCGTGGACCGCTTGCTGCACTACGGCGACATCTGGTCCAGCTACCGGCGTTCGCGCGCGAGCCGGCCGATCGTGTTCGATACGGCGGCGCCTGCGCGCTGATTCAATCGTGCTGACTCAAGCGTGTTGATTCAGGCGCGTTGATTCAAAGCGCCTTGATTCAAGCGACGTAGAGCACCGCCGCGCGTCCGCTGGCCAGGACGCGCCCGGCCTGCTCCACACGGAAACTGTATTGCGCGCCGGTTTCGTCGGCGAACAGCTGTTCCGCGTGGACGTCCAGCTCGCCGGCGGCCGGATCGACGTACGCCACCGCCAGCACCACCTCGCGCAAGCTGACCAGGCGCCCCTGGCGCACCGCGTTGTCGCCGCGCGCCCTCGCACTCAGCGCGCCATGCACCGCCATCGCCTGCGCGCCGTACTCGGACAGATGCACCGCATGCAGGCCGTGCGGGGAACGCAACGGATGCGCCGCCGCGGCATGGCGTGCGCACATGGCGTGGATGCTGGTGGCATCCCACGCCAGCACCGCATCGAGCAGGCACATCTCGCCCGCATGCGGAATCAGGTGGGCCCAGTCAGTCCGATCGAGCATGCGGCGCCATCAGGGTCGAAAGACAGAAATGGAAGGCCACGCCCAGGCTCACGGTAAGGCCGATGGCGCGCAGCACCGGGATGCTGCTCCAGGCAAACATGCCGAACACCAGCAGCGCGGAAGCCACGCATACCAGGGTCGCGTGCAAGGTGCGGCGCTGCTCGGCGACGTCGTCCGTATCGCGCTCGAAGAACAGCGCGTAATGCAGGCCCAGGCCCGCGGCCAGCGTCAACGCCACCAGGTGGAACAGCGAGATCTCCACCCCGGCGGCACGCTCCACCGCCAGCACCAGGAAGGTGGCCAGGGTCATCGGCGCCAGCACGCGCCAGGCACGGCGCCAGCCGCGCAGCGCGAAGGACACGGTCAGCACCAGCAGCACGGCGGCGATAGCCAGCGCATGCAGGATGCGCACGCGATAGTCGACCACCAGCGATTCCGCCGCCGTCTTCAGATCGAGCACGCGCACGGCGCCGCCGCTGTCCCTGGCCAGCGCTTCCAGCGCCGCCGCATCATGCACGCCGCTGAGCGTCCCCAGGCCCAGCCATTGACCGTCGCGCTGCACCAGCATGGCGGCGAGGCGCTGGCCGAGCGCGCTGCGCGCGAACGCGTCCGGCGTCAGCGGCGGCAAGGCCTTCGCCGTCGCCACGTCGGCGACGAAGGGTTCGAACAGATCCTTGCGGAACGGCATGCCTTGCGTGGCTTGGGCGAGCGCAGCGCGCAGGCTGGCGGAATCGGGCAAGCGGCCTTGCCGCGCCTGTTGCGTCGCGATGCTGGGTAGATAGCGCGACGGCAGTTCGATCGCATCGGCGGCGTGCCGCGCCACCAGCGCATCGACCTTCGGTTCCAGCTGCTCCGACAGGCGCAGCACGCCTTGTGCATCGGGTGCCTGCAGCAGCAGCAGATAGCGTACGTCCGGCGCGCCCAGCGCATCGCGCAGGCGCGCGTCGCGCTGCAGCAGGTCTTGCGGCAGCGGCGTCAGCGCGGCGAGGTTGTTCTGCCAGAACGGGCCCGGCGCGAGCGCCAGGGCGGCCACGATGGCGCCGGCCACCAGCGCCGGCAACCAGCGCGGGCGCGGCAGCCGGTCGAAGAAGCGGCGCGCGGCGGCGAGCCACGGCATCGCCGCCACGTCGCGCACGCGCGCCGGCAGCAGCCGCGGCAGCAGATAGCGCGTGCACAGGCCGGCGACCAGCAGGCCACTGATGGTGAACACGGCCAATTGCTGCAGGCCGTTCACGCCCGACGCATAGAACGCGAGATAGGCGATGCAGGCCGAGGCGATCGCGGTCAGCAGCAGCGGCCACAAGCCGCGCACGCTGGCCACGGCATCTTCGCCGGCACGGCGGTGGCTCAAGACGCGGATGGGATATTCCTGCGCCACGCCCAGCAAGGTGAAGCCGAACGCGAGGGTGATGCCGTGCACCTGCGGGAACACCAGCACCAGCGCGGCGATGCCACCCAGGGCGGCGCTGGCGATCGGCAACGCCGACAGCAGCAGCGTACCGATACTGCGATACGCCAGCAGCAGCAGCAGGATGAAACCCACGGTGGAAACATTGCCGATCCACTCGGCCTCATGCCGCGTGTGCTCGCCCACCACCACGCTGAAATAGCCGGGGCCACTGATGGTCAGACGCGCAGCGCCCGCACCCGGCAGGCGACGGAACGCCTGCTCGATACCGCCCACCGCAGCGCCCTGCGCCGCCGGGTCGAAACCCGCGGCACGCGTCTGCACCACCAGCAGCGCCTCGCCCTGCGGCGAGAACCACACGCCCTCGCGCAGCTGCGGCGTGCGCGCGGGCGTCCAGCGCTCGGCCAGCTTCAGCACTTCCAGGGTGGGATCGCGCGGCAGCAGGCCTTTCAGCAGCGTCGCAGCGGGCGAGGACAGATCGTCCAGCCGCTGGTCGAGCTGGTCGGCAAGGAAGGCTTCGTCGTAGCGCTCCTTATCCAGCGTCGGCGAAAGCAGATAGCGATACGGCAGCAGGTGTTCGTCCAGCGCTGTCAGGTCGAAGCTGCCGTTGAGTACCTGGGTGTAGTGCGCGTCGCCGCGCAAGGCGCCGGCGAGGCCCTGGCTCAATCCGGCCAGCGCGGCATCGTTGCCGCCGTCGATCGCCAGCAGCAGCAGGCGCGAACCGGGACCATCGCCGACCTGCTCCATCAGCAGGCGCTGGTCGGCGTTGGTCGGCGCGGGCATGAAGTCGCGCAGGTCGCCGCTCACCTTCAGCCGCTGCGATACCAGCAGGCCGAGTCCGGCCAGCGCCAGCAACCACCCCGCGAGCAGCAGCCCACGCTTCATGCTCAGCCGCCTTTGCACAGCGCCGACAAGGCGTCGCGCGTCGGCGCCGCCGGCATATGCGCGGCGAGTTCGCCGAGCAGGTCCACCGCCAGGTCGCCGTCGGCTTCCTGCATGCGCATGCAGCGCGGCTCGCCGCCGCGGCCGTCGATCTCGATGCTGGCGATGGCCTTGGCCAGGCGCGCGTCGCGCGGGGTCAGGGTGAGCGTCCAGCCGCCCGCGCGCGTTGCATGGCGCACGTCGAAGCCCTGGTTGAGGCGTCCGGCATCGCCACCGAGCAGGGCGACGAAACTGTCCAGCAGCACCTGCAGCTGCGGCGCGCGCTTGAGCGAGAAGCTGCGCGGCTTGCGGCCTTCGCGCTGCTGCGTGACTTCGCCGTCGGCAATGGTGGAGGTCTCCCTGGCGGGCTTGTCCACGCGGCGCTCCAGCCGGTCGCCGCCGAGCCAGCCCAGTTCGCCGGAGACCAGCAGCGGCTGCTCCAGCACCTTCATGAAGCGCGCTTCGGCAAACGGCGTGCGCGACGGCGCGGGACGCGCCAGCGAAGCGATCAGCGCCTGCGCCTCGGCCGAGCTGGACCCGGCCGCGCGCGCCTCAGGCTCCTGGGCGTTCGCCGACCACGCCAGGCTGAGGCCGAGCAGGAGCGCTACTGTCTTGCTGCCAGAAATCATAGAAGTTGAACCAGTTGTAGGGGGCTGCGTGGATGTAATGCTCGACGCGCCGTGCGTAACGCGCGATGACCGCGTCCAGCGCCTGCGTGCGGTCCTGGCGCGGGATCTCCACGCGCTCGGCGAAGGTTTCGAAGACCAGGCGATAGCGGTTGCCGCCCAGGTACAGGCCAAAGCACAGCACCACCGGCACCTGCAGCGCATGCGCCAGCAGCCAGGGGCTGACCGGAAACGGCGCGGGGCTGCCCAGCAGTTCGGCGCGGCGCAGCACTTCGTGCTCGCGGCCGCGGTCGGCCAGCATCGCCACCAGCGCGCCCTGGCCGCAGGCCTCGGCCATCTGCAGCGCGACCGAGGCGCCGTCCTGCGAGGCGTCGATGACCTTGTCGCCGATCTCCGGCGCCAGCGCTTCCAGCAGCTCGGTCAGCGCGGGTGTCTTCTGCTTGTCCAGCAGCACGCGCAGGTTGAGGTCCGGGCGGCGCGTGCTGATCGCGCGCAACGCCTCGAAGCTGCCCTGGTGCGAGCCGAACAGCAGCACACCCTGCCCCCGGTCGATGTATCCGGTCAGCGCTTCCAGGCCTTCGACTTCGATGGCGAAGCCGCGCTCGCCGCGCGCCAGCAGGAACACCCGGTCCAGCATGGTCGAGGCGAAGCAGTGAATGTGCTTGAGCACATGCCAGGCGCTGACGCGATGCGGCAGCACGCGTGCCAGGAATGCGCGCGAAGCCTCGCGTTCCAGCTTGCGGCGCCAGTAGAAATACAGCGTGATCGGATACAGGAACAGCCGCGCGAAACCGCGTCCGCCATGCAGCGCGATGCTGCGGATCAGCCACAGCGCGAAACGGCCGCCGCCTTCGGGCCGGCTTTGCCAGTGCTCGGTCATGCCGCGGCGCCTTCGATGGCGCCGCGCGCCAGCAGCAGCTCGCCGCGGCGCAGCTCGAAGCGCACGCGTGCACCGCTTTCGCTCAGCACCAGTTCCGCCGTTTCGCCAGGCAACAACGGCGCGACGAACTTCGCTTCGGCGATGCGCGCCAGGCGTTGCCCGCGCCAGTCGCGCAGCGCGTTCGCCACCGCTTCCAGCAGCACCACGCCAGGCACCAGCGGCTGGCCGGGAAAATGTCCCGGCAGCGACGGATGCGAAGGATCGATGCGCACGGACGTGCGATAGGTCGGACTCATGCGGTCACCGGCATGGGCGTGCAACAGAAGATGGCGGATGCGATGCCTGGCATGCGGGCATCGCCGATGCGGCTCAGGCGGCCGCGCGGTGCTTTTCGATGTGCTCGGCGAGCGAGCGCAGGCTGGCGAAGATGGCGCGGTTGTCCGGATTGTCCGAGCGCAGCTGGAAACCGTACTGCTTCGACACCGCCAGCGCGACTTCCAGCGCATCGATGGAATCCAGGCCCAGTTCGCCGCCGAACAACGCTGCGTCGGGGTCGATCTGCCCGGGCTGGAGGTCTTCGAGGTTGAGGCTCTGGACGATCAGGATCGCCAGTTCACTTTGCGCCGCGGTCTGCTCTGCCATGCTCGTTCCGTACTGCTCTGGACATGCCCTCCCCCCCGGCTGGCATGGACCGGCAGTGTAACATGGCGGCCTTGTCGTCCCTGGTTATGGTGCATGGTTCCCGGTTCAGAAAACCTCCAGCCGACCGCCCTGGAAAGGCGCGCTCCCCGCATCTCCTACCGCCACGAGGCCCTGGCCGCGGTGCTGGCCGAAACCGGCACGCTGGCCGCGCTCGGCTTCGGCGCCGGCGCGCCGCGGCAGCACGATCCGCGCTATCTGGCGGTGCCGCTCGAAGGCATGGAGGCGCCGACGCCGCTGGAGGTATGGCAGGTCGACGGCGAGGTGGAACACGGTCGTGAAGGCCCGCTGTGCTGGTCCGCCGGCGCCGGCTGGCTGTTCGCCGCGCTCGACCTGGACGAGCACGCGTATGGCGGCCCGCGCGATACGGCCGAGGTGGCCTACCGGCTGCTGCGCGAGTTCCTGGCGCAACGGCCGGAGCAGCACGTGCAGCGCATCTGGAACTACCTCGGCGCGATCAACCAGGGCGAGGACGACGCCGAGCGCTACAAGCTGTTCTGCGAAGGCCGCGCGGCCGGCATGGACGAATTCTTCCGCGAGGGGTTTCCCGCCGCCACGGCGATCGGCCACCACGCCGGCGAACAGCATCTGCACGTCTATCTGCTGGCCTGCGACCAGCCCGGCCAGCGGGTCGAGAATCCGCGCCAGGTCAGCGCCTGGCGCTACCCGCGCCAGTACGGCCGCACGCCGCCGAGCTTCGCCCGCGCGATGTCCCTGCCCGGCCAGGACGTGCTGGCCATTTCCGGCACCGCCGCGGTGGTCGGCCACAGCTCCGCGCACGAGGACGACCTGGACGCGCAGCTGGCCGAAACGCTGGCCAACCTGGAAACACTGCTGGCGCAGGCCGGCATGCCCGCCGGCTTCGACACGCATTCGCCCTTGAAGGCCTATGTGCGCCACGCGGCGGACGCGCCGCGCGTGCTCGAGTTCCTCGCCGCACGCCTGCCCGGCGTGCCGGTGCTGCTGCTGCACGGCGACGTGTGCCGGCGCGAACTGCTGGTGGAGATCGACGGCTGGCGCTACGCCTGATCAGGGCCTGCCGCAGCCGCCGTGGGCGTCCTTGAACGAGGCCAGCAGGAAATCCGCCAGCGCCGCTGACGAAGCCGGCATGGCCAGCGCCAGTTCGCGATAGAACGGGTCGCCGGTCTGGTCGAGTACCATCAGTGCGCGCACCGGCGGCGATTTCGGCAGGCGATAGGCCAGGCGCGCGGTGCAGCGGTCCAGCCGCTGCAATTCGTCCGGTTTCGGCTCGAGCACGGGTTCCGGCGTGGAGGTTTTCATCAAGGCATCGAGCTGCTTGTGCGCGCCCGGAAACACACCCTGCGCCGCCTCGTAGATGCAGCCCAGGCAGGCGGGAAACAGTTCCCAGCTCATCCATCCGGCTTCGGCGCCTTCCGGCGCGACGAAGCTGAAGACGGTATTGCCGTCGACGCCTACCGCGGTGCGCAGCGGCTTCCAGCCGCGCGGTACGGCGAGCCAACCGGTGGCGCTGGCATAGAACCAGTCCAGCTTGTCGCGCAGTTCCGCGGGTGCCGTGATGGCGAGCGCGGGGAGGTTGGTGTCCTGCACCGTCTCCCACTCGCCTTCACCATCCTTGACCTCGATGCGCGTGGCGTGGACGTCAGTAAGCGGCTTGCCGCTGGCGTCGCGCGGATGCGCCGGGGCCAGGCGGTAGTCCTTGCCGGCCGCGGAGGCGTAGTGCGACGGCGGGCTGGTGAGAGAGCGGCGTGGCGCATCGCCGGCCGTGGCGGTGCCCGTGGCGGCGATCAGCAAAAGCAGCACGGCGCCGAGGCGTAGAGGGAAGTTCATGCAAGACGCTCCTTGTCTTTGGAAAAATTGGGCGAGAAGAGCGAGGCTCTGGAGTTACTCACTCCATGCAGCATTTCGCTACTGGATTCCGGCCTGCGCCGGAATCCAGTGACGACAATGCCTGATGGTCGTCATGGCACTCGGCTTTATTTCTTCTCAGGCCGCTTCCACCCATGCAACGTCGCCTGGCGCCCACGCGCCACGGTGAGCTCGCCCGGCGGCGCATCGCGCGTGATCACCGAACCCGCGCCGATCGTCGCGTTCTCGCCCACCCGTACCGGCGCGACCAGCGCGCTGTTGGAACCGATGAACGCGCCATCGTCGATGCGGGTGACGCTCTTGTTCACGCCGTCGTAGTTGCAGGTGATGGTGCCGGCGCCGATGTTGACCCGGGCGCCGATCACGGTGTCGCCGAGATAGCTCAGGTGATTGGCCTTGCTGCCCTCGCCCAGCTTCGCCTTCTTGGTCTCGACGAAGTTGCCCACGTGCACGCCGGCCGCCAGCTCGGTGCCGGGGCGCAGGCGCGCGAACGGGCCGATGGTGCAGGGGCCGCGGGTGACCACGCCTTCCAGGTCGCAATGCGGCTGCACCATGGTGCCGGCGGCGAGCCGGACGTCCTTGAGGCGGCAGAACGCACCGATGCGCACGTCCTCGCCCAGGTGCACGTCGCCTTCCAGGATCACGTCGATATCGATGTCCACGTCGCGCTCCACCGTGACGCTGCCGCGAATATCGATGCGCGCCGGATCGGCGATGCGCACGCCTTCCAGCGCCAGCGCCTTGGCCGCACGCTGGCGGTATACCGCTTCGAGCTCGGTGAGCTGCCAGGGATTGTTGGCGCCGGCCGCTTCCATCTCGTCGTCGCATTCGACGCAGAAGGCCGGACGGTTTTCCGCCGCGGCCATCGCGAAGATATCGGTGAGGTAGTACTCGCCCTGCGCGTTGTTGCGGTCGAGCTTCGCGGTCCAGCGCTTCAGCGAGGCGGCGTCCGCGGCGACGATGCCGGTGTTGATGCGGTCGATCGCGCGCTGTTCGTCGCTGGCGTCTTTTTCTTCCACGATGGCGCGCACGAAACCGTTGCCGTCCAGCAGCACGCGGCCGTAGCCCTTCGGGTCGGCCACGCGGGTGGCGAGCACGGTGAGCGCTTCGTCGGTGTCGATCAGGCGGCGCAGGGTTGCCGCCTGGGTGAGCGGCACGTCGCCGTACAGCACCAGCACGGCGGCGTTGTCGGGCACTTCGCGCAGGGCCTGGGCCACGGCGTGGCCGGTGCCCAGGCGCTCGGCCTGCAGCACCCAGCGCAGGTCCGGCTGGCCGCCGAACGCGGCGAGCACCTGGTCGCCGCCGTGGCCGTAGACCACGTGGATCTGCTGCGCGGACAACGCGCGCGCGGCGGCCAGCACGTGCGCCAGCAGCGGCCGGCCGGCCAGCGGCATCAGCACCTTGGCCTTCTTGGACTTCATGCGCTTGCCTTCGCCGGCGGCGAGGACGATGACGTGCAGCGGCAGGTTCTTCATGACGGTCCCTTGGGGCTCAGCTCAGCGAAGCAGGATAGCAGCGGCTCATTTCGCTCCATGACCGGTGGCTGACGCAGCGTCGCCGGTCGTGACGCGTGCCGCACCTCCATAGCATTCGAAGTGGAAATCGTAGGCGAGGCTGAACGGGCGCGTCCGGCTGTCGACCACGTGGCTTTCGCCGTTGGCGTCGGCGGCCCAGCGCTCGACTTTCAGCGGCAGGAAAGACCATTGGATGGCCGCGGTTTTCACGGCCTCGATATACAGGCGCCGGTCCGCATCGGCGCTGGCTGCGTCGTCCACGCGCACGTCGTCGACCTTGCCGGCGGCGCTGACCACCAGCAGTGCGCGCACTTCTTCCGGCGGCGGACAACGCGCCAGCAAGGCGGCCGGATAGACCGGCGTGACGCGACGGTCGGGCGCGGCGCCGCTGGAGACTTCGCCCAGCGCCAGCTCATAGCGCGCCGTGCCCGCGGGGACCATGACGGCATGCCAGGTCGCATCGCCCTGCGGGCGCGAGGCAGAGGCTTGCGGCGGCACGTGGCTACAGGCGGCGAGCCACGTGGCGCAGGCCAGACACACGATGCGGAAAGACTTCACCACGCGCGGCTCCCGGCGGATACACCGGCGCAACATGCCCAAACGAAAACGCCGGCACAAGGCCGGCGTTCCGCATATCCCTTTCCGCCGGCAGGCGGTACGGGATCAGTGCTTGAGGTTCTTGCGCAGGCGCTCCAGCGCCTGTAGCTGGGTCAGCGCCTGGGCCAGCTTGGCCTGCGCCTCGGCGATGTCCTCGGCGTCGGTGCGGTTGGCCAGGGCGTCCTCGGCTTCCTGCTTGGCGCGCTGGGCGGCCGCTTCGTCCAGGTCGGCGGCGCGCGCGGCCGTATCGGCCAGCACCGTCACCACCTGCGGCTGCACTTCGAGAATGCCGCCGGAAACCCAGAACTGCTGGCGTTCGCCGTTGGCCAGCACCACGTCGACGTGGCCCGGCTTGAGGCGGGTGATCAGCGGCGCGTGGCGGGGCGCGATGCCCAGCTCGCCCATTTCGCCGGTGGCGATGACCATCGTCGCCTCGCCGTGGAAGATCTCGGCTTCCGCGCTGACGATGTCGACTCGAAGGGTATGGCTCATGTCTGTCTCGCTCTGCTCGAAGGGAACGGGGAAGGACGATCAGGGAACGGTTGGCTTAGCGCCGGCCGTTCCCGTGCTCGGCTCCTGTCCTCAGGCCGCCTTCTTCGCGGCCATGTCCTCGGCCTTCTTGATGGCTTCGTCGATGCCGCCGACCATGTAGAACGCCTGCTCCGGGACGTGGTCGACTTCGCCGTCGACGATCATCTTGAAGCCGCGGATGGTTTCCTTCAGCGTCACGTACTTGCCCGGCGCGCCGGTGAACACTTCGGCCACGTGGAACGGCTGCGAGAAGAAGCGCTCGCACTTGCGTGCGCGGTAGACCAGCTGCTTGTCTTCCTCGGACAGCTCGTCCATGCCCAGGATCGCGATGATGTCCTTCAGTTCCTTGTAACGCTGCAGCGTGCCCTGCACGCGACG
Organism: Dyella sp. 2RAB6; assembly: GCF_052115385.1. Classification (NCBI taxonomy): domain Bacteria; kingdom Pseudomonadati; phylum Pseudomonadota; class Gammaproteobacteria; order Lysobacterales; family Rhodanobacteraceae; genus Dyella; species Dyella sp. 2RAB6. The sequence continues at coordinate 94,146 of NZ_JBFRGP010000012.1, forward strand.
GGCCACGTCGTAGTGCTCGGCGCCGACCACGTTCGGGTCGAGCTGGCGGCTGGTCGAGTCCAGCGGATCCACCGCCGGGTAGATGCCCAGCGAGGCGATCTGGCGGCTCAGCGTCACGGTGGAATCGAGATGCGCGAAGGTGGTGGCCGGCGACGGGTCGGTCAGGTCGTCCGCGGGCACGTAGACGGCCTGGATCGAGGTGATCGAACCGGTCTTGGTCGAGGTGATGCGCTCCTGCAGCACGCCCATTTCCTCGGCCAGGGTGGGCTGGTAGCCCACCGCGGACGGCATGCGGCCCAGCAGCGCGGACACTTCGGTACCGGCCAGCGTGTAGCGGTAGATGTTGTCGACGAAGAACAGCACGTCGCGGCCCTTGCCGTGCTCGTCCTTCTGGTCGCGGAAGTACTCGGCCATGGTCAGGCCGGTCAGCGCGACGCGCAGGCGGTTGCCCGGCGGCTCGTTCATCTGGCCGTACACCATCGCGACCTTGGACTCGGGCAGGTTGTCGATCTTGACGACGCCCGCGTCCTGCATCTCGTGATAGAAGTCGTTGCCTTCGCGGGTGCGCTCACCCACGCCGGCGAACACCGACAGGCCCGAATGCTGGGTCGCGATGTTGTTGATCAGCTCCAGCATGTTCACCGTCTTGCCCACGCCGGCGCCGCCGAACAGGCCGACCTTGCCGCCCTTGGCGAACGGGCACACCAGGTCGATCACCTTGATGCCGGTTTCCAGCAGCTCGTTGGCCAGCGCCTGGTCGGCGTACGAGGGAGCCTCGCGGTGGATGACCCACTGGTCTTCCGCGTTGATCGGGCCGACTTCGTCGATCGGGTTGCCGAGCACGTCCATGATGCGGCCCAGGGTGGCCGCGCCGACCGGCACCTTGATGCCTTCGCCGGTGTTGCGCACGGCCAGGCCGCGCTTCAGGCCGTCCGGGGAACCCAGGGCGATGGTGCGCACCACGCCGTCGCCGAGCACCTGCTGGACTTCCAGCGTGATCTCGGTGCCGTCGATCTTCAGCGCGTCGTAAACCTGCGGCACCTGATCGCGTGCGAACTCGACGTCGATGACCGCGCCGATGATCTGAACAACTTTACCCTGGCTCATGGAAATGCTCCGGAAGGATCTTTGAATGTCTGGTTTAACCGCGCCCGTTCTGGTCGCGTGGTTTCAGTGGTTTTAGCAAAGAGTGCGGCCACGGATGGCCGCCCATTTGATCTTCGCGATCATGGATGATCGCACTCATACACTCATGATCGCACTCACACGGCCGCGGCGCCGCCGACGATCTCAGAAATTTCCTGCGTGATCGCCGCCTGGCGCGCCTTGTTGTAGACCAGCGTCAGCTCGCCGATGACCTTGCTCGCGTTGTCCGAGGCCGACTTCATCGCGACCATGCGGGCCGCGTGCTCGCTGGCCAGGTTTTCCAGCACGCCCTGGTAGACCACCGACTCGATGTAGCGGCCCAGCACGTACTCCAGCACCGTGGCGGCGTCCGGCTCGTAGATGTAGTCCCAGTCGTGCGACTGTTCGAGCTTGATGCCGGCATAGGCCGACTCGCCCTTGGCCTGGTGCGCTTCCAGCTCCGCGGCCACCAGCGGCAGCGGCAGCAGCGCGTCCATCGTCGGCTTCTGCGTCATGGTGTTGACGAAGTCGTTGTAGGCCAGGAACACGCGATCGAGCTTGCCGGCCATGTAGGCATCCAGCACCACCTTGATCACGCCCACCAGCTGCTCGAGCTTCGGCTTCTCGCCCAGGTGGGTGACGCTGCCGACCAGGTTCACGCCCTTGATGCGGCGAAAGAACTGGGTGGCCTTCTGGCCCACGGCCACCACGTCGACCTGCACGCCTTTCTCCTGCCACTCGCGGATCGCGGGCAGCAGGCGGCGGAACAGGTTGGAATTCAGGCCGCCGCACAGGCCGCGGTCGGTCGACACCACCACGTAGCCGACGCGCGCGACCTTCTCGCGCTGCACCAGGAACGGATGGCTGAAGTCGGTGCTGGCCTGGGCCACGTGCGCGATCACCTTGCGCATCTGGCGCGCATAGGGGCGCGAGGCCTTCATCAGATCCTGCGCCTTGCGGATCTTCGAGGCCGAGACCATTTCGAGCGCGCGCGTCACCTTGCGCATGTTCTGCGTGCTCTTGATCTTGGATTTGATTTCGCGTCCGCCTGCCATCTCTTTCTCGCTCGCTGTGCTCGCTCAGGTACGGGGTGCGCAAACGGCGACGCCGTTCGCGCACAACGGGGAACAGGAACGGCGCTGCCGCTCCCGCGCCCTGCTTACCAGCTACCGGTCTTCTTGTACTCGTCCAGGCCCGACTTGAAGGTGGCCTCGATGTCGTTGTTCCAGTCGCCGGTGGCGACCAGCTTCTTCATCAGCTCGGCGTGGTTCTGGTGGAAGAACGCATGCAGGCCCTTCTCGAACGGCAGCACCTTGTCGACCGCCAGGTCGTCCAGGTAGCCCTTCTCGGCGGCGTACACCGACAGCGCGAGCTCCGCGATCGACAGCGGCGCGTACTGCTTCTGCTTCATCAGCTCGGTGACGCGCTGGCCGCGGTCGAGCTGGGCGCGGGTGGCCGGGTCCAGGTCCGAGGCGAACTGCGCGAACGCAGCCAGCTCGCGGAACTGCGCCAGGGCCAGCTTCACGCCGCCGGACAGCTTTTTGACGATCTTGGTCTGCGCCGAACCACCCACGCGCGACACCGAAATACCGGCGTTCACGGCCGGGCGGATGCCGGCGTTGAACAGGTCGGTCTCGAGGAAGATCTGACCGTCGGTGATCGAAATCACGTTGGTCGGCACGAAGGCGGACACGTCGCCGGCCTGGGTCTCGATGATCGGCAGCGCGGTCAGCGAGCCGGTCTTGCCCTTCACTTCGCCGTTGGTGAACTTCTCGACGTACTCCTCCGACACGCGCGCGGCACGCTCGAGCAGACGCGAGTGGAGATAGAACACGTCGCCCGGATAGGCTTCGCGGCCCGGCGGACGCTTCAGCAGCAGCGAGATCTGGCGGTAGGCCACGGCCTGCTTGGACAGATCGTCATAGATGATCAGCGCGTCTTCGCCGCGGTCGCGGAAGTACTCGCCCATGGCGCAGCCGGCGTACGGCGCGATGTACTGCAGCGCGGCCGACTCGGAAGCGGAAGCGACCACCACGATGGTGTTGGCCAGCGCGCCGTTCTCTTCGAGCTTGCGCACCACGTTGGCGATCGACGAGCGCTTCTGGCCGATGGCGACGTAGATGCACTTAATGCCGGAATCTTTCTGGTTGATGATCGCGTCGATGGCCAGCGCGGTCTTGCCGGTCTGGCGGTCGCCGATGATCAGCTCGCGCTGGCCGCGGCCGATCGGGATCATCGAGTCGACCGACTTGTAGCCGGTCTGCACCGGCTGGTCGACCGACTTGCGCCAGATCACGCCCGGCGCGACCTTCTCGATCGCCGAGCTGAGCTTGGCGTTGAGCGGGCCCTTGCCGTCGATCGGCGCGCCCAGCGAGTCGACCACGCGGCCGAGCAGCTCCGGGCCGACCGGCACTTCGAGAATGCGGCCGGTGGTCTTGGCGGTGTCGCCTTCGCGCAGGTGCTGGTATTCGCCGAGCACCACCGCGCCGACCGAGTCGCGCTCGAGGTTCAGCGCGAGGGCGAATGCATTGCCCGGCAGCTCGATCATTTCGCCCTGCATCACGTCGGCCAGGCCGTGGATGCGCACGATGCCGTCGGACACGCTGATGATCGTGCCCTCGTTGCGGGCTTCCGCGCCGAGCTTGAACTGCTCGATGCGGGTCTTGATCAGCTCGCTGATCTCGGACGGGTTCAAGGTGGTGCTGGACATGGTGGTCATCCTGGGATTTTTTTGAATTCGCTTGTCGAGGTCCGGTCCGCCCCGCGCTGATGCGGGCTGACCGGGCCGGCCCTGCGCGTACTCAGGCCGTCAGCGCACCGGAAAGGCGCGCCAGGCGGCCGCGTACGGAGCCGTCGATCACTTCGCTGCCGGTATCGATCACCACGCCGCCGAGCAGCGAGGCGTCGACCTGGGTTTCCAGTTCGATGTCGCGCTTGAAGCGGCGCTTGAGCGAAGCCTTCAACTGCTCGGCCTGCGCGGCATCCAGCGCCATCGCGCTGGTCACCTTGACCAGCAGCTGCGACTCGGCCTCGCGCTTGTACTGCTCGAACAGCTCGGCCACTTCCGGCAGCAGCGCCATGCGGCGATGCTCGGCCAGTTCGGCCAGGAAGCTGGCGAACGGCGCCTGCGCGTCCATGCCCTGCGGCAGGTGCAGCGCAGCCAGCTGTGCGGGCAGCACGCGCGGGTCGTTGCCGAGCGCGGCCACGCGCGCGTCCTTCGCCACCTCGGCGGCGAAGGTCAGCGCCTGCGACCACGCGGGCAGCGCACCGGCCGCGCGCGCCAGCTCGAAAGCGGCGCGGGCGTACGGGCGAGCGAGAGTGATTGCCTGGGCCATGGCTTAGATCTCGGCAACGAGCTGGTCGAGCAAGGCTTTGTGGGCCGAGGCGTCGACTTCGCGCTGCACGATCTTCTCCGCGCCCTGCACGGCCAGACGGCCGACCCAGCTGCGCAGTTCCTCACGGGCGCGCTGCTGCATGCTGGCGATCTCTTCGCCGGCCTGGGCCTTCAGGCGCCCGGTCTCGGCAACGGCATCCTGGCGGGCCTTGTCCACGATCTGGTTGGCCTGCTGCTGGGCGCGCTCGATGATCTCGGCGGCCTGCTGACGGGCCTGCTTGATCTCAGTGGCGACCTTGGCGTCGGCGTCCTTCAGCTCGGTGCGCGCCTTCTCGGCGGCGGCCAGGCCTTCGGCAACCTTCTTCTGACGCTCTTCGATCGCGGCATTGAGCTGCGGCCAGATGAACTTGGTGGTGAACCAGACCAGGATGGCGAACGACACCATCTGGCCCAGGAAAGTCAGATTGATATTCATGAGCTTTCCAACAACTCCGTAACGCGTGGGACCGGCAATTCGCTGCGGCCGGTCGGCCGCAGCGATGTATCGCGCTGGCTACTGAGGCTTAGTGGCCGAAGTTGGCGATGACCTGGGCGGTCAGCGGGTTCGAGAACGCAAACAGCAGCGCCACGGCCAGGCCGATGATGAACGCCGCGTCGATCAGGCCGGCGAGCAGGAACATGCGGCCCTGCAGCAGCGGCACCAGCTCCGGCTGGCGTGCGGCGGACTCGAGGAACTTCGAACCCATGATGGCGATACCCAGGCAAGCGCCCAGCGCGCCCAGGCCGATGATGATGCCGACGGCGATCGCGGTCAGGCCCTGCACATGGGAAATGAGTTCGGCGAGGTTCATGGTGTTCTCCTGTGAATCTTTCTAAAGGTGTGGTTAGAGCGAAACGGAATTGAAAAGCGGAACCGGATGGAACTTAAGGATCAATGATGCTCACGAGCCGTCGCGATGTAGACGATCGTCAGCATCATGAAAATGAACGCCTGCAGCAGGATGATCAGGATGTGGAAGATCCCCCAGGCAGTGTTGAACAGCACGCCCGGCAGGAAGCTGATCCAGCCCGCGAACAGGCCCGCGATCAGCATGAACACCAGCTCGCCGCCGTACATGTTGCCGAAGAGTCGCATCGCGAGCGACACCGGCTTAGACAGGTATTCGATGATGTTGAGCGCCAGGTTGAACGGCACCAGGATCGCGACCACCACCGGGTTGTGCGCATGGAACGGCGCGGTGACCAGTTCCTTGCCGAAGCCCAGCGTGCCCTTGGCCTTCATGCCATGGCCCAGCACGATGAAGAACACGCACAGGGCCAGGCCCACGGTGGTGTTGATGTCGGCGGTGGGCACCCAGCGGAAGAAGGTCCCGTGCATGGCCTCGGTGCCGGCGGCCGTCTTGACGGCGAAGCCCGGCGCATCCAGCGGCAGCAGGTCCATCGCGTTGAGGAAGGTCACCCACATGAAGATCGACAGCGCCAGCGGAGTCACCGTGCGGCGGTCGCCGTGGAAGGTGTCCTTCACCTGGGTGTCGACGAATTCGACGATCAGCTCGACGAAGGCCTGTCCCTTGGACGGCACGCCGGAGGTGGCCTTGCGGGCCTTGAGCCAGAACCACAGGCAGAACAGCGCGCCGAGCACGAAGGCCACCACGATCGAGTCGAGGTGCAGCTTCATGAAGGGACCATCACCCAGGCTCACCACGTTGTGGTGCAGGTGGTGCTGGATGTATTCGGTTAAACCGCCCTGAGGCTCGCTTGCCATGTCTCAGCCCTTGAATCGGAACGCCAGCAGATTTATTGCGTACGCAGCCACCAGCCCCGTGATAGCGGCCAGTGGCGGCAGTTTGTATTGACCCAGGATCACGATCAGCCCTCCAGCGATCGCGATCCATTTCAGAACCATGCCTGAAACCATCCGGCCCATGGTCATGCCGCCCCCGCCCAGTCCTGCGAAGGTACGCGACGCCAGCAGCGCGGTACCCAGCGCCACCAGTGTGGCGCCCGCAGCGCCCGCGATTGCATCGCGGTAACCCTGCGTCAGGAAAGCGAGGCCCACGATCGCCGCCGTGGCGAGCTGCAGCATCACGATGCGCAGCGCGAGACGACGTCCGGAGGCAAGACTGTTGAGCACGTGAGGTCCCCGCGCGGCTTCGCACTAGGCGGCACCGATCCAGCTGCGGGCCACGGTCCAATCTTAAAAAGTATATCAGCGCGGCATTTAGACGGACAAGCCGCGTTCCTGCGATATGCCGCACTTTCCTGTCCGATCGCCTACTTTGCCGGCCGCCGCGTGTGCAAAGCGTCCAGGCCGCGGGCAACAAAAAAGGCCGGACTGGTAGCCAGTCCGGCCTTTAGGGACGTCGCCGAGGGAGGGAGCGACGTTGAAGCGATTACTTCGCGGCGGCGGCAGCCTTCTTCACCGCGGCGACCGGGGCGGACACGGCGTCGTTCGCGGCCTGCTGCTGTTCCTGGGCCAGGGCGTTCAGCGACTCGGCGGTCTTCTGCGTCACGGCGATGATTTCCTGGGTCACGGCGACAGCGCGCTCAGCGTTCTCGCGGCTCAGCACGGTGCCCTTTTCCCACAGGGTGCGCAGGCCTTCGACGTCGCGGGTTTCCAGCGCGCCGGCGATGTACTCGGACGTCACCTGGGACTGCTTCTCGAGCGCCTGGATCTGCAGCTCGGCAATCTTTTCCAGAGCCTTGAAGGCCACCGACTGGGCCTTGAAGGCGTTGTCGGTCAGCTGCTTGGCGTAGGCGAAAACCTGGGCATTCAGTTGCTGGGTCATGGCTTTGCTCCCTCGACGGGAATGGGGGTAGTGGGACAAAGCCTAACAAGTGATTTTGTGCAGCGCAATATATTTTTTGTGAAGACGCGTCAATTCGACAAAAAATATTTTCAGAACAATCAACTATGACAAATCCATGAAATGCCGCGACGCGTCAAAAGCTGCCGCGGCTGCAACTGGCGCCCGAGGTGCAGGTCTCGTGCACCACCACCTTGTCCAGCCCCGGCAGGCGCGGCTGCAGGCGGCTGAAGATCCAGCGCGCGAGATTCTCGCTGGTGGGGTTGTCCAGGCCTTCGATGTCGTTGAGGTAGTGATGGTCCAGCTGCTCGTACAGCGGCGCGAAGGCGGCCTTGACGTCGGCGAAGTCCATCACCCAGCCGAGCTGGGGGTCCGGCTCGCCCTCGACATGGATTTCCACGCGGAAGGAATGGCCGTGCAGGCGCGCGCACTTGTGGCCCGGCGGCACGTTGGGCAGGCGGTGGGCGGCTTCGAGATGAAAGAGCTTGAAGATATGCATCGCAGCATTCTAGCGCCGGCCCCGCGACAGCGCTCCGCGGAGACTGGGGAAAACCCCAGGTCCGGCGGTGCCGTGCGGGCGCGATACTGCCCCAGCCAAGGCACGAGTCCTCCGCATGCGCCTTCTCGCCACCCTGCTGCTGAGCCTGACCGCCATGACCGCCACCGCCTCCTCCACGCATACGGCATACGCCGGCAGCCCCGAACGCAAGGCCATCCTCGACATCGTCCGCGCGCCGCTGGAACAGCGCCTGCATCAACCGGTGCGCTTCGTAGTCGACCGCTTGAACGTGTCCGGCGACTGGGCCTTCCTGCATGCGCACCTGCAGGGCACGGACGGCCAGCCAGTGGACTACACCGGCACCGCCTTTGCCGAAGCCGCCAGCCACGGCGCGATGTCGCAGGTCTATGCCGCCCTGCTGCAGAGCCACGCCGGCCACTGGACGATGAAGGCCGAAGCGGTCGGCCCCACCGATCCGGCCTGGGCCGGCTGGGCGCAGCAGTACGGCGCACCCGCCGCGCTGTTCGGCGACTGAATCCAAAAGCGAAGGGCGACCCGCAGGCCGCCCTTCGCCCTCCCCCGCCTGGCCGCAGGTTCAACGATGCTCAAGGAGGCGTGAGGTACCACGCGCCGCCGTAGGGGTGGCCGTAGCCCACCTGCTGCGTGCCATTGCTGTTGGTGTTGTTCGAGCCGATCAGCTGGACGTTGCCGCCGCTGTTGCTGGCCACCAGTTCGACGTGGCCGCCGTTGTTGAGAATGCACACATCGCCCGGCCTGGCATGCGCCGCATCGACCACCTTCCAGCCACGGTCCTTGAGGATGCGGCCGATCGAGCCGGCCGCGCCCGCACCGGTGCGGCTGGAACCCGAGACCAGGTCGGTATGCCTGTCCAGCAGCCCCGCCTTCTGCAGCACCGCGGACACGAAGTTGGCGCAGCACTCGTCGGGTGACACGCCGGGATTCATCGGCAACGCGCCGCTGCGCTCCAGCTCCGACGCATTGCGCCCGAGAAACTGCCTGGCGATATCCACCGCCTTGCTGCCACTGGCGCCGGTGCTGCCGTGCACGCCGCCGGTACCTTGTGTGCCGCCCGCCCCCGGGATATGCACCACCTGCCCCGGATAGATGCGATTGGGATTGGCGATCTGCGGATTGGCATGCTCCAGCGCCGCCAGCGAAACGCCGTTGCGCGAGGCGATGCCCGACATGCTGTCGCCGGAGCGCACGGTGTAGTCATGGCTTGCCGGCGCACTGCTGGCGCTGCTGCCGCCGGGCAGATGGATCACCTGCCCCGGGTAGATCCGGTTCGGATTGGAAATCTGCGGATTCGCCGCGAGCAGCGCCGGGAGCGACACGCCGTGGCGCGCGGCGATACCCGACATGGTGTCGCCGGACTTCACCGTATAGCTGCCACCCGCAGGCGCACTGCCAGCGCTACCCGGCAGATGGATCACCTGCCCGGGATAGATATGGTTGAAATCGCGGATCTGCGGATTCGCCGCTTCCAGCGCTTTCAAGGACACGCCCTGGCGCGCCGCGATCGCCGACAGCGTGTCGCCCGATTGCACCGTGTAGTCATGCGCACCGCCTGGCGGTGCCGGCGGCGATGGAGGCGCCGGTGGATTGCCGCCGCTCGGCGCATCGCTGCCGAACAACGCTGCCTCTTTCGCGCGGCGGTTCACCAGACCCTGCAGCACATGGCCGCCGGCATGCACGTACTCGCCGAACATCGCCTGCGCACCCTTGTAGTCGCCGGCATTGAGCTTGGCCAGCAGGCCCGGATAGCCGTTCGCGCCCAGGTTGTAGGTCAGGCTGACCAGCGCGTCGAACTGGTTCTGGGTGATCGGCACGTGCACCTTGCTGCGCACCGCATCCTGCGCCCAGGCCAGGTCTTCCTTCAGGTATTGCTCGGCCTGCGCGCGGGTGATGGTCTGCCCCGGCTGCACGCCCTTGGTGTGGCCGTAGCCGATGGTCCACGGCGCGCCGCCGGTGCCGGGATCGGGATACGCCGTGGCGCTGTAGCCCTCGAAGCCCTCGATCATCTGCACGCCGTTCTGGCTGATGCTGAAACCCGAAGCCGCGCCGCTCTTGCCCGCCGCCGGCTGCGCGCCGCCGGTGGCTGCGGGTGCCGCCGGTGTGGCGCCGCCATCGCTGGCGCCCGCGGGGAGATGGATGCGGTCGCCGGGATAGATCCGGTTGGGGTTGGCGATCTGCGGATTGGCCGCCTCCAGCGCCGCCAGCGACAGGCCGAAACGTTGCGCGATCGCCGACAGCGAGTCGCCGTGCTGCACGGAGTAAGTTTTCGACGCATCCTCGCTCGCGGCGAAAGCCTGCGAGGAGCGCACGGCGCTGACTGCGGTCATGGGTGGCCTCTTCAGTTCGAAAGGAATGCGGCCCGCGAATTGCAGCACCGTGACAACGGACTCTCCCATTGGGACTTTCCCGAGCTAGGTGCATCCCTAGATAGCCGTCCAAACCACCTAGGGAAAACCCCAGCTAGGGAGCGCCCTACTGACTGCCGCTCGATGCGCACGGCTATCGTCGGGCGCATCACCATGGGAGGTGGAGCGATGTACCTGGAACTGCAGTCCCAACGCAGCAGCGCGGCGCTGCCGGTAGATCGCTACAACGCTTCGACCCAAGCCGAAGCCAACAGCGCCGCGCACCCCAATGCGCACGTCTCGCAGCCGCAGCTGGCCTTCAATCCGCAACTGGCGAGCCTCACCCGCTCGATGTTCGGCGCCTCGTCCACCGCCGCCGCGCCGAACTTCGACGCGCAGGTGCGCGGCACCGATCCCAAGGCGATCGATCTGCAACTGGCGCGCATCGCCCAGGATGTCTACGACCCGCACAGCCAGGGCGTCGAGGGCTGGACCCGCCTTACCGGCGACCAGCTCACCCAGGCCGGCATCGATCCGGCCTCGCTGGAAGACCCGAGTACGGGCTTGCGCGCCGCCATCTACCAGGACAAGAACGGCGACCACGTACTGGCCTTCGCCGGCTCCAACGACATCAAGGACTGGCTCAACAACGCCGAGCAGGGCCTGGGCATCTCCGCCGCGCAGTACAACCAGGCGGTGGCACTGGCCACCGAAGCCAAGGCCGCGTTCGGCGACAGCCTGGCCATCACCGGCCACTCGCTGGGCGGCGGCCTCGCCTCCATCGCCTCGCTGGCGACCGACTCGGCCGGCGTCACCTTCAACGCGGCAGGGCTCAACGACGAAACGATCCGCCGGCTGATCCCCGAAGGCGATCCCGCCGCCTTGAAGCAGCAGGCCGAGGACGGCCTGATCCGCCGCTATGCGGTGAACGGCGAGATCCTCACCACCGTGCAGGAACACTCGCCGCTGCCCGATGCGGTCGGCCACAAGATCGCGCTGAACGATCCCGATCCCGTCGCCAAGCCGGACATCCACTGGTATGACTGGCTCGACGGCAAGGCCGAGGTGCTGGAAGCGAAGTACGCCGTCGACGTGGCCAAGCACTCCGTCGACCTGCACGACGACGATGCGGTGCTCGCGGCGCTGCAGAAAGACCATCCCTGGCAGCCTTGAGCCGCCTCAGCATGAAACCGTGACGCCGCCCGTGCTGTACTCGGGCGGCTTTCGGCGCTGGGCCGATACCGGAGAACCCGGCATGATGCAGATCGATCGCCCCAGGCAGCTCGCCTGGTGCCTGCTGGCGAGCCTCGCGCTCGCCACGCCTGTTGCGGGAAGAGAGGCCATGAGCGACACGGATGCAAGCAAGGTGTTCGCCGACGCGCGCGTGAGCGCGCTGGTCGATGCCGCCACGCACGGCGACGAGGAACGCGTGCGCGCCTTGAGCCAGCAAGGCGCCGACCTCAACGCGCAGGGCGAGCGCGGCGTCACGCCGCTGGAATGGGCGCTGCTGCACAAGGACCGCCGCGCCATGGAAACCCTGCTGCGCGCCGGTGCCGATCCCGCACGCCCCGGCGTGGGCGGCGCCACCGTGCTGCACCTGGCGGCGATGGCGAGCGATCCCAGTTACCTGCGCCTGCTGCTCGACCACGGCGCCGATCCGAACGCACCGCACGGCATCACCCAGGCGCCGCCGCTGGATGCCGCGCTGATGAACCCCGGCGACGACGCCTTCGACCTGCTGCTGGCGCACCACGCCGACCCCAACCGCGCGGACCGCCTGGGCAACACGCCGCTGCACGTCGCCGCCAAGGTGCATCGCACGCATTGCGTGTTGCGCTTGCTCGAAGCGGGGGCGGATGCGACGCGGCGTAATCAGCAGGGGGCGACGTTCCAGACTTACTTCAACATCCTTCCCGCCGGTGGCCTCAATGCCAGCGCGCGCGCGCAGCATGAGCAGGTGCATCAGTGGCTGCGGCAGCACCATGTGGCGGTAGAGCAAGGCGTGCAGTAACGCGTAGGTTGGGGTGAGCCAAAGGCGAACCCCAACAAACCTCACACGATGATCGCCCCGTTGGGGTTCGCTGCGCTCACCCCAACCTACGGCGCGTCCGGCGCACTGCCCCACAGATACCGCGGCGGCAGCCGTCCGCGAAATTCCGCCCAATCCACCGTCTGCGGATACCGCGCCCGCCCCGGCTCGCACAATGGCAGGCGCGGCCCACGACGCGGGCGGCAGCGGGTGCTGAGCTTGCGACTGCGGCGGCGCATGGCGGCCTCGGCGGCGCGGCGGCGGCGATCGCGGTCTTCCTGCGCTGCCTCGGCCTCCCCGGCGCGCTGTTCGCGCGCCGGCTTCACCTCCGCTTCGTTCGGACGGCGTCCGGCAGCCGCGCGTTCCTCTTCGCCGACCGCGCCCACGCGGCGCATGCGGTCCTGCACCAGGGTGAACTGCAGGCTGCGGCCCGCGCCCAGGTCGATATTGCGGCCCGCACGCATCGCAGCGGCCTGCGCGGCCACCGCCTGCGGGTCGATAAAGCCCGGCGTCTGCACGTTCGCCGCACCGGCATTGCCGGCTGCGGCCTGGCCGAGCTGGGCCATCAGCAGCGCCATGATCTGCAGCTTCGCTTCGTTGCCGTCGACGGCCGCCGCGGCCACGCTCCAGCCGGCCGGCGACAGGCCTTGCGGCACGGCTTGCCAGGCCATCGGCGTGGCCACCAGCGCAGGGCGCGTGCTGTCCAGCCAGGGCATCGGCGGGGGCGGCGGTACGGAGTCGTTGCCGTGCTGGTGGTTCATCGCCGCCTGCGCCAGCACGCCGGCGGCCTGGGCGAAGCTCAGCACCATGCCGTCCGCGCGCGCGGCGCCCAGCGAGGACGCCGGCAGGCCCGTCGCGACGGTGCCGCCGCGGTCGGCGCCTTGCACATAGTTCACCGGCGCGCTGCCGGGCGCGGTGCCGCCGGGCCAGCCGGCGAGCGGATTGCGCGCGGCCTGCGCGGCTATGTCGGCGCTGTTCAATGCGCCGGCGGCGATCAGTGGCACCGCCTGCAAGTTGGCGGTCGACAAGGTCACGCCCAGCTGGATGCCGTCGATGCGCGCGGTGCCGCGCAAGGCGTCCGCCAGCTCCGGCAACAGCGGCAGCTCGTGGCCGGACGGATTGCCGACCTGGCCATTGCCGCGATCGCCCCAGTTGCCGTTCAGATCGCCAAAGCTCGATACCGGCAGCTGCACCGTCAGCCCCGCGCTCAACGGCGTGTTGGCACTCATGCCGGGATTGACCCGCAGCAGGCCATCCAGCGGCAGGCCGAGCTTGTCGGCAATGGTGCTCACCGTGTCGCCGGGCGACATCGGGAAGCTCAGCTGCACGTGGCCATTGCCCTGCGCGCCGTGGCCACCGCCCAGCAGCTGCAGCAGGGGGTCGTTCTTGAAGACGCCGCTGATACCCATCGCCAGTCTCCTCAGCTCAGCAGGGACGGATCGATTTCCAGCTCGCCCAGCTGCCGGCTGGCGAAGCGCTCGATCAACTGCGGCGCGCCTTCCAGCAGCTGGCGATAAGCATCCGGCGAACGCGTGTCGGCGCGCAGCTTCCAGCCCTTGTCGGTGCGGCTCAGCCACAGCTCGGTGCCGGGCAGCACGCCGTTCTTCAGGGTGATCATGATTTCGCGCGACTGCGCACTGCTGCGCGCATCCGGCACCAGCAGCTGTTTCACGTGGCGCTCGATCAATTCGGCCAGCGCGGGCGCCAACGCAGCCTGCGCGGCAGGCGCCGGCTGTTCGGCACCGTGCAGCACGATCTGCTGCGCCTGTTGCCAGGCCTGGGCACCGGCACTGGCCAGGCCCTGCCCGTCCGGCTGGCCGCCGCTGTCGGACGACGTATCGCTGCCGCTGTCGCGCTCGCCGTCGCGCGGCGGCAACGCGGTGGCCTTGCCGGCCGCGGCGTCGAGCTGGCGTTGCAGCAGTTCGCGCAAGGCCTTTTCCTGATCGCTGGCGGCCAGCCCGTGCGGACCCGCGGCGATCTCGTCGCCGTCCTGCGCATCCTGGCCCTTGCCGTCCATCAGCTTGCGGAAACGCTGGATGTCCTCGCGTCCGCGCGCCGGCTCGTCCTTGGCGCGCTGGGTCGACCCGTGCGTGTGCGCGGCAGGCGGCGTGGTGTGGGTGGCGGTGGTGGCATCGTTGCGCATAAGGACCTCAGTTCGTCGGTGCGCGGCGCAGGAACAGTTCTTCCAGGCTCTGCTCCTCGCTCCATTCGATGCGGCCGCGCATCTCGCGCAGCCAGCCTTGCTTCATCTCGTCCACGGCGTCGAGCTTGCCGCGCGCCTGCCGCCAGGCGGCGGCAGCGCGGTCCAGCGCGTCCTGGGTCTGCGCGCAGGCGATCTCGCGCTCGTCCAGTTCGGCGCGGCGCTGCACGATCTGATGATCGAGCAGCGCCAGATGACGTTCGTAGCGATCGATCGCCAGCGCGGTGGGCGCGCCGTTGGCGAACATGCCGGTCCAGGCACGGTCGGCGAAATCCTGTCGCGCGAACGTGGCCTGCTGCAGGCGTTCGTCCGCGGCGGCACGGTCTTCCTCAGTCAGGCGATGCCGCTCGCGGCATTGCTTCAGTTCCGTCTCCAGCGCGTGCAGGCGGATGCCGCGCACCGTGCGCAGCGGTTCCAGCGGGAATGAGCCGGCGCTCATGTGCACACTCCGGTCAGGCGCGTGCGCGTGCCGGCGAAGTCGGCCGCCTCGTGCGTGCCCTGGCGCAACAGTTGATTGATGGCGTCGATGCGCGCGATCGCGGTGTCGGCATCGGCATCGCCGCCGGGTTTGTACTCGCCCAGCTGCAACAGCATTTCGATGTCGCGGTACTTGGCCACATAGCGGCGCAGCAGCGAGGCGGCGCGTTGGTGGGCGCTGCCGGTCACCCGCGGCATCAGGCGGCTGGCGCTGGCCAGCACGTCGATCGCCGGGTAGTGCCCGGACTGCGCCATGCGGCGCGACAGATAAATATGGCCGTCCAGGATCGACCGTACTTCCTCGGCGATCGGATCGCTGCCGTCCTCGTCCTCCATCAGCACCGTGTAGAACGCGGTGATCGCGCCCTTGTCGTTGGTGCCGGCGCGCTCGAACAAGCGCGGTAGCGCGGAGAACACCGACGGCGTGAAACCGCGCCGCGACGGCGGCTCGCCCATCGCCAGGCCGACGTCGCGCAGCGCGCGGGCGAAGCGGGTGATCGAATCCATCATCAGCAGCACGTTCATGCCGCGGTCGCGGAAGTATTCGGCGATCGCCGTGCCCAGCCAGGCCACGCGGCTGCGTTCCAGCGCGGGCCGGTCGGAGGTGGCGACCACCAGCACGCTGCGCTTGAGGCCTTCCTCGCCCAGGCTGTCGTGCAGGAACTCGCCCACTTCGCGGCCGCGTTCGCCGACCAGCACGATCACGTTGACGTCGGCCTGCGCATTGCGCGCCAGCATGCCGAGCAAGGTGCTCTTGCCGCCGCCGGCGACGGCGAAGATGCCGGTGCGCTGGCCGCGGCCGATGGTGAGCGTGGCATCGATCGCGCGCACACCGGTGGGCATGGCCTGGTCGATCATCTGGCGGTTCAAGGGATTCGGCGAGGGCGCATACAGCGGCACGCGTTCGACGTGTTCCAGCGGACCCCGGCCATCCAGCGGATCGCCGTGCGCATCGATCACGCGGCCGAGCAGGCTCATGCCCGCCGGCGCGGTGGCCTGCTTGCCGGTGGCGGTCACGGTAGTGGCGGTGGAAATACCTTCCAGCGGGCCCAGCGGCGTGAGCAGCGTCTGATGCTGCGACACACCCACCACTTCGGCCGGCAGGCAGAAATCGTTGTCGGGCTGTTCGAGCATGCACAGCTCGCCGATCGCCGCACGCACGCCGGTGGCGCGCACCAGGGTGCCGTAGGCCTCGGCCACGCGGCCCACGCGCTGCAAGGTGTCGCGCCGGCTCAGCGCGCGCAGCAGCGGATCGTCCGCGGGAACCGCGAAGGCCTCGGGCACCGGTGCGTCGGGCTGCGGCAGGCTCATGGCGAACCGGCCGTGCTGTGCTCGGCGGCGGCCAGGATCACCCGCGCCTGCTCGAGCTGTTCGTTGAAGCCGGCGCGCACCATGCCGCCGGCGGATTCGATGATGCAGTCGAAGCGGTCCAGGTCCGGGTCGCCGATGATCTCGGTGTCCGGCGCCGCCGCCGCGCCCAGCGCGGCTACTTCGGCGCGCGCCTGCTCGGCCACGTCCGGATGCACGCGCACCAGCAGATGCGGTTCGAACACCAGCTTCTGCATCGCCTCGGCCACCAGCGAGGCGACCAGGCGCTCGGCGCCGATCGCCGGCGCGATATGCCGCACCACCGCGATGGCGATCTCGCTGGCGCGCCGGCGCAGTTCGACCGTGGCGGCCGCACGCGCCACCACCAGCGCCTCCAGCGCACGCGCGCAATCGCGCAGGCCGCGCTCGCGGCCTTCGACCAGGCCTTCGAACTTGGCCTGCCCGCGGATCTGCTCCACCTCTTGCTGGGCCTGGCGCAGGATTGCGTTGGCCTCGTCCAGAATGCGCTGCGCTTCCTGCAGCGGCGCCCATGCGGCGGCCGGAATCACGCCGCCGTCCAGATAGAGCTGGAAGCGCTCGCGGTCGACGAACATGGCCTGGGCGTTCATTCGGCGGCTTCCTCCGCGATGGGTTGCAGCGGCGCCGGGGCCAGCAAGGCCGGCACCGTGGCGGCCGGCAGCCAGGCTTCCTTGGCGCAGGGCAGCGCCGGTGCGGTGGCGTAGGCCAATGCCAGACGCTCGGCCAGGCGCGGATCGTGGCGGCCGGCGTAGCCGAGGAATTCGATCTTGCCGCGCTCGTAGGCGGCTTCGCGCAGCGCATGCGCATCGCGCTCGCAGCGCTGGATCAGCGCGCGGCCCATGTTGCGCACGGCCTCGGGCGCGGGGCCGCGCCAGGGATCCGCTGCTTGCGCACGGCGCCAATGTTCAAGTCCAAGCGCTTCACGCAGGAACAGCACTTCGCTGCGTTCCACCGTGACGCGCACCGCCGGACCCAGCGCGATCGCGCCAAGCACGCGCGTGAACGCATCCAGCTCGGCGTGCGGCCAGTGCAGCCAGGGTTCTTCGTCCGACCACATCGCCCAGCGCTCGTGATCGGGCGCGAACACACGCGGCTGCGCACGCAGCGCGGCACGTGCCAGTTGGCGGCGACCGAGCGCGGACGTGCGCGCACGCTCCAATAGCGGCGCCGGCATCGCTACGCAACGCAGCGGATGCAGGCCGTCCAGCGCGGCCCGCGCCTGCACGCGACGCATGGCGCGCTCAGCGCTCACCCGATGCCTCGCGCCGCATCACGCCGCGCGACGGCTGACCCATCAGCGCACCGCGATTGCGCCACAGCAGCAGGCCGGCCAGCAAGACCGCCAGCGCGGCCAGGCCAATCAGCAGGATCGAGGCGACGTCGCCGCGCATCACTCCGGAGTGCGCCTGCTGCACCGGCACTTCGCTCGGCGTGCGCTGGAAGAACTGCACGGTGACGCGACTGGGATCGGTCAGGCCTTCGGTACCCGTCATCACGGTCGCCTTGATATCCGGCGCGCGGCTTTCGATGCCGGCATTGGGACGGGCGATGATCACCACCGAGGCCGAACCACTGACTGGCTTGTCGTCGATCGGGCTCTTGTCGGGAATCGACAGGTAGACATACGCATCCACCACGCCATCGAACTGCCGCAGCGTATTGCCCAGCTGCTGCTCGCGCGCATAGATGAAACGCTGCTTGTCCTCCATCGGCGAGGAAACGAAGCCGTCCTTCTTGTAGATCTGCGCGATGTTGCCGATGCCCTGGTGCGGCAGGCCGGCGTCGCGCAGCACCGCCACCGCGGCGGGCATGTCGCGGCGGTCGAGCATGACCCGCCAGCCCTCGCCGCGTTCGCCGGGTTCCTTCTGCGCGTCGAGGCCGGCGTTGATCAGCGCGGCCACCACTTCATTGGCCTGCTGCTCGTCCAGCTTGGCGTACAGCACGTCGCGGCTGCAGCCGGCGAGCAGCCCGAGCACAAAGGCCAGGGCCGCCAGCCGCAGGGCGAAGGTCGCGAAACGCTTCATCATCGCTGCAAGACCTCAGGACTGCTGACGGAACAGCTGCTGCACGCCTTCCGAACTGCGGTTGGCGACATTGCTGGTCAGTTCCGCCTGGAACACCAGCTCGTGGCACTTCAAGGTCATGTCGATGACCTGGCTGGGCGACAGGTCGCGCCCGTTCGCCTTCATCGCCTCGGACAAGCGGCCCAGCTCGTTGGCGCGGCCGTTGAGCGAGTCGAACTGGCCGAGCACCGCCTTGAACTCCGGCGACATCTCGTGCGGCACCGGCGTCACCTGTCCGCCTTGCACCGCGTTGGCGGGCGCGGCGTCGGCGAAGCTCTGGCGGAACTTGGCCACGTCGTCGGCGTGCGCCGGCGTGGCTGCCTTCGGCTCGATGGGCGCGAACTGGCCGACGTTGACCAGTTGGGTGGGATCCACGTTCATGCTCTTGCCTCCTGGCAGGTGGCCGGATTACTGCTTGCGTCCGAGGGTTTCCAGCGCCTGGCCGACCGCGTTGTTCGAGGTCGCCGCGTTGGTGGAAAGGAACTGCATCTTCAGGCTCTCGGCGGTGAGCTGGGTCATCACCGAAGGCTGGTCCGAACCGTTCTCGCTCACCTGCGCGGACAGCTCGGTGACCTTCGAGGCCTGATGGTCGAGCGCGTTGCCCCAGGCCTTGGCCATCGCTTCGAACCAGCTCTTGGACTGCTCGTCGCTGGCCGAACGGCCGGCCGATGCCGAACCGCCGGCGATGGTGCTGTTGATGTTGGGGAACTGGCTGCCGCTGCCGTTGATGCTGTTATTGCTGCTCATTGCTCGTCTCCTGGTGGTGACACTGCTCGCTTCAACGCCCACCGCCGGCCGGGGTCTTCGCACCGATGGCGACGACCTTGGCGGGAATGGCGGGCGGCTCCGGTACCGGCGCCGCCGCGGAAGCGGCGGACTCCGGCACGGCCGGCGGCAGCAGTACCGTCGCAGTCGCTTCGTCCAGCGGCTGCGGGGTCTGGTAGTCGTCGGCCTTGTCCAATTGCATGTAGCGGTTGTCCGGCATGCGCAGGAGGATGGTTCCCTCCGCGCTCACGGCGAGGAACACGCCGCCCTGCGGCAGCTTGTTGCCCACGTAGTAGCGCGACTCGTCGCGCGTCACGAGATAAGGCTCGCGCCCGCCGACCACGTGGCGGATGCGCTTGCCCGGATCGGGCTTGACCGGATCGGGCGCGTGTTCGTCGTAGTTCTTCAGCGCCAGGGCCAGGCCCAGTGCATCGGCGTTGAGGCTCTGCATGTCGGCCGAGCCGAGCACGTCCTTCTTCACCTTGTCGGCCTTGGCGATATCGCCGAAGTGGCCGCCGACTTCCACGCCGCCCTGGTCGAGCAGCCGGGTCTGCACCGTGTAGCCATGCATGGCGAAGATGTCGTTGACCTGCTTCTCCACGCTGGGCCAGTCGCGCACCGTCAGCTCGGTGGTCAGGCCCGCTTCGGACAGCTTGCGCTTGAGCTGTGGCAGCTGCGCGGCATTGCCGACCAGGCCGCGCAACACCACATGCCCGCCTTCGCCGGCCGCGGCGCTGACATGGCGCAGCGAGAGTCCGTGCAGCACGGCGCGCACGCGTTCGAGCTGGTCGGACATGCTCGCCGCGCGCACCGTCACCGGCGGATGCGTGACCTTCCAGCTGCCGGCCAGCACCAGCGCGGCGACTGCCAGCAGCAGGCCGGCCAAGGCCAGTACGCCGCGGCGGCGGCCGGCCAACTGGCGCTCGGTCAGCGCGGGCAAGGCATCGCCGCCCACGCCGGCCAGGCTTTGCCAGCGCTCGCTCCAATGCGGGCCGACCGCGAACTGCACGTCGCCCAGGCCGACCAGGGCGAAGTGTTCGAGGCTGACGTTCTCGCCGACCGCGATGCGGCCGTCGTGAGTTTCCACTTCGCCGTCCATCGCGCGCAGCAGCACCTGGTCGCCGACCACGGTCAGCACGCAGTGATGGTTGGCGATGCCGCTGTCGTTGAGGATCAGATCGCAGTCGTCGGCCTGCCCGATCATCAGGATGCCCCGCTGCGGCAGGCGCAGCTCCGCCCCCGCATGCAGCCCGCTGAACACGCGCAAGGCCAGCTGCACCTTGGGCGGCTGGCTGGGGCGTTGGCGGGTGGCGGGCAGGGCGCTCATGGCATTACTCCGGGGGACGCTGCTTGGGCGCAGGAACCGGCGCCGCCTGCGGCGGTTGCTGCACGATCACCGGCAACGGCGCCGGCTGCGTGACCTGGCTCTTCTTGTGGTTCCACCAGGCCTCGCGGCTGGCCTGCTGCTTGTCCAGCTGCTCCTGGCTTTCCATGCTCACCTGCGGCGAGCTGGGCGTCTGCTGGCCGTTGATGCGATTGAGCAAGACCAGGCGCGGCGTGATCAGGAACAGGCGCTCGGTATGCGCGCGCTGCTTCTGCACCGTCTTGAACAAATAGCCCAGCACGGGGATGTCGCCGAGCAGCGGAATCTTGTGCTCGTTGTTCTGCGTCTGGTCCTGCACCAGGCCGCCGAGCAGCAGGCCCTGGCCGTCCTGGATCACCGCCTGCGTGTTGACCGCGTTCTGGCTGACGATGGGATACGAGATGTCCTGCGCGTCCTTGGCCGAGTAGGTGATGTTGCCGTCCTCGATCTGCACCATCATGCGGATGCGCGGCGCGCCCTCCTCCATTACCAGGTGCGGGGTGACCCGCAGCGTGGTGCCGGCGGTGACGTTGTAGAGGTCGGAGTTGTAGGCGCCGGAGACCGGCACGTAGACCGACTGGTTGCTCTGGATCACCGCCTCGGTGTCGTTCATTGTGATCACCTGCGGGCGGGTGACCACGTGCGTGACGCCGTCGTCTTCCAGCGCATTGATGTTCGCCACGAACTTGGCCGGATTGCCCAGGATCGTGCCGATCTGGAAACCGTTGTTGAACAGCGGCGGCAAGCCGCTGGTATCGCCCAGGCCCAGCGCCGCCAGCAGCAGGCCCTTGTTGTAGAGCGCCTCGGCCGGGGTCTGGTTGCCGCTCATGAAGCCCACCGTGGTGCGGTGGTTGCGGTAGAACCAGTTGATGCCGAGCTGGCGGGCCTTGGTCTTGTCGACGTCGATGATGGTCGCTTCGATCTCGACCATCTGCGGCTGCACGTCGAGCTGGCTGATCAGCTCGTCGTACATCGGCAGGCGGTCCGCGGTGTCGCGCACGATGATCGCGTTGCGGAAGCTGTCGGCGACGATGCGCGTGTCGCCGCTGCCGGCGATGGCTTCCACGCCGCCGCGCTGGGCGGTCGGCGCCAGCTGGGCGGCAGGTGGAGCGAGACCGTCGTCGTCCTGCTGCGGCGGCACCGTGTAGTTACCCAGCGGCGGCGGCGGCTGTTGCCCCTGGCCGGCCAGGCCCTGCCCGCGCAGGCCGCGCTGGCGCGCCGAGGCCAGCCGCTCGCTGGCGCCGTTGAACTGGCCGTAGCTGGCGGGATCGCTGACCAGCGCGCGCAGCACGCTGGCCACGCCCGGCACCGTCACCTGGCGGTTGCCCAGGTTCATGGTGGTGTCCGAGGCCCAGGCGTACTTCAGCGGATAAAACTTGAAGCGGGTGGTCTCGCGCTGGCCCAGGCCCGCGATGGTCAGCGACATCTGCTTGACCTGCTCGGCGAAGCGCTTGCTGCCGGTGATGCTGACCAATCCGGTGCTGGGTTCGAGCTTCCACACGTTGCCGGTGGCGGCGTCGGCCCAGTTCACGCTGCTCATGGCGGAGATGAACTGCTGCTCCAGCGGCAGCGGCACGCTGGTGTAGTCGGTGACGCGCTCCGAATCGAGATAGACGTAGACGGCCGAACCGTCCCAGTACGCCAGCAGCCCGTTGGTGTCGGCGATGCGGCGCCACACCTGCGCATAGGTGCCCTTGAAGGCGCCATTGAGCGTGCCGTTGCGCGCGGCGACCTGCGGGCTCAGCACCACTTCCAGGCCCTGGTCGTGGAAGAAGTCCGGCAGCATCTCGCGCAGCGTCTTGTCGGTCTGGATCTCGGTGCTGCTCTTCTTGAACGGAATCGCGGCCGCCTGCGCCAGCGCGGCGTACAGCATCAGGCCGAGCAGCGCCGTGCAGGCCAGTGCCCGCCGGGTGCCCGTGCCCATCTTCCTGCCCCTGTCATAACCCATCGCTACGGATTCCTTGCCTGTCGAATGTGGCGGCCGTCAGACGGCCAGTTGTCCCACCGGCACCAGACGCAGGTCGGGTACCAGTTCCTGATAAGAAAGCACCGGGATGTCGGCGTACTCGGCCTCGGTGAGCTTGCGCAGGTGGCGGCGCACGTCCATCGAGCTGAGCAGCACCATCGCGCTGCCGTGCTCGCCGCGCGCGTGCTCGCCGACCTGCGCCAGCAGGCGCGCGGCGAGATCCGGCTCGACCGCCAGCTGGGTGCCGGCCGGGCCGGTGTGCACCGAGCGGCGCAGGCGTTCTTCCAGCTCCGGGCGCGCGACCAGCACGCGCAGCACGTGGTTGTCGTCGGCGTAGCGGTAGCTGAGGTGGCGGCGCAGCGCCATGCGTACGTATTCGGCGACCAGCACGATGTCCTTCTCGCGGCTGGCCGCGTCGGTGATCGCTTCGAACACGTCGCGCAGCTGGCGGATCGGCACGCGTTCCTCGACCAGCCGCTTGAGCACTTCGGCCACGCGCTGCGGCGAGACCACGCGCAGCATTTCGCGCACCAGGTCCGGGTAGTCGCGGCTGAGTCCGTTGGACAGGTTGGAGGTTTCCTGGATGCCGACGAACAGCGACAGATGCCGCTCCAGCGACAGCCGGATGTGTTCGTGCAACACCTGCGGCGCTTCCAGCGCCTTGGCCTGGCGCGCGCCGTCGCGCGGCAGCCAGCGGCCGGGGAAACCATTCACGCCTTCTGGCGCCAGCGCGCCGGTTTCCGCGGCGGGCGCGGGCGGCAGCGCGGTGCGGCCGGGCAGGAACAGCTGGCCGGGACGCAGCGCGCCATGCGCAATGCGCACGCCGTAGGCATACAGCGCATAGCCCTGCTCGGGCAGGTGCAGGCCGGCGCGCAGCGCGGGCTTCGGCAGCGGCACGCCGTAGTCCTCGCGCAAGCCGCCCACGACCTGGCGCAGCACGTTGCGCACCTGGTTGCTGCCCAGCGCCTGCAGCGCCGACATATGCACTTCCAGCATCAGCGGCGCCGAAGGCAGCAGCACGTCGCTGTCGGCAACGTCGGGCGGCAGCAGTTCGGCCTGGCTTTCCGGCACCTTGAACAGCCGGCGCAGGAAGCCCACCCGCTCGCGCATGCGCCAGGAGGCGATGCCGACCAGGGCCAGGCCCAGCGGCAGGAACACCAGCGCGGGGAAGCCCGGCACCAGCATCATGCCCAGCGCGATGCAGCCGATGATCATGGCCACCCGCGGCTCGCCGGAGATCTGCCGCGCGATGATCGCGCCGAGGTTGCGGTCTTCCTCGTCGCCCGCGGTGCGGGTGACGATCAGGCCGGCGGAGATCGAGGCGAGCAGGGCCGGGATCTGCGCGACCAGGCCGTCGCCGATGGTCAGCACGCTATAGGTGTGGACGGCATCGCCCACGCTCATGCCGTGCATCATCACGCCCACGCCCAGGCCGCCGAGCAGGTTGATCACGATGATCACGATGCCGGCGATGGCGTCGCCCTTGACGAACTTCATGGCGCCGTCGAGCGAGCCGTGCAGCTGGCTTTCGATCTCCAGCAGGCGCCGGCGGCGGCGCGCCTCGTCTTTTTCGAGCAGGCCCGAGCGCAGGTCGGAGTCGATCGACAGCTGCTTGCCGGGCATGGCATCCAGCGAGAAGCGGGCCGCCACTTCGGCGACGCGCTCGGCGCCCTTGGCCACCACGATGAACTGCACCACCGTGATGATCAGGAACACCACCAGGCCCACGATCAGGTTGCCGCCCACCACCATGTTGCCGAAGGTGTCGATGATGTGGCCGCCGTCGGCATTGAGCAGGATCGAGCGCGTGATGGCGATCGACAGCGCCAGGCGGAACAGCGTGGTCAGCAGCAGCACGCTGGGGAAGCTGGAGAACGCGACGGGGGCGGGGATATAGATGGCGAGCAGCAGCAGGCCGACGCCGATCAGCATGTTGAGCGCCACCAGGGCGTCGATCGCGATCATCGGCAGCGGCAAGATCATCAAACCGATGATCGCCACCACGCCGGCGACCAGCACCAGGTCGCTATAGCTGCGCGAGCCGCCGGCGCCGGGCGCCAGCCGCGAAAGGATCGCTTCAAGCGCCATGGCGCACCGCTGCGGCGGGACCGGCGGCGACTCGCTGTGCTGGCAACCTGATTGGCCTCGCCACGCTGACCACGCACACCACTCCGGCTAGCGGACACACTCGTCCATTGAGCGAATGGAAACGCCCTTTCCACTGCCGTTGCCGATGCCGATGCCGCCGCGCTCTCACGGCGCGATCCACTTCAGCCTCACGCCCCCTGTCGGCGCTCGGTGAAGTGGCAACCTACACAGCGCCCCTGAAAATCGGTACCTAGGGAAAACCCTAGGTTTTAGAATTCACCTTCGTGAAAATGAAATTCACGACACACACATAATCGAAAGTTTTTTCCGAATCACACTGTTTGCGTGATATTGATCACGCTATTTGACGGTGTCATCTCGCCGTAATTCGGCGATCAGCTCCACCCGCTGCGCAGTGACGCCGAGCACCAGCCTGCGTTCGGCCGCGTCCACCACCACCACGCGCTCGCGGGCGCCTACGGCAACGGCCTGAACCACCTTCAGCGGACCGCCGGGCCCACGTAACGCTTGGCCCTTGCGCAGCCACCACAACCATGCCAGCAGGGCCGCGCACACCGCTATCAGCGGTAATAAAAGGCCGATCCATAGGCTGCCGCCTTCCGGTGAATCGGTTGCAAATGCGACCGATGGCCAAGTTAATCCGGCCATGACGTTGCTAAGTAATCTCTTCATGGCATTATTCCCATTCCAAAAAATACAAATAAACCTGCCCACCGTGTCATTCGTCAGGGGGACGAAAGCGCGACACACCTGATCGATCAAGGATCGTCACGATGCCTGTGACCCGGATTCACCGCAAGCCGACGCCCGCACGGAACGCGGCCGCCGACGCAGCGCAGGGATATGCATGGATCGACGCCGTACCGTGGCCGTGCATCGTGTTCGACCGGCACGACGGCAAGCCGCTCGCATGCAACGCCGCCTTCCGCGACGAGTTCCCCCAGTTCGATAGCGCGCCCGCGCGCGAACACTTCGATGCCGCGTTCGAACGCACCGGCGGCCAGGGCGGCAAGCCGATCTACTACGCCGCGCAGACCCGGCGCTGGTACCGCATGGACGACGGCCAGCCGACCATCGGCGCGCCGGGCGAAGCCTTGTTCATCACCAACATCAGCGAGTGCATCGACCTGCTGCGCCGGCACCAGGCGCAGCACGAGCAGCTGCTGTCCACCTCGCGCATGATGAGCGTGGGCGAGATGGCCACCACGCTGGCGCATGAGCTGAACCAGCCGCTGGCCGCGGCGGTGAACTACTTGAGCGGCTGCGAGCAGCTTGCGGGCGAAGCGCCGGCATCCGGCCACCTGCTGCAGGGCATCCGCCTGGCCAAGCGCCAGGCCGAGCGTGCGGCGCAGATCATCGGCAGCATCCGCGAGTTCGTGCGCAGCCGCGAACCGCATCGGCAGAACCTCGACGCGCACGCGCTGGTGCATGGCGTGATCGAGCTGTTGCGGCTGGAAGCCGAACAGTTCCAGGTCGCCATCGTCGACGCGCTGCCGGCGGACCTGCCGCCGATCTTCGCCGACCGCGTGATGATCGAGCAGGTGCTGCTGAACCTGATCAAGAACGCGATCGAGGCGATGCGCGAGACACCGCCGGCGCGGCGCGACATCCGCGTCACCGCGCGGGTCGACTACGACGGCATGGTCGAGATCCGCGTGGTCGACCAGGGCTGCGGCCTCGGCGCCGCCGACATGCAACGGCTGTTCACCCCGCTGTACACCACCAAGCCCGACGGACTGGGCATCGGCCTGGCCATCTGCCGCTCGATCGTCGAGTACCACGAGGGACGTCTGTTCGCCGAACCGAACCCGGAAGGGCACGGCGGCTGCGCCATGGCGTTCACCGTGCCACGAGGGAACGTTGCATGACATCGGCCAACCATGGCACCCGCATCTACCTGGTGGACGACCACCAGGAGTTTCGCGACTCCTGCGTGTGGATCCTCGAGCAGACCGGCTTCGAGGTGCAGGCGTTTTGCAGCGCGGAGGCACTGTTGAAGGAACTCACCCGTACGCCACCACCGGCGCGCAGCTGCGTGGTGAGCGATATCCGCATGCCCGGCATGAGCGGGCTGGAATTGCAGAGCGAGCTGGCGCATCGCGGACTCGCGCTACCGGTGATCTTCGTCACCGGCCATGGCGACGTGCCGCTGGCGGTGGATGCGATGCGCCATGGCGCGGCCAATTTCATCGAGAAGCCGTTCGACGCGCCGCTGCTGATCGAGGCGATCCAGTCCGCGCTGTCGGCGCATGCGCCGCAAGCGGCCTCCGGCGCACTGGCCAACCTGACCCGGCGCGAGCGGCAGGTGCTGGACGGGATCATGAGCGGCAAGCTCAACAAGGTGATCGCCGACGACCTGAAGATCAGCCCCAAGACCGTCGAACTGCACCGCGCCAACCTGATGGCCAAGCTCGGCGCGCACAACGTGGTCGAACTGACCCGCGCCGTACTGGGCCAGGCTTGAGCATGGTCGCCATGGAGGCCGTACCGGCCCTTCCCCCGCCTGGCGAGGGCCTGCTCGCCGCCGCCCGCGCACTGCTGTCGCGCGGCAACGCGCTGGCTTATGCCGACGCGGTCGGCGTGCTCACCCTGCAAGCCGGACGCGGCCAGCGCCATGCCGCCGGCCTGCCCTGCCTGCGGCTGGATCACGCGTATGGCTCGTGCTGGCTGGCACTGGAACAGGAGCGCGGCGAGAGCCCGCTGGGCGATGCGCGCTGGCAGGACTACGACGGCGAGGCGCGCCTGCTGGCGTGGTCGCTGTCGCATGAGTCCATGGTCGCCGCGCTCGGTGCGCTGCTGGGCCAGGACGCCTTGCCCGCCGCTTTCCTGCCGATCGGCGGCGAGCGCGACAAGCTCTGGCTCCGGCTGCTGTGGCAGGAACACGACGGCGGCACGGTCAGCGGCTGGGTCGGCCTGGCCGAAGCCGACCTGCGTGCGCTCGCGGCGCGTACCGAATGGCGGCAGGACCCGTCCTCGCCTGCCTTGATCGGCGATGCCGTCTCGCTGTCCGTACGGCTGGTCGTGCCCGGTCACACGCTCGATGCGGCCACCGCGGCCGCGCTGGCGCCCGGCGACGTGCTGGTCGTCGGCCACGAAGCGGATTGCGAGGCGCGACTGCAGCCGGACGACGAAAGCGCACGCCATGTATTCGGCCTGCCCGAAGGCTGGCCGGTGCAGCGGCGCCAGGGCGAATGGCAGATCTCGCAGCGCCCTTTGCTGACGGCCGGCAATGAAGCGACGCGGCCGCTGTTCCTGCTGACGCGCCTGAGCATGAGCCTCGACGACCTCGGCGCACTGCGCCCGGGCAGCGCGCTGCAGGTCGACGGCGCACTGATCGGCGCCACCGTCGGGATCATGTTTGGCGGACGGCGCTATGGCGAAGGCACAGTGGTGCGGCTGGGCGACTGGCTGGGCGTACGTATCGCGCAAAGGGACTGAACATGGATTTCAATAATTTTTCGCCAGCGCTCGTCATCACCATGGTGGTGGCGCTGGCGATGGCGCCGTTCGTCGCGGTGATGGTCACCTCGTTCACCAAGATCGTGGTGGTGCTGAGCCTGCTGCGCAACGCGCTGGGGCTGCAGCAGGTGCCGCCGAACGTGGTGATCAACGGCTTGGCGATCATCCTGTCGATCTATGTGATGAATCCGGTGATGTCCGACAGCTACCGCGACGTGCAGACCCAGATGAGCACGCAGGCGCCCGGGCCGATGACCATGGAAAAACTCGGCCAGCTGGTGCAATCGGGCAAGGAGCCGCTGCGACGCTTCCTGATCAAGCACGGCAACGAGAGCGAGCGCGGTTTCTTCCTGGCCAGCGCCAAGCGCCTGCTGCCGGCGGATCGCCAGACCGACCTCAGCAACGAGGATTACCTGGTGATCGTGCCGGCGTTCACGGTGAGCGAGCTCACCCAGGCGTTCCAGATCGGCTTCCTGATCTTCTTGCCGTTCCTGGTGATCGACCTGGTGGTGTCCAACATCCTGTTGGCGATGGGCATGATGATGCTGTCGCCGACCATGGTGTCGCTGCCGTTCAAGTTATTGCTGTTCGTGCTGCTCAGCGGCTGGGCCAAGCTGATCCACGGCTTGGTCATGACCTATCAATAGGAGGCCGGCATGTACGACCAGGAAATCCAGCTTGCCCGCGAAGCCTTGTGGCTGGTGCTGGTGTTGTCCGCGCCGCCGATCCTGGCCGCGGCCATCGCCGGCCTGCTGGTGGCGTTCCTGCAGGCGGCCACGCAGATCCAGGAGCAGACCTTCCCCTACGCGGTGAAATTCCTGGTGGTGGTGCTGGCGCTGCTGGGCACGGCGGCGATGCTGGGCGGCACGCTGTTCAAGTTCGCCGACCGCCTGTTCAGCGGCTTCCCCGGCATGCTGCATTGAGCGCGCGATGACGGGGGACGCGTTTTCCGTCCAATACCTGGGCGACCAGCTCACCGGCGTGGCGCTGACTTTGCCGCGCATCGTCGCGGCCTTCCTGGTGCTGCCGCTGATGACCGCGGAGACGGTGCCGTCGCTGGTGCGCAACAGTTTCTATGTGAGCCTGGCGATCCTGGCTTATCCACTTGCCGCGGCCGCCAGCCCGGGCATGACGGTGATGACCGGCGTCAACTGGATCGGCGTACTGGGCAAGGAAGTGTTTATCGGCCTGCTGATCGGCTTCTGCTTCGGCATGGTGTTCTGGGCGCTGGGTGCGGCCGGTGCGGTGATCGACACCAAGGCCGGTTCGTCGATGTCGATGGACATGGACCCGATCGCCGGCCAGCAGAGCACGCTGACCAGCGTGTTCCTGATGCAGCTGGCGACGTGGCTGTTCATGACCAGCGGCGCGTTCACCGTGTTCCTGGACCTGCTGATGTCCAGCTATGCGCTGTGGCCGGTGGCGAGCATGCTGCCGCCGCTGAAGGCCGGCGGCATGGAGTTCTTTGTCGGCCAGTTCAATTACCTGATGACCGCCGTGCTGGTGCTGTCGGCGCCGGCGCTGGTGGTGATGTCGCTGGTGGATCTGGCGCTGGGGCTGGTCAACCGCTATGCGCAGCAGTTGAACGTGTTTGCGCTGGCGATGCCGATCAAGGCGTGGATGTCGACCTGGGTGCTGCTGCTGGCGCTGGGCGCGATGGTGGAAGTGGTGATGCGCAAGCTGTACGAGAACCGCGGGCTGCTGAAGGCGCTGCAGTCGATTCTGTAGTTACTCGCGCAGGCCTATTTCCCATCGCGCGACTCGCGGATCGATTCGGCCCAGCGCAGCAGTTCGGCCACCGCCTCGAAGAAATCGGACGGCAGGAATTCGTCCACTTCCACTTTCTCGTACAGGCCGCGCGCCAGCGTGACGTTGCGCATGATCGGCACGCCGGCTTCCTCGGCGGCCTGCCGGATCAGCGCGGCCTCGTGGTCCTCGCCCTTGGCCACGATCAGCGGCAGGTCGTCCTTGCCCTGCTCGTAGCGGATGGCGATCGCCAGGTGGGTGGGATTGGTCACCACCACGCTGGCGCTGCGCACGCCGGCCAGGGTGTTCTGCTGCGCCCATTCCTGATGCAGCTGGCGGCGGCGGCCCTTGACCATCGGGTCGCCTTCGTTGTCCTTCAGCTCCTGCTTGATGTCGCGGCGGCTCATCTTCATCTTCTTGGTGAAGGCATAGCGCTGGTAGAACGCATCCAGCACCGACACGAAAAAGAACACGAAGATCACCCCCGTCGCCAGGCGCTTCACCGCGATCCAGTGCGCCTCGCCCAGCATCTCCGGCGGCGCCTGCGGCAACTGCGCGAACTGGCCGATCAAGCTGTACAGCACCCAGGCGAACAGCCCGATCAGCAGGCCGCTCTTGGCGATGGCCTTGATCACCTCGACCAGGTTCTCCTGCGAGAACAGCCGCTTGATGCCCTCGGCCGGATTGAGCCGGCTGGCGTCCGGCTTGAGCTTCTTGGGCGCGAAGACCGGCCCCACCTGCAGGAATTCCACCATCACGCCGACCGCCACCGCGCCGAGCAGGAAGGGCAGAGTGAGCCACAGGAAGGCTTCCAGCGTGGCCAGCCCCACCGTGTGCAGCGCCTGGCCAAATGGCTGATTGAGGCCGAGCAGGGTGGTGTCGAACAATCCGCTGAGGCGAGCGCGGATCAGGGGCATGCCCAGCATCACCATCAGCAGCCAGGCCAGCACCAGCACCGTGCTGGTCAGCTCGCGGCTCTTGTGGACGTCACCGTCCTTGCGGGCGTCGCGCAAGCGCTTGGGCGTCGGTTTTTCGGTGCGGTCACCGCTGTCCTTGTTCTGTCCGGCCATGAGTCCGCTCGCGCCTGTTGCGGTCAACCGATGCTACGCCCCGGCGTTGGGCTTTCACCGTGACCAGGACGCCAGTGTGGACAGGCCCGGTGCCGCCGGCCACCTAGGGATTACCCCAGCTAATTCAGCGCTCAAGCGAGACTTAGACTGATGCCAAGCATCGAATCCACACCGGGTGCCATGAGCCTTTCCGAACTCCAGTCGCGTTCGCTAGCGCCGTCCCTCGAGGTCGGCGGCCTGCATGCGCTGGCCGTCCAGGGCCTGGCGCAACGCCTGCCGGCGAGCCACGGCAACCAGCTGCTGGGCCTGGACGTATGGGCCGGCAGCAGCGCAGCGGAACGCCTGCTCGGCGGCGCCGATACGGCGCTGCCGGGCGGCGGTGTGCATCTGGACCAACTGGTCGGCCACATCCTCGCCCCGCTCGGCTGAGCCGGCGCGAGCGCCCGCATGAGCGCCCAACTGCAACCCTTCGCCGCACCGCTGCTGGAAACCACGCGGCGGCTGATCGGCGCGCTGCAACAGGAACCCTCGGTCGAACTGCGCCTGGCGCTGGCCAAGCGCGTGGTGCGCCAGCTCGGTGATGAGGCGTATCCGGTTTTCCTGAAGATCCTGCTGATCGTCGCGGAGAGCGAGGACACCGCCGCCAAGCAACTGGTGGCGGACCTGCTTGCCGCTGCCGCGCGGCGCATGGATCTGCCCAGCGGCCCGTTGAGCGCCTGGGGCGGTTCCAGCGGCGAGGGCGCGGGCCCCGGCTCACACACGCGCCGGCGCCTGCTCGGCCCGATCGAATACCTCACCGTGTGGCATTGCCAGCAGACCCAGCGCCCGATGCTGGAAGAAACCCTGTACGCCGACGCCGTGCGCAAGCTGCTCACGCTGTTCGATTTCAACCCCGAACTGCGCGAGCTGTATGCCGGCAAGCTCGGCTGCGATGCCGGCGGCGAACTGGAAGGTACCTACACGCGCGATACGCGCGACATCCTCAGCCGCATGGCGCAGCGCTGGCGCAAGCCGGAAAGCACGCCGGACGACGTAGTGCGCGCCGCGCTGCGGGGCGACGCGCCCAGCACGCCGGTGCCGCCGGGCTGGATCGTGCATCGACTCTGAGCGCTCAGGCGTGGCCGATGGTCGCCGTGGCCGCACTCCAATCCGCCGCAAGCAGTTCGAAGCGCCGGGCCCGCTTGCCGCCGTATTCGCAGGCCGCGGTGTCGCGGAAGCCAAGCCGCTCCAGCAGGTGCGCCACCACTTCGTTGTCGGGATGGAAATAGGCCACCACGCTCGGCAGGCCGAGCACCGCGAACGCTTGCCGGCACAGCAACCGGCCACCCTCGATCGCATACCAGTGGCCCCACGCCTACGTGGTGAGGCGCGCGCCGATCTGCACTTCACCGGTAGTCTCGACCGGCATCAGCGAGAAGGTGCCGAGGAATTCGCCGTCGAACGAATCGGCGCGCCAGATGCCAAGGCCGGAATGCTTCTCGGAGACCTGCTTGACCCAGGCGATCATGGCGGCCACTTCGAAGAAGCGCGTGGGGCTATCGTCCAGCAGCATGTGCTGCACTTTCGGTTGGGCGTATAGACGGCTGAGCCAGGCGATGTCGCCATAGCTCAACTCGCGCAGTCGAATGCGGCGGCTGCGCGCCACTTCCGCGCTCGCGGCCGGGGCCGCGGGCCTCGCCGTGACTTGCCGTTCCGCCGTGTCGCCCATGGCCGCGTCCCCGCCGAATCTCTCGCGACTCTGACGCGCAGCCATGACGCTGACTAGCTGGGGATTTCCCCAGGCCGATGGATCACAACGCAACGAAGCCTTGCGGCGTGAGCTTGATCGCGCGCAGATCCACGCCCATCTTCTGCGCGGTGCCGTTCACGCCATCCTGCAGCTTGGCCAGGCTGGCCGGATCGCTCTTGCGCTGCAGTTCGTTGCGCGTGGACGAGGCGATCATGGCGAGATAGCCGAAGGTCTCCGCCATTTCCTGCTTCTGCGCATCCGGCATGGCGACGAAGCGCGGATTGCGCGCCAGTGCCTGCTGCAGGTTGTGGCGGACGGCGTCGATGCCGGCGCGGTTCTGCCCGATGCTGCGGTTGTTCACCACTTCCCACGACATCGCCAGATACGCGGTGAAGGCGTCGGCCACGTTATGGTTGCTGTAGCCGTACTGCTGCAGCATTGCATTGAATTTCGCCAGCATGCCTTCGCGCACCAGCGCCTGGCGGTAGCTGTCCGGTTGGCGCCCGCCGAATTGCCGCGCGATGCGATCGAGCACGGCTTGGCTTACCTCGGAAGAGGACTGGAATTGCAGGGCCGCGAGATGGGTCGCGCTGGCCTGCTCATGGGCGCCGCCTTGGTGCGAGGACTGACCCTGTTTCAGGATCACCTCGCCCATCACGTTGGAGCCGATCGCCGAATTGTTCAGCACCAAGCCCTGGCCCATGCCCACCGTGGCGCCGGCGTCGTACTGCGCCTGCGCCGTGCTCGCCAGAAGCAGCAGAAGCAACGCGGGCAAGGATCGTTTCATGCGATGGCTCCCGACAAAAACAGCGCGGGGGCATGTTAGCCCCCGCGCGTGAACGGCCGGTGCAGCCGCTATGTCAGTTCTTGCGCGCCAGCGTGGTGAGGCCGTCGCCGATGGTCTTGATCGAGTTGCTGAAGGAGTTGGACAGGATGCCGAACATCTGCGACTGCGCGGAGAATTCGGCGTTGAGCTGCTGGAACACCTGCGCGTCGTCCTTGCCGGTGTGCTGCGACATCTGGTTGGTGAGATCCACCAAGTGCTGCGCATTCTGGCCGAGCATCTTGCCCATCGCCTTGGCGATCGCCACCAGCCAGCTCTCGCCGGCGCCGTCGGAATCCTTGTCCGAGCCGCTCTTCAGCGAGCGCATCAGCGACTCGTTGTTGATGATGCCGGTGATGTCCTTGGTCATCGCATCCTGCAGGTCGCCGCGGAAGCGGTCGGCGTCGCCGGTATAGGCGCCGTTCGGACCCTGGTGGTTGGCAGCGGCGATCACGTCATTGGTGGCCTGCGGCAGCGCGCTGTCGTTCCAGCCGCTGAGCGAGGCGGTATCGCCGCCGGAGAACGAAGCGTTGAAGGCGTCGCTGGCGTAGGTGCCGGTGGGGCCGAACTGCTGCGTCAGCGTGTTGTTCAAGGCCTCGCTGGCGATCTGGCGCACGGCGGAGTGGAGCACCAGCGACGAGCCACCGCTGAGCGAGGTGGACGCCGCGTCCAGGGCCGGATTGGCGATCGAGTTGAAGCTGATTCCGTGCGTCATGGCGATTCCTCTGCATCGATGGGTAAGGGAATGGACGGCCGCGCCTTCCCGGCGCCGCTGGCCTCGCCCGTGCTGACCGCCCCCGGGCCGTAGGCGAAGTATCCGCAGGCGCCGGTGAGCGACCAGCTAGGTCGAACCCTAGATAGGGATATCCCCTATAGCGGCCACGCGAACGCTGCGGACCAGATTCAAGTTACCTACAACGCGGATGGCTCGGCGACTGTTCTCGACGCACAAGGTGCGACACGCAGTTTCACCTTTCAAACGGTTCAGAACGTCAATCATCTTGGCAACGTAAGCGGGCCGGCTTGTTCGAGTTGCGGTCTTTTTGCCAGCTATGCCTTCAGCGCGGCTGGTGATCTCACTAGCACAATAGACTTCAACGGCAATAAGACCGTCTATTCCGCCAATACTTCGCATTTGGAAGAAAGTCGCGTCGAGGCCTCAGGGACTCAGCTCCAGCGCACGACTAACACGGCGTGGAACACTGCTCTGCGTGTACCGCTTAATCGCAGCGTGCTCGATGCATCCGGCAAAACTATTACGCAAGCATCGTGGGTCTACAACGCTGCTGGGCAACCCTTAGCCCGTTGCGAGATCGATCCCGTACAAGCTGCGAGCTACACCTGTGCTGCGACTGGCGCGGTTCCAGCCGGGGTGCGCCGCTGGACTTACAGCTATTGCAACACCGTGGATAGCACGCAGTGTCCGATCATCGGCTTGCCGCTCAGCGTGACCGGCCCGCGTACCGACCTGACCCAGACGGCCACCTACAGCTACTACCTAACCAGCAGTGCTGTGAGCTGCGGTACGCCGGGCGCGGCTTGCTACCAAGCTGGCGACCTGCACACCGTGACCGACGCGCTGGGCCATGTCACGACCTACGCCTCCTACGATGCCAATGGTCGCGTCACGCGCATCACCGACGCCAACGGGACCAGTACCGACCTTGCCTATACACCACGCGGCTGGCTCGCTTCGCGTACGGTCGGCAATGCGGTCACGCACATCACTTACACGTCCTATGGGGCGGTGCAATCCATTACCGACCCGGACGGCGTGACGGTCACCTACACCTACGACCCCGCCCACCGCCTCACCGATATTACCGACGCTCTGGGCAACCGCCTCCACTACACCCTCGACGCAGCCGGCAACAAAACCAAAGAAGAAACCTTCGACACCGGCGGCACGCTGCGCCGCTCGCTGTCGCGCACCTACAACACCCTGGGCCAGCTCACCGGCCTCAAGGATGGCCTGAGCCGCACGGTGTTCGACGCCAGCTTCACTGATAGCTACGACGCCAACGGCAACCTGGTGCGCAACGCCGATGCACTGGGCATCCAGCGCAAGCAGGGCTACGACGGCCTCAACCGGCTGGTCAGCACGCTGGACAACTACAACGGCACCGACACGGCCACTCAGAACACTCAAAGTGTGTTCGCCTACGACGCGCGCGACCAGCTGCTGGGCGTGGGCGATCCCGATGGCCTCAACACCACCTACGACTACGACGGCCTGGGCAACGCCGGCGCCGTGCACAGCCCAGATACCGGTACCAGTAGCTATGTCTACGACGCTGCCGGCAACCGCACCCAGACCACCGACGCCAAGGGCACGGTCAGCACGAGCACCTACGACGCCCTCAACCGCCTCACCGCGGTGAGCTACACCGACGCTACGCTCAACGTCGCCTACCACTACGACGAGCCCGACGCCGTCACCGGCTGCGTGGGCTCCAGCCCGGTGGGTCGCCTGACCCGCGTGATCGAAACCGCCGTCAGCACCACCTACTGCTACGACGCGCGCGGCAACGTGGTGCAGAAGCGTCAGACGCAGGGCACCCAGACCGACACCACCGCCTATAGCTACACCCTGGCCGACCGCCTCGCCAGCACGCTCACGCCGGGCGGCACGTCTATTCAGTACCATCGCGACGCCGCCGGCCGCATCAGCAGCGTCACCGCGCTGCCGCCCGGCACCACCGGCGCCGGGGCTGGCAACGTCGTCACTAACATCAGCTACCTGCCGTTCGGCCCGATTGCCAGCTACACCCTGGGCAACGGCCAGACCATTACACGCAACTACGACGCCAACTACGCACTGACCGACGTCACCAGCCCGGTGCTCAACCTGCACTTCGCGCGCGATGCGATGGGCAACATCACGGCGCTGGGCAATGCCGTGGGGGTGAATCCGGCCAGCGAAACCTATGCGTACGATCCGCTGTATCGCCTCACCGGACTGAAAGACGCCAACGGCAACGCCATCGAGAGCTACACCTACAGCAAGACCGGGGATCGGTTGAGCAAGACGGCAAGCGGCCTCGCCACCGGCACGTATGGCTATCAGAGCGGGACGCATTGGTTGACTAGCATCGGCACCAGTGCACGCACCTACGATGCCAATGGCAACACCACCGGTAATGCCGTCGCTGGCAACACGTACGGGTATGGCTACAACGGAAGAAACCGGTTGACGGTGGTGCAGCTCAATAACCAGACAGTGGGGCAGTACACGTACAACGCCATGGGACAGCGAGTCGCAAAGACGGCAACCTTTCCGCAGAGCGTTAGTCAACGGTTTGCCTATAACGAAGGTAGTCAACTGATTGGCGAGTACGGCACGATCAATCGCGACTACATCTGGTTGGATGATTTGCCCGTGGCGGTCGTCGACACTGCGGGCACCACCAGCACCGTGAGCTATGTACATGCCGATGGACTTGGCACGCCGCGTGCCGTTACCGATGCGACTGGAGCTGCTATCTGGCAGTGGAGTTATCAGAGCAATCCGTTTGGGGAGCAGCAACCCACTTCTGCAACGGCCTATGCCTTCAATCTCCGCTTTCCAGGACAGTACTACGACGCTGAGTCGGGGCTGGCAGACAACATCAATCGCGCCTACGAAACAACTACAGGTCGATATATTCAGAGTGATGCGATTGGACTAGGTGGTGGCCCTTCAACATATGCATATGTTGTTAGTTCGCCACTTAACACCATAGATCCCTACGGGCTCAGTTCGGTAGCGCAGTGTGCCAATCCCGTAAATGCAGCAGCGTGCGCTGCTGCGGGAATTGGAATAGGTGCATCGGCGACAGGTGGAGGTGGTGTTAGCGCAGGTACCGCGGTAGCTGTTGGAGCAGGCATTGCTACTGGCATAGGCGCGGGTGTCGCTTTACAACAGAAACAATGCCCAGATAATTCCTGTCAAAGATTTTATGATGAAATCATAAGTCTACGTAACGAAATCAAGGCGCGTTATGCGGCTATGCGCGTGGATAAGTTCGACCTCTATAACACTAGGTATGCTGGCAAAATGTCTTGGCTGGGCCATATCCAGCAGTTTGAGCAAAGACAGGCCGAACTGAGAGAGGTCATTGCGGAAGCTAACGGAGCGGGATGCCTGAGCTATCCGGATGATGCGTGGTACTGGGCTACAATCCAACCACCAACTCAGCCAGCGCCAAAATAAAGGTGAAGAAATGACGAAAGAAGCTTTGGTGAATGGCTGGATCGAGTTGCAGTACGCCCACCAAAAAGGTGAGGCGACTCGAGACTTAATTAATGTAGGAAGGGAGTTGGGACGACTGGCGCGAGAGGATCCACTCGAGTGCTTAAGGCTTGTTATTGAAATAATTGATACGGATGGCAGCGATCTAGTTATTTCAAATGTGGCGGCCGGCCCCCTGGAGAATGTAATTGTTATGAATGGATCTCTTGTTATCGGCGAGATCGAGAAGGTGTCTCGTTTGAATGAGAGCTTCAAGAAAGCGCTGGGCATGGTATGGCCACGAGATACTCCAGACGATATTTGGAGGCGTGTTGAAAATAGCTCCAAATAACTACCGCCAGGCGAGGGGTGCGCGAGATTTCTCGCTAGCCACACCAACTACCCGCCTACCATGGTGCCGCTACTAGTTAGCTCGGCGGCGGCGTAGTCGTTGAACGACACTACTTCTTCACCAATCCAGTCGTTGAGCTGACGGAAACGGGCCATCAACGGCAGCAGTTCGTTGATGGCAAACACCTGCGCCGCCGGCACCACCGAGCCAAATCCGGTGGTGCCGGTAGGTACCAGGCCAAGCAGCTGCGGCGGCACGCGGTGGGCGGCTAACACGTCATCGCGTGTGACGTTCTTGATGCTAAAGAACTCATCCTTGGCCGCCACCTCGCTGATCGGCATCAGCTGCAACCCATCCTTCTTGCCGTTCGGCGCATAGATAAACAGGTTGCGGAAGTTGCCAGGCCCCTTGCTGTTCTTCAGCGCGTCGCGGATGCCGTTCACCTGCTCTTCGTCGGCCAGTGCGTCAGTGACGTACAGGATGTACCCAGCGTGCGAACCGTTGAGGTAGTACTTGCGACGAAACAGCGTGCCTGCTTCATTCAGCCACGCACTCTGCAGAGCCGACAGGTACTCGGGTACGCCATAGACCTCCTGGTGAATGTCCGGCTCCATCAAGTGGAAGACCGAGCCCTTGGCGAACTCGTGTTCCGCCTTCCACCCCGTCACCTGAAAATAGACGTCCATGTCATCGGCACCGCGCCGCATGTACTTCGCCAGCGCAGGCTGTAGTTCCATGGTGGTGCGCAGGCGACTCTTGCGCCGCTCGAGATAGCCGTTCCCGAACACCATGAAATCCAGCGCCCACCGTGAGAACGCTTCGCGACTAAGCAGCTTGTGTGGCTTGAAACACGACACCAGAATATTGCGCTTCACGTAGATCGCGCTCGAGTGATGCGGCGTCGACCGAAACGATCGCGCGAGCCCGCTCATGGAGACCGGCGTTTCATACCACCGCCCATTGCGCCAGGCCTCGATGTACTCGAGCACGTCACGGCCATCGAGCACCGGCATGGGATCGCCAAAGCTGAAAGCCTCCGCACGCGCCGGGGTATTGTTGATCTCGGTCATCGTTAGAACATCTCCACAAAGCCGGAATTGCGCCCGTTGGCGCCTTCCAGCGGTTCATTGATCAGGGTGTGCATGCAGGCCCATGCCAGATCTGCGTGGCCGGTTTCTTCGGAACGACCGGCCGTGTACTTCACGTGCCGGCCGCTGTCGGTCAGGGTTTTGCGGATCGCCATGAACGACTGGGCGAAGTCGGTCCAGCCGGCATCGAACTGGAGACGGCCCTTGCCGATCACGTGCTGCGCCTTCATCACCATCTGCGCTTTGAGCTCGACGGAGTAGACGAACTTCCTGGCCAGCGGAAAGAACTGCACCACCAACTGGTGCACGGCCGCACCGATGCCGGTGCAGTCGATGCCGATGTAGGTCACGTGGTAGCGCTTGGTGATCTTGCGGATGAACTCCGCCTGCGCCTCGAAATCCAGCCCCTTCAAACGATGGCGCTCGAGCACACGGAACTTCCCGCCCGGGATACGCGGCGGTGCCACCACGACCAGGCCGGCGCTGTCGCCCCCATTCCCCAGCGACGGGTCATACCCCACCCACACCGGGTGATGACCGAAGGGACGCGCCGCCAAGGGCTGCAGTTCGGACCAGTCCACCCAGCTGTCGACCATGCCCTCCTGCATCATCTTCAACGTAAATAGGCTGTCGCCGTCGTCGATGAACTGACACATCAGCAGGTTGGCGAACTCGTCCGGCGTGTATTCGGTGCGTAGCTCGTCGATATCGAACAAGCTGCAGCCGCCGCGCTCGGCGTCTTCGATCGTGACGATCTGGCGCCACACCTTGTC
>NZ_JBFRGP010000013.1:0-131843 GCF_052115385.1 Dyella sp. 2RAB6
TCCCAAGGGCATGGATCTGGCGTCGCTGACCCAGGCGCAGTTGAACAAAGTGGCGCGTGAACTCAACGAACGGCCACGTAAGACGTTGGGCTTCTTGACACCTGCCCAGAAGCTGCAGGAAGTTGTTGCGTCGACCGATTGAAACCGCCGGCCCAAAGTAAAAGTAACCAAAAAGAAATGGCCTAAGAGCAAAGGCTCGCGACGCGACTAGAACGAGCAATGACGTCTGCGGTAAACGGATTGACCTGGGTCTACACGAAGCGAGAGTGCGTTTACGTGACGCGCCCTTCGAGGTGCCGTTGCGAAGAGGACGTTCAAGAACCGCGGCCAGTTTCTGTTCTTCGTTAGTGCATGCCCCACCACTTCACCCCTCGCCCCTCTGAGGAGAGGGCAGGGTGAGGGGTCGGGCGGAGCGTTGCGTGGAGTCTTGCCTCATGTGCAAAAGCTTGCGTTTGCTCTTCATTGCCTCGTGAATTTCACGTACAGCATGTCCATCTACATGACATTCCCATGTCACTCCCCGCCGCAAACAAGACGAAACATCCCCCGTCATGAATTTTTCGTGACGCAGGTTCAGTTCCCCCGGAAGCCTTCCGTCTAAGGGCAAAGGAAGTCGGCACGGGCTGGGATGCCCACCGGAATCTCTTCGCCCGGTGCGCCCGCATGGCGCACCGGAAATCTCGATCGGGCTTGCGGGCGCGGCCGCTGTGGCGCGCCCCGGGGGAAGGTTTGCGTGTCGGTTATCGACGGAGTTGGGGTTAACGCGGTTCGGCCTTCTGGACGGCCCGCCGGCAGGGCCGGCCTTGGATCGGACATGTCTCTGTCGCGATCCGGTTACGCATCGCGGTTTAGCTACCGGAACATGAGGAAAGGGACGACCGAATGGACCGGAGCGTCGCGATGAAGGGCCGCCGGCCGCTCGCCTTCGCCGTCATGCTGGCGCTGGCCTGGAATACGGCGCAGGCGCAGCAGGCCGCTGCGCCCACCGCCGAGGCGCCCGCGCGCTTCGACGTCAACGAATACCTGGTGCGCGGCAATACGCTGCTGCAGGCAGTCGAGATCGAGCAGGCGGTGGAACCGTTCCTCGGTCCGGGGCGCAGCCTCGACGACGTGCACGGCGCGCGCGACGCGCTGCAGAAGATCTACCAGGCCAAGGGCTATCAGTCGGTCACGGTGGAAGTGCCGCCGCAGCAGGTGCGCGACGGCGTGCTGCTGCTGAAGGTGAGCGAGAACAGCATCGGCCGCGTGCGGGTGGAAGGCTCGCGCTACCACTCGCCGCAGGCGATCCGCGAAGCGGTGCCGGCGCTGGCCGAAGGCGCGGTGCCGAACTTCAACCAGGCGCAGGAACAGCTCGCCCAGGTCAATCGCCAGCCGGGCCAGCAGGTGGTGCCGCTGCTGAAGCCCGGCAGCCTGCCGCAGACCATGGATGTCACGCTGAAGGTGGAAGACAGCTATCCGCTGCACGCCAGCCTGGAGCTCAACAACGACCACAGCGCCGACACGCCGACGCTGCGCACGGTCGGCAACGTGCGCTACGACAACCTGTGGCAACTGGGTCACACGGTTTCGGCGACCTATATCGTGGCGCCGCAGGACCGCCACGCGGTGGAGGTCTATGCGCTGTCCTACCTGGCGCCGCTCAACAGCCAGTGGAGCCTGCTCGGCTCCGGCTACAAGTCCAACAGCAATGCCAACACGCTCGGCGGCACCACGGTGCTGGGCAAGGGCAATGCGGTGACGCTGCAGGCGATCCGCAACCTGCCGACCTTGGGCGACTACGGCCAGTCGTTCTCGGTCAGCGTGGCGCGCAAGCATTTCGACCAGCGCCTGACCGTGGGCGACCAGCAGCAGGCGGTGCCGATCACCTATTACCCGCTGAGCGTGGCCTATACCGGCCAGCGCACGCGCGACAACTCCTCGCTGGGGCTGGCCATCGCCGGCAACTTCGGCGTGCGCGGCGCCGGCAGCGATCGCTTCGAATTCGACAGCCAGCGCTACAACGCGCGGCAGAACTTCGCCTACCTGCGGGTGGATGCCAACTACACGCGTGCGTTTGCCAATGGCTACGCGTTTGCTTTCCACGCCAGCGGACAGCTCGCCGATTCGCCGCTGGTGTCCAGTGAGCAGTTCGCCGCCGGCGGCGCCAACAGCGTGCGCGGTTTTCTTTCAGCGGAAGACACTGGCGACAACGGCGGCTCCGCCACGCTGGAACTGCGCAGCCCGTCGGTGGCGTCGTGGTTCGGCAAATACGTCAACGAGTGGCGCTTCCACTGGTTCGTCGACGGCTCGCGCATCCTGCTGATCGACCCGCTGCCCGAGCAGCGCGGCCGCTTCACCTTGCTCAGCACGGGCCTCGGCACACGCTTCACTTTGTTCAATACCGTCAGCGGCGAACTGGAATACGCCTATCCGCTCAAGGACGGCTCGCGCACGCGCGCCCACGACGGGCGCTGGCTGTTCAGCCTCAAGGCCGGGCTGTAAGGAGCGCGGCGATGACACGGCTTACTTTTTCTTCTAGGGGTGCAACGACGATGCGTTACCTGATCCTTGCGTGGCTGCTGTGCCTGGCCTGCCTGCCGCGCCTCTCGCTGGCGGCCGAGTCGGCCTGGTGGAACGATGACTGGTCCTACCGCAAGCCCATCACGCTGGACACCAGCACCACCGGCGCGCCGCTGCCGCAGTCGCCGGGCCGCGTGCCGGTGCTGATCCGGCTGCATCCGGGCAACTTCCAGTTCGATGGCGTGGCGAAGGACGGCGCGGACCTGCGCTTTATCGCCGCCGACGGCAAGACGCCGCTGAACTACCAGATCGACAGCTTCGATCCGGTGATGGGCGTCGGCCAGGTGTGGGTGGACGTGAGCGAGCTGCCGGCCAATGCCAAGCAGACCATCTGGATGTACTACGGCAACCCCAAGGCCACCGCGCAGAGCAGCGGCCCGGCCGCGTTCGATGCCGACCACACCCTGATCTACCACTTCGAGGAAGCCGCCGCGGGCGCGCCGAAAGACGCCACCGCCTATGCCAACCATGCGCAGTCCGGCAGCGTGCAGCCGGTCGACGGCGGCATCGTCGGCAAGGCCGCGCGCTTCGATGGCAACCAGGTGGTGACCTTGCCTTCCAGCGCTTCGCTCAATGAAGCGGCGGGCGGCGCCTTCACCTTCAGCGCGTGGATCAAGGTCGACGCACTGCCGACCACGCCGACCGCGATCTATGCGCGCCACCAGGATGGCCGCTCGGTGGTGATCGGCCTCGACGGCGGTGCGCCCTACGTGGAAGCGAACGCCGGACAAGGCGCGCAGCGCAGCGCCGGGGGCGAGCCGGTCAAGGCCGGCCAGTGGACGCAGCTGGCGGTGAGCTTCGATGCGCAGCAGGCCACGGTCTACGTCAACGGCCAGAAGTATTCGACCCTGGCCGCCGCGATGCCGGCGCT
Source organism: Dyella sp. 2RAB6 (assembly GCF_052115385.1). Classification (NCBI taxonomy): domain Bacteria; kingdom Pseudomonadati; phylum Pseudomonadota; class Gammaproteobacteria; order Lysobacterales; family Rhodanobacteraceae; genus Dyella; species Dyella sp. 2RAB6. The sequence goes on from NZ_JBFRGP010000013.1 coordinate 3,431, forward strand.
GGGTTCCGCCGCCACGCTGGGCGGCGATGCGGCCGGGCAGGCGGCGGCGCTGGCGAACTTCCTCGGGGTGATGGACGAAGTGCGCCTGTCGCGCGTGGCGCGCGCGCCGGTTGCGATCGGCGTCGATGCGCTGTCGCAAGGGGCCGAGTCGAAGCTGGTGCAGTACGGCGAGGACGAAAAGAAATCCGGCGCCGGCTTCGGCTACTTCGGCGTCATCGTCAAGTCGGTGACGGTGGACGCCTGGGTGGTGATCGCCATCCTGCTGGTGATGGCGGCGATCTCGTGGGTGGTGATGTGGCAGAAGGGCCGCTACGTCAGCAGCGTTAGCAACGCCAACGACCGCTTCCTGGAACGCTACCGCGACCTCGGCACCAACCTGCTCGGCATGGGCGACGAAGGCATGCCGCGCGACCTGGCCGCCTCCTCGCTGTATCGCCTCTACGAGGTGGGCAAGAAGGAAGTGTGGCGCCGCAAGGACGCCAAGGGCCGCCTGGTGATCGCCACCGAATCGATCGAAGCGATCCGCGCGGTGATGGATTCGACCCTGGTGCGCGAGAACCAGAAGCTGTCGCGCTCGATGGTGATGCTGACCATCGCCATCTCCGGCGGTCCGTTCCTGGGCCTGCTCGGCACGGTGGTCGGCGTGATGATCACCTTCGCCGCCATCGCGGCCGCGGGCGACGTCAACGTCAACGCCATCGCGCCGGGCATCTCCGCCGCGCTGCTGGCCACGGTGGCCGGCCTGTTCGTCGCGATCCCGGCGCTGTTTGGCTACAACTACCTGCTCACCCGCAACAAGGCGGTCACCGCGAACATGCAGGTGTTCGTGGACGAATTCGTCACCCGCCTGGCCGAACTGCACCGCGACGCCGATATCGGCGCGGCGGCTTGAGGAGGACGCGGCCATGCAGGTACAGGACGACGAGAAGCCCTACGACGACATCAACATCACGCCGATGCTGGACCTGGCGTACGTGCTGCTGGTGATCTTCATCATCATGACCACCGCCTCGGTGCAGGGCGTCAAGGTGAACCTGCCCAAGGCCAGCGCCTCGGTCAGCCTGGCCAAGCCGCAGACCAAGGCGATCACCGTGTCCGACAGCGGGCAGATCTTCCTCGACGCCTTCCCGGTGACGATCGGTGAACTGGAAGCGCGCCTGCGCACGCAGAAAGCGTTGACGCCGGAGTTCCCGATCATCGTCAAGGGCGACGCCAACGTGCAGTACCAGAAGGTGGTCGACATCCTCGACCTGCTGCGCCGGCTGGACCTGTCGCAGGTAGGCCTGGTCACCGGCAAGGCGCCGGGCGGTTGACGATGAACACGTCCGGACAGAGTCCGAAGCCCTGGCGCGGCCGCATCATCGGTATCGCCGCGTTGCTGCTGGTCGGTGCCCTGGTGTGGCATTTCGCCGGGCACCAGGTCGGCGTGCGGCGCGAGGCGCCGCGCATCCCGACCATCACCCCGCTGCCGCCTCCGCCACCGCCGCCGAAAGAAAAACCGCCCGAGCCGAAGAAGCTCGAAGAGACCAGGCAGGAGCTGCCCAAGCCGAACGAACCGGCCAAGCCGGTGGAGGCGCCGAAGGCGCCGGACGTGGCCAGGCAGGTGACTATCAACGGCGCGGCGCAGGCCGGCAACGACAGCTTCAATATCGGTGCGGGCGACGGCGGCGGCATGGTCGGCACCGGTGGCGGCAATGGCGTGGGCGGTTCCTCGTACGAGCAATACCTGGGCTATGCCTTGCAGCAGGCGATCCAGCGCGACGAGCGCACGCGCCGCCTGGTGTTCGAGGTGAAGGTCAGCCTGTGGATCAACCCCAGCGGCCGCATCACCCGCGCCGAACTGCTCGCACCCAGCGGTACGCCCGCCACCGACGAAGCACTGCTCGACGTGCTGCGCGGCATGAGCATCGACAGCCCGCCGCCACCGCGCCTGAGCATGCCGGTGCGCGCGTCGATCCGCGGCAGGCGGCCGGTATGAATTCACGTTTCTCACTACCTGTGGCGTCCGGCGACGACGCCTTGCAATCCTCGGAGAACACCATGCTGGATAACACCAAGCCGCGTCCCGCACGCCGCGCGCTGTGCCTGGCCATCGGCCTGCTGCTGGCCGGCGCCGGCCAGGTCGCGCTGGCGCAAAGCGCCGCGCCACCGTCGTCGAACGCCACCATCAACCTGATCCGCCTGATGGTAAAAAAGGGCTTGATCACCCAAGCCGACGCCGATGGGCTGATCGCGCAAGCCAATGCCGAAGCGATCCAGGCGCAGAAAGCGCAGGCGCCGTCCTCGCTCGCCGCCAGCGACGGTGCGCAGCCCGGCGACGTGCGCGTGCCCTACGTGCCGCAGAGCGTGCGCAACGAGATCCGCGACCAGGTCAAGCAGGAAGTGATCGCACAGGCGCGCAGCGAGCATTGGGCGCAGCCCGATGCGCTGCCGGAATGGCTGGACCGCATCGCCTGGTCCGGCGATATCCGCGTGCGCGACGAAGGGCGTTATTTCAGCCGCGGCAACTCGCCGTACTTCATCGACTACGCCGCGCTCAACCGTGGTGGCCCGTTCGATGTCAATCAGATCGGCCGCGGCGTCAATCCGCCGATCGCCAACACGCAGCAGAACCGCCCGAATATCCTCTCGATCCAGGCGCACCTGGGCGTGGACGTGAAGCTGGGCGACACCATCACCGCCGGCATCCGCATCGGCTCGGGCAACGACAACAACCCGGTGTCCACCACCCAGGCGCTGGGCGGCGGCCTGGCCAAGAAGAACCTGTGGCTGGATCGCGCCTGGCTGCGCTGGCAGCCGTTGGAGTGGGGTGCCTTCACCGCCGGCCGCTTCGCCAATCCGTTCTTCGTCACCGACCTGATCTACTCGCCCGAGCTGAATTTCGACGGCATCGTCGGGCAGGGCCACTGGAAGCTGGCCAGCGATATCGAAGGCTTCGCCAACGCGGGTGTGTTCCCCATCCAGTACGCCGGCAACGACACGCCCACGCAGGCGTTCGGCTACCAGAAGAACCGCAGCGACCAGAAGTGGCTGTCCGCGGTGCAGCTGGGCGCGCACTGGAAGATCGACGAGGACATGCAGTGGAGCGCCGCGCTGGCGTATTACTACTACGACAAGATGCGCGGCAGCCTGTCCGAGCCGTGCCCGATCTATACCGGCATCAACTTCTGCAGTACCGACGCCGACGCGCCGCAGTACATGCAGAAGGGCAACTCGGTGTTCCTGCTGCGCAATATCGTGCCGGACCCGTCGTCGCCGGGTAATTATGCGCAGCCGCAGCTGGTCGGTCTGGCGTACGACTACCACCTGCTCACCCTCACCAGCCAGTTCGACTTCGCCGTCGGCAGCACGCCGGTGCGGGTGCAGGCCGACTACGTGCGCAACATGGCCTACCACGCGAAGGACGCCTTCCAGCGCTATCCGAACGGCCTGGGCCAGCCGGTCAACAACTACCAGGCCAGCAGCTCGGCGAACGAGTCCGGTCCGTACAAGAGCGGCCCGGTGGGCTGGCTGCTGCGCGGCATCCTGGGCAACCCGAGCCCGATGAAGGCGCACGACTGGAACGTGGCGTTCGGCTACAAGTACCTGCAGCCGGATGCCGTGCTCGACGGCCTGACCGATCCGAACTTCCATCTCGGCGGCACCAACGCCAAGGGCTTTATCGTCAGCGCCGACTACGGCATCGCCGAGCGCACCTGGCTGACCGCGCGCTACTTCAATGCCAAGCAGGTCTTCGGCCCGCCGCTGTCGATCGACGTGGTGCAGTTCGAGATCAACAGCAAGTTCTAAAGGAGGCGACGATGAAGACCGTGATCCGCGCGGGCGTCGCCATGACGGCGATGGTCCTGGCCCAGGCTGCGTTGGGGCAAAGCCTGGAAGAACAGTTGCGCACGCAGCTGCGCGATGCGCGCAGCCAGGTGCAGGAACTGCAAGGGCAGCAGTCGGCCTGGCAGTCGCAGAAAGCCGGCATCGAAGGTGAGCGCGACCAGGCGCGCAAGGCGCTGGAGCAGGCGCAGGCCGAACTGGCGAAGCTGCGCGCTGCCGCCGGCGATGGCAAGGCGGCGGCCGCCGAACGTGGCGCCAGGCAGCAGGCCGAGACGGCCTTGCAGCAGGTGCGCAAGGACAACGCCGATGCAGTGGCGAAGCTGAAGGAACAGCAGGGGCGCGACGGTGCGTTCCAGACCCAGCTGGATGAAGCGAAGCAGGCACTGGGCACGTGCAGCGCGCGCAACCAGAAGTTGTACGAGGTGGGACGGGAAGTCATCGATGCCTATGTACATATGGACATGGCTTCGGTGATCGGCTCGCGCCAGCCGTTCGCCGCATCGGCGCGGGTGAAGCTGGAGAACGCCGCGCAGGCGTATGGCGATCGTCTGTACGAGCAGCGCTACGTGGCGCCGGCGGAGCGCAAGCCGTGAAGCAGCGGGCAGCCCGCGTGCTTGGCGCGTGGTGCTGCCTGGTCGCGCTTGGCGCGTCGGCGCAGCAGACGCAAAGCTGCGTCGATGTCAGCGTCAATCAGCATGCGGTGCTGGCGTACGACTGCCTCAGCCGGCAGTTGAGCGGCGATGGCAAAAGGCCGATGGGGCCGCCGCCGCCGATGCTCGATCCGGTGGCGAGCGAGCCGTCGAACCGGCAGGTCGGTCAGTACAACGCTGCAGCGCTGGAGCACCGCATGGGTTCCAGCCTTGGCCACAGCGTGTTTCCGCAGCGGCCCGCGCCGACGTATCCGCAATTGATGCCGCCGGGGGCGATCGGTGGCCACTGACGATACCGGCGTAGGTTGGGGTGAGCCGCAGGCGAACCCCAACATCGGCACGTCCAGGCGCACCGCACCGTTGGGGTTCGCCTGTGGCTCACCCCAACCTACGTCGTGGGGACGCGACGATGCGTAGCAATCCAGCCGTCTATATGAAGTTTCCATGACACCAGTTCAGTCCTTCAGCTCCGTGAAGGTCTAACCGGAAGAAGCCGCGGCCGCGCGCCGCGCGACTCAAAGCTAACGAGGCAAACGCGTGATCAAGGCGGTCGATTCGGCGAAGGCAAGCGGCATCTCTCCACGCAGCGTCCCCGGACGCCGCCCGCTGGCGCAATGGATCGCCGCAGCGCTGGCGATGGGAGCGGCGATGCAGGCGCATGCAGGCAACCCGCCCGTGCTGAGCCAGGCCTGGCTCGCGGCACAGCGCGGCGGACAGGCCAGTGCGCCCAATGGCAATGCGCCCGCGCCGACGCCGAACAATCTTTCCGTGCAGAACGCGCCGCAGCTGTTGCAGCAGCGCGTGGTGCAGCAGTCCATCGCCAACCTCAACCAGGCTGCGCAGGCGGTTGCCGCGCAACTGAGTGCGCAACAGGCCGCGCAGCAGGCGGCGCAGCAACTGGTATCGCCGGTGCCCGACGGCATCGCCGCGGGCGGCCTGCAGGTGGCGGCGGACATCGTGCGCAACCCGGCGCTGTGGCAGAACGCCAACGCGCCGGTGCAGAGCGCCGCCGGCGGCAAGACCACGGTGGAGGTGAAGCAGACCGCATCCAAAGCCATCCTCAGCTGGGACAGCTTCAACATCGGCCGCAACACCACGCTGTACTTCAACCAGAGCGGCGGCAACCAGTCCAACGGCGGCAACGACTGGATCGTGCTCAACCGCATCCAGGATCCGAGCGGCGCGCCGAGCCAGATCCTGGGCCGGATCAAGGCCGAGGGTTCGGTCTATCTGCTCAACCGCAACGGCATCCTGTTCGGCGCAGGCAGCCAGGTGAATACGCATTCGCTGCTGGCCAGCTCGCTGAGCCTGTTCAGCAGCGACGTGGCGACCAGCAATGCGCGGTTCCTCAAGGGCGGTATCGCGGACCAGGCCTCGACCACCGGCTTGCTGGTCAATGGCGTGTTCACCGACGGCCGCAGCCACGACGTGGTGATCGAGAAGGGCGCCAACATCACCACCGGCAAGCAGGGCTTCACGCTGATTGCCGCGCCGCATGTATCCAACGCGGGCGCCATCATCGCCGACGATGGGCAGGCCTTCCTGGCTGGCGGCACCGCGTTCTATAACCCGGCCGGCGCCGATGGCGTCAACGCCGCGCTCGGCATCGCCGGCATGAACGATGGCTCGGGGCCGAACGCGCCGATCGGCAGCGTGATCAATACCGGCCTGGTGGAAGCGCGCCGCGGCAGCGTGCATATGCTGGCTCACGATGTGACGCAGGCAGGCGTGGCGCTGGCTTCGACCAGCGTGGCCTTTCCGGGCAGCATCGAGCTGAATGCGCGCGACCAGGCCAGCGGCGTCGGCGGCCTGCTGGATTTCGTGCGCGGCGGCGTGCTGCTGCTGGCGCCGGGTTCGGTCACCACGGTGTTGCCGGAGAAGGACGGCAGCACCACCTCGTCCAGCGCCGCGGCGAATGCCGCGTTCAAGGGCAGCACGCTGGCGCTGGACGGCGCCACCGTCAACCTGCAATCGGGCTCGCTGCTGGAGGCGCCGGGCGCCACGGTGGCGATCGCCGCGCACACCTACGCGCAGGACAGCTCGCCGACGGCCGGCCGCATCTATGTGGACAGCGGCGCGGTCATCGATGTCTCGGGCCTGGCCAATGTCGTGCTGCCGATGTCGGCGCTGCTGGTCAATGTGGCGCGCGTGGGCCAGAACGAACTGGCCAACTCGCCGCTGCTGCGCAACGGTTTCCTGTACACGCAGAAGAACGTGCTGGTGGACAGCACGCAGAGCGGCACGCGCGCGGATGGCCTGGACTGGGTGGGCAGTCCCATCCTCAATGTGGCCGGCTACGTGGAGAACGTGCCGCGCACGGTCGACCAGCTGATGACCAAGGGCGGCGGGCTGTCCTTGCATGGCGGCGAAGTGATCGTCCGCTCCGGCTCGCAGCTCAATCTCGACGGCGGTTTTCTGTCCTACCAGGCCGGCTGGATCGAAACGCCGAATCTGCTCGGTGCCAACGGCCGCATCTACGACATCGCCGCGGCCGATCCGGACATGAGCTATGTCGGCTATGCCGGCCAGTACACGCAGGACCACGTGCGCTGGGGCATCAGCCAGACCTACAACAACGGCATGCTGGCCGGCTCGCGCCGCTGGGATCCGGGCTTCGTCGCCGGCGGCGACGCCGGCACGCTCGACGTGCAGGCCGGCCATGCGCTGGTGCTGGATGGCGATATCTCGGCGCAGTCCTTCGCCGGCCGCAACCAGGTCGACCAGGGCAAGCAGCCGGCGGGTGGCACGTTCCGCTTCAGCGTGCCGCCGATCGGCCTGGATACCCGCTACAACTATGCGCCGGGCATCTTGCTGCAGCAGTCCGCACTGACGCTGGACCAGCTCGCGCCGGGCTTCGACGCCGCGACCGTGTGGGACACGGTTACGGCTGCGCAGGCATCCGATACCGCGCACGACAGCGACCTGCGCTGGTGGCTGCCGATCTCCACCGGCATGCTGAGCGGCGCGGGTTTCTCCAATGTCATGCTGTCCACCGGCGACAGCGGTTCGCAGATCCTGCAGCAGGCGGGCGCCTCGCTGGCGCTACGGCCCGGCGGCAGCGTGGCGTATACCGCCAGCCGCGTGACCGTACTCGGCAACATCGGCACGCCTTCCGGTTCGATCAGCATCACCTCGAACGGACCCGGGCTGGATACGCCGGCGATGCACGCCGCCGATGGCAGCACGCTGCGTCCGGACATCACCATCGGCAACGGTGCCACGCTCAGCACCCGCGGCCTGTGGGTGAACGACAGCGGCCTGGCCGCCGATGCACGGGTGGGTCATCGCTATATCGACGGCGGCAAGATCGCGCTGACCGCGAATGCATCGATCGGCCCGAACAACACCGACGCCACCGGTTCCGTGCTGCTCGATGCGGGCAGCACGCTGGACGTCTCCGGCGGCGGCTACGTCGGCGCCGACTCCCGCGTGCAGATGAAGAACGGCGTGCCCGCTGGCCAGGGCGGCGATATCAGCCTGGCGACTTACGGCAACGTCAAGGCCGAGTTCCAGCAGGCGAAGGCGCTGGACAGCGGCACGCTGCGCCTGGACGGCACGCTGCTCGGCTACGGTTTCAGCGGCGGCGGCAAGCTTTCCCTGCAGGCGAACTACGTGCAGGTCGGCGGCGATCGCGCGGCGATGCCGATGGCGAACGGCCTGTACCTGGATGCCGGTTTCTTCGCCGGCCGGGGTTTCGACAACTACGCGCTCACCGCGATCACCGATGGCGTCGTCGCGCCGGGCACCCAGCTGCAAGTGACGCGCGGCAACTTGCTGGCCGACTATCAGGCGCTGCTGAGCGCGCCGACGGGCAGCGACCTGTACGCGAAAGACGCTGCGCATCCGTCAGGCATGTATGCCTCGGTCGGCTCGCTCGGCGCGTATCACCGCTATGTGACGCGCGGCAGCAGCGCCGGCCCCGGCTTCTCGCTCAGCGCGGGCCAGTACCTGGACTGGCTGGTCAATCCCAACGATCCCTCCAAGGGCGCGCCGCAGTACGCGGGCGTGAGCGGTTCGGTGCTGCTCGGGCAGGGCGCACAGATCGCGGTGGATGCGGGCGGGAGTATCGCGCTGGCCGGTACCCAGGCCACCACCGTGCTGGGCACGCTGAGCGCGCACGGCGGCAAGCTCGATGTTTCCACCAATGCGCTGGCGCGCAATGTCGGCTTGCCGAAGGTGACGCCGAGCGTGTGGCTGGGCGCGGGTGCCGTGCTGGACGCTTCCGGCGTGGCCTTGATCGATCCCTGGGCCGCCGCGGTGGCCGGCGCCGACGGCGCGCCGCAGGTGCCGCGCACCGGCGTGGTGCTGGACGGCGGCGCGGTGTCGCTGAAGGGACGCGGCGGTTACGTGGTGGCGGAGCAGGGCAGCCGCATCGACGTCGCCGGCGCGGCGGACAACTTCCAGTTGCCGTCGCAGGATCCGAACGGCCTGGGCCACGCCACGCATTACCTGGGTACGCCGGTGTGGAGCGATGCGGGCAGCATTACGCTCGCCGCTGCCGCGGGCCTCTACTTCGACGGACAGTTGCAGGCGGCGGGCGGTGCGGCGCAAGCCGAAGGCGGCACGCTCAGCCTGGTCGGCCTCGGCCGCAAGGTGACCCAGACCAGCGCGCCGCAGGCCAGCGGCGTGCTGGTGCAGCAGTCCGGCCTGTTGCTGCCGCAAGGCGCGCAGGCCGGTGGCGCGGTGGAATCGACGGCGCCATCGGGCCTGCTGCGCTTCGCGGTGGATCGCCTCGCCGGTTCGGGCATCGACACCCTGGTGATCGGTCCGGATCCCTCGCAGGGCAGCACCACCGACCTGGCCACCGCCGTGCCGCTGGGTTTCGCCGACGACGTGAACCTGTCGCTGGGGCGCGCCTTCATCGTCAACGTCCCCGCCATCCAGGCGCTGCCGGCCGGCGCCAACCGCTTGTCCACTACGGCGACGGGTTATGCCAGCGGCAACGGCCACGTCAGCATCGCGGCGCCCTACGTCAACCTCACCGGTGGCGTGGCGCCGACCGCGGCGCCGCTGGCCATGGCCGGCGACGGTACACTGTCGGTGCAGGCGGGTTTCATCGATATCGGCGGCTGGCTGAATCTGCAGCGCTGGGCCGCCGCGGATTTTAGCTCCGCCGCGGATATCCGCTTCCAGGCACCCGCCTTGCTCGCCTATGCCAACGGCAAGCCGCAACCGGGCCTGCTGTACAGCACCGGCAACCTGAGCTTCAAGGCGGCCCAGTTGTATCCGGCCACCGACTACCGCTTTGCCATCGTGGCCAATGGCGCGGGCCTGAAGGACGCCAGCGGCAACGCGATCGACACCACGCTGAGCATCCTGCCCAACGGCAACGGCAGCACGCCCTTGTCCGCCGGCGGCACGCTGCTGCTCAGCGCCAACCATATCGAGCAGCAGGGCACGCTGCGCGCACCGGCGGGCAGCCTGATCCTCGGTGTGACCGACGCGGCGGCGCAGGCCAGCGCGCTCGGCGCCGATCCCAAGCTGTTCCCGCTCGCCGTCACCCAATCGGTGCACCTGGCGCCGGGCAGCCTGAGCTCGGTCTCGCTCGACGGTGTCACCGTGCCTTATGGGCGCACCATCGACGGGGTGCAGTGGCGCTACGACGCCGATCCCAATAACGACACGCCGGACCTGACCGCGCCGCCGTCCAAGCAGATCGCGCTCAACGGCGCCGACCTCGCCCTGGATGCCGGCGCCGGCATCGATCTTTCCGGCGGCGGTCATCTGCAGGCGGCCGAGTGGGTGAGCGGCACCGGCGGCACGCGCGACGTGCTGGCGCAGTACGGCACCAGCTACAGCGGCACGGCCGGCACGCAGGTGCCGCAGTACGCGGACGGCCGCGCGATCTACGCGATCGTGCCCGGCTATCGCGCACCGGTGGCGGCCTACGACGCGGCGTTCGCCAAGCAGGGCGGCGCCGGTCCCGCGGTGGGCCAGACGGTGTACCTGTCCGGCGCCCCCGGCCTGCCGGCGGGTTACTACACGCTGCTGCCGGCGCGCTACGCGACGCTGCCGGGCGCCTACCGCGTGGTGCAGGACACCGGCGCGATCGACAGCGTGCTCGGCGCCAGCGCGGTGCGGCCGGATGGCACGCTGGCGATCGGCGGCTACTTCGCCGACGCGCTGAGCGGCGCGCGCGATGCGCGCAACACCACGTTCCTGGTGCAGTCGAACCAGGTCTGGCAGCAGTACTCGCAATACACGCTCAGCGACGCCGACAGTTTCTTCGGCAAGCTCGCCAGCAAGGCCGGCCAGGTCGCGCCGGCGCTGGCCGCGGATGCCGGCCGCCTCACACTGGCCGCCACCCGCACGTTGAATCTCGGTGCCGCGCTCACCGCGGCGCCGGCCAAGGGCGGGCGCGGCTCGCAGGTGGATATCGCGGCGCAGGCGATCCAGATCGTCGGCGCCGACAGCACGGCGCGCGACGGTTATCTCACGCTGTCGGCCGACGGCTTGAGCACGCTCGGCGCGGGCAGCCTGCTGCTTGGCGGCACGCGCCAGCGCGGCAGCGATGGCGACCATGTCAGCGCGGTGGCGGACAGCGTGCTGCTTGCCAACGACGCGGCGCATCCGCTGCAAGGCGCGGAAATCCTGCTCGTCGCCAACGGCGGCATGCACAACGGTGCGCAGGGCGTGCTGCTGTCTTCCGGCAGCGTGCTGCGCGCCACCGGGCAGGGCAGCGGCGCGGCCAGCCTGCCGCTGGTGTTCGGCGCCGTCGCGGGCACCGGCGCCAACGGCCAGGCGATCGCCGCGGTCAGCGGCGACGGCGCGCTGCTGCGCGTATCGCAGAACGGTGCGGCGGGCATCGTGCGCAACAACGTCTCGGCCCTTCCCAGCGGTGCGTTGACCATCGCGGCGGATGCGCGCATCGACGGCGGCGCCGCGCTGACGCTGGACGCCACCGGCAATACCAGTGTGGATGCCTCCGCCGGATTGTCGGCGCAGGCGATCGATGCCAACAGCAACCTCATCACCTTCCTCGGCGATGGCGCGAGCGCGCCGGGCGGCGCCCATGGCTTTGTGATCGGCAGCGACACGCTGAACCGGCTGCGCGGCGCGCAGAGCGTGACCTTGCGCAGCCGCGGCGACATGAACTTCCTCGGCAACGTGCGCATCGGCCTGGCGCACGATCTGAATCTCAGCGCTGGCGCGTTCGCCAGCGACGGCGGCACGGTGGACATCCAGGCCGGCGGCAAGCTCGGCCTGTCCAACGACCTGGGCGCCGCCAACGGCACGTTCGCCGCCGGCACCGGCCAGTTCGTGGCGCGTGCCGGCGAAGTGGATTTCGGCGCCGGCAACACCGGCCTGCGCGACTTCGGCGGCTTCTCCGCCACCGCGGCGCAGGGCATGCAGGGGATCGGCACGGGGCGCTTCGATTTCGGCAGCCTCGACGTCAACCTCAGCACGCCGTGGCTGCTGGCCGGCGACGGTGCCAATACGCAACTGGCCACCACTGGCGCCTTGCGCATCGGCGGCACGGCCGGGGCGATCAGCGGCGAGCACCTGGGCGGTGCGCTGAATCTCACCGGCGGCAGCGTGTCGATCGCCACCACCGTGGCCGCGCCCGCGGGCCAGCTCGGCGTACATGCCACCAGCGGCGACCTCGTGCTGGCCGATGGCGCGCTGCTCACGGTGGGCGGCATCAACAAGACGTTCTTCGACACCACCACCTATGCCGCGGGCGGCGCGCTCACGCTGCTGGCCGACCACGGCGGCATCAGCCTCGCGCAGGGTGCCACGCTGGACTTCTCCGGCGCCGCGGGCGGCGGCGATGCGGGCAGCCTGGACGCGGAAGCCGGTGCGGCGCTGTCGCTGGCCGGCAGCTTGCGCGGCCAGGCCGGGAGCGGTTATCGCGGCGGCTATCTGACCCTGGGCAGCGGCACTGCGATCGATCTGGACGCGGCCGTGCAGATGGCGGCCAGCGCGGGTGCGACCGGCCTGTTCCAGTTGACCACCGGTGCCGGCGATCTGCATCTGTCGGCCGGCAACACGCTGCGCGCGCAGAAGGTCTATCTCACCGCCGCCGGCGGCACGGTGGCAATCGATGGCAACGTGGATGCATCCGCAGCGTCGGGCAGCCGCATCGAGCTGTACGGCGAACGCGGCGTGGATGTCGAAGGCAAACTGATCGCCACCAGCAGCATCGCCGCGCAGCGCGGCGGCGACGTGGTGATCGGCACCGGCGGCAAGACCGACGGCACGCTCAACGGCCAGTACGGCTACCAGAACGTGCAGTACGCCGACTCCGGTTATATCCATCTGGGCGCGCAGGCGCGCATCGATGTATCCGGCGGTTCGTCCGACGCGTTCTCCGGCGGCTCGCTGAGCCTGCGCGCGCCGCTGCTCGCCAATGGCGACGTGCGTATCGCGCTGGATGGCGGCGCTGTCAACGTCAAGGGCGCGCGTGTGGTGACGCTGGAGCCGTACGCGCGCTGGAGCAGCAAGGACGCCTCGACCGATCCGTCCAGGCATTTCGACGGGCTGATCGACCCGGCCGGCTGGTATGCGACGAACACCAGCGGCGGCACGCCGGCGATGGTTGCCGGCACCTGGACCGATGCCAGCGGCAAGATCCTGCCGCCGCCGGCGGACGATGCGCAGCTCAAGCAATACCTGCAGAACAACTACTTCATCCCGAAGCAGGTCAACGGCGATCACGCCGGTTTCTACGGCTACGCCGGCGGTGACGCCAGCAAGGGCGCGGGCACGCTGATGCGCTACGTGCAGCAGCCGGGCTACGCGTTCGGCGGCCGCTACGCCGGCATCGCCAACCTGCAGCTGCGCCCGGGCATCGAGCTGGTCAATCCGGCCGACGGCACGCGCGGCGGCGACATCACCGTGCTGACCAACTGGAACCTCGGCGCCGGCGCCACCCAGGCCGACGGCAGCATCGCGCTGGCCTACCGCTACCAGGGCATGGCGCCGATGCTGACGGTGCGCGCCGCGGGCGACCTGGATCTGCAGGCCAGCATCACCGACGGTTTCTACCAGCAGAACAATGGCGCGGCGCTGGCCAATCCGCCGCTGCCGCCGCCGCCGGTGGACGACCACGGCTATGGCAATGCGGTGGCCGCGTACACCGTTTCGCAGCAGTACCTGGACGCGAACGGGCTGTGGAGCGGCACCATCAAGCTGCGCGACGGCTCGGCCGCGCAGGGTTATACGCCGGGCGGCGGCACCATCAGCATCGCCAGCGATCCGTACTACCAGGCGCTGCAGGCGCCGCTGACCAGCCAGACCGCCAGCTACTACAACAACTACCAGGCGTATATCGGCGAAGTCGGCAATGCCACGACGACCAACGCATGGGCCTATACCTACAACCGCATCGGCGGGCCGACGGCCAAGGGTTTCCTGGTCTACAGCCCCAGCGCGCTGACCCCGATCAAGGTGAGCGATTACGCCGCCTACCAGGATTACGCGACCGCTTACCAGGCGTGGCTGAAAGCCAACTTCGCCACCAACCCGGTGGCGAAGCGCACCAGCACGCCGCCGCCGCTGCTGTTGCCGGTGGACAACGACTACACCAGCTACAGCTCGAACTATTCGATCTACATCACCGGCCACAACGCCTACTTCAAGTACGTCTCCGGCAGCGTCGGCAACGTCACGGCGGGCAGCCAGTTGTTCTACGCGCCGTTCGCGCCGAAGTCCGATCCGAGCGATCCGCTGTACGGCAAGGCCCTGGCCGACTACCAGAAGTCGCAGCAGTTCCTCGATGCCAATGGCCTATGGAACGGCTCGATCAAACTGCGCAACGGTTCGGCCGCGCAGGGCTATACGCCGGGCGGCGGCACCGTCAGCATCGCCAGCGATCCGTACTACCAGGCGCTGCAGGCGCCGCTGGCGGGGCAGTCGAGCGACTACTACAGCAACTACGAGGGGTATATCGGCGAGGTGGGCGACGGCACCACCACCAACGCCTGGGCTTACACCTACAACCGCATCGGCGGACCGACGGCCAAGGGCTTCCTGGTCTACAAGCCCAGCACGCTGACGCCGGTCGATCCGGCCAGCTATCCGGTCTATCAGGATTACATCAACGCCTACCAGACCTGGCTGAAGGCCAACTTCGCCACCAACCCGGTGGCCAAGCGCATCGTCACGCCGCCGCCGCTGCTGCTGCCGCTGGACAGCGATTACGGCAAGTACAGCAGCGACTATGCGCTGTACGTCACCGGCCATAACGCCTACTTCAAGTACGTCTCCGGCAGCGTCGGCAACGTCACGGCGGGCAGCCAGCTGTTCTACGCGCCGTTCGTGCCGAAGTCCGATCCGTTCAAGCCCGGCGGCGGCACCACCGTGCCGGTACCGGCCAGCGCGGCGAACAACAGCCCGTCCAACATGCCTGCGCTGGGCAGTCCGGCGTCGCTGGCCTCGGCGACCCTGCTCGGCGGATCGAGCACCTCGTACCGGCTGGTGGCGGGCGCGCAAGTGGATGCCGTCGATCCGCTGGCCACGTTGGCCGGTGCGGGCGACGTCAACCTCGACAACCACTTCGCGGTGGTCGATACGCTCACGCCCACGACGCCGACCGGACAGCAGAGCAAGACCAGCGGCAAGGCCGTGCTGCTGCCCACCGTGGTGCGCACCGGCAGCGGTTCGATCGAGATCGCCAGCGGCGGCGACATCAACTGGCTGGATGCCGCCGCGCCCGCGGCGATCTATACCGCCGGCACGCCGGCCCAGGGCACCGGCACGGCCACCAACGTCAGCGTGATCCGGCCGGACTGGAGCTCGCCGCTGGCGAACACGCCGTACATGCTCAGCACCGGCCAGGTGAATCCGGAACATGCCGGCGACCTGAGCCTGAATGCGCGTGGCGATATCGACGGCATCCAGCGCGTGATCGATACCGACGGTTCGGCCACCAAGGCCGCCGGCACCGATATCTCGCAGTACTGGTGGCCGTGGATGCAGACCGCCAATGCGGCGGACGGCTCGGCCTCGTCGATCAACTTCGCCAATTTCGGCCAGGGCGTGATGAGCGCGGGCGGCAATGTGGCGGTGCATGCCGGCGGCGATATCCGCCAGCTCTCGGTGTCGCTGCCGACCACCTGGAAGGCGAATGCCGACGGCCAGAGCGTGACGACCTACGGCGGCGGCAACCTCGACGTGCATGCCGGCGGCGACATCGTCAGCGGCACTTATTTCGTCGCCAAGGGCCAGGGCAGCATCGCGGCGGGCGGTGCGATCGGCGCCGATTTCAACTTCACCGCAGCGGCTTCCGACAGCCAGTACGGCGGCTTGTCCTCGCCGGTCTCCACGCTGTTTGCGCTGCAGGATGCGCAGCTCGACGTGCGGGCGCGCGCGGGTGTCGACATCGGTGGCGTCTACAACCCCTCGTACGTACTGGCCGACGCCAACCCGCTGGCGCTGGCCGTGCTGCCCGCGGGCCGCGGGGACAGCCAGAGCTACAGCACGAGTTCGTCCTTCAGCGCAGGCTCGGTCGCCGGCAACGTGGTGTTCGACAGCCTGCGGCTGCCGGGCGCGCTGTTCGACTACGGCTATGCCGATACGGTGCGCAATCCGGGCGCGATCCTGCCGTCCAGCCTGAGCCTGAGCGCGCTCAGCGGCAGTCTCGATATCCGCGGCGCGGGCGCGCTGTATCCGTCGGCCCAGGGCAACCTGACCCTGCTCGCCGACCAGAACATCGCGCTCAGCCAGCAGGTGTACACCATGCAGCTGGGCACCGGCGACGGCACATCGGGCTTCGGCCTGATCGAGGCTCCGGCCGCGCTGCTGCCGTCGGCGCTGCTGCCGCAGGGCGCGGGCGATCCGTCGAACTTCGGCGCGCTGTGGAGCATGGGTTATCTGGACCGCTTGAACAGCGTCTACGCCAGCCTGCTGCATCCGCAGACCGCGCTGCACGGCAACGACCAGCAACCGGTGCGCGTGTATGCATTGCACGGCGACATTGCCAATGGCGTGACCGCCGCGTCGGGCTTCCCGTACCGCTCGCTGCAGTTGACGCCGTCCAAGCCGGCGCTGATCCGCGCCGGCCGCGACATCGTCAACCTGTCGCTGCTGGGACAGCAGACGCACGACGCCGATGTCACGCTGGTGTCCGCCGGCCGCGACATCTATGACATGGCCGTGAGCAAGACCTTCCGTCCGGACTTCAGGAATGACCCGGGCGCCTACCAGCTCGCCCCGGCCTTGCTGCTGGGCGGGCCTGGCAGCTTCCTGGTCGAGGCAGGGCGCAACATCGGGCCGCTGACCAATCAGGGCGAGGTGGCCAACAACATCACCATCCAGAGCAGCGGCGAAACCGGTATCGAAGCGATCGGCAACCGCTTCAATCCGTATCTGCCGCATGCCAGCGCCGACGTCGGCGTGCTGTTCGGCATCGCGCCGGGCGTGGCCACCGCCGACTTCATGGCGAAGTACGTGGATACCGCTGCGCAGGGCCTCGACAGCCTGATGCCCGAGCTGGTCGACTTCATGCAGCGCCGCGTCGCCGGGCGCGTGGTGGATACCGGCTATGCGCAGGACAAGCTGGCAGTGACGTTGACGCCGGCCCAGGCGCGCAGCCTGTTCGCGCAGGAACCGGACTACGTACAGCGGCAGTTCGTGTCGCAGGCACTGTTCGGCATCCTGGCCAAGGTGGGCGCCGACTACAACGACAAGCGCAGCCCGTACTTCAGCCAGTACGCGCGCGGCTACAACGCGATCGACACGCTGTTCCCGGCCGGTTTCGGCTACACCGCCAACGGTGCCGGCCAGGGCGGCCTGAACGGCGCGCAGCACAGCATCGACACCGGTGATCTGGATCTGCGCAGCACCACCATCCAGACCCAGCAGGGCGGCGACGTCACCGTGCTGGGCCCCGGTGGCCAGGCCTTGCTGGGCAGCGCCTCGGCGCCGCCGGTGATCACCGACAGCTCGGGCAAGGTGGTGGCCGGTCCCAACACCATGGGCGTGCTGACGCTGGAGCAGGGCGATATCCGCATGTTCACCGACCGCGGCGTGGTGCTGGCGCAGAGCCGCGTGTTCACCGAGCAGGGCGGCGACCTGGTGCTGTGGAGTTCCAACGGCGACATCAACGCGGGCCAGGGCGCCAAGACCACCACCGAGATTCCGCCGCCCAGCTATCTGTGCACCATCGACGCGTGGTGCCGGCTGGACGCGCGCGGCCAGGTCAGCGGCGCGGGCATCGCCACGCTGCAGACCGTACCGGGCGCGCCCAGCGGCAGCGTGTATCTGGTCGCGCCGCGCGGCACGGTGGATGCGGGCGACGCCGGCATCCGCGTGTCGGGCAACCTGATCGTGGCGGCGGCGCGGGTAGTCAACGCCGACAATATCCAGGTGCAGGGCGAGAAAGTCGGCGTGCCGGTGACACAGTCGGTGAATGTGGGTGCGCTCAATGCAGCGAGCGCCGCGGCCAGCGCCGTGAGCAAGGCGGCCGAGGACATGGCCCGGCAACAGCAGGACGATGCGCGCAGCAAGCAGCCTTCGGTGATCTCGGTGCAGGTGCTGGGTTACGGCGACGGCAGCGCCAGTCTCGACAACGGCCGCGGCACGCCGCGCTTGTACGACCCGAGCAGTCCGGTACAGGTGCTGGGCGGCGGCATGCTGAGTTCGCGCGCCAGGCAGCAGCTGACGGCGGAAGAGCGCAAGCGGCTGGCCGAGTAAATCGATAGCGCCACTGATAATCGGGCGTTTCCGTCATGGAAACGCCCCGGTAGGGTTTTGTCCGGAGTTTTATGAAAATCCATTAGACAGGGAGTTAAATAACCGTGCAGCAGCCTGGTCGAGGCAGGGCTTTCGCATTATCCGAGGCGTTGCGCCAATTGCTCGAGGCGCACCAGGAGAAAATGGCCGAGCGGTTGATCGATCAATGCAGCCAGGAGCTGGTCCGGCAGATCAGCGAATCGCCGATCGCCTCGCTCAATGTACGCCTGTCCTATCTGCTCAGGTCGCGCCTGCGGCGTCGCGCGCCGCCGGGCGAGCGCGGCGTGCACAGCGCCGCGCCGCTGCTGGTGAGCGTGTTCAATGTATGGTGCCGCGAGGGCCGCCGGGCCTCCGTGCGCAGCGTGCTGCGCGAACTCGGCGGCGCCGACCTGCGCGCGCTGCGCGAGGAACGCGAGCTCGATCCCGAGGTCGTATCGATGCTGCACGAATTCGATGCGCGCGCCTGATCACGCTTTTTTCGTGAGTGCCGCGGCGGTTCGTTCGGAGCGCGTGACGGCGATGTCTATTAAGTCTTCTGGCGTGTCATTTGGATTATTTGGAAAGATCGAGTCATCGGAAAGAAATTTTCGATTACATCTATTTTTAATCGATGCGTCATTCCAGGTCTGTAAAAAATCGACGGCCTCCACTCCGGAGGTATTTTCAAAGTAGGGGTATGTCATGATCTTCGGGTTCAATGGAAATACCCGCATGAAGAAGCTTGCGGGCGCCGTCGTGCTGGCTTTCGCTGCCGCTTCCTCGGCTCATGCCGCCACCCAGGTGGGCGGTGGCGCCACGCTGCCGGCCGTCGGTTACGTCGGTGACGTGTCGAATCGCCTGAACTACGCGCCGGATGCCAACTCGCTGCTGGGCGCTTACCAGAGCGTGACGGGTACCGCCGCTTCCTACTGCCAGACCGGCAGCGGCGCGGGCAAGAACATCCTCGCCGGCGTCAGCGGCACCAGCGTGCAGAACGCCTGCCCGAACGGCTCCACCGCGCCGACCGGCTTCGCCGCCGGCGACTCGCACATCGGCCGCTCCACCCTGACCCAGCCGAACTTCGTCGGCTCGGATTCGCCGCTGTCGACCACCGACTACAACAACTATGTGGCCAACCGCAGCTCCAGCTTCCCGGTGGAGTTCCCGGCCGTCGCCGGCGGTATCGCCATCGTCTATAACAACTCCGCCGTGTCCGGCACGCTGGCCCTGAGCACCGCGCAGGTCTGCAGCATCTTCAGTGGCGTCGTCACCAAGTGGAGCGACCTGGGTATCTCGGGTTCCTCGCCGGACACCATCACGGTGGTCTACCGTTCCGACGGTAGCGGCACCAGCTTCGGCTTCTCCAACTTCCTGTCGAAGAACTGCCCGGGCAGCACGCCCGCCAAGCATTTCGTCACCGACCAGTCGTACGTCAACGTGGTGCAGAAGTACTTCACGCTGACCTCGACCACGCCGAACTGGAACGGCCAGAGCGGCAACGCCAACGTCGTCAACCAGATCCTCAGCGTGCCGGGCGCCATCGGCTACGCCGAAGCCGCCAACGCGCAGGCTGCGTTCGGTTCGGTGGCCACGGTGGACGGCAAGGACCCGGTGGCCGATCTGGGCAACGCGACCACGCACAAGGTCGCCATCGGCAGCACCGATGTGGTCTACAACAACGCCATCACCGGCGTGGACGCCAACACCGGTCGTCCGACCTTCGCCGCGATCGCCGGCGCCCCGGCCACCAGCTGCATCGCCCTGGTCAAGCCGGACGCGTATGCCACGCCGGCCGCGGGTTATCCGATCGTTGCCGTGTCCTACCTGCTGGGCAACAGCGCCAACAATGGCTCGGACGCCGCTAGCGTGCGCGCGCTGATCGGCGCTCCGTACAACGCTTCGATCATCGCCGCCACCGGCACCATCGGCGCCGGCACGGGCCTGTCGTTCCTGGACGTCAGCGCGACCTCGATCACGCAGACCCAGATCAACGGCTGCATCAACTGATCGACGACGGTTCCACCTGCCGTGGAACGCGCGGGAGAGGCTTGCCTCTCCCGCGTTTTTTCGTGTGTCTGGCTGTCATGCGCGCGGCGTAGGGTGCGCGGCATGAACCGGCAACAGGGCTTCAGCCTGCTCGAAACCATCGCGGCCATTCTGCTGCTGGCGATCGCCGTCGCCGCGCTGATGCGGGTGGCGAGCGCCTCGCTCAACCTGACCGACAAACTCGGGCAGGCCACCCGCGCGGACATGCTTGCGCAAGGCAAGCTCGATGCGCTGGGTATCGCCGAGCCGCTGGCGCCCGGCGAGCACGAAGGCAAGTTCGACCGCGACTACCGCTGGCGCCTGCGCGTGCAGCCGTGGCAGGACGGCGAACTGCCGCCGGACAGCGCCTTGATGCTGTACCGCGTGGAGCTGCACGTACTGTGGGGCGATGCGCGGCGGCCGCGCGAGCTGACCTATGTGACCTTGCGCACCGCACGGCGGGCCACGCCGTGATGCTGCGCGTTGCGCCGCGCGGCTTCAGCCTGCTCGAAGTGCTCAGCGCGCTGGCGCTGCTGAGCCTGCTGCTGCTCGGCGTGTTCTATGGCATCCAGACCGCGACGCGTTCGGTGAATACCGGCTCGACGGCACTGGAGCGCAACGACCAGGCGCGTTCGCTGCAGCAGTTCCTGCGCCGCGACCTGATGCAGGCGCGCGCGCTGCCGTGGAAGCTGGATGCGAAAGGTGACGGCGTGGTGTTCGAGGGTGAACCGCGCAGCATGCATTTCGTCGCGCCGCTGCCGGGCTATCTCGATCGCGCCGGCCCGCAATTGCAGGCGCTGGCGCTGGTGGACGACGGCAAGGGCGCCTTGAAGCTGGAGCTGGGCAGCGCGCCGCTGACCTCCGGCGGCGCCGGCGTGGCGTTCGAGCCGGAGCTGCTCGTGGATGGCGTGCACGGCGGACGTTTCCGCTACTACGGCCGCGATCGCGAAGGCGCCGAAGCGAGCTGGCGCGATCGCTGGGATGTGGCCGGGCGCACGCCCGAGCTGGTGACCATCGAGCTGGAACGCAGCAAGGCCGGTGCTGGCGACAAGGCCACTCGCGACGACACCACTCGCGACGGCGCCACGGCGTGGCTGTGGCTGCAGGCGCCGATCCGGCAGAATCCTTATGCGCTGAATGTCGGCGCGCTGGCCAAGAGCCTGGACGGGCCCAAGCCATGAGGGGCGCGAATCGCCAGCGCACCCGCGGTATCGCACTGCTGGTGGTGCTGTGGGCGTGCACGCTGCTGGCGATCCTGCTCGGCGGCTTCGCCGCGCTGGCGCGTACCGAATCGATCCAGACCCGTTATCTGTCCAGCCGCGTGCAATTGCGCTACCTCGCCGAGGCCGGTGCAATGCGCGCGCTGGCCGAATGCGTGAGCCGCAGCGGTGGACGCTGGGTGGGCGATGGCCGCCGCTATCGGCTGCGGCTGGACGAGCACGACATCGACGTTCGCATCCAGGACGAACTGGGCAAGATCGACATTAACGCCGCCGATCCGCGCCTGCTGCAGCGCCTGTTCGTCGCTGCCGGCACCGACGACGCGGCCGCCGCGCAACTGGCGGCGAATATCCAGGAAACGCGCGATACCGGTGCCAAGCTGTTCCGCGAAGAAGGCAACAAGCGCTATGCGCAAGCCGGTCTGGCGGCGGGGCCGCGCTATCGCGAGTTCGATATGCCCGAGCAGTTGCAGACCGTGCTGGGCATGACGCCGGCGCTGTACCGCAAGCTCGCACCCGCGATCACCGTCTGGTCGCGCCGCGCCGAGCCGATGCCGGCACTCGCGCCGCCGCTGGCGCTGGCCAGCCTGCCTGAGATGGATCTGGCCAAGGCCGAGCGCTACGCGGCGCAGCGTGAACTGTCGTCCACCCTTACGCCGCCGCCGGTATTGCCTAGCGGGCAGGCGGCCGGTGCGTGGCGCGGCGGCCTGGTGCGCACGATCGTGGCTTCGGCCAGCGACGGGCAGGGCACCACGGCGAGCGTGATCGTCACGTTCCGCCTGACGGCCTTGAAGGGTGGCTTGGGCTATAGCGTCTTGCGCTGGCAGGAGGACGGTGCCGGCTGAGCGCGCGCTTCAGTCGCGCAGGAACTCCACCAGCGCCCGCACCTTCGGCGACGAATTCAAGCGCGCCGGATACAACGCAAACAGCTCCACCGGCTCCGGCTCCCACGCCGGCAGCAGGCGCACCAGCTGCTTCTTCGCCACCGCCTGCGCCGCACCGTGCCGCGCCAGGATCGCCACGCCCGCGCCATCCAGCGCGAGCTGATGATTGATGGTGGGGTCGGGTACGGACAGGCGCGCTTCCACGCGTACTTCCTGCGTGTCCTTGCCGCGGCGCAGGCGCCAGGTGGTCTGTTCGGCCGGTTGGCCCGAGGGGCCGCAGGCGGTGATCAATGCGTCGAGCTGGCTCAGGTCCGCCGGCACCTTTGGCAGCTTCTTTCCCTTGAGATAGGCCGGGCTGGCGTACAGGCCGAGATGGATGGTGGCGAGCGGGCGCGCGAGCAATGACGAATCCTCCAGCGGGCCGGGACGGATCAGCACGTCGAGGTTGGCCTGCTGCGGCGTCGACTCGCCGGCGGTGATCTGCAACTGCACGCGCAGTTCCGGATAGCGTCGTGCGAATTCGGCCAGTCGCGGGCCGAGGATGAAGCGTGCGAATGCCACCGGCGCGCCGATGCGCAGGCGGCCGCGCGGCACGGCCTGCATGGCGCCGATGGACAGGTCCGCAAGCTCCGCTTCCTCGATCACGCGGCGGCAGCGCTCCAGGTAGATCTCGCCGGCTTCGGTCAGCGCCATGCTGCGCGTGGTGCGTTCGAGCAGGCGCACGCCCAGGCGCTGTTCCAGTGCCGCGATGGCGCGGCTGACGCTGGATTTGGGTACGCCGAAGTGCGCCGCGGCGGCGGTGAAGCTGCGCGCCTGCGACACCTGCACGAAGTATTGCAGCTCGTTGAGGTCGATCATGATTGTTGCACCCTTGCAACAGAGCGTTGCGAAACGACAGATTGTTCCATTGTAGGGCGATCCCTATCGTTATCGCACTCCCCACCACAACAAGGCAACGGACATGTATCTGGTCACTGGCGCAAGCGGCAATATCGGCGGCTCGATCGCGCGGCAATTGCTCGAAGCGGGACACCCGGTGCGCGTGTTTGCGCGCGATCCGGCCAGGCTGGGCGAGTTGGCCGAGCGGGTCGAGATCGCCCAGGGCGATTTCAGCCAGCCCGACAGCCTGGGCGCGGCGGCGCTGGGCACCAGGGCGGTCTTCCTCAACACCGGACCGAATCCGTCACAGCTGCCGGCGCTGCTCGCGGGGCTGAAGGCGAATGGCGCGCCGCGGGTGGTGTTCCTCTCCAGCATCCTGGCCGGCGATCCGGCGTTCCTGCTGGGGCGGATGCATCGCGCGAACGAGGATGCGCTGCTCGCCTCCGGCCTGCGCACCACCGTGCTGCGGCCCACCGGCTTCATGACGAATACCTTGCGCTGGGCCGATTCGATCCGCGCCGATGACGTGGTCTACAACGCGATGGGCAGCGGCAAGGCACCGCCGATCGCGCCGGAAGACATCGCCGCGGTGGCGGTGCGCGCGCTGCTCGATCCGGCGCTGGCAGGACAGACGCTGGAACTCACCGGCGGCGAACTGCTGAACGTGCCGGAGCAGGTGGAGATTCTTTCCGGCTTGCTCGGCCGCACGTTGCGCAGCGTGGACGTGAGCATCGAGCAGACGGTGCAGGGCCTGGTGGCCACGGGCATTCCGGAGCCGCTGGCACGCGGCATCGCGCAGTCGCTGGAGGCGGTGCGCGACGGGCGTGGCCGGGCGATGACGCCGACGGTGGAGCAAATCACTGGCGCCGCGCCGCGCACGTTCCGCGCCTGGGCGCATACGAACGCCGCGCACTTTGCCTGAGTGCGGTTGACGCCAACCGCGCCGCGCTGCAATGTCTCGCCCTCGCGTAGGGGGAGACATGGCGCGGATCTATGTGACGGAGACGATGGGCGAGGCCGAGGTGCGCGTGGCGCTGGTCAGCGCGCGTGGCATTGCCGACCTGTGGGTGTGCCGCGTTTCGTCGTGGGGCCTGGCGGTGGGCGACGAGCGCTGGTTCTTCACGCCGGATCGCCAGTCCGCCACCAAGCGCGTGTTCTTTACCTCGCAAGGCATGGCCCAGATCACCGTGTGCTTCGTCGCGACCCTGGGCGAAGCCGGTTGGCGCGATCCGGCGCGGGCGCGGCCGGGCCTCTTTTCACGATGAGGGCTTGGCTTCCGGCAGTTTGATGACCGGCGTGCTGGCGAGCTTCAGCACCGCCTGCACCCGCGCCGCCGCATCCTGCGCTGCAGCAGGCGAGGGGAAGCGGCCAGCGGCGAGCACCGTCCAGGCAGCACGGTTGGGATCGACGGCGGCGATGCGCAGCAGCGGCAGGCCCAGTCCCTGCGCCGCGCGTTCGAGCGCATCCGCATCGCCGGCATCGACGAACTGGCCCAACTGCAATGCATAGGCGGGTTGTCCGGGTGCCGGCGCCGCTGCAGTCACGTCGCTGGTGACCAGCAAGGCGTTGGTGGACACGACGCTCGCGGCGGTGGCCGGCGTGGTGGCGGAAGCGGCCGTCGCCGCTGCCGCAGGAACGTGCGGCACGGCAGGCGCTGGTGGATCGCGCCAGCGCGCGGCGAACGCCTGCATCGGCGCGCGCCAGTCATCGGGCGCCATCATGCCGCCGGCGAAGGCGAGCGCGCCGAACAACAGGATCAACAAGATCAAGCCAAGCTTGGCGAACATGGATGAACGGCCCCCTGCCGCATCGAAATGCACACGTCTTCACATGAAAAAGACATTTCGCCGGGAAGACGCGCTGCTTCTGCGGTTTTTTCCTGGCGATTGCATATTGCGGTCGCGCACAGCGAGGGGCAACATCCGCGGTCCGGGGAGTCGCATGGAGAACATGACGCGATGCCCCGTACAGGGGGCGTCATGGTCGATATCGCGGAGTCCAACTTGCTTGGATCTTCGCCGCAGTTCGCTCACGTCATTGCGCAGATACGCCGTATCGCGAAATTCGATGTGACCGTACTGATCGGGGGAGAGACCGGCACGGGCAAGGAATTGGGGGCAAGAGCAGTGCACTACTTGAGTGCGCGCGCATCCCGCCCTTTCATCGCCGTCAACTGCGGCGCGCTGGCCGATTCGCTGGTGGAAAGCGAACTGTTCGGACACGAGCGCGGCGCTTTCACCGATGCACGCCAGGCCTCGCCTGGCTTGGTCAGCGAAGCCGAGGGCGGCACTCTGTTTCTCGACGAGATCGACACGCTCTCGCCGAAGGCGCAGGCCTCGCTGCTGCGCTTCCTGCAGGACGGCACCTATCGAAGAGTCGGCGGCACGCAGACGCGCTCGACCGACGTGCGCCTGATCGCGGCCAGCAACGGCAACCTCGACGAACTGGTGAAGTCGCGGCAATTCCGCCGCGACCTGCTGTATCGCCTGAAGGTGATGCCGCTGGTGATGCCGCCTTTGCGCGAACGCGGCGGCGACGTGCTGGAACTGGCCGAGGCCTTTCTCACGCGGCTCAACCGCCAGTACGGCGCGCAGACCTCGCGCAAGCATTTCGACCCGTCCTTTCTCAGCTCGCTGCAGCGCTACAGCTGGCCCGGCAACGTGCGCGAGCTGGAGCACTTCGTGCAGCGCGAGTACCTGATGTGCGAGGGCCAGCTGATCAAGGGCGGCCCGCCGCAGGACCTCGCCGAACCGCCGGCGAAGACCGGCGACGACGCCGTCTTCAAGCAAGCCAAGGCGCGCGCGATCGCCGATTTCGAGCGCAGCTACGTGGCCTCCGCGATGGCGCGGGCCCGGGGCAACATCACGCAGGCGGCGCGCATGGCCGGGCAGGATCGCAGTGCGTTCAGCAAACTGGTGAGCAAGTACAGGCTCGCTTCCGTGATCGGACAGGAGCAAGATTCCGGCGAGTGATGCCATCCATCGGGCGGGGCGGGCGAGTGACTGGTCATTCCGTACGTGTCGTGGCTGATGCTATCGCTCGCCATCTGGCGGGGAGTCCGGGCTGTGCGGATTCCGCCGAGGGGGTGCAGCAGTGGTGGCTGCGGCCGGTGGGGGTCGAGGTTCCGCTGGAGCTGGTGCTTGAGGGCTTGCGGGTGTTGGAGGGGGAGGGGGTGATCGAGTGTCGGCAACTCGGGACGCGGGAGATCTGGCGCCTGCGGCGTGGGGCGGACTGAGGTTCGCTTTCTGGTGGCGGCCCGCAACGGTGTCGTCCCATAAAGCGCGTTTAAGCACACGGCTTGTTCGCGCACCCATCATTCGGATGGTTCGGCTCGGAACCTCCACGCCAGGTGCATGTTGACTTCCATGTATGCAGATCTCCTCGACGCCGCACAAAATTCAGCGGTTGCTGAAGCACTATCCCGCCGCTTCGAATCGCAATGGCGTGATATCCATTAATACCCCGCATCGCGCATGACAAGCACGTATTCCCGGTGACCCGAATTGCCCGGAGAGAACAGCCGTCCTTCGGGCCATCTCATGTGCTTTATCGTTTTGAAGCAGCGCCAAGAAAATGTGCAAGGATCAACAGAAGTAGCGCCTCTCATTAAATAGCATTCCCGTCATTGGCTGCACGATATCAACGCGTCCAGGGAGTGCATCTTGAATAAGAAATCTCTTCTCCGGTTTTCACCATTCCAGGTGACCGCGAGCGCTTTGGCGATCCTCGCCGGCGGCGTGTTGCTGGCTGCCTATGGTGGCGAGTCCCATGCTGGCAATGCCATGACGACGGGGACAAATGCCTCGCCAGTCCTGCTCGCAACCTCGCCGTTTCCATTTCCGCGTGATGGCACGGGAATGGTGCCCTTGTGGCCCGCATCACAAGCGCCCATCGAATCCATTCAATTCACCCTGCCGGACGGCACCCTGGTTACTCGCTTCGGCCTGGTGGGCAGGAATCGCCATGCTCGCGAACGTGGTGAGGCCTGGAATGAACTGGGCTACGGGCCCAATGACACGGTCGACGCCAACGGCAATCCTTTAGACAAAGGGCCCGGCCATTATCTTGACTTCGTCAAGAACTATTTCAAGAACCGCACGTGGGGTGTCGAAATCATCGACAACAGCCGCGTAGCTGGTGTCGCCGTGCCGAGCTTGCGCATCAACAATTATTTTCTGGAGGCGCAGCGGGCGGGGGGGCGTTCGTTCTTTCATCGCTTTGACAGCCCCAACGTGACCGGTTTCGGCTGGATGTCACCGGGGAAACTGAAGGACCCCAAGCTCTATGGTGTCGATGCGGCGAACTGTCCCGTGGTACCCAGGCCGCCGAATGGGGCTCTGCTTCGTCCTGACACCATTCTCAATGATGGTTGCAGCGCCACCGTCGATAGCTTTCCGGGCCACGATGCGCTGAGCGCCGACGCCAACGGCGTGCTCGTCGCCAGCAAAAACGTTCTTGGCGCCACCCGGTTTTATGATTACGCCGTGACGAATGGCGTGACCGGCGTTGCCGTCGCCGGAACGAATGTCCCCGGACGTCGACTGAAAGTGGGCGATGCCGTCGAGTTCACTCAGGCGTTCTTTTCAACGCCGGAGGCGATGCTGGCCGTGGGCGACAACGGGGCCTTTCACTACTACACCACCGAAGTGACCTACGTGGTGGGAGTCGGCTTGCGCCCCTGGTACGGCGTGCAGCCGCGCTTGAACAGCGCCCCGCTGCCGGACGAGACCTTGCAGGGCGGCATCGGCTCGGTGTCGTACGATTACAGCGACGGCAGTACGTTTGTCTTCCAGCAGCCGCAGAACAACATCGGCATGCAGGACATCCAGCGCTTCGTCGAAGGCCGCCGACTGCTCCATAGCAATATGACGACCGGTGAACACAATGAGCCGGGCAATGATCGCGATACGGCGGTCGTGGGGCTGCAGGGTCCGAGCTTCAATCAGTCCTCATGCTTCGCCTGCCATGTCAACAACGGTCGCGGCCCCGCACCGGCGGCGCTGAGCCAGCGGCTGGACCAGATGGTGGTCCGTGTGGCGACGATCGATGCAAAGGGTCAGCAGTTGCCGGATCCGAACTACGGCGTGACGGTCCAGATGAACGGCTATGACGCCCATGGCAAGCTGGTGGACCTGGGCGACAGCGTGCGTGTCGGAGGTTTCGATACGCACAGTGTGTCGCTGGCTGACGGCACGGCGGTCGAGCTGCGCAAGCCTACGCTGTCTTTCGCTGGCCCGGTGCCATCCGTCGCCTCGCTGCGCGCCGCCCAGCCCATTGTCGGCATGGGATTGCTCGAAGCCATTCCCGAAGCCGACATACTTGCGCGCGTTCGAGCCACGCCCGACGAGGATGGCGTCAAAGGCCAGGCGAACTTCGTGTTTGATCCGGACACAGGCGTGGTTCGGCTGGGTCGTTTTGGCTGGAAGGCAGGCAAATTCAGCCTGCGCCATCAAACGGCCTCTGCCTTGCTGGAAGACATGTCGGTGACCACCACGATCTTCCCGAGCCTGGATTGCCTGTCGGGTCCGGCCACGTGCAAATCGGCGCCGCCCGACAAGGGCCTGCTTGACGCCGACCTGCTGGCGATCTCGCGTTACCTCGCCCTGGTGGCGGTCCCCGCGCAGCGCAGTATCAAGAGCGGCTTCCCGAAGGGGGTATCGCCGCTGCCGCATCTCGATGTCGATCCGGACCATGTCGCTGCCGGCGCGGCCGTGTTCCAGGCGGTGCGCTGCGCCAGTTGCCACACGGCTCAGATGACGACCGGTTCCGGCCACGAATTCCAGGAGCTGCGCGAGCAGGCGATCAAGCCCTATACGGACCTGCTCCTGCACGACATGGGTCCGGATCTGGCGGACAACTATGCCGAAGGACTTGCGAGCGGCAAGATGTGGCGTACCCAGCCACTTTGGGGCATCGGTTATACCGAGCGGGTCATGGGCACCGGCGGCAGTGTCGGATACCTGCACGACGGGCGCGCCCGGACACTCACGGAAGCGGTGATGTGGCACGGGGGCGAAGCCGAGCGTGCGCGGCAGCGCTTCAGCGCGCTTTCCACGGCAGATCGTCAGGCGTTGCTGGCGTTCCTGCAGTCGCTTTGACAGCTGTCGCCAACGGCAAGTCGTGCCGCGAATAGCACCTGTCCGGCACGACTTGCGGCCATCGAAAGTGAAGTCCGGTGATCGGGTGGATGTTGTCGCATCCGCTCGACACCGGGGCAAGTCGTCGCGCAGCGCCGGCTATTAAGCAGTCCTGTTTCGGCCAGGAAGTAAGCGCCGGTGCCGACACTCGCGATCCGTGTCGCCTTGGTTGCGACACTACTGATCGTGCCGACCTCTTTCGGCCTCGTCATCGACGGGATCGCGCCTCCGACAATCATCGATGTATCTGGCGCAGCCTTGCTCGTGAGCTTGGTGCCCACGGATATCCACCAGGCATTTGCATGCCACGAGCCGACAAGGCGTCGCGCTCATCGCACGATGGCGCGCGCCTGACGAGGCAGGTGTGCAATTCCGCACACGGCGTGATCTTTATTGCTCGCCCCCACAGCGCACTGCATTCCCATCGTCGATTCAAAACTTTGCGCATGAGTCAGCGCATTTGATGCCATCCATCGCCGTGCGAAAAAATACACGCCGAGCCGTGCAAACAGCGCAGGCATCACCTCAAGAACCGCACTGCATCGCCATTCCTCCCCGTTGGCACGCCTTTTGAATCGTCCCTTTCGCAACGCGTGCGGCAGCGTTCGAAGCGATAAGGGACTTTGCAGCCGCCCAACGAAACGAGGCCTGTACATGACTGTCGAGAGCATTCAACAGAAGCTGCTGCGCGTGCGTCCGCCGCGTGTGCGCATCACGTACGACGTCGAAACGGGCGGCTCTAGCGAGAAGGTGGAGTTGGCCTTCATCGTCGGCATGTTCGCCAATCTTTCGGGCGAGCTGGATGCCAGCGAGTTGCCGGCCTTGAAGGACCGGCGCATGCGCGATATCGACGCCGAGTCGTTCGACAAGATCCTGGCCGACAGCTCGCCCATGATCAAACTCAACGGCATCGCGGACACCATCGCGGGGCAGGGCCGGGTGCTTTCCGGCGAACTGCATTTCGCGGCGCTGGCGGATTTCGAGCCGCTGGCGGTGGTCAATGCGGTGCCGAGCCTGCGCCAGCGCTATGACGCGCGGGCGGATCTGCGCTCGCTGCAATCGATGGCCGAATGCAATGACGCGCTCGGCGCCTTGCTCGATCGCGCCACCACCGACGGGGCGGGGATCACCGCCTTGAAGGCGGCGTTCGTCGCCACGGCGACGGACAACTGGGCCGGTGCCGCGGTCGATGCCAAGGACAACCCGCCGCCGAATGCGGCGGGCGCCGATATTCCGGTGGCGCTGGTCAGTTTCCTGACCGCGCAGATGGCCGGCAACGCGCAGGCTGCGGCCGCGGCCAAGCAGGCTTCCGATGCGGCTGCTGCTGCGTCCGCCAGCTCGACGGCGAATATCAAGACCACGGCGGACGCGCTGACCGCTGCGCAGAAAACCGCGAGCGACGCCGCCACCGCGCTGCCCAAGGCGCAGGACGCCGCCAGCAAGGCCAAGGGCGACGATGCGGTCGCCGCGGCCAACAAGGCGGTGGTCGATGCGAGCAAGGCAAAGAACGATGCCGATGCAGCTGTGCTCGCCGCGCAGGCGCAGGCCGATGCCGCGAGCGAGCTGGCCAAGCGCCAGGCGGCGCTGGCGGCCGACCGTCAGCAGGCCTTCCTGGCGATCGATCCGCTGAGCAAGGCGCGCCGGCTGGCCGGGCGCTTCACCAACGAAATCCTGCTGCCGCTGGGCAACAACGATCTGCACCAGGTGGCGCTGGGCGCGAATGGCCTGATGGACGAGCGCGCCGGCGGCATCGACGTGCAGATCGGCGGGCAGCTCGATGTGATCCTGCACAGCAAGTCGTTCAAGGATCTGGAAGCGACCTGGCGCGGGCTCTACTACGTGGTGTCGCGTACCGAAAGCGGCCGCCTGCTGAAGCTGCGCGTGTTCAACGTCGGCATGGACGATCTGCGCAAGGAGCTGGAGAAGGCAGCCGATTTCGATCAGAGCTGCATCTTCAAGATGATCTACGAGGCCGAGTTCGGCACCTATGGCGGCTCGCCGTACAGCCTGCTGCTGGGCGGCTACGAGTTCGACCATTCGCCGTCCAGCATGTCGCTGCTGACCAATATGACCAAGATCGCCGCGTCGGCGCATGCGCCGTTCCTGGCGGCGGCGGCGCCGGGGCTGTTCGGCCTGGACGGCTTCGACAAGCTGGCCAAGCCGCGCGATCTCAGCCAGCTGTTCGAATCGCCGGAGCTGGCGCAGTGGATGGAATTCCGCGGCAGCGAGGACTCGCGCTACGTGGCGCTGGCGCTGCCGCATATCCTGCTGCGCCTGCCGTACGGCAAGGATGCGCGTCCGGCCGAGGGCCTGCGCTACGAGGAGACGGTGACCGGCGCCGATGGTCCGGACAACAACGCTTTCCTGTGGGGTAATGCCGCCTATGCGCTGGCCGAGCGCATCACCAATGCATTCGCGATATACCGCTGGACCGCGGCGATCCGCGGCGTGGAAGGCGGCGGCCTGGTCGATGGCTTGCCGGTGTTCACCTACCGCGACGATGCCGACCTGGTGAACATGATCTGCCCGACCGAGGTGTCGATCACCGACCGTCGCGAGAAGGAGCTCAACGACCTGGGCTTTATCGCGCTGTGCAATTGCAAGGGCACCGGGCAGGCCGCGTTCTTCGGCGGCCAGACCGCCAACCTGCCGCGCCAGTACATCAGCGACGAGGCGAACGCCAACGCCAAGCTCTCGGCGATGCTGCCGTACATCCTGGCCGCGTCGCGCTTCGCGCATTACATCAAGGTGATCATGCGCAAGAAGATCGGCGCCTTCCTCACCCGCGGCAATATCGAGGCCTACCTCAACAGCTGGATCGCGCAGTACGTGCTGCTGGACGACAACGCCTCGCAGGAGGTGAAGGCCAGCTATCCGCTACGCGCGGCGCAGATCACCGTCACCGACGTGCCCGGCTCGCCCGGCTCGTACAAGGCCACGGTGTTCATCAAGCCGCACTTCCAGCTCGAAGAACTCACCACCTCGATTCGCCTGGTGGCGGATCTGCCGGCGGGCTGACGCCAAGCGCAGCCCTGATCTAGCACGCCACCCGATATACACCTGGAGCGACCATGGACCTCATACTTCTGCAACCCGGCGACTCGTCGATCTTCGGCGGCCCCAATGGCTGGAAAGGCGGCGGCAGCCTGATCGACGACCAATGGCGCGACGAGGTGCTCAAGCTCGGGCAGTGCCTGGAGCTGGTCTCGGTGCACCAGGGCATGAAGCAGCAGATCACCACCGATGTGAGCAATTCGGCGCGCACCTCCGGCCGCCCGATCATCACCGAGTTCACCTGCGTGAAGTACGTGGACAAGACCTCGGTGAAGTTCTACGAGTATTGCCTGCGCGCACAGCCGCTGGGCAAGGGCGACAAGAACCCGACCAAGATCTACATCGCGCGCAACTCCGGCGACAAGACCGCCAACATCCTCACCATCGAGCTGCGCGACGCGATCATCAGCGAGATCCAGTTCCAGTCCAACCCGGACGACATGCCCACCGAGCAGTTCAAGCTCAACTTCACCGAAATACTGTGGACCTACACGGTGCAGGAAGCGGACATGAATACCTCGGGCAACCTGGCCTCGGGCTGGAGTATCGCGCGCAACCGTCCGATCGGTCAGTTCACTACCTGAGCGTAGAAGCCCTTCTCCCCGTTTACGAATTTGTGCACGGGGAGAGGGGTTGGGGTGAGGGTACGGGCGGAGTGGTGCGTTGCAACTCCGCCCGCACCCTCATCCGGCTGCCGCCACCTTCTCTCCCACGGGGACTACCTTCGGGTCGCCGATGGGAGAAGGGTTTCACTTAGGTACCGAGTCACTAGGCGGGAGATGGTCGTGCAATTCCTGATGGAGCGGCTGGTCAATCGCAGTGAGCCGGGCATGGGCAAGGCGCGGCCGTTCGACCCGATCGGGGCGGTGGCGGCGCAGATCCAGCGCATCGTCGAATGCCGGCCTTATGTGGCCATCGGTGGCGCACGGGTATGCGACTTCGGCATGCCGCCGATCGTCGATACCGGGATCGGGCTGCCGGACCATGAACGTTTTGGCGCGCGCCTGCTGGAAGCGATCGCGCGCTTCGAACCGCGCCTGCGCGCGCCACGCCTGGAATGGCTGGCGACGGGCAGTGCGATCAAGCCGTATGCGCTGGTCGTGCACGGCATCGTGCAGGTGGAAAACCAGTCCAGCACGTTCCGTTTCGAACTGCCTTGCCCGGATGACCTGGCATGAATGCCGACGCGCCCCGCCTGAAAATGTGGTTCGAGCAGGAGCTGGCGTCGCTGCGCGACGAGGCGACGGATTTCGGCGCCTCCTTCCCAGCCATCGCCAAGGCGCTGGAACTGAGCGGCGGGCGCAGCAGCGATCCGCACGTGGAGATGCTGGTGCAGTCCTTCGCCTGGATGGCGGGCCGCCTGCGCTACCAGCTCGAAACCGACCAGGCGGTGCTGCCCAATGCGCTGATGAGCCTGTTGTACCCGCATCTGGAGGCACCGCTGCCGTCGATGCTGGTAGGGGAGATCGAGGTGCGCCCGGACGGCGCCAACTTCGTCCACGGCGCCACCCTGGAGCGTGGCCGCTATGTCTACGCGCTGGCCACCAACGAATTCGGCCAGCAGGTGCGCTGCCGTTTCCGCACCTGCTACGACACGCCGCTGTGGCCGCTGAAGATCACCCATGTGGAGTCGATGGCGGCCAACGCCTATCCGCTGGACCCGAACGATACCCGCACCGCATCCATCCTCAGCGCCAGCATCACCAGCACGGGCAAGGAGCCGGTGCACGCGATGCAGATGAAGTCGCTGCGCTTCTGCATCCACGCCGACCACAAGCTGGCTTATTCGCTGTACGACGGGCTGGCCATGCACCTGGTGCGCATGGCGGTGCGCGTGCGCGCCACCGGCGAATTGCGCTATCTCGATGCCGCCCAGCTGCAATGGCGCGGCTTCGATGACAAGGAGGCCGTGCTCGGCGCCAACCCGCTGACCCATCCGGGCTACCGGCTGGTGCAGGAATACTTCGCCTTCCCGCAGAAATTCCTGTTCTTCGACGTGACCGGCATGGACCTGTCCGGCGTCGACAAGGACTTCGAGCTGCTGTTCCTGCTCGACGTGCCGCCGTCGAAGGACCATCACTACGACCGGCATCTGCTGCGCCTGAACTGCCTGCCGCTGATCAACCTGTTTCCGCAGCGCATCGAGCCGTTCGTGCTCGACCAGCGCCAGTACGAATACCGCCTGGTCGCCGACGAGCAGAACCACCGCTATTGCGAGATCTACAGTCTGGACGAGCTGGTCTCGATCCGGCCGGACCGCAGCCCGCGGCCGATCGCGCCGTACTTCGCGCTGGACGAGATGCAGCGGCTGGACAAGATCGACTACTTCTACGCCAGCCGCCGCGAGGTCAACCAGACCGGCGCGGTGCATGGCACGGAAACCTTCGTGTCCTTCCTCGATCCGGAATTCGACACCGTGCTGCCGGCGGAGGAAATGATCGGCGGTACCGCGCTGTGCACCAACCGCCGCTTGCCCTCGCAGCTGGTGGTGGGCACCACCTTGTATCTGGAAGGCGCCGGCCCGGTGACGTCGCTGCGGGTGGCGTGCAAACCCACGCCGAACCAGCCGCCGCAGATGGTGGGCGAGCGGCCGTGGGCGCTGGTGTCGCAACTGTCGCTCAATCATCTGTCCCTGGTCGACGGCCAGCGCGGCCCGCCGGTGCTGAAGAACATGCTGCGCCTGCACGTGGGTCCGGCCAGCCTGACCGGTTACCGGCAGATCGACGGATTGCGCGCGATGTCGACCCGGCGCGTGCAGAAACGCATGCCGCGCCGCGATGCCTGGCGCGGCTTCGTCGATTGCCTGCAGGTGCGCCTGCAGGTGGACCTTGGCCATTTCGAAGGCGGCAGCGCGGTGTTGTTCGGCAGCGTGCTGCACCGTTTCCTGGCGCTGTATGCGGAGGTCAATACCGTTATCGAACTGATTCTCGAATCTTCCGACCGCCGAGGAGAGCTCAAGTCATGGCCACCCCTGACTGGCGCACAGGTGAGCCTCTAGCCGACCGGCTGCTGCGGCGGCCGGCCAGCTTCGATTTCTTCCAGTGGGTGCGGCTGCAGTCGTGGCCGCGCAGTGTTTCCGCGCGCCGCGACGGCGCGCGCTTCGTTTCCTCGCGCCTGCGTTTCCGCGGCGAGATGTCGCCGGTATTCCCGGGCAGCGAGATCTCCAAGGGCCGCCTGCGCGAGGAGCGCGGCCTGGCGGCGGAGGATGCGCGGCTGGAGCTGTTCGTCGCCAACTTCGCCTTGTCGGGCGTGCTCGGTCCGCTGCCGGACAGCTTCGCCGACTGGGCGCGCCAGCGCCTGGCCGAACGCGATCCGGCGATGACCGAATTCCTGGACATCTTCAATCACCGGCTCAGCACGCTGCGCTACGAACTGAAAGCCGCCAGCGTGCCGGCGTTCGACGCGGTGCGGCCGCAGGACACGCGCCAGGCCGATGCGGCCGGCGCCTTGATGGGCCTGTCGGCGTTCGAAGGCGAGGGCGCGGCGATCCTGGCGCGCCGCGTGCCGGTGCCGCGCCGCGCCCTGCTGGCCATGGCCGGCCTGGTGGCGAACGGGCGCAAGAGCGCGGCGCAGGCGCAGATCGTGCTGGGCGTCTATCTGCAGGCAAGGGTGCAGGTGCAGGCGCTGGTCGGTGCGTGGCGCGATATCGAGCAGCGCGACCACACCTTGCTCGGCCGGCGCACGCTGGGCGACGGCGCGCCGCTGGGGCGCCGCGTGTGGGTGAACCATGCCGCGATCGGCTTGCGCATCGGCCCGGTGCCGTATGCGCGCCTGTGCCTGCTGCTGCCCGATCGCGCGCACTTGCCGAGCGGCGCGCACGACGCGCAGTTCGGCGTCGGCTATCGCGGCCTGGCCGCGATGGTGCATTACCTGTTCGATCGCCACGTCGATGCGGTGATCACCATCGAGTTGGACGAAGCGGATATTCCCGCCGCATGGATGGGCAGGCCGCGCCGCCTCGCCGGCTTCGGCAGCGGCCATGGCCTGCGCCTGGGCCAGACCGCCTGGGTCAGCGGCCGTCCGGAGCGCACGCGCGAAGTGACGTTCACCATCCGCGCCGACGACGTGCAGGAGGCCGCATGAGCGCGCTGCCCACCGACACCGCCGGCCGTACCGCGATCCAGCCGATCGGGCACCAGGGCCAGGCCGATTCGCCGCTGCTGTACCTGCATTGCGGCATCGCGCTTTCCGGCAACCGCTGGCTGGCCGACGAGACCTTCCGCCTGCTGTCCTTCGAGGGCCAGGAGTCGGTCTCCGAGCCGTTCGATTTCCAGCTGCAGCTGCGCGGCAATACCGATCCGAAGCTCAACCCACCCCTGACCTTCGATGCGCTGATCGGCCGTCCCGTCACGGTGGGCTTGAACCGCCCGGTGGAAGGCCAGGCGCCGGACGCCGCCGCGCGCTTCGCGCAGGCGCTGCGCACGGGCTCGGCGCCGTCGATGACTTTTTATAACGGCATCGTCGGCTCCTTCGCCGTGGACGAGCCGGGCGTGTACCGCGTCGGCATGAAGCCCGCGCTGTGGCGCCTGAACCTGACCAACCGCTACGAGGTGCACGCGCAGATGAGCGTGCGCGACGTGATCGCGGACCTGATGCGCAAGCACTACATCGATTGTTCGCTGGATGCGGTATCGGGCGAGGACAATATCGCCATCGCCCGCGTGCAGGACTGGCTGCAGGCCGGCGAAAGCGATTTCGAATTCCTGCGCCGGATCATGTCCAAGGCGCATATCTATTACTACTTCAAGCACACCGGCAACGGGCATACGGTGGTGTTCGCCAACCGTCCGGCCTATCTGCCGGCCTTCGATCGTCCGTTGCGCTACACCTATACCGCGCTGGACGAGCTGGGCATGCAGCAGGACGACGTGGTGTTCCAGTACAGCTACCAGCAATCGCTCACCAGCAGCGGCGTGAGCGGCCGTTTCGCGCACCAGGAAAACGCGCCGGACGAGGATCCGATCCCGACCTTCCAGACCTTCGGCGCGTTTACCCCGGCCGATCCGGGCGAGTTGCCGTTCAACCAGTACCGCACGTATCAGTACGGCATGAGCAGCGGCACCGTGCGCGAGTACGTGCGCACCACCGCTTCCACGCTGGCCGCTTCCGGCCGGCAGCTCAGCGGCAGCAGCACCTGCGCGGGTTTTCGCGTCGGCACCCAGTTCACCATGCGCGGCGACATGGCCGAGGGCATGTCGCCCGCACCGGTGCGGCCGTCGCTGGAAAACAAGGCCTTCGTGCTGAGCAAGGTCACCCACCAGGCCACTGCCGACGGCGGCTATACCAATCAGTTCGAGGCCACCGACGCGGCGGCGATGCTGACCGTGTTCTCGGTGCAGGACACCCAGCAGGGCGGCATCCTGGCCAAGGTGGTGGATATGGCCGGGCGCGGCCCCACCGACTGGCGCTACTACGAGCCGGCCAATTTCGATCCGGCCACCAGCCGCCTGCGCGACAGCCAGGCCGCGCCGCCTTATCTGATGGCCAAGGGCGTGTACGTGCAGTTCTCCAGTCCTGGCGCGCCGGGCGGGCCGGTGTGGGTGAAGCTGTCGGCGAGCATGAATACGGTGCCGGAGATCGGCGCCACCGTGCTGGTGACGCGCGCCAACGACGAGTCGGAACTGCCGGAGGTGCAGCAGCTGATCGCTCCCAACGGCAGCCTGGTGGTGACGCCTTCGGGCTGGACCGCCAACACCCATGTCGGCAGCAATTACTCCACCAGCTATGGCGACGGGCAGAGCATCCGCTTCGGCCTGCACTCGGCCTACAACCTGGACCGCGCGGTGGGCATCGTCAACGGCGCCTACGAGAGCGGGCAATACCGCGATACCAGCTATTCGCAGGGCGGCAGTTACAGCTACTCCACTTCGGAGAATGGTGCCTCCGGCCTGCTCAGCCGCTCCGAATCCTACGGCAGCACCTACAACACCATGGAAGCGGCGGTGACCTGGAGCAAGAGCACGATCGGCGACAGCACCAGCTACAGCACGATCACCGGCGATACCTATGCGGAAGACACGGTGGAGGGCACCTCCACCCGCATCACCACGCAGAACATCGTCAACGGCGTCACCACCACGGCGATGCAGAGCAACCTCTCCACCACCGGCATCAACAACGGGGTGGAGACGACGGGCATGACCACCACCCTGTCCAGCACCGGCCGCAGCGCCGCGGTGTCGCTCATGGGGCTGGCCGACCAGGTGTCGCTCACCGGGGTGCGCACCGAGACCTCGGTCACCGGCAGCAGCGACAGCACCAATGTCACCGGCATCTCCGAGCAGATCTCGGCGACCGGCAGCAGCAGCACCATTTCGGCGACCGGCATCGCCAGCCAGACCAACGTCACCGGTGCCAGCACCAATATCAACGTGACCGGCATCAGCACCGGCATCAATGCCACCGGCAGCAGCACCGAAATCGGTGTGACCGGCAGTACCACCCGCATGAACGTGACCGGCATCAGCACCGGCATCAACGTCACCGGCGAAAGCACCGAGATCGGCGTGACCGGCAGCGAGACGCGCATGAGCATCCACGGCTCGTCCAGCACGGTGGACATCACCGGCGTGGGCACCCAGGTGACCATTGCCGGCGCGCGCATCTCGATGGAAATCGTCGGCCTGAGCGTGTCGATCCCGGTGATCTATATCTACGTATGAGGCGCGCATGAAGATCGTCAAACCGATGACCCTCGGCCTGATGCACCGCCCGTACCGCTGGCAGGGCCGGGACCGCCTGCTGGTGGCGACGCTGGGCTTCTTCGAGCTGGGCGGACGGCCGGATGCCTTGCTGCGCGACAACCTGCAGTGGCGCAAGGTGATGTCCGCGCTGCCACCCGGCCGTCCGCTGGACGAGCTGATGCCCAAGACGCGCGGCGAAGTACTGCTGGCCGGCAGCGCGCACGCGGCGAATGGATTAGCCGTGACCGAGCAGATGGTGCGCCTGGCCGTGGGCAGCGTGGACAAGCGGCTGCGCGTGGTCGGCGACCGCCAGTGGATGTACGGCATGCTGCCCTGGCTGCAGGTGACCGAGCCGCTGCCGTTCACCCAGATGCCGTTGAGCTGGAACCGCGCCTACGGTGGCGCAGGCCATCCGGCCAACCCGGAAGGGCGCGGCTATGCGCGCAATCCGCTCGCCGCTTTCTTCGGCCGCAACCACGGCGACATGCCCAATCTCGAAGCGCCGCAGCACCCCGTGCGCGGGCCGCGGCGCCGTTATGCGCCGGCCGGTTTCGGCCAGCTCGACGTGGGCTGGACGCCGCGGCGGCAGTGGATCGGCAGTTACGGGCGGCGCTGGCGCAGCGAAGCGTATCCAGGCCTGGCCGACGATACGCATCCGGAATTCTTCAACGCCGCGCCGCTGGACCAGCGCATCGAAGGTTTCTTTGCCGGTGGCGAGGCGTATCGCCTGGAAGGCATGCATCCGCGGCTGGCCGTGATCGAAGGGGAGTTGCCCGCGTTCCGGCCGCGCGCCTTCGCCCACCGCGTGGGGCAGCCGGCGGATGTGGCCGAAGAGGTCGCGCTGTCGTTCGATACCGTGTGGTTCTTCCCCGATGCCGAACTGGGCGTGACCATCCACCGCGGCGAGATCGACGTGGAGGACAGCCTGGCGCTGGACGTCGAAGCGCTGATGGTGGCCTACGAGCACGCCGACGATACGCCACGGCCGCTGTCCCACTACGGCGAAGTGCTGGCGCTACGGCTCAATCGCGATACCGCCGCGCGCCACGTATTCAACGAAGCCCAGCTCACCCCCGAGCCCGACGCAGCCTTGCGCGCCGCGCGGCAGACGGAAGCGCAGGAAGAACAGCAGCGCCGGGTCGCCGTGCGCGCGGCGCGCGAAGCCGGGCTCGCTGCCGAGTTCGAAGCGGCCAACGGCATGCCCGCGCCGCCGCCGGCAGCGCCACCGCTGGCGGTGGAGCTGCCGGTGCCGGGCGAGGCAGCGGTCCGCCGCGGCGATTTCGATCTGAGCGCCACCCTCGATGCGGTCGACCGCATCGGCCGCGAGGCGCGCGAGCAGGCGCAGGTGCGGCGCGAGGAAGCCGCGGCGCAACTGGCGCAGTTGCCGCCATTGCCGCCGGCCGTGCCGACCACTACCGAGGAAGCGCTGGCGCGCGCGGCGGGCCAGGGCGGTACGATGGGCGCGCTGGGTGAATTCGGTGCACTGGCCGGGGTGCCGCCGGTGGCGGTGGACCAGATCCACGAACTGCAACGCAAGGGGCGCCTGGCCTCGCCGCAACCGAGCGTGCCGGGCCTGCCGCTGCAACCGGACGTGGCCACGGCAATCGGGCAATGGCTGCTGCTGCGCGTGCGCGAAGGCGGCTCGCTGCGCGGTTGCGATCTGGCCGGCGCGGATCTGCGTGGCGCCATGCTGTCCGGCGCCGACCTGCGCGGCGCGCTGCTGGAAGCTTCCGACCTGCGCGGCGCCCAGCTCGACGGCGCGGACCTCAGCGAAGTGGCGCTGACCGGCGCCAGCATGGATGCGGCCAACTGCGCCGCCGCCTGCTTCGACGGCGCCAACCTGGCGCGCACGCGGGCGCACGACGCGATATTCCGCGGCGCCAGTTTCGCCGGTACTCAGGCCGGCGATGCGGACTGGAGCCGCGCGGACCTGGCCGGCGCGCGCTTCGAGCGCTGGATCGCGCCGAACATCGTGCTGGAAGGCGCCAACCTGGAACACGCCACGCTGGCCGATTGCGTGCTGCTGCACGCCAAGGCCGACGGCAGCCGCTGGGCGCATGCGGCCTGGCAGCGCACGGTGGCGCTCGGCTCCAGCCTGGCCGGCAGCGACTGGCGCGAGGCGACGCTGTCGCGCAGCGTGCTGATGGAATGCCGCCTTACCGACAGCCATTGGGCCGGCGCGGACCTGGCCCGCGTGCAGGGCGGCGGCGGCGCCGACTGGTCGCGCGCCGACCTGCAGCGCGTGCGCGCCGACCACAGCAGCTGGCGCGGCGCCAACCTGGCCGATGCCAACCTCGCCGAGGGGCAGTTCCGCGAATGCGATTTCAGCGGTGCGCGCCTGTCGCGTGCGGTGCTGGAACGCACCTTGTTCTACCGCTCGCTGTTCATGGGCGGGGAACTGACCGGCTGCCACGCAGAGGCGGCGGACTTCTACCAGGCCATGTGCCGTCGCGCGGATTTCCGCGAGGCGGACCTGCGCGAGGCGAACTTCGTGCAGGCCGAATGCGCCGAGGCGCGCTTCGATCATGCGCGGCTGGAAGGCGTGCGGCTGGAGCCCGGACGGAGATTGCCATGAGCGACGCGGCAATCAGCTGGGATGACATCGCCCACCTGCAACGCCTGGGGCGTCCGGTGAACGGTGTCGACCTCGGTGTGCTGGACGGCAGCGGGCGCACGCTCGATGCGCTGCTGTTCAACCAGGTCACCTGGCGTGGTGCCTGTCTGCGCGGCGCCCGCCTGCAACATGTGAACTTCATCGATTGCGATCTGCGCGACGCGGACTTCGGCGGCGTGACCATGGAAGGCTGCAGCTTCACGCGCTGCAAGCTGGGCGGCTCGCGCTGGCATCACGCGAACCTGCAGCAGTGTTCATTCGCGCTCGCCGATCTGTCCGCATCGACCTGGACCAAGGCCGAAGTGGCCCTGTCCGCCTTCACCCAGACGGACCTGCGCTTGGCGAGCTTCGCGCATGCCGTCCTGCATCGCACGGTGGCCACCCAATGCGACGTCGCGGGCCTGGTGCTCGCCCACGCGACGCTGGCGCAGGCGGTGCTTCCCGGCGTGGACTTCCGCGTCATCGACGTAACCGGCCTGGTCGCGCAATCGGCGGTGCTGCAAGGTGCCCGTTTCGATGGCATGGACCTGCGCGGGCTGGTGCTGCAGCGCTGCCTGCTGGAAAGCGCGAACTTCACCGGTGCATGCCTGGACGGCGCGGATCTGCGCGAAGCGAATCTGCGCCAGGCCGTGCTGGCGCATGCCAGCCTGCGCGAGGCCAGGCTCGACAACGCACTGCTGCTCGAATCGAACTGGAACGAGGTGGATGCGGCCGGCCTGTCCTGCGAAGGCGCGCTGTTCCAGTCCGCCGAACTGCGCAAGGTTGCACTGGCGCGCGCGCGCGCCACCGGCAGCGTGTGGGATCACGCGCGCCTGGCCGATGTGGATTTCGGCCGCGCCGTACTCAGCTACGCACGCTTCGACCACGCCGCTGGCGAGCGCATCGGCTTCCGCCACGCACAGCTGGACCACGCCAGCTTCCACAACACCCGCTTTGTCCACGCCGACCTGCACGCGGCGCATACCAAACGCCTGCGCGGCACCTCGTCGCCCCGCCTCGCCGCCGAGGCCCGCGCCCTTGCCCTGGAGATCGCCTGATGTTCGCCGCCCGCCAAGCCAAACCCGCTCAAGCCGTTGCCAACCAGGCCGCCGCCCACCAGGCGCATGCCCCCACCTGGTTCGAGGCCACCGTCCACGATGCCGCCGGCCGCGATAGCTGGCGGCTGGACGATGGCCGTTCCGCGCACCAGGC
The DNA here is from genome assembly GCF_052115385.1 of Dyella sp. 2RAB6. NCBI lineage: Bacteria > Pseudomonadati > Pseudomonadota > Gammaproteobacteria > Lysobacterales > Rhodanobacteraceae > Dyella > Dyella sp. 2RAB6. The sequence goes on from NZ_JBFRGP010000013.1 coordinate 46,246, forward strand.
GGTGTCCTGCGTGGTCACGCCGCAGCCGGGCGACCGCGTGTTGCTGGTCGCCACCGCCGACGGCGATTGCTTTGTACTGCACGTGCTGGCGCGCGCCGAAGGCGGCCGCGCCACGCTGGCGGTGCCGGGCGCCGAGGCGGTGTCGATCCGCCAGGCCGAGGTGGATATCGCCGCCACCCGCAGCATCGCACTGCGCGCCGGGGACGGCGTGGAAGTGACGGCCGTGCAGGGCACGCTCGCGCTCAACGGGCGGCAACTGTTCGCCTGTGCCGCCGAATCGCTGGTGCAGACCGCGCGCACCTACGTCGGCCAGGTCGAGCAGTTCCTGCTCGATGCGCGGCAGTTGCTGCGGCTGCATGGCGAGCAGGCCATGATCACCGCGCGGCAGGACGCCAAGATCGATGCCGAACGCATCAGCCTGGGGTGAGGCCATGTTCGTCAACACCAACCTCGGCGTGCTCAACCTGGCGTTCCCGGACGTGTGCTTCGTGCCGGTACTGGGCGTGCCGGTGCCGATGCCGTTTCCGAATATCGCGTTGTCGTTCGCGGATATTCCCGCGCAGTTCCAGGTGATCGTCGGCGGCGGCCTGGCGGAGAACCTGGTCACCGTGGGCGCGCTGAGCAATGGCGACCAGCCGGGGGCGGAGGGCGGGGTGGTCTCGCATCTGTTCATGGGGCCGTTCCGCTCGATCCTGGGCAGCTTCAAGGTGTTCATGGGCGGCATTCCCTGCACCCACATGCTCGGGCTGGTAGGCCAGAACGGCTTGCTGCCGAACATGGTGGGCGTGTCGCTGACACCGGCCCAGGTCACCGTGCTGGTGCTGAGCTGATGCACGCTCGCCTGCTCCTGCTATTGACCTTGCTGCTGGCCACGCTGGCCGGCTGCAGCTCGGTGAACAAGCTGCTCGGCCGCACGCCGACCACCACGCTGTCCAGCGTGCGCGTGGCCGCGCCGCCGGGCGCCAACCTCAATTCGGCGGTGCAGCTGGACCTGGTGTTCCTGTACGACACCAAGAACGAAGCCATGCTGCCCAATACCGGGCCGGAGTGGTTCGCGCAGAAGACCGCGCTGATCAACGGGCTGGGGACCTCGGTCGACGTCGTGCACCTGGAGATCCCGCCCGCGCAAGTGATCGATCCGGTGCCCTTGCCCAAACGCGCCGGCAAGGCGGTGGGCGTGTACGCCTTTGCCAACTATCTGTCGGCGGACGGGCAGGCGCGCGCCGACCTCACCAAGTTCAAGCGGGCGGTGGTGTGGCTGCAGGCCACCCAGCTCGCCGTGACCGAACAGCCATGACCGCACGCTCGATTGAATCAGCCGCAGGGGAAGCGCCATGAACGCCACCGTCGACACCCTCGACAGCTTGCCCGAGCCGGTCTCCTGGTCGGAGGGCATGCTGCTGTCGCCGCATCACTTCCAGCAGAACGACATCTACTGGAACAACCTGCTGCAGCGCCGCCTGGTGATGCTGCAGCCATATGCCTGGGGCGTGCTGGACATGGCACTGGACCCCACCGAACTGGTCAAGGGCCGGGTGGTGTTCCAGCGCCTGCGCTGCGTGATGACCGACGGGCTGGTGATCGACTATCCCGGCCATTTCGCGCCGGCCGGCCTGTCCATCGACTTGAGTGGCACCGACTGGAACCAGCAGAAGCAGGTGCGCGTGCATCTGCGCGTGCCGGTGCGCGGCAAGGGCGCGGCCAGCGATATCGGCGACATGCAGCGCTACACCATCGAGCGCGGCAACCTGGAGGCGGACGAGAACACCGGCAAGGACGAGATCGTGGTCGATCGCATGCGGCCCAAGCTCAGCCTCGCCGCCGGCGACAACGTGGCCAAGAGTTACTGCTCGGTGCCCTTGCTGGAGCTGTACGGCGATTCGCGCGGCGTGCACCTGGCGCCATTCCATCCGCCGATGCTCAGCATCGGTGCGTCCGGCTTCCATGGCGACACCGGCCTGCAGCGCTCGCTGGCCTCGTTGTCGGAACTGCTGTGGAAGAAATACCGCGAACTGCTCGGCGTGCGCCTGGACGATCGCGGCCAGCCGCGCCTGGACAGCGAGAGCAGTGCGCAGGTACAGGCCGCGCGCCATCTGGTGATGGCGATGCCGACCTTCGACGTGATGCTGCAGTCGCCGAACACCCACCCGGCCGATCTGTACCTGGGCCTGTCGCAATTGGTGGGCTTCGTCGCCGCCACGCCGGGCGCGCCGCCGCCGCCGGTGCTGGGCGCCTACGACCACGACGATTGCATGCCGGGCTTCACCCGCGCGATCGCCTATGTGCGCGACCAGCTCAACCGGCTCAACGCCAATTTCCGCGTGCTGGAATTCCAGCGCGTGGGCAACTCCGGCTTCCGCCTGCAGCTGCCGCGCGGGATCGATACCGGCAAGCTGCTGATCGAGCTGGCGCCGCGCGCCGGCCAGAACGCGGCCACCATGAGCCAGTGGCTGGGCAGCGCGCGCATGGCCAACGAGGAGCTGATCTACCTGCTGGTGCGCCGCCGCTATCCCGGCGCCACGGTGAAGGAGGCGACGCCGCAGCAGGTGGCCGCGATCAACCTGCGCCCCGGCGCCTTCGTGTACGAGGTCAACAACGCCACCATCGAAGGCGAGGACGGCGCCGCGCGGCCGCTGATCGGCGAAGGCCACACCTTCGTCATCCTCGGCGAACCGGACGAGCACGTGCCGGCGGCGATCACCCTGTACCTGCCGCGCGAAGGAGCCCCGCCGCGGCCATGAACGCGACCGTCGCCTCCTCCAACTTCCTGCTGGGACGCTTCGCGGCGTTCTACGAGGAAGTTGCGCAGGTCAAGCTCGCCATCCAGAAGGGCGAGCTGATGCGGCTGCTGCAGCCGGATAACCCGCATGGAGAGATAGCGGCGCACCAATGCGTGGAGCGCATCGCGCACCGCCTGCTGGCCGTGCTGGACCGGCAATCGCGCGACGTGCAGGCCGCGGCCACCAGCGCGGAACTCGAAGCGTACCGGCGTGCGCGCTATGCGATGGTGGCGCTGGCCGACGAGATCTTCATCCTCGAACTGCACTGGCCCGGCGCCGAGCACTGGCCCGAGCACCTGCTCGAATACACGGTGGAGCGCTCGCGCGTGGCCGGCCGGCGCTTCTTCGACCTGGTCGACGACCTGATGGGCGCGGGCGAGCGCAGCACGCTGGACGCCGATCTCGCCGCGGTGCTGCTGCTGGCCATGCAGCTCGGCTTCCAGGGCATGTACCGCGGCGCCGAAGGCTTGAAGAAGCTGCGCCAATATCGCGCCCGGCTGTATCCGCTGGCCAGTGGCCGCAAGCTCGGCAGCATGGAGGCGCGCGCGTTTCCGCAGGCTTATGACTACACGGTGGTGTCCGACCGCGACAACACGCGCATCGCGCTGGCGCCGTGGCTGCGCGCCGCGGCCTATGGCGCGGTCATCTACCTGGTGCTGTCCTCGCTGGTGTGGCTGTTGCTGACCTGGTCGCTGCTGGACACGATCAACAGTAGTGCAGCGACATGAACCCGGCCGCCGCACCCGCTGCCGCCTCGACCGCCGCCGCCGGCTCCGCCAGCGGCGGCTTCGATCCGTTGTTCCTGCTGCTGGCGGTACTGGCGGCGCTGGCGTTCCTGCTGATCGCCTGGCTGATGTGGCGGGCGCGCTCGAAGAGCATCGCCGCACGCCCGGCGCAGAATCGCGATGGCCAGAGCGGGTGGGTGCGTCTGCGCGACGGGTTGCGCCGGCGCTACGCGGTGATCGAGCGCGCGCTGCGCTATCTGTGGGCGCGGCGCGACTGGCGCTACAAGAGCTCGTGGGTATTGCTGATGGGTTTCCCCGGCGACGGCAAGAGCAGCCTCGCCGCTTCGTTGCCGAAGGACCTGCAGCGCGCCAGCCACCAGCGCGAGGCCAGGCAGGAGCAGTACCTCAGCCAGGCCGTGCCCAACAGCCAGTGGCTGTTCCTGGAGAAGGGCATCCTGATCGACCCGGACGGCGTGCTGGGCGAGCCGCTGAAGCCTGCCGGCGGCAGCAACGCCTCGGCCACCGACACGCCCGGCGCACGCTGGAGCGACATGCTGGCCGATATCGACAGCCTGCGCCCGGACCGCGCGCTGGACGGCATCGTGTGGGTGATCTCGGCACAGCGCCTGTGCGCGGCCACCGCCGAGCAGCGCGCGGCGATGGGCCGCTACGCGTATGCGCGCATCCACGAGTTGCAGGATGCCTTTGCCTACGCGCTGCCGGTGTACGTGGTGTTCAGCCATTGCGACAGCATCCCCGGCTTCGATGGCTTCTGGGGTACGCAGGACCCGCGCCTGCAAAGCCAGATCGTCGGCTGGTCCAGCCCCACCCTGGACGACAACGGCCTGCCGGCCGACTGGGTGCCCAAGGCCTTCGACAAGCTGATCGAAGGCATGCGCAGCCTGGTGCTGGAAGCGGCCACCAGCCATGACCATATCGACGACGTCGACGGTTTCTTCCTGTTTCCGCAGCACATGCGCAGCCTGCAGGAGCCGGCGCTGGATTTCCTGTCCACGCTGTTCAAGACCAATGTGTACGAGACGCGCTCGTTCTGCCGCGGCCTGTACTTCAGCGGCGCGGTGGACGCGAGCAAGCGGCCGGAGGTGGCCGGGCCGCGCAAGGACATCTCCTTTGTCGAGGGCTTTATCCGCGACAAGGTGCTGGCCGAGCAGTGCCTGGCGCAGCGCACGCAGAAGGGACTGCTGGCGCGCAACCGGCTGATCCGGCGCCTGCAGCTGAGCCTGATCGCCCTGGCGGTACTGCTGGCGGTGGCCTTGCCGTGGAGCGCGGCGCGGGTGAACCACCATGCGCAGGGCTTGCGCGACACGCTGTTGAATATCCAGCTCAACAGCCGCTCGCTGGCGCAGCATGGCTGCCTGGACCGGGAGCGCGTGTACAAGCTGATCGCGCAGATCACCACCTTGAGCGAGGACACCCGCTACGCCGCGATCCCGCTGTCGTGGGTGGACGGGCGCATCCATCACGGCATCACCGAGGTGGTGTCCAAGAACGCGCTGCAGCAGGTGGTGCTGCCGTCGATGGCGTGCAAGCTGCAGCAGCGCATCGACGAGATGTCCGCCGCCACGCTCAAGGTGTCGGAGAACACCGTGGCGCCGGATGCCGTGTATGCCGACTACCTGGCCCAGCTCAAGCGCCAGCTCGATCAGTTGTCGACGCTGGAGGGCGGGCTGCTGCGCTTCGACCGCATCGCGCAGCCGGGCATGGCCGACCGCAGCAGCCAGCTGCTGGATTTCGGCGCACTGGCCGATTACCTCTACGGCAGCCCGTTGCCGGCGGACACGATCAAGCGCGACAGCCCGCTGGCCGATGCGCTGGCGGCGGCCACTTATGCGGACGCGCCGGCGATTTCGCCGGAACTGCGCGAGCGCCTGGGCAAGCAGTTCGAGCGGATGGCCGGGCAGGCCGAGCACGATCTGCTGCACCGCGCGGCCGACGGCGTGCCGCTGCTGTCGACCCTGCAGGAAGGCAAGCCGCCGCTGCTCGATACGCTGCGCGGCTTCAACAGCTGGCTGGCCTGGGTGCACAAGAGCTGGCTGCTCAGCACGCCGGAGGACAACCCCTGCACGCGCATGGGCGCGGAAATCGCGCCGGGCATCGAGCACCTGATCAAGAACCACCATTACGACCCCGAGCTGCGCAACACGCTGGGCTATTTCGACCTGGAAAGCTGCTACCAGCCGGCGGTGGACAGCCTGCGCAGCGCCACCCTGGCGCCGTATGGCGCGCTGTTCGTGGTCAATCCCAGCAACCACCAGCTCGAAGGCATCAGCCCGGGCCTGGGCCGCGAGGTCGGCGGCCTGCACACGCTGGCCGGCATGGCCTTCATGCAGGTCAAGTCGCCGCAGCAGTACAGCTGCAACGGCGCTGCCGGTGGCTGGCGGCCGAGCACCTTCGACGAACTGCTGACGCAGTTGCGCGAGTACCAGGAATTCGCCAGTCACGAAAAGATCGAGCAGACCGGCAACAACGCCGAGCAGCCGCTGTACGAGCGCATCGCGCGCACCCAGTTGCAGCTGGCCTTGCAGGACAGCCTGGCGCGCAACCAGCGCGGCCAGGTGCAGGCGATCGATACCGGCCTGGACGCGACCTCGCAGCTCGACCACGAGCTGGCGGAGGAGAGTTCCAGTCTTTCCGCCACAGTGGAACCTTTGCTGCAGGCCCAGCAGCGCATGCGCCAGCTCGGCTTCGGCAGCCTGGCCGACGAGGTGGGCCAGTGCGCGCAGAACTACGCGTCCAGCATGCTGCTGGACGTGTCGGAGCTGGCCTCGGCCAGCCATCTGTACGACCCGCCGGCGCCCAGCGGCGGCGACGACAGCACGCCGCTGTTCGACCTGGGCAGCGTGCCGGTGCTGCAGGGTTACCTGGACCGCCAGCTGCAGCGCGCGGAGGTGTTGTCGCGCTACGCGGCGCCATTCGCGACGCTGCTGAGGCAGACCCACGGCGTGAACAACAGCCAGCGCATCAATACCCAGGTCGACGCTTACTGGGGCGGCACCATCAGCGAGTTGAACCGCGCGGTGCAATTCGCCGACCCCGCCGGGCAGGTGGCGCACCTCAACGATTTCTTCCTCAAGCAGCTGGCCAGCCTGAGCTATGCCAACTGCGAGGCCACGCTGGCCGCATATACGCCGGCGGCCGTGGGCAACGATCTGTTCTCCTCGCGCCGCGGCGATATGGAAAAGCTGGCCAGGGCGGCGTGCTCGGGCCGCGGGCAGGCTAGTTCGGACCTGCATTACGCGCGCATCGGCATGCTGTTCAACAGCCAGCTCGCGGGACGCTATCCGTTCGGCCCGGTCGATTCGCGCGAAGTGTCGCCGGCGGTGGTGAAGGCGTTCTTCGTCTACTACGCCAAGGAGAAACCCGAGCTCAAGGCCTGGCTCGAGCATGCCAGCGGCGCGCGCGCGGCGAAGATGAAGACCTTTATCGGCCAGCTCGATGCGGTGGAGAGTTTCTTCGCCGGCAATCTCTCGGCACAGCCGCAGAGCCTGCCGGTCCAGGTGAAGGTGGGCTTCCGCGCCTTGCCGGACCGCTCGCCGATCAGCAACCAGCTGATCGGCTGGACCGTGCGTGCCGGCGGCGCGCAGGGCGCGGCCTGGCCAGGCGCGGACGACAGCTTCGCCTGGAGCCTGGGCACGCCGCTGTCGCTGGATCTGCAATGGGCCGACCGTTCGCGCTATCTGCCGGTGCCCGACGCCGCGCAGCCGGAGCTGCAGGCCAGCGGCTATCACGCGGTGTTCGAGACCGGCGGTTCGTGGGCACTGCTGCGCTGGCTGGATGCGCACGCCGCGGCGCCGGAGAACGGTGCGCTCGATCCGGGCCAGCGCATGTTGCATTTCCAGGTGCCGGTGCTGGACAGCAGCGCCGCGAAGGATGCGAGCACGGCGCCCAGGAGCGGCACGGACAAGGCCGAGCTGTACCTGACCCTGAAACTTTCCGGCACCGACGCCACGACCAAGGCGCCGGTGCCGCTGGAGGCGCCCGCGTTCCCGCGCGACGCGCCGGTGTTGTGGTGACCTGACGGAGTGGAGCGATGAGCCAGTACGCGCAAGCCAGGAGCAAGGACGTCGCGTCCGATGAGGCCATGCCGGAAGCAGCGGCCATGGGCCGCGACGACGGCGGCTATTTCGAGCACCGCCTGGGGCTGTCGCTGGCGCGGTTGCTGGCGCCGCTGGACGGTGCGCAACCGGCGGGTGCTTCGGCGCGCGGCAGCATGGGCTTCCGCATGATCCAGCAGTTGCGCCAGAGCGACGACGCCAGCCTGCCGATGGGCGCCTGGGCGACCGAACCGCGCCGCGCCAACTGGCCGAAGGTGTCGCAGCTGGCGGCCGGCATGCTCGACACGGTGGGCAAGGACCTGCAACTGGCCGCGTGGATGCTGGAGGCGGAGCTGCACGAGGGCGGCTACGCCGCGCTGATGCCGTGCTTCGCGCTGCTGCGCGGCCTGTGCGAAGACTGGTGGGACAGCCTGCATCCGCGCGGCGACGGCGATGGCTACGACGCGCGCTGCAATATCGTGCGCTGGATCAACGAGAAGCTGCTCAACACCATCGCGTTGCTGCCGCTGGTGGAAGACGACGAACACGTCGCGAGCTGGTCGCAATGGGAGCTGGCGCATTACCACGAGCGCATGCGCGCGGTGAACGGCAACCTGCCCGACGAGGCCCAGGACGCCGCCACGCTGGACGATCTGCACGGCGTGCTGGCGCGGATGGACGCGGTGGACTTGCGCGAACGCCATGCGGAGCTTGGCGATGGCCGTGCAGCCATCGCCGCATTCGAGCATGTCTTGCGCGAACAGCTGGGGCCGGAGACGCCGCCGCTGGGGCGGCTGGATGAGTTTCTGGCGCGCATCGAAGCGCTGCTGCGCGGCGAGCTGACGCGGCGCGGGCCGGCGGCGCTGCCGCCGGTGGCGCCGCTGGACTTCGACCAGGAAGCGGGCGAAGAAGACGAAGGCAGCGAGCCGCGTGCCGCGCACGACCTGTTCGGTGAACGCGAACGCGCCTACCAGGTGCTGGCGCAGATCGGCGAGTACCTGATGCAGGTGGAGCCGCACAGCCCCGTGCCGTACCTGATCCGCCGCGCGGTAGCGTGGGGCGGCTTGAACGCGGCGGAGCTGTATCGGGAGGTGTTTCAGAAAGGGGGCGGGCGGATCGAGATCTTCGAATTGCTCGGCGGCGAGGCGGAAAGCTGAGCATCCGCCGTACGCGACGGCGCCGTCGATAACGGCCCATTGAACCTGTCTACGTCTACGAGGAAGCGCACATGCCAAGAGGTCCCAACCGTGACTGGACCCGCAAGGCCATCCGCGACGGCAACACCATCATCGGGCACATCCATTACACACCCTCGAACCAAGGGGCCTATCAAACCCTCAAGACCGAGGCGAACGCGCCGCGCGTGAATCGCTTCGGCAGCCGCCAGGTACTGCGTGGCGACGGCACCATCAAGACGGCCTATGCCTCGGGCAAGCTGCGCCGGCGCAATGCCAACGCCGCGCGCCTGGCGCTGGCGGGAGTCAACACGCTCAACCCCCACTACAACCCGCCCAATACCCACAAGGCGCATCTGGTCTCGGACGCTTTCGGCGGGCCCAGCGTGCCGAACAACCTCGCCAACGAACGCCGCGCCGTCAATCTGAGCGGGCACAAGCGGATCGACAACCGCATCGACCGGTTCATGACCGCAGTGGCCGGCGGCAACAACCACTACGCCACCAACCGCGGCGGCATGGTGGTGAAGGAGTCGTATCGCCACGCCAGCGGTGCGCCGAAGGGGCGGCTCTATATGGTCAGCGTGAAGAACCAGGCCACCGGGGCGAAGACCTATCACAAGTTCACCTTCAAGCCGCTTTGAGCGAGGGGCTTCGGGCTCGCGGGCGACGCTACGTACGCTGAAGAGGAGGCAGGCATATGCCAAAGAACCGCAACTGGACCTGGGCGCCGGTGAAGGAGGGCAACCAGACCCTCGGGCGCGTCAATTATTCGGCCAGCGATCGGGCCACCTACCGCGCGTTCAAGGTCGAGGCCAATGCCGCGCGGGCCGCGGGCACCCGCTTCGGCCATCGCCGGGTCAATCACCCGGGCGGCCTGGGCGTGCAGCGGGCTTATGCGTCGAGCAAGCTGCGGCTGCGCCCGACCAACGCGGCTCGCATGGCGCTGGCGGCCGTCAACGTGCTCAATCCTGGCCATCTGCCGGTGCCGCGCAACAAGTCGCACCTGATCGCCGACAAATTCGGCGCACCGAGCGTCCAGCAGAACCTGTCCAACGAGCGGCGCTCGATCAACCTGCGCGGGCACAAGGTGATCGAGAACCGGATCACCCGCCTGCTGCGCGCGGCCAGCGGCGGCAATACACATCACGCCACGATACGCGGCGGCATCGTGGTGCGTGAAAATTTCAATCTGGCGGGGCAGCCCACCGGGCGGCAGTACATGGTGAGCGTGAAGCACCTGGTCACCGGCAACCGCACCTTCCACAAACTGACGTTCAATCGCAACTGACATCCGGCGTCCGCGTGGCGCCGGCCGGTAGCCCAAGGAGTTCCCCATGCCTAAGGACAGTCTGAGAACGCGGGTGGTCGAAAAATTCGCGGCCGCCAACCGCACCGGCGTCGCGCCGAAGATGACGGCGCGCGAGCAGCGCATCGTCGACAAGGTCAGCTCGAAGCTTGCCAAGGCCGTCGCCACCGGCAAGCCTGCCGACATAGGCAAGCGCTGGCAGCCGGTGGTGTCGCGCGTGGCGCGCACCCCGGCCGCCGGAATCACGGCGCAGATGCTGGAGGCAAGGAAGGCGAAGCTCAAGCCGGTGGAACAGGTGCATGTGCACCGCGAGCTGAGCAACGTGCATGTGAAGCGCACGGACGGCGAAAGCGCGGCCGCCTTTACCGACCTGGCGGTGGATGCGCGCCGCTCGATGCACACCCTGATGAGCCAGAAGGGCGGCCACCAGATGATGAAGGAGGTCGATGCGCGCGTGACGCAGAATCGCCAGCACGCCGGCGACAACGCCGCGGTCTATATCCGCTCGACCAAGTCCAGCGACACCTCGAACATGAATGCGCCGCATCCGGTGCTGCCGGGCGTGAAGGAGGGTTATCGCTTCGATGGCAAGGCAGGCAAGGGCTGGGGCAGCGAAGTGCGCATCAACCCCAACGAGGCCAGATCGGACCGCTTTATCGGGCTGGGCCACGAGATGGTGCACGCGCACCGGTTGGCCCACGGCAGGGCGGTCAGCGTGCCGCAGCTCAGCCAGCCCGACCATCCGCTGTTCAAGGATCCGATTTCCGTGGGCGCCCAGACCGAGAAGAACATGAATGAGAAGCTCGGCCAACGCCTGTTGACGCTGGTCCATCGCACCACCCTGCTGCAGGAGGAGTTCGAGACGGTCGGCCTGAGCAAGCCGCCGGGCGGCGGGTTCCATCCGACGGAGAACATGCTGCGCGCCGAACACGGCCTCAAGGCACGCGCCGATTACTCCAAGGCCAAGCCCGGCCATACCGACAAGGACATCAAGGAGTTCGACGAGCTGTTCGACAATCGCTCCGGGATCAAGAAGGCCTGGCACGACCTGACGGGCGGTTCGCCGGCGCCGACGCCGCTGAGCGATATGGTCAAGCGGTACAAGAGCTGAGTGGAATAAAAGCCGACCTGAGCTCGCAGTGAGGCGGGCGGCTTCGCGCCGACCCAGGCGCGAGCGATCAACGCACGAGGTACCGATGCCGTCACATCCCGCCAAAGACAAGCCGACGCCGAAGCACCTGCATATGCAGGCGCGCAATGCCCGGCGCTTCAAGGGCGCAGGCAAGCCTTCTTTGCAGAAACAGCAGCTGGGCAAGCTTGCGCGCCGGGGACTGACGCCTGCGCTCAGGACCGAGTTGAAGCAGCTGCGCGGATCCTGGGTACCCTGGGTCAGGCAGGGCGGCGGCGGCCAGTACACGCGCAAGATCCGTGTGCGCACCGACACGGCATTGACCAGCCGCGCAGGAGGCGCGCAGAGCTTCGTCGGCATCGGGCTGGACGAGCATCTCGCTACGCGCCTGCTGAAGGCGCGTGCTCTATGGAGCGGCATCAGCAAGCGCAAGGCGCGGAATGTGTTCGACAACCGCTCGCGCACGGCCGACCTGGTCTGGTACAACCCGCCGCCGAACCAGGGCGCTGCGCCGGGCAGTTGGCAGCCTATCGCAGGCCATACGCCATCGATCAAGTCCGCCGCCGTCGGCGGGACCAAGTCCGCGATCACCGAGGGCCACGGCAACGGCCGCCCGGGCAGCGGGCGCGACGGCGCGCGCGAACTGGCCGTGGAACGGACCAGGCAGGACACCAACTCGCCCCGCCCGTTCTCCGACACGCTGGTGATGGGTACGCTGGCGACCATCAAGCATATGTCCGATCCGTCGACCCGGCTCAAGCTGGCCAGGCCGCACGTGAAGACGTTGCCGACGCCGCGCTATGCCGCGCTTACCGGCAATAAAGATCTGCGCAAGAAAAAACACTTCAAGAATCTGGTCGCCCACGTGCAAGAAGAGCGCGAGCGCAAGAAGTGGGAGGTCGGCTCGGTGATGCGCGGCGACAAGCGCCTGAAAGGCATGGTGCCGCCGGTGATACGCAGCTACCTGAAGGCGAACGCCAACCGGCCGCTGGCGGCGATGGAGGCGTTCCGCAAAGACGTGCACAACAAGGCCGTCCCTCCGCCGGTCAATACCTCGGTGGAGTCGGACACCCGCAATCTGGCGACCAAGTCGCTGCACCAGATGGCGACCAAGACCAACACGAGCGGACGCCGGCAGCGCTCCCTCAGCGATGCGCGGATGCTGCCGGTGGCGCCGCCGCAGAACAGTCGGGGACATTGAGGTATGCGTACCGGTCAGGCCCACGGCCCGGTCGCGCAGGCCGACCGGATATCGTCAGAGATCAGGAGTGAGGTATGCCCAAAGACAGCTTGAGAGCCCGGGTAGCGAACAAGATCGCCGAAGCCAACCGCACCGGTGCGGCGCCGGTATTCGCCCAGCGCGAGCAGCGCCTGGTGCCGGCGCTGGTGCGCTCGCCCAGGGCCGGCTTCACGCCGGGCTTGCTGCAGGCACAGAAGCAGCAGCTGCGGCGGGTGGAGGAGGTGCGCGTGCACGGTGGCCTAGACCATGTGCACGTCAAGCGTGCTGCCGGACAGGACGCGGGGGCGTTCGCGGACCTCGCCGCCGATGCGCGCCGTTCCATGCACACCTTGATGAGCAAGCCGGACGGCGAGCGGATGATGAAGGAGATCGACACGCGCAGCGCGCAGAACCGCGCGCATGCCGGCGACAACGCCAAGGTCCATATCAGCTCGACCAGGCCTACCGATGCCTCGAACATGAATGCCCCGCACATCGCACCCGGCCTGGAACAGGGCTATCGCTTCGCCGGCAAGGAAGGCAAGGGCTGGGGCAGCGAGGTGCGCGTCGACCCGAACGAAGCGAAGTTCAACCGCTTTGTCGGCCTGGGCCACGAGATGGTGCATGCGCACCGGTTGGCGCATGGCAAGGCAGTGGGCGTGCCGCAGATCAACCAGGCCAACCATCCCTTGTTCAACGATCCGATCTCGCAGGGTGCCAGGGTCGAGCGCGGCCAGAACGCCGAGTTCGGCGCGCACCTGATGAACGTGGTCCAGCATGCCAATCATCTGCAGGAGGAGTTCGAGACCGTCGGCTTGAGCAAGACGCCGCGCGGCGCCTTCAATCCGTCCGAGAACATGCTGCGTGCCGAGCACGGTCTGAGGGCGCGTACTGATTACTCCAAGGCGAAACCCGGCGCCGCCGACGACATGATTGCCAAGGGCGACGCGCTGTTCGACAACCGCTCGGCGGCGGCCAAGCTCTGGCACGGGATATCCAGCCGTTCGCCGGCACCGACGCCGGTAAGCGATATGGTCAAGCGCTACAAGGACTGAGCGCGGGACGGATAGCGTCGAAGCCTTGAGGGGGAGGCTCCATGTCCAAGGGCTGGAAGAGGTCGAGCAATGACATGACGGGCGGCCGGGCGCCTGGAGCCGACGAAGGCAGAAAGGTCAGCCGCGGCCGCGGTATGGCGAATCCGTCGCTGACGCCGCCGGCGCTGGTCGATGAGATCGAAGACTTCCCCGACTCGCCTCCGCCTCGATCGTCTTCGTCATCCGGTTCAAGGCAGGCGCGTTCGTCGTCGAGCAGTTCTTTCCGGCGGGGCAGCGCCCTGGGTACGCCCTCCGGCACGGCAAGCTCGCCGATGGGGCCGCCTGCTTCCGGGCGGCCTGCATCGTCCTTGTTCCGGCAGCCAGTGCCTTCGGCGCCGACGCCTATCGATCCGTTGGTAAATGACCCCATCGAGGAATACGACAGCTCGCCTCCGCGCGGCATCCGTTCACTGCACGGCACGACCAGCTCATCGCGGGGGGCGCCTGGACCGCGGCCATCGGGCGCGCGCCCTGGCAGCCTTCTGTTGTCGTCATCGTCATCGTCGCGAAGTCGCGGCGGTTCGTTCCAGCGCGGGCCTTCGCACGGTCCATCGATGGACGATTTCGATCCGATCGTGGACGACGCCGCCTCGCCCCCGCGCGGTCGATCTCCATCGCCGGTTCTGCGCCGCGCGCCGCCGCGCCTGAGTTTTTTGCCGGCAAGCCATTCGAGCTCTTCCTCTTCCTCTTCCTCTTCTTCCTCGTCTTCGATGCACGGCATGGGCGCCACGCCGCCCACGCCGGTTTCCGCATTCGCTGTGCCATCGACGTCGACTGCGTCGTCCAGTTCGCCGTCATGGGAGGATCTGAATAAATCCAAAAACGCGGCGGAACACCGTTTTTCCAGGAGCTGGTCGTGGTGGACGGCACAGCCTCGCTTTGCGTCGGGATCGCGCTACAAGGAGAACAACGAGCACGCTGGGGCCGGAGATGTGGCCAAGCGCGGCCAGCCCGAGGGTAGCCTTGCACGGCGCACGCGCGATCCGGCCAGGTTTTCCATCAAGGCACTGAGTGAGCTGGATGCGCGTCCCGCAAGCAAGCCTGGAACGCGCAGAGAGCAATTGGAGTTTCTCCAGCGCGAACGTGATCCTGACGGTTTTGCCAGGTTCAGTGCGGCCCTGGTCGCACCGGATCGCGAGGGCAGGGCGTCGCGCAGCGTGGCATTGGAGCCGCTGTATGCCGACGGCCGATATCGGGGCGTCGAACAGCAGGCGATCGACAAGGGGAAAGCCGTCTTCGGCGGATCCGGGCGAACCTATCCGGACTGGGTAGCCAGGTCCCGGCAAGGCGACGGCAGCTACAAGACGATCGCCTTCGATCTCAAGGTTCCGCTTTACAAGCCCGGCACCTTCATGCAGACATTTTACGAGCCGCAGGGCGCGACCGGCATCAAGCAGGAGTTTACGAAACGAAGGGAACGCATGGAACCAGGCACCGAGCAGCGCCTGGTGTTCGATCTGGTCAGCGGCGCGCATGACTATAAGAGGAGCAGGCAGGCGATTATCGATTTCGCCGGCACCCATCGGGATCGGTCGGGGAATTTCGTGGCCGATTCGGCGCAGTTTCTCTACCGCAGGGAGATCAAGGACAAATCCGGAGCGACCCCGCGAGGAACCGGCCGTTACGAAGTGAAGATGTCCAAGCCCATCGCGCTCAATCCATCGCCGACGATGGCTGCTTCCGGCCCGAGCTCCAGTTCAACAGCGGCTCCGGCGCTGCCGGGCCTCGGCGGAGCGGCTTCATCGACGCGGCAGCTGTCATCGTCGAGTGCCGGTTCGACCACGTTTGCTCCGTTGGCTCTTTCTGCCGCGCCCACCCACGCACTCGGCCCACCCGCGGTCAGGACAAGTTTTGGCGTGTCGCCCAGGCCGCCCGGTTCATCCAGTTCTTCGAGTGCGACCAGCTCTTCGAATGCGACGTCTGGCCCTCGTCTTTCCCTGGCCCCTGCACCGCATCCACCACCTTCGCCATCGTCCTCGACGGGTACCTCAGGTGCGAGGCAGGGCACTTCATCCAGTGCAAGCTCTTCGTCGTTGCGCTCCTCGACCGCCGCTTCGACCAACAAGGGCGGTGGTCATCAGGGGCCGCTCTAGATCGCTTCGGTCTGGCGGGCGCGTGGGCCAGATGGGCTCATCCGCCGGTAATCTTTCGGGGTCACGCCGAAATAGCGATGGAACAGCTCGCCGAAATGCGAAGGTGTGGAAAATCCCAGCGCTTCAGCGATAGCAGCCACCGGCTGGTTTGTCTCCAGCAAGCGCCGGCTCGCGAGATGCAAACGATGCGTGCGCACGTAATCGCTCCACGCCATGCCGACCTGCTGCTTGAAGCGGCGGCTGAAATAGGCCGGCGACAGCGCGCATAGCGCCGCGGCCTGTTCGGCGCCATGCGCATCGGCGGGACGGCGGCGCAGGCGGTCGATGGCCGGGCGCAGGCGTTGCAGGCCGTCGGCATGGGCGGGGAGCGCTTCGCCCTGGATGGGCTTCGCCAGCACGGCGGCGCGCAGCAGCGATTCGGTCAATGGCAAGGCGAGCGGATCGCCGCCATCCAGCTCGGCCAGCCATTCGGTCAGCGCCAGCAGGCGGCGGTAGAGCGTGCGGTCCGGCTTGGCGCAGAAGGCATGTTGCAGTCGTTCCATGCCCGGTGAACGTGCCAGCGCATCGACGACTGCCGCTTCCACCTGCACCAGCACCCAGTCGCGCGGTCCTGGCGCGAGCACGAAATCGTGATGCTGCATTGACGGTATGAAGGCGAGGTTGCGCGCGGTCAGTGTGTAGCGTTGATCGTCGGCGACGAAATGCCCATCGACGTCACCGAACAGCACCAGCTCGTACACGTCGTGGTAGTGCACGAAGGAACCGCTCTCGCCGACCTCGGGTCCCTGCCGCACGCGCTCGGCGCGTACCGGTGCGCCGGGGCGCAGTTCCACCGGTTCGCAGATCGGGCGTTCGAGATGGGGCAGGGCCATGGCCTGCGGGATCCCTCAGGGCGTGCCGAGCACGCGGACCTGCATAGGATGCAGCACCTGGCTGGCGGATGCCTCATGACTGTTGGCAAGCAGATCGGTCCAGCTCGCCTTGGCCAGGCCCGGTTCCAGTGCCGGGCTGGCGTCGGCCCTGCCGAGATTGACCAGCAGCAAGGTCTTGCGTGCGCCGTCCTCGCGCAGGATGCACAGCACCGGTGAGCCATCCGCGCAGGGGAGGCGCTGGCTGCCTTCGCGCAGCTCTTGTCGAGCCTTGCGCAGAGCGAGCAGCGTGCGATACCAGCGATAGAGCGAATCGGGCCTCGCCTGTTCCTCTTCCAGCGAAACGCCATCGTGCGAGCGGCTGTAGCGTTGCGTCCACCATGGGCGATCGCCCTGATACCAGATGGCCGAGCCTGGAGCCATCAGGTCGGCTTTCCAGCGGAACGCTTCGCGCGACGGGATCTGGATGCCGTCGGACAGCGGCACGATCTCCTTCAGGCCGAAGCCGCGGCCGCGCATGCCCAGCTCCTGGCCGTAATAGACCAGCGGCGTGCCTTTCAGCAGCAGGGCGATGGCCGCGCCGGCGCGCGCACGGGCCATGTTGTCGCCGACGGCGGACATGTAGCGGTCGACGTCGTGGTTTTCGAGGAAGACGAGTTGGTCCTTGCCTGGCGGGGTGATCGCGGCGGTGGCGCGGATCGCCTTGACGATGGCGGCCTTGTCCAGCGCCAGCAGCGCGCCGCGCAAGGGAAACGCAAACACCATGTCCGCATGGCCGTGGGTCAGCCAGTCGGCGCCGAAGCCCCAGTCGGATTGCTCGGCGATGATGCGCAACGGCGGGCGCCGTGCTTTCAGTGCCTGGAACAGCGGCTGCCAGAAATCGGCGAACAGGTGCTTGTCGAGGCCCTTGTTGTCCAGGTCGTCCATCATATGGTCGATGCGGAAGCCGTCGACGCCGTCGGTGCCGCTGCCGTCGCCGTGCGGGTCGGCCCAGAACAGCAGCAGGTCGCGGAAATAGCTCTTCAACGCCGGCTGGTGCAGGTCGAGCATGGCGATGCCGTAGTTGCCGCCATCGAAGCCGTACCACTTGGGTTTGTCGAGGAAGAATTCGGCGGTGCGGTGTCCGGCGTCGCGCCACAACAGGTAGTTGGCGTAGCGGCTGTCCGGCTTGCCGATGGCTTCGCGCCACCACGGATGCCCTTCGGCGACGTATTGGAATTCCTCGTCGCGGTAGACCTTCAGCCCGCGCGCATGCGCGGCGCGTACGAAGGCGAACCAGTCGTCCATGCTGCCGTACTTCGGGTCGATCGCCTTGAAGTCGGTGGCGAAGTAGTTGTGGTAGTACGGCGAGGGCTGCACCGGGGTGAGCAGGATCGAAGTGACGCCCAGCTCCTTGAGGTAGTCGAGCTTCGCGGTCAGGCCCTTCAGGTCGCCGATGCGGTCGCCGTTGCTGTCGTAGAAGCTGCGCTGGAAGATCTGATAGAAGACTTCGTCATGCGGCGCGGGACGCGGCGGATCGGCGGCGTGCGCGGATGCGATGGCCGCAAGCAGCAGCGCCAGCAGGAAGAGGCGGCGCGCCAGGTGTGACCTTGCCATGCTCATGCGGCTTGCTCCGTTCACGGGGTGGATGTCAGCACGTCGCCGAAGAAGCGCAGGGTATCGGCAAGGGCGCGGGTCCAGTAGGGCCAGTCATGTCCGCCGGGGCCTTCGGCGTAGTGGTGAGCGATGCCGGTGCGCTGCAAGGCGCGGTGCAATTCGCGGTTGGCTTCCAGCAGCGGGTCGTCCAGGCCGCAGTCGAAGCGGAATGGCGGTGGGATGCCCGGCGTGGCGGCGAGCGCGGCGAGGATGCTGTGATCGATGGGCGCCTGGCTCCAGCCGTCGCGGGCGTCTTCGATAAAGTCGTCGAACATGGCCGCTTCGGTCACCGCCGAATGTGCCGCGGCCGCGGCGATGCGGCGCGGGTACTTTGCCGCCAGGCGCAGCGCGCCGAAGCCGCCCATGCTCAGGCCGGCGAGCAGCAGGGGCGAGTCGGCGCTGCAGGCGGGAATCAGCTCGCGGGCCAGCGCCGGGATCTCGTCCATGATCCAGCGCTCGGCATCGTGGTCGTCGTGCGCGACGTAGCCGGAGCCATCGCCCCACAGTCCGTCCGAAGGCATCAGCAGCGCTACCGGCGGCAAGCTGCGCGCGGCGATCAGGCGGGCCGCGGTGAGATGGGCGGAGCCCTTCAAGGCCCATGCCCAATGCGAACCGTAGACGCCATGCAACAGCACGACGATGGGCAGCGCGGTGAGGTCGTGCGCTTCGACCGGCACGTACAGCGTGACATCCGCGCGGCGCCGCAGCGCGCTGCTCTTGACGGTGACGAACTCCAGGCCGTCCATCGGGATGGCCGGGTCAGGGCGCTCGATGGTGCGGAAGGAGGTGTTCATGCGATGCGCAATACACCTTTGTGGCTGCGCCCGGACAACATGTCGTCGAAGGCGCGGTCGAGCGCATGCAGGGGGTAGCGATGGGTGACCTGCGCATCCAGTTCCAGTTCGCCGCGCTCGACCCAGTCGAACAGGCGCGGGAAATCGCGCGCGGGCACGCAGCCGCCGTAGAGCGGAGTGACGTAGCGCTTGTTCCAGAACAGCTGCGGCAGTTCCAGCGCCGCTGGCCCATGCGCGCCGCTGACCTGCACCGCCTGGCCGCCGTTGCGCGCCAGGCGCAGCGGCAGGAAGGCGAGGGCGGCTACGCCGGTGGCTTCGAAAGCATGGTCGACGCCGCGCCCGTCGCTGAGCGCGCGCACGGCGCCAATCAGCGCTTCCTCGTCGTCACCGGCCAGCACCGCGTGGGTGGCGCCGAAGCCGCGTGCGCGTTCGAGGCGGGCGGCGACGCGATCGATGGCGATGATCGTCCGCGCACCGGCGAGGCGTGCTGCCTGGATCACATTCAAGCCCACGCCGCCGCAACCAACGACAGCCACCGTCTCGTCATAACCGACGGCGGCGACATTGACCACCGAGCCTACGCCGGTCATCACCGCGCAGCCGAGAATGCACGCGGGGTCGGTGCGCAGCGTCGCCGGCAGCGGCGTCACCGCTTCGCGCCGCACCACGGTGTGGCTGGCGAAAGTGCCCAGGTGGAACGAACGCAGCACCGCGCGGCCGCGTAGCCGCGTGGCGCCTTCGTGTGCGCTGCTGGTGCCCAGGCGCGGCACGTCCAGCTCGTGCGTGCGCTCGCATAGCGCGTCGCCGTCGTGCCGGCATTGGAAGCAATGGCCGCAGGGGATGGCCCAGTTCAGCAGCACCGGTTGGCCGGGCTCGAGACCTTGCACGTCGGGACCGACGCTTTCCACATGCCCGGCGCCTTCGTGCCCCAGCACCAGCGGCCCGCGCCAGCGCAGCGAGGCGTGGTCGGTATGGCACACACCCGCCGCGGCCATGGCGATGCGCACCTCGCCGGGGCCGGGCGGGTCGACTTCGATCAGGTCCAGCGCGAAACCGCCCTGGCCGTTGCCGATCATCGCCGGCCCGGTGAGCGTGCCAAGCTTCATGCCGCGACCGTGTGCTGGAACAGCAGCGGGTTCTTCGGCGTGTCGATGATCTCCCCGGCGATCGCGCCGGGACACCAGCGTTCCCAGTCCGCCTGCTGCATCGGGTTCGATGGCGCTTTCAGGCGCATGTCGCGATCCATATAGATCACCGTCATCACCGAACGCGGCTGCGTCGAACGGTTCGGGCCGGCGCGGTGGAAGGTCCAGCCGAGATGGAAGCTCACTTCGCCCAGCTCGAACGGCTCGTCCACGACGGGGAAGCCGTGCGCTTCCATGTTGGCGGTGATGGCGCGCTCGCTCTCGTCGGAAATGCCCAGGTCACGCCCGAACTCCACCGCCTGGCTGCCGGCAAAGAAGGCCAGCGGACCCATGTCCCGCGGCACCGCCTGCAAGGGCACCCAGGCGGTGATGGTGCGGTCGCTGCTGACGGGCCAGTAATACTGGTCGGCATGCGCCGGCGTGATGCCGCCGCCGGGTTCCTTGTAGAGCGACTGGTCGTGATACAGACGCACGCCATCCACCTCCAGCAAGGCCGCGGCGAGGCCGGCGAGACGGCGGCCGAACACGAATTCGCGCACGCGATCGCTGGCCTCCCACAGGTTCATCACCTGCAGGAAGGCGCGGTCGTAGGTGCTGCGCTGTGCCAGCGGCAAGGTCTGCGTGTTGAGGGCGATGGTGAGGCGGGTGATTTCTTCGCCGTATTGGCGTAGTTCTTCCGCGTTGAAAACCTGCCTGAGGCGGATGAAACCATCGCGGCGGAAGTTATCGATCTGCTGCGCGGTGAGGGTATGTGGACGGTCGAGATCGATGGGCATGGCGCGGCACCAAGGGACGGTGGTGGTGGCGGCATGCTAGGCAACTGGTGGGTGCCTTACATCGGGCGGGCTTGTCGAAAGAGGGGGGTGGACTATCGGATTCATGACCGGTCGAGGGTTCGTCGTTCGGACATAGAAGAAGTCGCTTGCTTCCGCCTGTGCATGAGCGCACCGGAGGGCCCATGCGCATGCGATCAGAAAAATGAGGCGGCGCCGCCGACATATTCCGTGCGGGAACAGGGGGCGCTTATACGGGGCGCCATGGGCATGACGCGCGGCTCCATGTTTCCAAGGCTGGCTCAACATCCGGCCCATGTTTTCCTCGCCATGTCTTCCTCGTGCTTTGAATGGGGAACGATCTTCCGGCGAACCGGCAGACCTCTCTGGTTCGGGCATGGACGCCGGCACGTCAGGCAAGCCGCGGCCTTACGCGCCACATCGGCGCGCCTCTTGCTCGTACGAGGCGTGCGCAACTTCGGGTGGCATATCGAACGGTTGGCATCGGCGGGCGATGGTAGGTCGGGCGGCATCGCAAGCTATCGCCAGCAGGCCTGTCTTTCAGACAAAAAGAGATGGACGTCCTCGATTCCGGAGCCGGCCGGCGCATCAGGCAACAGGGCTGCCCGGCGGGCCCGTCATGTGCATGCGCACAACGCGTGCCAGCCGGCCTCGCGTATAGTCGCGGCTTGGTCCCTGGGGAAAACTCGCATGCTACGCAAGCACCTGCCCACGATCCTCGGCGGCATGGCCGCCACTTTCTGTCTCGCGCTGCCGTTCACGGCGGCGGCCCAGGCCAAAGACCCGCAGGCCGAGCAGATCGCCAAGCGCAATGCCACCGAGAAGTCGCTTGAAGAGGCGGCGGTGGTGGAGCGCAAGGTGATGGTGAAGATGCGCGACGGCAAGCGCATGGCGGCGGACATCTATCGGCCCAAGGGTGCGGGCAAGGTGCCGACGATCTTTTCGCGCACGCCGTACAACTTCAACTACTGGGATGTGAAGCTCGGCGCGCCGCGCGACATGACGCGCGCGCTGGATGCGGTGAAGCACGGCTACGCCTATGTGGAGATGAACGAGCGCGGCCATTTCTTCTCCGAGGGCAATTACGACATTCTCGGCGCGCCGATCACCGATGGCGTGGACGCGGTGCGCTGGATTTCCGCGCAGCCCTGGTCCAGCGGCAAGGTCGGCACCACCGGTTGCTCCTCGACCGCCGAGTGGCAGATGGCAGTGGTGGCACAGAACGAGCCGGCGCTGGCCACGTTCAACGTGCAGGGCTTCGGCGCGGGCGTGGGCCGGGTCGGGCCTTACTACGAGCAGGGCAACTGGTATCGCGGTGGCGCGGTGCAGATGCTGTTTATCGCCTGGATCTACGACTACGGCATCCAGAACCAGGTGCGCCCGAATTTCCCGGCCGGCACCACCCAGGCCGAGCTGGTCAATGCCTCGCGCTATTTCGACCTGGCGCCGCAGATGCCGCCGGTGGATTGGGACAAGGCGTTCTGGCACCTGCCGGAAAAGGACATGATCAAGGCGCTGGACGGTCCGCCGGGGATCTTCGACACGCGCATGCCGGTGGCCACCGGCGGCAATATGGTCGCGCGCGCACCGAACGATCCGGCCTGGTACAAGGGCGGCCTGTGGCATGACAACATGAAGATCGCCAAGCCGGGCCTGTGGTTCATGAGCTGGTTCGACGTGTCGGTATCGCCCAACCTGGCCGCCTATAACGAAGTGCGCCGCACCGCACCCAAAGCGGTGGCGGACGAACAATACGCCGTCATCGCGCCGGTGCTGCATTGCGCCTATACCCGCGCCAGCGAGCACACCATGGTCGGCGACATGGACATGGGCGATGCGCGCTACGACTACAACGCCCTGATGTTCGGCTGGTTCGACCGCTTCCTCAAGGGCGAGGACAGCGACGTGGTGAAGAAGCAGCCCAAGGTCATGTACTACCTGATGGGCAAGAACGAGTGGAAGAAGTCGGCGACGTGGCCGCCGGTGGGCGCCACCACCAAGGAGTTCTATTTCGCCAGCGGCGGCAAGGCCAACACCATGTATGGCGACGGCAAGCTGGTGGCGCAGCCGGAAGCTGAAGATCATCCGGACCAGTTCGTATACGACCCGGCCAACCCCGTGATGACTTACGGCGGTGGCGGCTGCTGCCAGGGCAATGCGGTGAAGTTCGGCTCCTTCGACCAGCGCAAGGAGGAAACCCGCAACGACGTGCTGGTGTACGACAGCGAAGCGTTCGCGCAGGGCACCGAGGTCAGCGGGCCGATCAGCGTCACCCTGAATGTCTCGTCCAGCGCCAAGGACACCGACTTCACCTTCAAGGTGATCGACGTCGATGCGGACGGCCAGGCCTTCAACATCACCGAGAACATCCAGCGCATGCGCTACCGCAACGGCTACGACAAGCCGCTGGCCTGGATGAAGTCCGGCGAGGTGTATCCGGTGACGTTCCAGCCGATCGACACCAGCTACTACTTCAAGCCGGGCCACAAGTTGCGCATCGCGGTATCGAGCAGCAACTTCCCGCGCTTCGACCGCAACCTCAACACGGGTGGCAACAACTTCGACGAGGCGGCCGGTGTGATCGCCAACAACGCGGTGCACCACAGCAGTGCGTATCCGTCGAAGATCGTGCTGACCGTGGTGCCTGAGGCGAAGGCTGGTACGGACTGACACGGCATGGCGACCGAGCAGTGCGACGCGCCCGTACCGCCGCCGTTCTGGCGGCGGTATGCGCTCGCCCTGTGGGTGTTGTTGCTGGTGGCGATCGGGGCGATGCGTGCGCTGAACCGCTACCTGGTCGGGGTGGCCTACAGTCATGTCGCGCCGATCGCGCCGCTGCTGATCGAGGAGCTGACCGGCGCGTTGAGCTTCGGCGCGTTCCTTCCACCGGTCTTCTATGCCTTGCGCTGGCTGCGTCGACGCCGCTGGCGCCTGCTATGGCATGCGGCGGTGTTCGCCGGTCTGTCGGTGGCGCAGACCAGCCTGATGATCGCGCTGCGCCTGCTGGTCTTCGGCGGGATGGGGCTGCCTGCGGACGACTACGCGCCGACGGTGTGGCGCTATGTGATGGAGATGCCGACGCAGCTGTTCTTCTATGTACTGGTCGCGGTCGGCCTGTGGCTGTTCGACCGTTACCGCGAAAGCCGCACGCGCGAATTGCGCGCTGCACAGCTGGAATCGGCGTTGTCGGAAGCGCGGCTGGAAGCGCTGCGCCTGCAGCTCAATCCACATTTTCTGTTCAATACGCTCAATGCGGTCTCCGAGCTGATGTACGACCGGCCCGCGGTGGCCGATGAAATGCTGTCGCGGATCGGCGCGCTGCTGCGCGCCACGCTGTCGGCCGGCGCGCAGGAGCATCGCCTCGCCGACGAGTGGAAGCTGCTGGCCTTGTACATGGATATCCAGCGGGCGCGATTCGGCGATGGTCTCGACGCCGACGTAAACAGCGACGCCGCGCTGGACGATCTGCGCATTCCCTTCCTGTTGCTGCAACCGCTGGTGGAGAACGCCATCGAGCACGGCGGGCAAGGCGACCATCGCCGGGTGCGGGTGGAGGCCGAGCGGGATGCCGAGCGCCTGACGCTGCGGGTGCGCGATGGCGGCGGTGGCGTGGCGCGTGCCGGGCATGGCATTGGCCTCGGCAACGTGGGCGCCCGCCTGCAGCATCTGTACGGTGATAAAGCCGGCGTGCGCCTGGAAGCGATGCCGGAAGGCGGCAGCGTCGTCACGGTATGGCTGCCCGCGCGGCGCTGGGTGGCAGCATGACCCTGCGCGCGGTGGTGGTGGACGACGAGGCACCGGCACGCGCGAAGCTGCGGCGCTATCTCGCCGAAGCCGAGGGTGTGCTCTGGGTAGGCGAGGCCGGCGATGGCCGCGAGGCGGTGCATCTGATCCAGCGCGAACGGCCGGACGTGGTGTTCCTCGACATCAGCATGCCCGGGATGGACGGCTTCGCCGTGTTGCAGGCACTGGGCGAACCGCTGCCGGCGGAGATCGTGTTCGTCACCGCGCATGACGACCAGGCCGTGCGGGCGTTCGAGGTGCATGCGTTCGATTATCTGCTCAAGCCGGTGGGCCCCGAACGCTTTCAGGCAGCGATCCGCCGTTTGCGTGAAAAGGTGGCGCCGTCGCTGAGCGTCAGCGCGCGTGTGGACGGCCTGCTGGAGAGCGCGCCACCGCCGGCACGCTATCTGGAGCGACTGCTGCTGCCGGTTGGCGATGCGGCCGAGCTGGTGCTGGTGGAGCGCATCGACCGCATCGAATCCGACCGCAACTATCTGCAGGTCTTCGTCGACGGCGCGCCGCGTCGCTTGCGCGGCACGCTGGATGCGATGCAGGCGCGGCTGCATCCTTCGCGCTTCGTGCGGGTCAACCGCTCGACCGTGGTGCAACTGGATGCCATCCGTGAAGTGCAGCCGTGGCCGGACGGCGAGAAGCGCTTGCTGTTGCGCGATGGAGCGCGGGTGACGTGGACCAGGCGTTACTTGGATCAGCTTCCGCCTGGCGTGTTCTTGTAAGCGGGAGCTGGCGCTGCCCACAGGCCTTCCGGACGTCACCCTATCGTTTAAATTCAAGCTGACTGTTGCTGGGCGAGGTGACGGGTGCCTGGGGCGTGTCGAACGGTAAGGGGCAGGCGGAGGAACGATTGAACATGTTCTGATGGTCCTGGAGCTGTCGATCGGCGGCGCTGATGTACGGACGGCGATCCGCGTCTGCGTCGGTGGAGCTCAATGGCGAAACGTTTTCTCTGGTCACGGGCGTACGCAGAAGTGATATCCCCGCACTCTTGCCATTGCGCTGCCCTGGTTCATGGCTTCCGGCGCGGGGTATTGCATCCGCCGGCGGGGAAGGAAGCTGGAGATTGAGGCTGCCCGCGGGGGCGGCGGGCGGTGCGGCCTGTCCGACGGCCCATGGTGAAACCCGCAGGGCGAGTGCTCCGACAAACAGCATCTGGCGGTGGCGAGATGCGGCGTAGATCTTTTTGATCATGCGAATGACCTGCTTTCGAGGCGGCTAAAGCATCGAAGCTAATCGACCTCCGCAAAGCTATAACACTGGATAATTCGTGAGGCGCACTCCTCGTGGTGTGCGGGTACTGTTTTTGGCGTGCCGGCTCCTGCTTTCGTCCCTGGCGTCCCAACCTTCGTCCCAGTCCGGCCCCCTCCATCCCAACCGCCCGCGCACACTCGCTCCATCCCACGGAGACCGTCATGCGCAAGAAAACCATCATCCTCGGAAGCCTCACCGCCCTGGCCCTGGCCGCCGGCGCCTATGGTGCCTCGCAGTTGAGCGAGGTCCTGCCCGTCGCTGCCGGCGTCGCCGCCCACAACGTCTGCTCGGCCACCTTCGTCGGCGGCCAGGATCCGGACCAGGCGTTCGAACAGCTGGTCCTGCCGGTGCTTGGCGACTTCGGCCGCCTGCTCAAGGTGCAGGTCGTGCGCGACACCGGCGATGTGGTGGTGTCCGGCCAACTGCGCCCGCTGGCCCGCGCCCATTTCACGCCAGGCTATGGCTGCCGGCTGGTGCTGCCCGGCGACCGGCCGTTGCCCGTGGTTGCCGAAGCACCGATCGCGCCGGCGGCGGATGGCTTCGCACCGAAGCAGCGCGTCGCCTCCAGCAAGCCCACGGTCACCGCTGCGCTGGACAACGTATTCGCCGAGCATGCGGGCCGGCCGGTCAAGCACGTCAAGGCGGTGGTGATCGTGAAGGATGGCCAGGTGGTGGCGGAGCGCTATGCCGATGGCATCGACGAACACTCGCCGCTGCTGAGCTTCTCCGTCGCCAAGTCGTTCACCAATGCCTTGTTCGGCATCCTGGTGCGCCAGGGCAAGCTGCGTGTCGATGAGCCGCTGAACCCGCCGGAATGGAAGGACAAGCACGACCCGCGCCGCGCCATCACGCTGGAAGACCTGATGCGCATGCGCAGCGGCCTGGCAGCGGAAGAAGCGGAGTCCGCCGAAAGCCCCGTGGCGAAGATGGAATTCCTGCACGGCGACATGGCCGCCTTCGCTGGCGCGCAGCCGGCGAAGGAGCCACCTGGCCGCACGTTTGAATACACCTCGGCCGATACGGTGCTGCTCTCGCGCAAGCTCGGCAGCGTGGTAGGCGGCGGCGCGGCAGGCATGCGCGAGTTCGCGCGGCGCGAGTTGTTCGCACCGCTGGGCATGGGCGACGTGACGATGGAGTTCGATGGCGCCGGCACCTTTGTCGGCTCCACTTATATCTATGCAAGCGCTCGCGACTACGCCCGCCTCGGTTGGCTCTACCTGCGCGACGGCATCGCGCCGGACGGCAAGCGCGTGCTGCCGGAAGGCTGGATGGACTGGTCGCGCCGTTCCACCCTGGACGCCCCGTACGGTGCCGGCTTCTGGACCAACGATGGCCGCAGCAAGGAGGCGAAGTGGCGCATCGAGGCGGGCTATCCGAAAGAAGGCTTCTACGCCAGCGGCACCATGGGCCAGCGCATCTACGTGATTCCCTCGGCACACCTGGTCATCACGCGCTTCGGTTATTCGGCGCCGCCGAGCTATGGCATCGAGGACGACCTGGCGCTGATCAAGGCGGCGATCGAGGCTTATCGCTGACCAGGACTCCGTGCGGCGGAGCCCCCGTGCCCGCCGCACCGCAGCCACAGGTTGTCGACCCATGCCGGTGTCATCGTCCTGGCGTCCCTATCTGGCTTCGGCGGGCAGCCTCCAGCTCGGACAGTTGGGATAGTTGTAATGCTTCTTTTTGTCGGCTGCTCGTTCGGCGACCATTTTCGGCGTGGGGCAATCCGGTGGTGCAGTCAAATCGGCAGGGCCGCTGCTGCTGCGGAAATAGGCATGGTCTTGCCAGGTTCCACTGCCGGCAAAAATCTTGTCCAGCGCCTGTCGTTTCTTCTCCGCCTCCGAGACTGGGGAAGGGGCGCTTGCCTGCGATCCGGAATCTTCATGAGCCCCCGCTTCAAGTCGAGGTCCTATCGCCTGAGGCTGAAGTTTGAGATTCAGTTTGCCCGGCGCGTCCTCAGCCGGCATGGGTTGTGCCAGTGCAAAGGGCGAGGCAAGCAGGGCGAGTGCCGCGAGCAGAAGGATTCCGGGCGCGCGACGGGAGATATATGCATCTTCGTTCATGGATTCGACTTTCTCCGGTACGAGTCGCTGGCAGTGAGTTCCAAATGAAGGATCAGTTTGCATTTCGCGGGCATGGCACCTACTGCTGGTAGTAGCCGCGCTGGAGCATGCAATCCGCTATCAGTGAATCTCTCCATTCTCTGTTGGCGTCGACGGCGCGCTCACTGGGCCCGGTCCAATAGCCGGGTGTGTAAGTGCACTCCTCACGTCCCTTGCGCTGCTCGCAGACCTCCCGGCCCGGTGTGTGATAACCGGGTTCCTGCACGACGATTTGATCGACGAACGCCTCGCGATAGCTGTTGCTGGTGCAAGCGGCGAGATCGCGGTCGCGGAGCTGCGGCGAAACACCCGGCTTAACCCACTCGGTGCAGCCTGCCAGGGACAGCGCAACTAAAAGCAAGGGAAGTATTGAGCGACGCACAGCATTTACTCTCTGATGACAAGAGAGCGAGGTTAAGTACCCTTGCGTTGACTAGCGCCTCGATTTTTCCAATTCGCGAGCGATCTAGTGCCCTGATTCAGAACGTATTGAGGTAGGGCACGCTCGATCCGGCGGCGTGCAATGAGGACGCCTGACCCGGAGCGACACCGCGCGGTGCATCGCTAACCCCCACCGCACAACTCCACCAGGAAATCGACGAATGCCCGCGTCTTCGCGGGCAGATGCTTGCGCGACGGATACAGCACGTACAGCGGAAAGCGCTCGTCCGGCCAGTCCGGAAACAGTTCCACCAGCTTGCCCTTGGCCAGGAATTCGCCGATGCCCAGCGACATCATCTGGGCGACGCCGTAGCCGGCGAGGCAGGCGTGCAGCATGGTGCCGACGTCGTTGACGATCAGGCGCCCGCCGGCGGGCACGCTCAGCCGCTTGCGGCCGCGATGGAATTCCCAGGCATAAGCCTGGCCGCTGATGGGGTCGCGGAAGTCGATGCAGGTATGGCGATCCTCGCCCAGCTCCTGCGGGGTGGCAGGCCGGCCATGGCGGCGCAGATAGGCAGGCGCGGCGACGGTAAGCACGCGCGTCTCCAGCAGCTTGCGCGCCACCAGGGCGGACGGGCGCGGTTCGCCGAAGCGGATGGCCAGGTCGATGCCCTCGCTCACCAGGTCTCCCGGCTGGTCGCGCACCAGCAGTTCCAATTGCAGTTGCGGATGGCGCGCGAGGAAGGCCTCGATGCGCGGCGCCAGCAGCAGCTGCGCGAACAGCGGATCGAGCAGGCCGACTCGCAGCTTGCCGCGTACCGCGCCCGCGCTGCCTGCGGCCTCATCGACCACTTCTTCCAGCTCGGCCAGCACCGGCGTCACCTGTTGGTGAAAACGGCGGCCTTCTTCGGTAAGGGCCACCGTGCGCGTGGTGCGGTCGAACAGGCGCAGCCCCAGCCGCTGTTCCAGCCGCGCCACGGCGCGGCTGACACCGGGCTGGGACATGTCCAGGATCTCGCCCGCGCCGGCGAAGCTGCCGGCGTCGACCACGGCGAAGAACACGCGCAGGCCGGCCAGGGTACGTTCGTCGAATCCGCTCATGCGTATGAGTCATGAATGAAATGATATTGATGTTATCGCCGCAGGACCGGCGAAGTCGAACAATGCCTGCCGACGCGGCCTTCCGCCGCCTGGCTTGAGGAGATTTCGACATGTATGCGATCACGGGTATCACGGGGCAGGTCGGCGGCGCGGTGGCGCGCGCGCTGTTGGCGAACGGTGCGGCGGTGCGCGCCGTGGTGCGCGATGCGGCCAAGGGCGAGCCCTGGCGCGCGCTGGGTTGCGAGGTCGCGCAGGCCGGCCATGAGGATGCCGATGCGCTGGCGCGGGCCTTCGAAGGTGCCGATGGCGTGTTCCTGATGATGCCGCCGGATTACGACCCGGCGCCGCGCTTTCCGCTGATCCACGCGCTGGCGGAGCGGTTCCGGCAGGCGATCGAACAGGCTCGGCCGGGAAGGGCGCTGTTCCTTTCCACCGTCGGCGCCCATGTCGCCGAACCGAACCTGCTGAACAACGCAGGGCTGATGGAGCAGGCGCTGGGACGGCTGTCGATGCCGGTGGCATTCCTGCGCCCGGCCTGGTTCATGGAGAACGCCGCATGGGACCTGCCTGGCGCACGCGAGGGCAGCATCCATAGTTTTCTGCAGCCGCTGGATCACCGCATCCCGATGGTGTCGACCGAGGACATCGGCGCGGTGGCGAAGGAACTGCTGCTGCGCGGCTGGAACGGCCAGCACGTCGAGGAACTGGAAGGCCCGCAGCGCTATGGCGCCGAAGACATCGCGCAAGCCTATGCCAGCGTACTGGGCCATCCGGTGCGTGCGGAGGCGGTTCCGCGCGAGCGTTGGGAAACCCTGTTCCGCGAACAAGGCGCACGCCATCCCGAGCCGCGCATCCGCATGCTCGACGGCTTCAACGAAGGCTGGATCCGCTTCGAAGGCGTGCCGCGCGTGGCCGCCACCTCGCTGGAAGTTGCCTTGCGCCGGATCGTCGAGCGCTCAGCCTGACGGCTGCACATGGCGCGAGGCGAGCATCAGGTATTCGCCATCGCTGCCGCGCCCCTGGCCGATCTCGGCAAAGCCCAGCTTGAGATAGAACGCCAGCGCGGCCTCGTTGCGGCGCAGGCATTTGAGCAGCAGCGGCTGCTCCGGCCAGCCGAGCGCCTGCAGCAAGGCGCGGCCGATGCCGCGCCGCTGCTGTTCGGCGGCGAGGTAGAGGTGATGGACGAAGCGGTCCGGCTCCCATAGCGCGACGAAGCCGGCAATGCTGCCGTCGTCGGCTTGCGCCACCAGGACGCGTTCGCCGCGGGTCTGGCCGTCGTAGTCCTCGAGCCGGAAGCTGTCGCCGGCGACCCAGCTGAAGGTGGCTCTGCGTGCTTGCAGGAACAGCTCGCGCAGGGCGGGGCGGTCGTCGTCGGTGGCGAGGCGGACAGGGATGGTCATGGCGTACCAGCGTAGCGCGTGGCGGGTCCGGACCGCCTCTTCTGCGTAAGGCCTATGCTTTTCGATATCCGCCACACGCTTTATGGTTTTTCGCGGGATGTGCGTTCGCTCACCGCGCTGAAAAACATCGCGTGACTGCAGTCACGCCTGCGCCAACGCCAGCGGCATCCCATGCAGCCGATGTGCTACTAAAGCCGCCGCTAAGCAAGTGTCGACCGCGTTCTACAGGGGACGTGCCGTTTGCCCGCAAGGGCATGCGTCGGCTACGCAACGACGCGGTGCCTTCGGTGGTGCCGTCCACGATAAAGCCGCAGTCACGGGTTGGCCCGAAATGACCAGCCGGGGCGTGCTTTGTCCAACGTTTTATCGGCGGCAGAACCAAGACCATGGGCAAGACGCAGTATATGAAGGGGAGCGCCGGAGCCATGCTTCAGGCAAGAAGGCAGGAGCTGGCGCTGTCGATCGCCGTGGCATTGACCTGCGCGATCGTGCCGGCCGAAGCCGGCGCCAGCATCTACACACAACCGATCACCGGCGTCGCGGGCAACGACCGGCCCGGCGGCACGGGCGGCTACAACCCCGGCTACGCCATCACCAGCAACGGCGGCACGCTGACCTATACGCTGGCCAAGGGCGACGCCATCAATGTCGAGTCGGCCGACCCGCAAGTGATTGGCGTGGGCGTCACTTCATCGTCGTCGTCCAGCGTGATCGACGCCAGCGCGGGCAATGTCTCCATTACCGCTACCCGCGACGTGCCAGCCACGGGCGGCAACAGCGGCAGCGCCACCGGCATCTACGCCTCCAGCCCGCAGTCCGATCCAAAGTCGGTGACCGTCAACGGTCCGATCAGCGTTACCGCCAACGACAAGAACTCCAAGGGCAACGGCACCATCTACGGCAATGCCTACGCGCTGTGGGCGGACGACTTCGCCAGCATCACCATCAACGGCGACACCACGCTGAAGGCGTCGACGCCAGGCTATGGGCGAGTCATCTACCTCACCGGCAACGGCAGCCGCATCACCATCAACGGCAACCTCACCGCCGAGTCGGACAGCAACAACACCAATTACGCGATCATGGGCGATGGACGCAGCATCCTGCGCGTCAGCGGCAACGTCGACCTCACCGCCAGCGGCATCTACCCGTCGGATAACGTCAACGGCATCTGGAACCCCAGCGTATCCACGCGCACGGAGATCGGCGGCAACCTGAAGCTGTACGCCATCGCCCGCGGCTCGACGGTGATGGGCATCCGCAACAACGGCTATATCGGCGTGGGCGGCACCACCACCATCACCGCGATCGGCAACCGCACCGCGTTCGGCGTCAATGCCGGCCATCGCCTGTCCAAGACCGAATTCTTCGGCGATGCCACCATTACGGCGCAGGGCGGCCCGAATTTATTCGGCGGCACCGTCGGCGTGTACAACTTCGGCGGCAACGGTGGCAACGGCTACATGACGTTCCACGGTAACCTCACGGCGATCGCCACCAACGGCACCTTCGAGGGCGACTCGGACGTGCTGGGCATCGACAACAACGGCCGCATGACCTTGGCCACCGCGGGCACCGTGGCGCGACTGCAACCCACCGGTAACCAAGGTACCCATGCGGCGTACGGCATCCGCAACGGCATGTCGTTCACCGCGGCCAGCGACGTCGACATCACGGTGTCGGAAAAGGCCGGCGCCACCTATGGCGTGCTCAATACCGGCGCAGCGGATTTCAACGGTGCGTTATCCATTGCCAAGGCGGCGGGATCGACGGCGGCCAACCATTACGGCGTGGTGACGCGAGCTTCGGCAGCGGCATCGGCAACCACCCACGTCAACCAGGCTGGCGGGCATGTGGTCGCCATCCAGGGCGATGTGCTGACCGGCTCGAACAGCGGCGGGTTTGCCGGCACGCTGAATCTCAAGCTGGATACTTCCAGCTCCTGGCTCAACGGCCTGGTGCTCGCCGATACGGACGGCAGCGTCGGTGCCGCCAACCTGGTCGTGAACAACGGTGCGCGCTGGATCGCCAACGGCAGCGGCACGATGGCCACCGATTTCGGCACCGGCAGCCTCAGCGTAGGCAGCGGCAGTGCGATCGACCTGGCCGCAAGCTGGGGCACGTTCGCACCCGGCAGCGTGCCGGCGTACAGCCTGCGCACCTTGCAGGTCGGCAGCAGTGCCGGCAGCGGCGCGTCGGTGAGCCTCGCCGATGGCGCGACATTTACGCTGCTCAGCGACGTGCGCAGCGGTACCGCGGACAAGGTGGTGTTCGGCAGTGGCGTCGCATCGTTCACGGCGCAGGGCACGCAGAACGTGCGGCTGGCGTATGACCCCGCGCTGGACGATACGTCGTGGATCAACGCGACCAGCTTGCAGAAAGGCACATCGATTCTCTCCGCCAGTCCCATCGTGATCGTCGACGCCAGCGCGGCGGCGAATGGCACGGCGGGTTTCCTGGCCGCTTCTGGCCTGTCCGGACAATGGAGCGGCACTTACCAGAACGCGTTGGTGCGCTTCAGCTATACGCCGCGGGTGAGCCTGAGCGCGGATCGCAAGCAGATCCTGCTGGCCGGTATCGATATCGCCGGCGATGGATCGAGCGCGCCCGCGGGTGGCGGTACGGCGACCGGCACCGGCGCTGGTCCGGGCACGAGCCCCGGCACCAGCACCAACTCCGGTAACGGCGCGCAACCTGGCACGGGTAGCCCGTCAACCACGCCCGGTGCCGCCGCGCCCGATGCGACCCCCGGCCAGGTGGCCATCACGCCTGCCACCGGCGTGCTGGTCGCCGCCGACGCCGCGCTCACGCTATCCAATCTCTGGCAACTCGACGAGCGCGCCGTGTCCCGCCGCAGCGAGGCATCGCGCCTGGACGACGCACCGCCCGGCTCGGCGTTCTGGGCCGACACCGACAGCGGCAGCCTCAAGGGCGATGGCGCCGATGGCCGCGGCTACCGTCAGAACGCCACCCACGTGAGCGCCGGCGCCGAGTGGCGCGCGGACGCGGACCCGGGCCGCGGCACGCTCGGCGTGGTCTACACCCATGCGCAATCCCGCGCCGACCTGCAGAACGGCAGCGCCGACCTGCGCGGCGATTCGGTCGGCATCTACGGCATCTGAAACGCGGGCAATGGCCTGTTCGCCGATGCCGTGGCGCGCACTGGCCGGCTGGGCGACAACTACACCTCGCGCGATGCGTTCGGCGTCGCTTCCGGCCGCTATCACGCGCGTGCTTCCAGCGTATCGGTGCGCGTGGGCCGCCGTTTCCGCGGCGAACACGGCGCCTATATCGAGCCGCAGGTGCAGGCGGCCTACGGCTCGATAGGTTCCGTCGGGTATACCGCCAGCAATCGCGTGCGCTTCGACGTGGATCGCAACCACACGTTCATGTCCCGCGCCGGCATGCTGTTCGGCCAGAGTTTCTTTATGGGCCCGACCTTGACCGGCGATGCCTATGCCCGCGTATCGGTGGTGCACACGGTGGGCGACCGCCCCGATATCACCGCCTCGCTCGACGGCGGCTCGCTGCCGGTGACACTGCCGGCGCGCCATGCCACCACCCGTGAGTTGGCGGTGGGCGGACGCGTCGCGTTCGGCCTGACCTGGAGTGCGTATGCGGAAGCGGGCCATGCCTCGCGGAGCGATGCGCTGGCCGGCGGCTGGCGCGCTTCGGCGGGTTTTCGCGTGAACTTCTAGCGTGGCTTGTCCAGGCGGGGCTTGCTCAGGCGTGGCTTGTCGCTGCGGCGGGCTCATGTCATGGTGCGGCGCCGCCGGAAGATCCGGCCTGCAACGGAATGCGCCATGAGATCGGTCGCGATGCGGGTACGCCCCGCGCACATGCTGCGGAGCTAGCGGTGGCCGGCGCGCATCCTCACGCCATGCCGGGCACCCGCGTGCGGCTCACCCCTAGGGAGCGCGAGGCGGTGCAGGCGTATTGGTCCGGAACGGGGTCGCCGCAGCGCGCGGCACGGCGTGTGCTCACCGCCGGCTCCAGCGTGATGGCAACGGTCGGTGCATTCTGCCTGCTGGTCGGTGTGACCGGCGCCTTCCTCGGGCCCCGGCACCTCAAGCACGCCTGGGTCTTGCTGATGATGGGCGGCATGCTGCTGCCGATGGCGTGCTTTTTCCTGTGGGCGATCCGCCGCAACGCACGCCGTCTGACCGAGGACCTGAAACTGGGTTCGAAGCTGGTCGTCGACGGCATCGTCGGCGACCGCTTCCATGTGGCCCGCAACGGCCGCACACCGGATTGCCTGGTCCGCGTGGTGGTGCCGCCGCTGCAGGAGCCCGGCAACTTCGTCGTGCCGGAGCGGGTGTTCCGCGGCCTGGGCAAGGGCGACGCCGTGCGTTGCGCCTATCTGCCGACGTCCAAGCTGCTGCTCTCGCTGGGCTCCGGCAAGGTTTTCCACGCGATCGGCGACCCGCCATGAGGGCGAGGCGCGTCGCGCCTCAGCCCGCCCACTGCGAACAGCGGATGACGCTGCAGAAATTCCCGCGCACGAAGGCCGGGTCCTTGTCGGCGAGTACATCGGCCTTGACGTTGCCGAACGTGGTTTCCGGCTTGTGGCGGATGCCATCGTAGAAGGCCCGCAGGATGTCCTCCTTGAAACGCGGCGTGCGCGGATGCAAGGCCACCACCGCGGCGCGCTCGGCTTCGCTGTACTGGCCGTAGGTCAGGCCCAGCACGTCCATCTCCACGCCGGCGGTGACCAAGGCCACCACCGGATGCATGTATTGCGGGATGCCCGGCGTCGTATGCAGGGCGATGGACGTCCATACCGTTTCGATATCCGCTTGAGCGATACCTCGCTGGCGCAGGAATTCGGCGGCCGCGTTGGCGCCGTCCACCTCGAAGCGATCGTGCGCACTGCTGTGCGAGGGCAGCAGGCCGATGTCGTGGAACATGGCGCCGGCGTAGAGCAGTTCCGCATCGAAGGACCGGCCGTCGCGGCGGCCGGCGATCGCGCCGAAGTGATAGACGCGGCTGGAGTGGTGGAACAGCAGTTCCGTCGCGGTGTCGCGCACGAACTCAGTGATTTCCCGTGCGAGCCGGCTGTCAGGCGCACGGATGGAATCGATGGTGGGGGGCATGGAGCGAGGCCTCGCTGGCTAGGAAGGTCTCCATGCTAGGATCGCCCGCCGACGTCTGCTATTAGCGTCATACGTAAATAACGGACATTTCGCTGCCGCCACGGCCATAGGAGGACAGGTGCATGCCGGCGCCCCGTATCGTTGCCATCGTCGCGGTCGACGGCGTGCAGTTGCTCGATGTCGCCGGGCCGCTGGATGTGTTCGCCGAAGCCAATCTTCAATCGGGCCGTACCTTCTATCGGCCGCAGGTGGTCGGCCTTTCGATGGCGCCGATCCGCAGTTCTTCCGGCGTGCAGCTATTGCCCGACCGCAGCATTTCCGCACGCGGCACGCCCGAGCCGATCCACACCTTGCTGGTGGCGGGCGCACCGCATGCGGCCGATGCAGCAGCACCCCCGGCGCTGCTGCGCTGGCTGCCGGAACAGGCGCGGCGTGCGCGGCGCTACGGCTCGATCTGCAGCGGCGCCTTCCTGCTGGCCGCCGCCGGTCTGCTGGATGGGCGGCGCGTCACCACGCACTGGGCGGTGGCGAAGCGCTTGGCCGAGCGCTTTCCCGCGGTAAGCGTGGAAGAGGATGCCTTGTATGTGGCCGACCGCCGCTTGCGTACGGCGGCAGGCGTCACCGCGGGTCTGGATCTGGCTTTGGCGCTGGTCGAGGAAGACCTGGGCCGGCCGCTGGCGATGCAGGTGGCGAGCCAGCTGGTGATGTATTTCAAGCGCCCCGGCGGGCAATTGCAGTTCAGCCGCAGTGGCGAAGCGGCGCCGGCCGGCCGCTCGGCGCTGCAATCGCTGCAGCGCTGGGTGGCGGCGCATTTGCCGGAGGATCACAGCGTGGCGAATCTCGCCGCGCGCATGCGCCTGAGTCCGCGCCACTTCGCGCGGCTGTTCCGCGGCGAAGTGGGCATGACGCCGGCAGCGTGGGTGGAGTCGGTGCGCGTGCAGGCCGCGCGCGAGCGGCTGGAGCAGGGCGGCCATGCGCCCAAGCAGGTGGCCGCGCTATGCGGCTTCTCCAACGTGGATCATCTGCGGCGGGCGTTCGTGCATTACGTGGGCGTCACGCCGGCCGAATATCGAAGGCGGTACGCGCTGTCCGCTTGAAGGTGCGCCATGTTGTGCCGCCCTGGCGGCGCCAGGGCGGCATCGATAGGTCGTCGCCGTGCGAGCGAGTGCAGGGACATGGATTTTCCGACGCCACGCGGTTGCCCGGCCATGGCGCATCTACTTCTTGATATAGCCGCGGCGATACATGCAGTCGTCTTCGACTGCGTCGCGCGCGTCGGAATTCGCATCGACCACGCTTGCGCTCGGGGACATCCAATAACCCGGCACGTAAGTACATTCCTTGTGCCACTTGCCTTCCTTCTGATCCCTGTGGTCCCGACAGATTCTTGTCGAAAATTCATAGTGGACCGGATGAGGCACGACGACTTGTTCCACCGGGAACCGGCGATAGCCGTCGGCCTTGCAGGAGGCCAGTTCGCGATCGCGTTGCCGTGAAGAAATGCCTGGCTGAAACCATTCAGTGCAGCCCACCACCGTGAGCATGCACAGAAGCAGTAGTGAGACGAGACGGAACATCGAGCAACCTGTCCATGAAGAATATGGGTTGGATAGGTTGGGCGGTCATGCGCCGCCACGCTTCCGGACTTTTCTGGTTCTATGTTGCAACTAGCGCTCGGCTCGGCGCCGGGAATGCGTTTGACATGGCCCGGTCCTCAGCGCGATTTGATTTCGTTGCGGCGACTTACTGCATGCACGCGATGCCAGGCGCCTACGCCAACTTGGGCCATACGGTGACGGTGCCGGTAGCGAGGTCATGCACCGCACCCGCCACCATCACCGCGCCCGAACGCACCGCCGGCGCAATGATCGGCTCCAGCCCGCGCAGCCGCTGCACGCCGTTGTTGACGTTGTTGTAGGTCACCTGCTTCTGCAGCGCCTTGCCGCTGAGTTTGCCGTCTTCGCTGACGGTCTGGTCGACGGCCGGATAAATCAGTTCCAGCAGGTCGTCGATCGCACCGGCCGGCTTGTTCTGTTCGTGGCGGAACTGGATGGCCGCCTTCATCGCACCGCATTCGCTGTGGCCCAGCACCAGGATCAGCGACACGCCCAGCTCCGCCACCGCGTACTCGATGCTGCCTTTCATCACCGGCCCGCTGCCCGCTACCACGTTGCCGGCGGCGCGCACGGTGAACAGCTGGCCCACGCCCTGGTCGAAAATGATTTCCGGCGCGGTGCGCGAATCGGAGCAGGCGATGATCGCGGCGAACGGTGCCTGGCCCTGCGCCACCTTGGCGAAATCCTCCGGCGTGCGGCAGGCGGCCGAGCCCTTGCCGGCGACGAAGCGCGCATTGCCCTGCAGCAGCCGGTCCAGTGCTTCCTGGCCGGTGGGACGATGCGCCGGCAGCGGCGGGAAGTTTGGCGAGGGCATGGCGCGAGCGTGGACGTCGGCCCATGGTGCGGCGGCGGAAGCCACGGCCAGGGCGGAGAGCTGCAGGAACTGGCGGCGGGAAGTGGTGGTCATGGGGAAGGGCCGTGAGTGGACTGGGAAGGCATGCGGCGATCGCGAGGCACGCAGATGCCGCGTGAAGCTGGTGCGCTTGCGTGACTCGTTAAGGAAGCGCGCGGGTGCCTACGAATAACCGGTCGTGCGCGCAGGCACCATGTCAGTTCGGGCCAGTGTAAGGTCGGCGTCTTTGCACAGCCGCTACCGCGACGAGCAGATCGTCAGGGCGATCCGGCGTGACGCAGCGACGTCTGCAGCGCCCGCACCGCCAGCGCCGCATTCACCTGGTTCAGGCCATGGGCCGTCTTTCCGTCCAAAAGAAGAAGCTTGCGGATGGACGCGACGTCGAGATCCGGCTGGATCGACAGCAGCAGCGCCACGATGCCGCTGACATGCGCCGCCGCCATCGACGAACCGGAAGTGAAGTCGTAGCCGCCGTTGGGCTGGGTGGTGAGGATGTCGCTGCCGGGCGCGCTCAGCACGTCCGCCGGCGCTGGCGTGGCGGTGCTGGAACGCACCACGATCACGCCGGGCGAGTTGTCCGGAAAACCCATGGCGTCGCCGTCCGGTGGACGCGCGGCGACCACGATGCGCTTCTGCCGCAGCAGCTCGTCCAGCAGCTTGCCGAGCAGCGGATCGGCGGGGCCGCCCAGGCTGAGATTGACCACGCGCGCATCGGTATCCAGCACGGCGGCCAGTGCCTTGGCCAGGGTGAACGAATTGCAGCGCGCGCCGGCGTTGCGGTCCGGATACCAGCAGGCCTTGTAGACGCTCAGCACCGCCTTCGGCGCGATGCCGACGATGCCCTGGTGGTTGTCGCCGACGGCCGCGATGATGCCGGCCACTTCGGTGCCGTGCGCGTCGCGGTCGAATGCGGCCGCGTCGTCGTCGACGGCATTGTGGGTGTCGGCGATGCGGCCTTTCAGGTCCGGGTGGGTGACGTCGGCGCCGGTGTCGACGATCGCCACGTGCACGCCGCCGCCCTGGCTGGTTTCGTGCGCGAGTGCGGCGTCGGTTTCGACGAAGCCGCGCTGCAGGTCGGCATACGGATCGTTGTACTTGTGCGCGGACTGCCGCGGCGGGTCGGCGTAGACCTCGTAATCCTGCAGTGGCTGGGCAAGCTTCACGCGCTCGTCCCTGGCCAGGTTCTGCAGCAGCGCATCGCGGTCGGCGCCGGCCGGCGGTTCCACCACGATGCAGAACAGGCCCAGCGCCTTGATCGGCCAGCCGACCACTTCGCGCAGGCCGTAGCGCTGCTTCAGCTCATCCAATTGCGAGACCGCGCGCTGGCCGGCGCCGTAATGGCCCGGCGGCACATAGCCGAGCAGGCTGGAGCCGGCATGCGTGCCCTGCGGATCGAGCGGATTGGCCACGGCCAGCACGATGTCGCGCTGGCTGTCCATCGCAGCGGCAACCGAGGGTTTCGAAGCAGCGCCACGCCCGGCCGACGCGGTCGGCGCCGCCGCGCAGGCGCTCAGCACCAGCGCCAGTGCGGCGAGGCAGGCGTGCCGCAGGCCTTTCACGGTACGGAGGCCACCGGCTCGGCCAGGCGGATGCCGCGCGTGGCGCGCAGCTGCCGCACTACTTCGGCCTGGGTGGTGGCGGTGCCGGACGGCATCACGGTGTAGGCGCCCACGGCATTGGGGCCGCCCACTACTTGCAGGTGCAGCGCATGCACGGCCGCGTTCCAGTCGACTACTTTCATGCCCGCATCCGGCACTACGCGGATCGCGCCCGCCGGAGCTGCGGCCCCGTCCTGGCTGCTGTAAGTGCGGTAGTCCGTCGCGCCCTGTTCGTGATACAGCTTCAGGCCGAGGAAGCCGATGCCCAGCGCCTGCAGCAGCACCGCGGCAGCCAGGCCGCGCAACAGCCAGCCGCTGCTGCGCGCGCGCGCCTTGGCGGGCTGCGCGACTTCGGCGTCGTGGGCGTCCAGGCGGTCGAGCAGATGCTTCAGGCCGGCGTTGGCGTCGACCGCGACATCGGCGGGCAGCGTCATCGCCTCGCGCAGGCGCAGCTGCTGCGCGTACTCGACGCGGCAGGCCTCGCATTGCGCCAGGTGACCGTCCAGCCATTGGGCCTGCTCGGGCGTGGCATGGCCCTGGATCACCCAGGGCATGGCTTCCCAGGCGCGGGCGCAATCCCGGCTGGCGTTGATCGAAAACGTCATGGCGCACCTCCGGCGTGCGCTGAGGATTCGCCGGCAAGCTCCGGCAAGACATTGCGCAGGCGTACCCGCGCGTGGAACAGCCGTGCCTTCACCGTGCCCACCGGGCACTGCATGATCACGGCCACGTCGTTGAGCGAATGGCCCACGCCGTAGACCAGCTCCAGCACCACCCGCTGGTCGATGGTGAGGCGGTCCAGCGCCTTGCCTAGCCAGTCGCGCAATTCGTGGTCCTCGCTGGGGTCGTGGCTGGGGGCGCGGTCGCCGTAGAGGCTGTCGTCCTCGATCGGCTCGTCGCCATGCTGGCGCAGCGCTTTCAGGCCGCAGCGGTAGGCGATGCCCATGATCCAGGTCGACACGCGCGAATCGCCCTGGAAGGTGCCGGCTTTCTGCCAGGCGATCCAGAAGCAGTCGTTGATGACTTCCTCGATCACGTCCGGGCGCCGGGTCAGGCGCGCCAGGAAGCGCGTCAGGCGGCCGTGATAGCCGCGATACAGCGTGGCCAGGGCCACGCGGTCGCCCGCCGCCATGCGCTGCAGCAGCGCTCGGTCGGTGGCATCGGCTTCGATATCGGCTTCGTTCATGGCGTCAGGTCACCGGTCGGAGGGCGGCGTGGCTGTCCCCATGAGTGCCGACCGGATAGGAAAAGGTTGCGCCCTGGTTAGGATCCGTCGCAAGGCCGCTCAGAACGACCAAAGCACCGTCGCCACCCAGGGTTCCGCCCCAGGGGAGCGTGAACGCCAGTAGCGGGGCGTCTTCACATCCGCCGCCACCCGGTCCAGCTCCACCCGCCAGGCGCCGCGGGTCCAGGCCAGGCCCGCATGGCCGTAGCGGTAGTACGGGTAGGGGTCGAAATAGGACTTGGCCACCCCGGCGCCGACCGACAGCGACAGTTCCTCGGTCAGCGGCCAGTGGAAGTTGGCGTCTGCGCCGCCGCGGGTGCGTTCATGGTCGGCGTGGGTGAAGTGGGTGGCCGACACGCCGAAGGTGAGCACGTCGCGGTACGTCCAGTGCAGGCCGCCTTCGCTGCGGTCGAAGAAGCGGTTGCCGGTGGGGTATTTGTAGTAGATCGCGCTGGCCTGCATGGACCAGTCGCCGGACAGCGTCCAGTAGTGCGCGACCTGGCCCATCGCCTCCACCATCCGCCCCGGCGAGCGCGCCTTGGCGCTGGCCGAAAGTCCCAGCGCCCAGCCGTCCGGCGTGGTCCACGACAGCACGCCCTGCAGGATCGGCGTGGCCTTGGTGATCGCCTGGCCGCGATCGACCAGCTGCGAGCTGAGCGCGATACCGCCGCCGAGCGTGCCGGCGTGCAGCGGCAGCGCCATGCAGCTCGCCGCCACGGTGGAGAACAGCCAACGTAGCGGCGGGGCCTTGCGTACAGCGGCGAGCGATGTTGTCAGTGGAGCGTGCCCAGGTAGGAAATGAGATCGTCGAGCTGTTTTGGATCGTTCAGCCCATCGTATTTCATTTTCGTACCGGGATTGGCGCGCTTGGCCGGTTGAGCGAGATAACTGTGCAGTTGTTCCGGTGTCCACACCCAACTCGACTGCGCATGCAGCGCATCGGAGTACTCGTAATCCGACACCGTGGCCGCCTTGCGGCCCACCACGCCGAACAGGCTCGGGCCTTTCTTGTTGCGGCCTTCCTTGATGCTGTGGCACTCGGCGCATTCGCTCTTGAACACGTCGGCGCCCGCCGATGCATCGCCGGCGAAGGCCGGCGAGCCGGTCATCCATGCGCAGGCGAGCGCGGCGAGGGCGAGATTTCGAAAGTTTCGCTTAAGGCTTGAGGTCTTCACGCATCGGATCCGGTCAGAACGCCACGGCGGCGGTAAGGGAAAAAGCATTGAAGTCGCGCGCATTGGTGCCGGGTGCGCCGAAGATGTTGTCGCGCGCGCCATTGAAGCGGGTGAAGCGGAACCAGTTGGCGGCGAGCTTGAGGTTGGCGATCGAGGTGTACGAGTCGTCCTTGCCGAACGGCGCCCAGTACAGGCTGACCAGGTTGGCGGTGGTATCCGGCACGCCATAGGGAACGAAGCGCGCGTCGTCGCGCGAGCCGGTGCTCACCAGGTGCGAGAACAGCAGGGTGTAGCTCTGCTTGAAGGTGTAGGCCACGGTCAGGGTCTGGTCGTGCACGCTGCCGCGCGGCTTGGCCAGCAGGCCCGGGGCGATCGGACTGGCCGGCGTGCTGCCGTACTTGCGCCGCTCCAGGATGTTCACGTAGCTCAGCTGCACGATGTGTTCGCGGTTGCCGAGGAACTGGTAGGTGAGGTCGTAGCCGAGGTCGGTGAGCCGGTCCATCGGGCCACCGCTGCGCGGCAATTCGCGCTTGGTGGTGAGCGCGACTACGCCTGCCGAGAAGAACTGCCGCCGCATGTCGCGCATATAGGCGAAGCGCGCGTAGCCGGTGTCGTGCAGCTTGCCCGGGTCGCCGTTGGGGTTGTAGCCGAGGCGGTCCTGGGTCGAGCGCTGCATCGAGTTGTAGGTGCCCACTTCGCCATACCAGCGCGCGTCGTACAGGCCATACACGGTGGCGCCGAACACGCGGTTGGCCGGCGCATTCGGGCTGGACGGATTGAGCACGGTGCCGGTGACGCCGGGCGGGCCCAGCGACGAGGCGGCGGGCAGGGCGGCGATCGGATCCTGGAAGCCGGGATTGTTGTTGACGCTCACGCCGACGGTGAGGTCCTTGCCGCCGAGCTTCAGTTCTTTCGCGACGAAGCGCAGGTCCACGTCGCTGAGCTTGGTGTCGAAGCGGTTGTGGCCGTCGTTGTTGCTGGTCACCTTCACATAGCCGCCGACCTGGTCGGTCAGGCGCCCGGCCAGATAGACGTCCGCCTCGGTCAGCCGGTTGGAACTCTCGCCGCGCGCCGGCACCGAGCGCGTGCCGATCAGCTGCGCGGCGACCGGCAGCTTGAAACCCTTGCCGTCGGTGTCGGTATAGCCGTTGAGCTTGAAGCGCATGCCGTAGGGCGTGAGCGCGGGGCCATAGGAGCCGGCATGGCAGTCGGCGCAGGCGGCGCCGGTCTGGCGGGCGTAGACGGGAATCGCTTGCGCGGTGGTGCAGGCCAGCGAGAAGGCCGCGCCCACGCCGTACAGCACGGTCATGTTCCGCGTCCGGTGCGCCATGCGGCGGTACGGCAGAGACAGCATGAAACCTCCTTGGTGTTTCCGGGGGGTGGGTCTTGCTAGAGGGGGACAGCGAGAGGGGCGGCGTGAGATTCAGCGCGCGCGCCACGGCCACATCGAGCGCAGCACGTCGTCGCGCCGCACGAAGTGGTGATAGAGCGCGGCGCCGATATGCAGCAGGACCAGGGCGAGCAAGGCCCAGGCGATGTCCTGGTGCCAGACCAGCAAGGCATCGGCGAGATCTTCGTCGTCCGCCACCAGCGCGGGCAGCGTGGCGCCGAACAGATACACCGGCTTGCCTTCGGCATTGCTGAGCGCCCAGCCGACCAGCGGCAGGGCGAGCAGGATCAGGTACAGCGCGGCGTGGGTAAGCCAGGCGGCGATGCGGACCAGGCGCGAATGGACCACCTGCGGCAGCTTGCCGTTGCGCAAGCGCAGGCCGATGCGCAGCACCGCCAGCAGCAGCACCAGCAGTCCGCTATGGCGATGGGCTTCGAGC
This sequence comes from Dyella sp. 2RAB6, assembly GCF_052115385.1. Lineage (NCBI taxonomy): Bacteria > Pseudomonadati > Pseudomonadota > Gammaproteobacteria > Lysobacterales > Rhodanobacteraceae > Dyella > Dyella sp. 2RAB6. The sequence goes on from NZ_JBFRGP010000013.1 coordinate 90,484, forward strand.
AGCCACTGGCGGGCCACGCGGCCGGCCACTTCGTCGCGGGTCAGCGCGAAGGCCGCGGCGGCGATCAGCAGCAGCACCGTGCTCCAGTGCAGGATCGCCAGGCCGCGCGGGCGGCGGATCGATTGCTGTGCCTGCGTGGGGCTTGCAATGGCGGGCGTGCTGCCCGGCATCGGCATGTCGGCTTTGTCCTCGTACCTCGAACCCATCCAGCGATCCCCGCGCGTCGTGTCTGGCGTAGGTGCGGGTTGGATCGAGAAAGGTTGTGATCAATTTGCACATTGAATCCTTCTCCCTCCGGGAGCGCGCGGCTTTGAGGAGCGAGGAAGGTGGCGGCAGCCGGATGAGGGTACGGGCGGAGTGGAACGCACCACTTCGGCCGCACCCTCACCCCAACCCCTCTCCGATGGGAGAGGGGCTCAGGTTTTTGCATCGCCTGCTGTGAAGCACACGCAACCTTTCCCGACGCCACGGGCACTCAGCCTCGAACAGGTCGTTCTCACACGAGCGAAGAGTCAGCCACGATGGACATCGAACGCATCCAGTTTCAGCAGCACGGCGACCACGGCGGCATGCTCGTGGCCTTGGAACAGGAGCGCAACGTGCCGTTCGAGATTCGGCGCGTGTACTACGTGTACGCCACCGAGCCGAACGTGCACCGCGGCCGGCATGCGCACCGCCATCTCAAGCAGCTGGCGGTGGCCGTGCGCGGCTCGGTGACCATCCTGCTCGACGACGGCACCGGCCCGGTCGAGGTGGTGCTGAACGACCCGGGCCAGGGCCTGCTGCTGGGCGACATGGTCTGGCGCGAGCTGTACGGCTTCAGCGACGACTGCGTGCTGATGGTGCTGGCCGACCAGTTCTACGACCCGGCCGACTACATCACCGACTACGACGAATTCCTGCGCGAAGCCAACGGCTTCCACCGCCTCGGGGGCGCGGTGGCATGAGCCGGCCGCTGGTGCTGGTCGGCGCGGGCGAGATGGCGCGGATCGCGCTCGAATACTTCGAGCACGACAGCGACTACGAGGTGGTCGCCTTCAGCGTCGAGCGCGCGCACCTGAAAGAAACCGAGCTGGAAGGGCGTCCGGTGCTGGCCTACGAGGAGCTGGCGGCGAGCTACGCGCCGGGCGATGCCGAGCTGTTCGTGGCGATTCCCGCCACCGGCCTCAATCGCTTGCGCACGCGCCTGTACCTGGATGCCAAGGGCAAGGGCTACCGCTTCGCCAGCTACGTCAGCAGCCACGCCTTCGTGTGGCGCAACGCCGAGATCGGCGAAAACACCTTTATTTTCGAAAACAACGTGATCCAGCCGTTCGTGCGGGTGGGCAACAACTGCATCCTGTGGAGCGGCAACCACGTGGGGCATCGCACGGTGGTGCGCGACCATGTGTTCGTCGCCTCGCACGCGGTGATTTCGGGTTTCTGCGAGATCGGCGAAAGCAGCTTCGTCGGCGTCAACGCCACCTTCAACGACGGCGTGAAAGTGGCGGCGGACAATGTGATCGGTTCCGGTGCCCTGGTGGTGCGCGATACCGAACCGGGCAAGGTCTACGTCGGCTCGCCTGCGCGTGCCTTGCCGGACCGCTCCAGCCTGGATGTGAGGTTCTAGCGCGCATGCTGACGTGGACCAAGCGCGGACTGGTATTCGAGGTGGCGCGCGATGGCGTCGGTGGCTGGATGCGCCATTCGGCGCTGACCCCGACGCCGTGGCAGCTGGATGAGCAGCGCATTCGCGTCTACGCCGGTTTTCGCGATGGCGCCGGGGTCAGCCGGCTCGGCTATGTCGACCTGGCGGCGGACGATCCATCGTGCGTACTCGGCGTGAGTGCGCAGCCGGTGCTGGATATCGGCCGCGGCGGTTGCTTCGACGACAACGGCATGATCCTGGGCGACGTGGTCGAAGCACCAGGCGGGCTGCACCTGTTCTACGTGGGTTTCCAGCAGGTGGCGAAGGCCAAGTTCCTGGCCTTCAGCGGTCTGGCCCTGTCCACCGACGGCGGCGAACATTTCCAGCGCGTGCAGGAGACGCCGATCCTGGATCGCGCGCCACGCCGCAGCACCATCGCGGCGATCCACAGCGCGCACTACGACAACGGCCTGTGGCGGCTGTGGTATGCGGTGGGCGACGACTGGGAATCGATCGGCGGCCGGCCGTTTCCGCGTTATCACATCTGTTACACCGAGACGCGCGACCTCCATGCGATCCCGCGCGGCGACCGCATGTGCCTGTTGCCGCGCGGCGACGAATACCGCATCGGGCGGCCGCGCGTGTATCGCTTGGGCGGCCGCTACGTCATGTACTTCACCTGGGGCGACCGTGCCGGACGCTATCAGCCCGGCGTGGCGTTCAGCGACGACGGCGTGCATTGGGAGCGCGACGACGATGCGCTCGGCATCGCCCCTTCCCGCGACGGCTGGGATGCGCGCGCGCTGTGCTATCCGGCCTTGCTGCGCCAGCGCGGCAAGCTGCTGATGTTCTACAACGGCAACGACATGGGCATGGCCGGCTTCGGTTTGGCCGAGACGGCGTTCGACGAAGGCCGGCAAGCGGTGGCCGGGGAGCGCGCGCATGCTCTCGGTTAGACCTTATGCCCCGGTGGACGCTGCGGCGTGGGATGCGCTGGTCGCACGTTCGCGCAATGGCAACCTGCTGCACCGGCGCGGCTATATGGACTATCACGCCGACCGCTTCGTCGATGCCTCGCTGCTGGTGGAGAAGGACGGCGAACTCGTCGCCGTGCTGCCGGCCAATCGCGATGGCGAGCAGGTGAGCAGCCATGGCGGGCTTACTTACGCCGGCCTGATCAGTTCGCACGCGTTACGTGCCGAGGCGGCGCTGGAGGCGTTCGAGAAGATCGGCGAGCACTACCGCGCGCTGGGCGCGAAGCGCTTGCTCTACAAGGCGGGGCCGCATGTATTCCACGTGTATCCGGCCGAGGAAGATCTGTACGCGCTGCATCGGCTGGGCGCTCGCCTGGTGCGGCGCGATCTCTCTTCGGTGATCGCCTTGCGCGAGCCGTTCCAGTTCACGGAGGAGCGCCGCCGCGCCGTGGCCAAGGCGCGCAAGGCCGGGCTGGGCGTGCGCACCGGCGGCGACCTTGCACCGTTCCATGCACTGCTGACCCAGGTGCTCGCCAGGCACGAAGCCACTCCGGTCCACTCGCTGGCGGAGCTGCGCCTGCTGCAAGGGCGCTTCCCGGAACATATCGTGCTGCACGAAGTGGCGGACGGAAACGAACCCTTGGCGGCCGCGCTCGTCTATGACCTGGGGCCGACGGCGCACACGCAGTACCTGGCCGCTTCCGAAGCCGGCCGCCAGCGCCATGCGTTGAGCCTGCTGCTGGCCGAGCTGATCGAGCACACCTATGCGCACAAGCGCCACTTCAGCTTCGGCGTCTCCACCGAGCAGGCCGGGCGCGTGCTGAATACGGGGCTGGTCGAACAGAAGGAGCGCTTCGGCGCCCGCGCCGCGGTACACGACTTCTACGAATGGGAGTTCGCATGAGCGTCCCGTTCTTCGACCTGCAAGCCGTCAATGCGCGTTATGCCGAGGCGCTGAAAGCCGCGGCGGCGCGCGTGATCGATTCGGGCTGGTACATCCTCGGCGCCGAGCTGGAAGCGTTCGAGCGCGAGTTCGCCGACTACTGCGGCGTGCGCCATGCACTGGGCGTGGGCAACGGGCTGGATGCGCTGAGCTTGATCCTGCGTGCCTACGGCGGCCTGGGCACGCTGCGCGAGGGCGACGAAGTGATCGTGCCCGCCAACACCTTTATCGCCACCTTCCTGGCGGTGAGCCAGAGCGGGCTGGTGCCGGTGCCGGTGGAACCGGACCCGGTCACTTTCAATCTCGATCCGGCGCGGGTGGAGCAGGCGATCGGGCCGCGCACGCGGGCGATCGTCGCGGTGCATCTGTACGGCCAACTGGCCGACATGCCGACGTTGGCGGCATTGGCGCGCCGGCGCGGGCTGCTGCTGATCGAGGACGCGGCGCAGGCGCATGGCGCCACGCTCGACGGCTGCAAAGCCGGCGCGTTCGGCGACGCCGCGGCCTTCAGTTTTTTTCCGACCAAGAACCTGGGCGCGCTGGGCGACGGCGGCGCAGTGACCACCAGCGACGATGCGCTGGCCAGGCGTGTCGCGGCCTTGCGCAACTACGGTTCGGAAACCAAGTACCACCATCTGTACCAGGGCGTGAATTCGCGCCTGGACGAAATGCAGGCCGCCTTGCTGCGAGTGAAGCTGGCGCATCTGGACGAGGAGATCCTGCTCCGCCGCCGCATCGCGCGGCGCTACCGCGAGGGCATCGAGCACCCGGCCATCGCACTGCCGCGGGTGGCGCGCGAGGAAGGCCACGTGTGGCACCTGTTCGTGCTGCGCTGCCGGCGGCGCGATGCCTTGCAACGGCATCTGCTGGCCCACGGCATCCATACCCAGGTGCATTACCCGGTGCCGCCGCATCGCCAGCCCGCCTATGCACCGCTGCATCGCTGCCAGTTGCCGGTGACGGAACGGCTGCATGAGGAAGTGCTGAGCCTGCCGCTGAACCCGGTCTTGGACGAAGCGATGGTGGAGCGCGTCATCGCCGCCTGCCGTGCCTTCAAGGGTGGCGCATGAGCATCGCCCGCGCCGGCCTGTACAGCGCCATCGGCACCGCCGCACGCCTGCTCGCGGGCCTGGTGGTGGTGAAGCTGGTGGCGTGGGCGGCCGGGCCGGACGGGGTCGGCAAGCTGGGCCAGTTCATGAGCCTGATGTCGCTGCTGGCGGTGCTGGCCGGCGGCGGGATCAGCGCGGCCATCGTCAAATACGTGGCCGAATACCGCGACGATCCGGAGCGCCTCGCACGCCTGCTGCGCGCCGCGCTGGGCTATGCGCTGTGCGCGGCGATCCTGATGGGCCTGGCCGCATTGCTGTTCAGCCGGCAGCTTGCGCTGTGGCTGCTGGACGACGTGCGTTACGAGGGCTTGCTGCGCGTGCTGGCGTTCGCCCAGGTCGGCATTGCGGTCAGCAATTATCTGCTGGCGGTGATCAACGGTTTCATGGACGTGCGCCGGCTGGTGTTTATCCAGGTGGTGGGTTCGGGCTTGAGCATCCTGCTGGCCGCGTGGCTTTCCTGGCAGCAGGGCTTGTATGGCGCGCTGCTGGCGCTGGTGCTGGGCCAGCTGCTGTGGCTGGCGATCGGCTTGCCGGCGTGGTGGCGCAGTCCGGATTTCCGCCCCGGCATGCTGCGCGCCGGCTATGACCGCGACATGATCGTGCGGCTGGCGACGTTCTCATTGATGACGCTGAGCTCGGCGTTGTGCGCGCCGCTGGTCAATATCGCCGTGCGCGACCATCTCGCCGCGCAGTTCGGCTGGGAGCAGGTCGGCTACTGGCAGGCGGTGACGCGGGTGTCGGATGCCTACCTGCTGTTCCTCACCACCGCGATCAACGTCTATTACCTGCCCAGGCTCGCCGCGGTACGCGAGCGCGAGGAACTGAAGCGCGAGCTGGGCCAGGCCTGGCGCCAGCTGTTGCCGGCCGCCGCGACGCTGGCCCTGCTGGTGTACGTGGCGCGCGAATGGGTGACGCGGGCGCTGTTCACCGCCGACTTCGCCGCCGCCAATGCGCTGTACGGGCCGCAGCTGATCGGCGACGTGATCAAGATCGCCTCGTTCGTGCTGTCGTACCTGATGCTGGCCAAGGCCATGACCGGCCTGTTCGTGCTGTCGGAGTTCGTCTTCGCCGCCGGCTACCTGGGCCTGGTCTTCGTATTTACCCGCTGGTACGGGCTGCCCGGCGCGGTCTACGCCTTCGCAGTGAATTACCTGTTCTATCTCGTCTTCAACATGCTGGTGGCCCGCCGCTACCTCAGGAGGCTGTAGCCATGGGCAGCGAACGGACGGCGGGCGAGGGCGGCTGGCCGCTGGTGTCGATCCTGATTCCGGCGCACAACCACGAGCGCTTCGTGCTGCGCTGCCTGGACAGCGTGCTGGAAGATCCGTATCCGGCCAAGGAGCTGGTGATCGTCGACGACGGTTCGGTCGACGGCACGCCGGGCAAGATCGCGCAGTGGATCGCGCGGCATGAAAACACCTTGCCGATCATCTACCGGCGCCGCGAGAACCGCGGCGTGGCCGCCACTCTCAATGAGCTGGCATCGCTGGCGCGCGGCGATTTCCTCAAGCTCGGCGCCAGCGACGATTACCTGCTGCCCGGCGGCCTGGAGGCGCAGGTGCGCTATCTGCAGGCGCAGCCGCGCAAGTGGGCGGTGGTGGGCGATTCGGTGGTGGTCGATTGCTATGGCAACCGCGTGCACGACAGCGGCATGCATGGCTTGCATCGCGCGGACAAGCGCCAGTACGCCAGCGACGACGGCATTCGCCGTGCGGTGATCCGCCACTGGGCGATCGGCGGTCCGGTGGCGCTGCTGCGCCGTAGCGTGCCGGGCGCGATCGCCGGCTGGACCGAAGAATTGCGCATCGACGACTGGGATTTCTTCCTGCGCCTGGTGGCGCGCGATGCGCTGGGTTTCATCGACATGCCGGTCTGCGCCTATCGCCTGCACGATGCCAACCTGAGCAAGACGCGCCATGTCGCCACGCGCGTGGCCAATCTCGCCGAGTCGCGGCGGGTGGCGCTGCGCCGGGTCGAATTGTTCGACGGGCCGGACTGCCAGCTGCTGAAGGCGCAGGCGCATTACATCGGCGCGAAGATCGCCTTCCTGCAGCGGCGGCCGCTGCGGCTGCTGTGGCGCATGGCGGCCTGCCTGGCGCTGCGTGGCCTGTCGAAGGTCCGGCTGCCGTCCGCCCACCCGCAGGCGGAGCGCGCATGAAAGCCTTGCTGCGCCGCCCGTCGACCTATCTGGCCCTGCCGATGCTGCTGGCCTGCGCGGCGACGCTGCTGACCTACGATCTGCCGGAAGGCTATCTGGATGGCGTGCTGCTGCTGATCGCCGGCGCGGTGGCGATGCTGGCGCTGGATGCGCTGGGCGGCGTGCGCCTGCCGCCGTTCGAGCGCTTCGCGCTGCGCGAGTATGCGGGCACGCGCGAGGCGCTGGTCGCGTTCGCGTTCTGCGCCCTGGTCGCCGTGTTCTGCGTGCTGGACCTGGCGTTGTTCCCGATCCCGCTGCTGGACCAGCCCTCGGCTTATGCGCAGATGGAAGGCGGGCGCGAACATATCCGGCATCTGTCGGCCTGGTGCTGGGTGCTGCCGCCGGTGGGGCTGCTATGCGTGCGCAACCGCGGGTTGCGCTACGGCATGGTGCTGATCGGCATCGTGTTTCCGATCCTGGTGATCGACCGCAACCGCATCTTTGCCAGCCTGTTCTCGGTGGCGCTGGTGCTGGTGCTGCGGCGCAAGGGCGGCTTGCGCCTGCCGTGGCCGACCGTTTTGCTGCTGGGGTTGGTGGGCGCGGTGCTGTTCGCGGCGCTGGGCATCCTGCGTTCCGGGCCGCTGGAAGGGGTGACGCTGCCGTTCGGCGCGCTGTATCGCGAGTCGCCGCCTGGTGTGAAGTGGCTGCTGCTGTATCTCACCGCGGGGCCGTACAACTTCGCCTCGATGCTGGCCAAGCAGTATCACAACGTGGATTTCCTGCTGAACCAGGTGGTGCCGCTGCGCGGCTCCATCGTCACCGCCGGCACCGGCATTCCGCTGGATTCGCCGACCATCAATGTCGGCACCGAGTACTTCCCCTTCCTGCTTGCGCTGGGCCCGGCGGGCGCGCTGGCGGCGATGCTGGGGCTGTACGCGATGCTGGTGTGGAGCGCGCGGCGGTTGCGTGCCTCCACCTCGCTGTTCTCGCTGCTGATCTTCCTGCGCATGGCCTATGTCGCCGCGATGGCGCCGTTCGCGCCGCAGGCCTACACCTTCATGAGCGCGGGTTTCATCGCGCTTTGTCTGCTGATGCAGCTGTTCGCCGCCTGGCTGCCGGCCCGGCGACCGAATCCCTTCCCGATGCCTCGAGTCGACCACCATGCACCCTGACGAAATCTATCTGATCGATCTGTGGCGGCTGCTCGCCCGCCAGTGGCGCGGCTTCGCCATCGCGCTGCTGGCGGTGCTGGCGCTGGCCGTCGCCTACGCCTTCCTGGCCAAGCCGCGCTACGAAGCCACCGCCTGGGTGCAGGTCGGCCAGGTCGGCACCGCGCCGGCCGGACAGGACCCGCGGCCGGAACCGTTCCAGCGCGTGCTGGATCGGCTGCAGACCCGCTCGTTCCAGGACGAGGTGACGCAGAGCGCGGGACTGGCACCGAGCTCGCCCGAGGCGTCGGCATATCGCGGCAGCCTCAAGGCCGAGCCTTCGTTCTACGCCGGGCTGATCAAGCTGAGCGCGCGCGCCGCCTCGCCCGAGCAGGCGAAGCGGCTGGCGCTGGCGACGGTCGAGCGGCTGCAGGCGATCCACGGCCAGCTGCAGGCGGAGCCGCTGGCGCAGGCGCAGGCGCGGCTGGATGAAGTGCAGGCCGATCTGCGTACGGCGACCACCGAGCGCGATGGCTTGCAGCAGGTGGCAGGTACTGGCCAGGGCAACGCCGTGGCTGCGGGCTTGTTGCTGGCCAGCAAGGACACCGAGGTGCGCGAGTTGCGCAACAGCCGCAGCGATCTGGCCGCGCGCATGGGAGCGAACTACACCTTCGGTACGTCGATGCCCTGGCCGATCTACCAGCCGGACCATCCGGTGGCGCCCAATCGCGTGCTGATCCTGGGCCTGGGTGTGCTGGGTGGCTTGGGACTGGGCCTGTTCGTGGCAGTGGCGCTGGATGCGCGCCGGCGCGTGGCGCAACCGATGCGTGGCTGAAGAGCACTTACGAAGAAGACGTAGGTTGGGGTGAGCCAAAGGCGAACCCCAACGCCGCGACCGCATGCAAGACCTGTTGGGGTTCGCGTTCGGCTCACCCCAACCTACGCCGGACTCTGGCCAGGATCGAAGTGGAGAACCAACGTTGGAAATAAGCAGTCAGCCCGAGCTGGAACCCGCCGCCCTCGACGAGGCGCGCCTGCTCGACACCCAGCGCGCATTCGACAGCGTGGCCGCCGACTATGACGGCCCGCGCGGCAACAACGAGCTGATCCAGCGCATGCGGCTGACCTTGTGGGACACCGTGCAGCGCCTGTTCGCACCGGGCTCGCGGCTGGTGGACCTGGGCTGCGGCACCGGCATCGACGCGGTGGAATTCGGCCAGCGCGGTTTCCGCGTGCTGGCCACCGACTGGTCGCCGCGCATGGTCGAGCGCACCCGCGATCGCGCCGCCGCCGCGGGATTGGAAGGCGACGTGCGCGCCGCGCATGTCGGCGTGCAGGAACTGGGGCGGATCGGCAGCGAGTCCGGCGATCTGTTCGACGGTCCGTTCGACGGGATGTATTCCAACTTCGGCCCGCTCAACTGCGCGCTGGACCTGCCCGCGGTCGCCGCCGAATGCGCGCGCCTGGTGCGGCCGGGCGGCTTGCTGGTGTTCTCGGTGATCGGGCGGATCTGTCCGTGGGAGGTCGCCCACTACCTGCGGCGCGGACGCTTCCGCCGTGCCGCCGTGCGCGCCGCGCGCGGCGCCACCGCGGTGGGCATGAATCAGCACACCATCTGGACCCGCTATTACCTGCCGCGCGAGTTCTACCGCGCGTTCGCCGACGGCTTCACGCTGGACGGCTATCGCGCGCTGAGCCTGTTCATGCCGCCGCCGTACCTGATCGATCGCTATCGCAGGCACCCGGCGCGCTATGAGCGCCTGGGCCTGCTGGACGATCGCTGGGGTGCGCTGCCGCTGCTGCGCGACATGGGCGACCACTTCCTGATCGTGATGCGCCGGCGCTGACCGTGGACGCGATCCTGCACGGCGGCACCGTGGTGAGCGAGGGCCAGGCCTCGCGCCTGCCGCTGGCGATCCGTGGCGGGCGGGTTGCCGAAGCGGCGCCGGTGCGCGGGTTCTCGCTGGACCTGCGTGGGCATCTGGTGTTTCCGGGCCTGGTCAATGCGCACGAGCATCTGCAAGTCAATGCGGTGCCGCCCTTGCCGCGGCAGCAGCCGTTTGCCAACAGCTATGCCTGGATCGAAGCGTTCCAGGCGCACTTCCGCGCACCGGAAGTGGCCGCGGCGCTGCAACTGCCCAAGGCCTTGCGGCTGCGCCATGGCGCGCTGAAGAACCTGCTGGCCGGGGTCACCTGCGTGGTGCATCACGATCCGTGGCATGCGCAGCTCGATGCCGCGGATTTTCCGGTGGCGCTGCTGCGCGGCCATGGCTGGGCTTATGCGCTGGGCTGGGACTACGGCCCGCCGGTGCGCGCCAGCTTCGACGCCACGCCGCCGGGTGCACCGTGGCTGATCCATCTGGCCGAAGGCACCGACGAAGTGGCGCGTGCCGAACTGGCGCAACTCGAACAACTCGGCTGCCTCGACGCACGCAGCGTGCTGGCGCACGGCGTCGGTCTGAGCGAGCAGGACACTGCCAAGGTGATCGCCAGCGGCGCCGCCGTGGTGTGGTGCCCGGCGAGCAACCTGACCTTGCTGGGGCGCACGCTCGATCCGCGCAAACTGCATGCGGCCGGCCGCCTGGCATTGGGCAGCGATTCGCGCCTGAGCGGTGCGCGCGACCTGCTCGAAGAACTCTGCGTGGCCGCGGTGGTGGGCGGTCTGCGCAGCGCCGACCTGCTGGCGATGGCCACGCACCAGGGCGCCGATATCGTGCGGATGCCGACACGCGGCCGCCTCGTGCCGGGTGGCCCTGCTGACCTGGTGATCGTGGCCGATGCCGGCGGCGTGCCGGCCGACTGCCTGGTGGGCCTGAGCCGCGCCGATCTGCGCGCGGTGGCGCGTGATGGCGTGCCGTGCATCGCCGATCCGGATTTCGCCGACTGGTTCGATGCAGCCGGTGTGGAGGCGGTGCCGGTGATGCTCGATGGACGGCCCAAATTGCTGGCGCAGCCACTGGCGGATGCCGCGCTGCTCGCGCTGGAGCCGGGTCTTGAGCTGGCGGGTGTCGGCGAGGCTTCGCCGCGTGCTCACGCCGGAGTGCACGCATGACGCGCCCGGCCATGCTCGAACCCGAAGCAGCCTACGCGCTGTGGGCGGCCAGCTATCCGGCCTACGCGCACAACCCGGTGATGCAGGCCGAGGAGCGCGCCATGCTGGCGCTGTTGCCGACCGACCTGCGCGAGCACGCGGTGCTCGATGCCGGCTGCGGCAGCGGCCGTTATCTGCGCCATGCGGCGCGCCGCGGCGCCACGCGCCTGACCGGCGTGGACATGTCGCTGCCGATGCTCGAACGCGCCGGCGACGAACTCGCCGAGCTGCGCCCTCAGGCCGAGTTGACTTTGCTGCGCGGCAGCGTGGTCGAACTGCCGGTGGAGGATGCCTGGGCCGACCTCACCCTCAGCGGCCTGGTGCTCGGCCATCTCGACGATCTGCAGCGCGCGCTGGCCGAACTGCGCCGCGCGACCAGGCCGGGCGGCACGCTGCTGTGCAGCGATTTCCATCCCACCGGCCACGCGCTGGGCTGGCTGCGCGACTTCAAGGCCGGCGGCGAGCGCTACGCCGTGCGGCACACGCCGCATCTGTACAGCCACTGGCACCGCGCCTGCGCGGCGCTGGGGCTGGTGATCGAGGAGGTGCGCGAACCCATGCTCGATCCCGCCGATATTCCCGCCGGCGCGCGTTTCGATCCCATCGCCCTGGACGTGCCGGTGGCCCTGGTGATGCGCCTGCGCCGCTACTGACGACGCCACCGCCATGCCCCATACCCTGCTGATCAATCCCACCATCACCGCACGCTCCAGCGCGCGCTTCCCGCTGGCGCTGCTGAACCTGGCGGCGGCGCTGGACCGGCGCGGCAGCAGCCGCATCGTGGACGGCAATGTCGATCGCGATTTCATCCGCAGCACCTTGCATGCACTGGACCAGGGCGGCGTCGATGCGGTGGGCCTGAGCGTGATGGGCGGGCCGCAGCTGGCGCCGTCGATCGAGTTGTCCAAGGCGATCCGCGAACGCCACCCGCAGGTGCCGATCGTATGGGGCGGCTATTTCCCCACGCTGTACACCGACACCGCGCTGGCCGCGCCGTACGTGGACTACGCGATCCGCGCGCAGGGCGAGCACACCATGCTGGAGCTGGTCGGCGCGCTGAGCGGGCTGGGCGAGATCGCCAAGGTTGCCGGGCTGTCGTGGAAGCGCGGCGACGAGCACGTGCACAACCCCAGCCGCCATTTCGTGCCCGGCGATCCAGCCGTGCAACTGCCGTACGACAAGCTCGGCGATCCGCGCCAATACCTGGCCCGCACCTTCCTGGGCCGGCGCACCGCCGGTCACCAGGCGGCGCTGGGCTGCCGTTTCCGCTGCACCTTCTGCGGCGTGAATGCGATGTTCGGCGGCGCCACGGCGCTGCCGGCGGTGCAGCGGCTGGAGCGCGAGCTGAAATACCTGAAGTACGAACTGGGCGCCGATTCGGTGCAGTTCTTCGACCACAACTTCTTCGACCGCGAAGTGGAGATGATCCCGCTGCTGGAAGTGATGGCGAAGCTGGAAATGCCGTGGTGGTGCTATGCGCGCGCCGATGCGCTGCTGAATCTGTCGGAGAGCACCTGGAAGCTGGTGCGCAAGAGCCGCCTGAAGATGGCCTACATCGGCGCCGAATCGCCCAGCGGCAAGATGCTCAAGGAGATCCGCAAGGGCACGCGGCCGGACCAGACGCTGGAAGTGGCCGAGCTGTGCCGGCGCAACGGGGTGATTCCGGAGCTGTCCTTCATGGTCGCGCCGCCGGTGGATACCGAAGAGGAAACCGAGCACACCTTCGAGTTCATCCGCGAGCTGAAGCGGATCAATCCGGCTTCGGAAATCATCGTCTACGTGTATACGCCGCTGCCGGAAAGCGCCAAGCACGAGACCGACCGCGGCAAGCGCGCTTCCATGCCGCTGCTGGACCTCGACGGCGAGCCGGTGGTATTCCCCAGCACGCCGGAAGAGTGGGCGCAGCCGCAATGGGTGGACTACGCCTGCCATGCCGATGCGCCGTGGCTGACCGACAAGATGCGCAAGCGCATCCACGATTTCGTCACCGTGCTGCGCTGCCGCTATCCCACCGTGCAGGACATGCGCACGCCGAGGTGGGCGAAGCATGGCCTGCGCACCATGGCCTCGTGGCGCTACCGCTACCGCCGCTACGACCAGCCGTGGGAGCTGAACCTGGCCAACCGGTGGGTGAAGCTGCGCCTGCCGCAGGTATCGAGCCTGTAGGCCGGCGCGTGCATATCGCCCAGATCAACTTCGTGCCGGCGCCGCCCGAGGTCGAGCCGATCGATCTGCCGACGCATTGGCACACGCTGGCGGATGTGGCCGATGCGGCAGCTTCGGCGGGGGTGCGTGTGTCGGTGCTGCAGAACGCCGCGCGCGAGGCGGCCTTTGTGCGCGATGGCGTCGAGTACCGTTTCCTGCCGCTGGACGGCAACGACGGTTCGCGGCGCCTGGCAGCCGCCTTGGCGGGACTGGGCGCCGAGCTGGCGCACGTGCATGGCCTGGATTTCGCGCCGCATGCCCATGCCTTGTCCCGGCGCCTGCCGTGGTTGCCGATCCTGCTGCAGGACCATGCCAACCGCCCGCCTTCGTGGTGGCGGCGCGCGCATTGGCGGCGCTGGTATGCGGCCGCCGCGGGTGTGGCTTTTACCGCGCCGGCCTTGGCGCAGCCGTTTGTCGAGGCGAAGCTGTTCAAGCCTGGGACGCGGGTGTTCGCGATACCCGAATCCAGTTGCCGCTTTACGCCGGGCGATCGCGCGCAGGCACGTTATGCGACCGGCCTGCACGGCTTTCCGTGCGTGCTGTGGGTCGGGCATCTGGCCGCGGGCAAGGACCCGCTGGCGGTGCTCGATGGCGTGGCGCTGGCCGCGCGGCGCCTGCCGGACCTGCAACTGTGGTGTGCGTTCGGCAGTGCGCCCATGCTGGATGCCGTGCAGGCGCGGATCGCCCGCGATCCGTGGTTGATCGGGCGCGTGCATCTGCTCGGCCGCGTGCCGCATGAGCGCATCGAAACCCTGCAACGCGCGGCGGACCTGTTCGTCACCGGTTCGCGCGCCGAGAGCTGCGGTTATGCGGCGCTGGAAGCGATGGCCTGCGGCGCGGTGCCGGTGCTCACCGATATTCCCTCGTTCCGCGCCTTGACCGGCGATGGCCGCATCGGCCGCTTGTGGCCTTGCGGCGATACCGGGCGCTTGGCGGATGCGCTGGTCGCCATGGCCAGTGCCGGCCCGACGCGGGCCGAAGTGCGCGCGCATTTCGATGCCGAGCTGTCATTCGCGGCGGTGGGGCGGCGCTGGGCCGAGGCTTATGCCGCGTTGCTGGCGGGGCGACCCAGGCAGGCGGCATGGGAGGCGGTATGAAGCTCGCGCTGGTGTTGCCGGGCGGGGTGGATCGCGGTGGCGAGGAGCGGGTGATTCCTGCGTTTCTCGCCTTGATCGGCCAGCTTTCGCTGCGCCACGACGTGCATGTGTTCGTGCTGCGGCAGGAGCCCAAGCCGGCGACGTGGACGCTGCGGGGCGCGACCGTCCACAACATCGGCGATGGGCGGCAGCGGGTGCGGGCCATCGCGGCGATCGTGGCCGAGCATCGGCGTGGACCGTTCGATGCGGTGCAGGCGATCTTTTCCGGTAGCTGCAGCCTGGTGGCGATGGCGGCGGCGAAGTGGATACGCCGCCCCGGCTTGATCCATATCGCGGGTGGCGAATTGATTGCCTTGCCGGCGATCGGTTATGGCGGGCGACAGCGCTGGATCAGCCGTATGCGTGAAGCGGTGAGCCTGCGTGCCGCGGCAGCGGTGACGGCGGCGAGTGCGCCGATCCTGGAATCGCTGCAGGCGCTGGGTGTGCACGCGCAGCGCTTGCCGCTGGGTGTGGACCTGGCGGCGTGGCCGCCCTCATTGCCGCGGCGGCGCGGGCCGGGAGCTGCGCGGTTGTTGCATGTGGCGAGCCTTAATCGGGTGAAGGACCAGCCTGCGTTGTTGCGTGCGCTGGCCGAGCTTGTCGCGCAGGGTGTGCCGTTTCAGATGGACATCGTTGGCGTGGATACGCTCGATGGCGAGATGCAGCGGCTGGCGGGTGAGCTGGGCTTGGGCGAGCGCGTGCGCTTTCTAGGCTTCAAGACCCAGCGCGAGCTGCGGCCGCTGGTGGATATGGCCGACCTGCTGGTGATGTCGTCGTTGCACGAGGCCGGGCCGCTGGTGTTGCTGGAGGCTGCCGTGGCCGGTGTGCCGACGGTGGGGACGGCGGTAGGGCATCTGGTCGAATGGTCGCCGGTGGCGGCATTGGCGGTGCCGGTTGGCGATCATCTTGCGCTGGCCGGGGCGATACGGCAGCTGCTGGAAGACGAAGCGTTGCGCCTGCGGCTTGCGCACGAGGCGCAGCGAAGGGCGCTGGATGAGGATGCGGCCTACACCGCCGCGCGGTTCGAAGCCTTGTATCGAAGCCTAGCGAAATAGCGGACGTAGGTTGGGGTGAGCGCAGCGAACCCCAACGGTGCGATCGCGTGCGAGGTCTGTTGGGGTTCGCCTTTGGCTCACCCCAACCTACGCCTACTCGGGCGCGTTCAGCGCGGCGCGCACCACATACAGCGTATCCATCCGCGGCACCGACCCGGCCAGGCGCCGCAACAGGCGCCGTGCATGCGAGCGCGTCACCCATGCCTGGCCTTGCAGCCACAACTGGGTCCGCGCCATGTCCTGCCGCTCCTGCCGGCTCTCCTCGTCCGGCACGAAACGATGCCGCAGATAACGCACCGCCTCACCCGGCGTGCGCGACCACTCGATCCCCGGCAGCGCCTGCAACCACAGATCCGAACACGACACCCGCGTCAGCGTCTGCCGCCGCGCCGCAGCGCGCAGCCAGAACGGGCACCCGCGCCGCAGACGCGCCAGCACCGCGGCCGGCACCGCGTTGCGGTAATAGCGCGCGACCAGGCGCAAGGGCGGCAAGGCCCACCATGGATTGCCGGTGGACCACAGCACGTCCCAATCGGCCAGCGTCATGCGCGTGGCCAGCAGCGAGATGTCGTTGAGGTGCAGCAGGCGCAGGGTGCGGTTGCAGATATTGCCGGCGGCGTGCAGCAGCAGATGGGCCATCAAGGCGCCGTTGGAGGGATAGGGATTGAGCCCCGCCCGCGCGCAGGACGGAAACACCATCGGCGTGATGTCGACGATCGACGTCGGCAGCCGCTCGTGGATATGCGTATGCAGCTCGATATTCACCGCTGTATCGCGATGCTCGCCCAGCCCCGCCACCGCACCGCCCGTGGCGGGCTTGAACGCGCGATGCTTCCATTGCGCGAACGCTTCCGTGTAACCGAGCCCGCACAGCAGCGCGGCAGCCCGGTCCGCGTCGCCGGCGCGCACCAGCAGGTCGATGTCGGCCATCGGGCGGTCACCCGGCGCATACAGCCCGAGGCCGTGCAAGGCCGCCCCCTTGAGGGCGAGGACGGGCACGCCGGCGGCGCGGAAGGCGGCATCGATGCGCCGCAGCAGCGCCTCGATGCGCAGGTGGCGCTCCGCGACATGCTGGCGCTGGCGATCGAGAAAACGGCGCCATTCGACTTTCTGCCAGGTCGAGAAGCGATGCAGCAGGGGGGCGACGCCGTGTGCGACGGCGGCCGCCGCGGCGAGCCGCCATTCCAGCTCGCTCCATTGCGGCAGCACGCCGCCGGGACGGACCAGGGCCAGTTCCTCGGCGAGTGCCTCGGTGGCGCGGCGCAGCCCGGCGCGCACCTGTTTAAGCGGGGGCAGCGGCGCGGGAGCGGGCACGCCGAGATGTTCGGAGGGCAGGGTGAGCACCGGCATCGCTCAGGCGCTGGCCGTGCGGCCGGCGGGCAGGGCCAGGTCGTGCGCGGGCGTGGCGTCGGCGCGGCGGTAGTGCTGTTCCTCGGCCATCAGCGCATCCCAGCGTGCGTCGAGTTCGGCCAGCGCCTGCGCGTCCTGGGTAGGATGGTTGCGCGGTTGCGCTTGCAGCAGCACCTGCTCGTGCAGCAGGTCGCGCACGCGGCGATAGAACTCGCTGTCGTAGGCGCCGCGGAACATCATCGCCAGGTCGCCGCTGTCCTGCCAATGCGTCTTGCGCCCGAGTTGTGCTTTCACCTGCTCGTAGAACTTGGTGCCGGGCAGCGGGTACGACACGCTGACGCCGATATCGTCCGGCGCGGTGCGCTCGATCAGTGCGCGCGTGGCTTTCAGGTCTTCCAGCTGCTCGCCCAGGTAACCCAGTTGCACGAAGAAACCCACGCGGATGCCGTACTGGCGGAAGCGGTCGCGCGCACTGTGCAGCTCGGCGATGGTGGTGCCCTTGTTCATGCGGTCCAGCACGGCCTGGCTGCCGCTTTCGGCGCCGATCCAGGCCTCGGCGCAGCCGGCCTGGGCCAGCGCCGCGACCATGCGGTCGCTGGACAGGTCGGCGCGGGTCTGGATGGTGAACGGCACCGAGCCGTCCGCATCCCGCAGATGCTCGGCGAACTGGGTGACCCAGTCGACGTGGAAGCCGAAGATGTCGTCCGCCATCCAGATATGGTCCGGCCCGTACGCACGCTTGAGGTAGATCATTTCCTCGGCGACATCGCGCGGGCCGCGCTGCTTGTAGTGGTTGCCCCAGATCGGCTTGGCGCACCAGTGGCAGCGGAACGGGCAGCCGCGCGAGGCGGCCATGTTCAGGCTGAAATAGCCGTGGCGCTCCTGCCACAGCGCGCGATAGCGCTCGATATCGACCAGGTCCCAGGCCGGATGGCCGCCCAGGCGCGGATCCGGCGGCTGCGCGCCGATCCGGGTCAGCCGCTGCTGGCCTTGCGATAGCGTGGCCACGCCGGCGAGGTCGGCGGTCCACGGCGCGATATCCATCTGCAGGTCGTCGTTGAGCCGCCCGATCAGGTCGAGCAGGGCGGCGATGCCTTCGCCGACCAGCACCGCTTCGGCACCGGCGGCGAGAAAGGCTTCGGGGTGATCGGAGGCGTCGGAGCCGGCGACGATCACGCGCGCGCCGTGTGCCCGCGCCTCGGCGATCATCTGGCAGGCCGCTTCGCGCATCCGGTTCAGGCACATCTTGGTGAGGTAGTTGA
The DNA here is from genome assembly GCF_052115385.1 of Dyella sp. 2RAB6. NCBI lineage: Bacteria > Pseudomonadati > Pseudomonadota > Gammaproteobacteria > Lysobacterales > Rhodanobacteraceae > Dyella > Dyella sp. 2RAB6. The sequence continues at coordinate 108,521 of NZ_JBFRGP010000013.1, forward strand.
AGTTGTCCTCGTAGATGACCACCACGTCCGGCGCGGCCGCGGCGAGGGAGCCGGCGTAGTCCTCCACGCCTTCGGCGAGCATCGCGTCGAACAGGCTCACTTCATGCCCCAGGTCCCACAGCAGGGAGGCCACCTGCAAGGTGGCAAGAGGCGGATAGGGCTTGCCGCGTTCCCACTGCTTGCGGTCGTAGCGCAGGAAGTAGGAATGGCTGACCTGGATTCTGAGCATGGAGTGGGGCCTTGGTGGTCGCGGGGAGCGGGCCGCGCTGGTGCGGTGTTCCGTTGTCGCTGGGCGTGAGTGCCGCGCTGCGCGGGTTCGGTTGCGAATGGCGCGCAGCGGCAGGCATGGCGCTGCGCAGGGCAACTTTCCGGCGCCGGCAAGGCACTCACGCCAGACGCAGATGACACCCGCCGACCGGAGTCCTTCGATTGACCAACCTGGGCCTTGCCGCGCGCCCCGCGCCCGTGGACGACGAAGCGATCGACCCCTTCCGCGAACGCGTGGCGCGGCGTTTTGCGGTGAGCAAGCGCGTGCTCGGCGCGGAGGTGCAGTTCGAGGCCGACGACGAGGCCTGGCTGGCTTTGATCGAAGCGGCGTATGGCGGTTTGCCCGCGCATGCTTTGCCCGCCGCGGCGCCGACTTTGCGCATCGAACTGCGGCTGGCCGAGCCGTCCGATCCGGCCAGCCTCGAAGCGCCGCCGCCGGCGCGCATGCGTTCCGGCGCGGGCTTGCTGTGCGGCGTGATGGACGCGGCGCATTACGCCGCGATCGCACCGGCACGGCAGCAGGCGCTGGTGGTGGCGTCGCCGGCGATGCTGGCGCGCCATGCGTATCACGTGCGCTACGAACTGCTCGAATTCGCCGTGTTCGTACTGGCGCAGCGCGCGCAGGGCCTGGTGCCGCTGCATGGCGCCTGCGTCGGCCGGCACGGGCAGGGCGTGCTGCTGCTGGGCGAGAGCGGCGCGGGCAAGTCCACCCTGGCTTTGCACAGCCTGCTCGGCGGCCTGGATTTTCTCGCCGAGGATGCGGTGTTCGTGCAGCCGCAACATCTGCTCGCCACCGGCGTGGCCAATTATCTGCACGTGAAGGACGACGCGTTCCGCTTCGTCGAGGATGCGGGTGTGCGCGATTGGATTCGCCGCTCGCCGACGATCCACCGCCGCAGCGGCGTCGAGAAGTACGAGGTGGATCTGCGCGAGGGCTATGGGCGACTGGCGCCGGAACCATTGCAACTCAAAGGTGTGATGCTGGTTTCATCCCGCCCGGCGGAGCGCCTGCTGACGCCGCTGACACCCAATGAAGCCGCGGCGCGGTTGGCCGCGGATCAGCCCTATGCGGCCGGCTTGCCCGGCTGGGACGACTTCTGCCGGCAGTGCACGCGGCTGGGCGTGCATCGCCTGGCGCGGGCGCGCCATCCGGACGAAGCGGTGGCTGCATTGTCGGCGTGGCTGGAACGATGAGCGCGCGCCACCTCACCGATCGGTTGTTGCCCGCGGCATTCGCCGACACGCTGGAGCGCCGGCACGCTTGGCAGATGACTTGCTATGTCGCGCTGTCGGTAGCCTCGGCGCTGGCCGGCAGCCTGGCCGCGGTGCTGCTGGTGCCGCTGGTCAGCCTGGGTGCGCCCGGCGCGGAGAGCGGTTTCTATCTGCATCGTGGCGTGGACGTGCAGGCAGGGGCTTTTATCGCGGCCGCGTTTGCGCTGGCTGCGTTGCGCTGGTGGTCATCCCTGTTGGCCGCACGGTTGACCGGCGATTACGGCGCCGATCTGCGCCGCCGCGTGCATGGGCATCTGATCCATGCGCCGCTGGCGGCGCTGGCCGATGCGACCTCGGCCGAGATCGCCAACGTGCTCACCTACAACATCGAGATCATGATGCAGGGCTTCAGCGGCCTGCTGCAGTTGTGGGTGGCCGGCCTGACCTGCGCGATCAGCCTGGCGTTCGCGTTCTGGATCTCGCCGCCGCTGTTGCTGGCGGTGCCGCTGCTGGCGTTGCTGGGCGTGCTGGTGTCGCGTTCGCGCGGGCAGGAACAGGCGCGGGTCAGCCGCAAGTACGTGGCGGACCTGACGCGGCTGTTCTGGCTGAGCGAGGATTTTCCGCGGCGCCTGCGCCATATCCGTTCGTTCGGCCGCGAAGCGGTGGAGCAGGCGGCGTATCGCGATGTCTCGCACGAGTTGGCGCGCGGCTACGAGCATCAGCAGGACATGCTGGCTTCGGGGCGCTTGTGGCTGGAGCTGCTGGCGGCGGCCGGGATCGCGGGGATGTTCATGCTGGCGCATCGGCTGCAAGGCGATGCGCGGGCCTCGTTGATTGCGGTGAGCCTGTTGCTGGGGCGGCTGCTGCCGTACCTGGTGTCGACGCGGCAGAGTTTCCGGCAGTTGCGTTCGGCGGTGCCGGCGTACGAGCTGTGGCGGCGTTATGCGGGACTGGCCGGCGATACGGTCGCGGTGGGTGCGCCTGCGGCGTTTGTGCAAGGCGCGAGCTTGCGCATCGAGCGGGTGCGTTCGGCGGTGGCGCTGCCTGGCGTGGAAGTGCGCGACGTGGTGCTGGCGCCGGGCGAGCTGACCTTGATCGCCGGCGATTCGGGCGCGGGCAAGAGCAGCCTGGCCGATGTGCTGGCGGGTCTGATCGAGCCGGCGGATTTCGCGGCGAGGATCGGCGGGCGCGCGCTCGATTTCGAGGCTTATCGGCGCTATGCGCGGCATGCGGCCTTTGTCAGCCAGCATGTGCGGCCGTGGCAGGCGACGGTGCGCGAATGCCTGCGCTGGGCCGATCCGCAGGCGAGCGAGCAGCGCATGCACGAGGTGCTGGCGGATGTGGGGCTGGATCGGCGGCTGCGCGCGAGCGAGCAGGGGCTGGATCTGGCGTTGCGGGATCGATCGAGCCAGCTGTCCGGCGGTGAACTGCAACGGTTGCTATTGGCGCAGGTGCTGCTGCGCAAGCCGTTCCTGGCGATCCTGGACGAGTCGACCGGCGCGCTGGATGCGGCGGCCGAAATCGACGTGCTGGCGACGCTGAAGCGACGCTTGCCGCAGACCATGCTGCTGGTGATTTCGCACCGCGCGGGTGTGCGGGCGCTGGCGGATCGATGCGTGGTGATGGGGGCTGTGCCGCCCATCGCCGTCATTCCGGCGCAGGCCGGAATCCAGTAGAGATGCGCCGCATGGAGTGCGTACCTCCAGAGTGCCGCTACCGGATGTTCCGATGACCATCGGGCGCTGTCGTCACCGGATTCCGGCCTGCGCCGGAATGACGAGTCCCGGCACGGGCGGGATGAGTGTCGGGCTCAGCGTCCGCCACCCGCTGGTGGCTGCGTCGATGCCGGCGTTTCCCGTATCGGCGTGCGGCGAAGGCGGACCCTGCAGCTGGTCGCGATCGACCTGGCGCAGCTGGCGCGCCATCTGCAGATGATCCTTCAGCACTGGCAAGGTTTGTGCGGCGAATTGCTTCACGTCGTTGTCGGTGGCGCTGGTCGAGGCCTTGCTGAACAGCGCGATGGCCTGCTGATGATCGTTGACCATGTCCTGCGCATAGGCGCGGTCGAAGGCGTCGCCATCGAGTTTCTGCAACTGGTCGAGCTTCTGCCTGGCGGCCTTGTCGGGCTCCGGCGCGATGGTGATCTGCTTCTGGCGCGCGAGCGCCACCAGCTGTTCGTTGGCCTTGGTGTGGTCGGCCACGATGTGCTGGGCCAGTTGCCGGGTCTGCGGCGCGCTGGATTTCTGCAGGGCAAGCTGGCCGAGCGCCACTTCGGCGCTGCCGGCCGCGGCCGCGTGGGTGAGAAAGGCCTGATCGGTGGCGGAGCCCTCGCTGGCGCTGGCTGCCGCAGGGCAGGCCAGCGCGAGGGCGGTCGTCGCCAGGGCCGAGAGGAGCAGGCTGCGTTTAAGCATGATGCTCTCCGATCCTTCGTGGTAGGGATGGCCTGAGCCTGCGGTGGACGCTCAGGATGGTTGTGTTTCCCGCTGCGCGCGCAGCCGCCGCCCGCCGATGCGGCCGATCGCCGCCATGTGTTCGCGATTCTCGCTGACCGCCTTGCCCCCCTTGTGGCCGGCGAGGCGGGCTTCTTCGCTGGTGAATTCATGGGCGCTGCCGCGGGCATGCGCAGTGCGTCCGCCCAGCGACGACACCTGGCGCTGCCGCTGGGGATCCATCCGCGCAAAACCGCGAAGAGGCGCTGCTTGTCCTGCCGTCTCTTTGGAAGTCATGGGTTTCTCTCGTGTGGCCGAAGGGGGATCGCGCATGCCGTGAAGGCCTCGCGCGCTTTCGTCGCCGCAACATCCGTGCCATCTGCGCAAACGATGTCGTGACGCGCCTAGCCTGCAACCTGCGATGTTTGCATCGCGCAAATTTTTCGCGAGCATGAAAGAAGTACATGCGTATCGGGCGCGCCGTTCATGCATGCGAACACGCCATCTGGCTGAACGGGCACGCGTCGCGCGCAGCGGCTTGACGTGCTGTCGACCCGCCGTCGACGGCGCGTGGCCTACACCGGGCAGCCATGTTCAACGCACGGAGAACCTTGCCATGCCCGAAGCAAAGACCCGCAAAGCCGCGGCACGGGACAAGCGTGAAGGCAAAGCGCCCAGCACGCAGGCCGGCGAATATGTCCACGAGGAGATCGAGCATGTGCGCGTAGGCAAGCACGGTGCGCGCTCGACCAGGCAGGCGATCGCCATCGGCTTGTCCAAGGCGCGCCGCGCGGGCGTGAAGGTGCCGGCGAAGAAATCGGCGAGCAAGGCTACGCGCAAGAAGGCCGCGCAGGATGAAAATGCAGCCAAGCATCCGCACAAGGCCTCGGCGCGGCGTTCGCATGCGACGAAGGCGGCGCTGAAGCGGGAAGGGCATGCGGCGGCGTCGCACGAGGCCTTGGCCAAGCAGGGCAAGCGGGCGGCGTCGAAGCGCTCGGCTTCGTCGCGTTCGGCGGCGGCGAAGAAGGCGGCGCGTACCAAAGGGGCGGCGGGGCGTTCTGCGGCGGCCAAGAAGGCGGCGAGGACGCGTGCGGCGAAGAAGTAGTGAGCGGGAGGTCCGGGCAAGTCGCGCTCTCCCCGGCGGGGAGAGCGTGTCCGGAGGTAGGCTCGATTTCAAAAATCTCCGGGCCGAACGTCTAGGCTGTTCTCCACTGCCATACCGATTTTCCGCGCCTTGATGAATGCCAGACCCACTCAGCACGGCTGCGCTCTGCATGGATAGCACGGGCCAGCACGCCGCCCCGCCGGAGGCATCCACCGGCCCGGAGGACCGCGCGGCGCAGATCGCCGCGCTGTTCCGCGAGCACAACCGCACCCTGGTCGCCTTCCTGGCCGCCCGCCTCAATTCGCGCTCGGATGCGCAGGAGGTGGCCCAGGAGGTCTACGTGCGCATGCTGGCGATGAAGGATGCCGACCCGATCGCCGCGCCACGCGCCTTGCTGTTCCGCATCGCCGCCAACCTGGTGGTGGACCGGATCCGCATGCGCGCGGTGCGCGCCAATGCCCCGGCCGATGCGCCGGCCGACGACTGGTTCGCCCAGCCGATCCCCGAACAGCATGCCTCGGCGCTGCAGCAGTGGCGCGAGGTGCGCGCCGCGCTGCGGGAATTGCCGGCCAAGACCAGCAAGGCTTTTGTGATGCACGTGATCGAGGGGCGCGACTTCAGCGCCATCGCCCAGACCATGAAACTCAGCGAGCGCATGGTGCGCTACCACGTCAGCAACGCGCTGGCCCATTGCCGCGCGCGCATCCAACCCTCGGAGACGCCATGATGGCCATGACTTTTGCCGGCGCGGGCGATCGCGTGACGCAGGCGGCCGCGCAATGGTGGACGCGCCTGCGCGCGGAGGACCCCACCGACAGCACCATCGAGCAGTGGCTGGCCTGGATGGAAGAGGACCAGAGCCATGCCCGCGCCTTCGAGGAAGTCAGCCGGCTGAGCCAGCGGCTTGGCCACGCCGACAGCCATGCCCGCGACGCCTTCGTCGCCGAATTCGCACGCGCCGCCGAGCGCCGCGTGCGCTGGCCGCTGTGGATCGGCGCGGTGGCGGCCTCGCTGCTGCTGGCGGTGATCGGCGGGCGCATGCTCGACCGGGTCTACCGCCCGCAGGCGCAGCCTTACGCCAGCGAAGTGGGCCAGAACCGCGACCTGGCCCTGCCGGATGGCACGCGCGTGGCCTTGGGCGGCGCCTCGGCGATCACCGCGCGCTATGCCGACGACCTGCGCAAGATCGAGCTGCGCGAGGGCGAGGCCTTCTTCAGCGTCACCCACGAGCGCCGGCCGTTCGAAGTGCTGGCCGGGCCAGTGCTGATCCGCGACCTCGGCACCGCCTTCAACGTGCGCCGCACCGGCGACCGCGTTGCCGTGGCGGTGACCGAAGGCCGCGTGCGGGTCAGCCCGCCGGGCGGGCAGGAAGCGATCGAGGCAATAGCCGGCCAGCAGGTGCTGTACGACCCCGGTTCCGGCAATGGCCGGGCCGGTCTCAGCATCGGGCCGATCGCGGTGGACGACGCCACCGCCTGGCGCGGGCGGCGGCTGGAATTCGTCAACGAGCCGCTGTTCGTGGTGGTGGCCAGCATCAACCGCTACAGCCGCCGGCCGGTGCAGATCGCCGATGCGGGCGTGGGCGCGCTGACCTTCACCGGCACGGTGCGGGTGGATGCGATCGATCGCTGGGTGGAGGCTTTGCCACGGGTATTTCCGGTGCAGGTGAGCGCGTTCGGCGACCACGTGGTGCTGTCCAGCGCGGACCGGCATTGAGCGAAGTTGCATCGGGCGGGAGCTGTGGGCGGGTAGTGGCGGTGCCAGTCCGCCTCGTGTCCGTTGGTCTGGATGGAACGCGAGCGCGCCTTTGCCAACTCCCCGCCGGTGAAGGGTTGCGACGATGCGCTTCCGCTACCCGCCCACAGCCCCTGTTCGATGCGCCGGCATTCTTCACAATCGCACCCTTGGTGTATGTGGCGTCCCATGCCAGACTTCGGCCTTTAGGACACCGCAGTTCGGGGGATTCGACACCGCATGGTTCGGCGCGCGCTTTCATGGTTCGGTGGCAGCTTCGCGCTGTCGCTCGCCATCGCCGCCGCGTCGGCCGAGCCGGCGCCTCCGCGCGTCACGGTGGATTTCGCGATTCCCGCGCAGCCCCTGTCCAGCGCGCTGATCGCCTTCGGCAAGCAGGCCAATGTGCAGGTGCTGACCGCTGGCCAGGCGATCATCGACCTGCGCAGCGAAGGCGCCGCCGGCGCGCTGACCCTGGAACAGGGCATGGCCGAGCTGCTGCGCGGCACCGGGCTGGAATACGAGGCGGTCGACGCAGGCACCGTGGTGGTCAAGCGGCGCCCGATGCCGGTGGCGGCCAGCTATTACCGCAGCAGCCTGCTGGAAGCCAAGCCGAGCGTGCCGATCGTCGCCTCGCTGGCGGCGATCCAGGTGCAGGGCACCTGGATGGGCGACGTGGGCTACAGGGCCGGTTCCACCAGCGCGGCGACGCGCACCGATACGCCGCTGGCGAAGGTGCCGCAGTCGGTGAGCGTAGTCACCCGCGACCTGATGGACACGCAGCAGGCGGTGACGGTCGCCGATGCCGTGCGCAATGTCGCCGGCGTGCAATACATGGACGGCTTCGACGGCCCGGCACTGTTCCGCATCCGCGGCTTCAACGCCGGCAACGGCATGACCGACGGCATGCCCAATGGCGTGGCGCGCACCGAAGACCTGCCGCCGCTGATCGGCATCGAGCGCATCGAAGTATTGAAGGGGCCGGAGGCGATCCTCGGCGACGCCTCGGTCAACAACAACTTCGGCGGCCTGGTCAACGTGGTGATGAAGCGGCCGCAGAGCGATCCGGTGCGCCAGTTGAGCTGGTCGCTGGGGCGCTACGACGGCGCGCGCCTCGGCCTGGATCTGGCCGGCGCCGTGGGCGCCAGTGATGGCTGGACCTACCGCCTGGTTGCCGCCGGCAATCACGCCGACCGCAGCGCGCAAGGCTATCGCGGCCAGCGCAGCGCCTACTTCGCGCCGTCGCTGGGCTGGGAGCGCGATTCGACGCGCCTCACCCTCGGCTACGAACTGGTGACCAACCGCGTGCCGGGGCCGGACCACACCGTGCTGCTCGGCGATTCGCTGTCCGCGATGTCGCCCTACGGCATCCTGCCCGGCAATCCGGGCGACCATTCGACCTATCGCACCAACCGCGCGGTGTTCACCCTCGAGCAGGGCCTGAACAACTACTGGACCTTCCGCAGCCGCGGCCAGTACGTGAAGCAGCACACCAGCGGACAGGGCTGGTCGCTGACCGACGGTTATTTGACCGGCGACATCGATGCGACCGCGCGCAGCTTCCGCTATTCGGATGCGTTCTACACCTTGCAGAACGACCTCACCGGCGTGTTCGAACAGGGCCAGACCACGCATACCGTGGTGCTGGGCGTGGACTACGCACGCACCAAGGCCGGCCGCGACCGCCAGCGCGACACGCTGAAAGTAGGCCCGTCGCAGTCGTACAACCTGTTCACCAACGCGGCGCTGCCCAGTGCGCGGGTGAGCACGGACGAAGCGGCCTTCGTGCAGACCCTGGGCGGCGGCGACTGGACCACCGAGACCGGGCTGTTCCTGCAGGACCAGATCGCGCTGGGCGAGCGCTGGGATGTATTGCTCGCGCTGCGCCGCACCTCGTATGAGTTGTCGACCTCCTGGGCCGACGGCAGCCCGCGCCGGTTGCGCAAGAACCAGTGGGTGCCCAAGGCCGGCGTGCTGTTCAAGCTCACGCCCGACGTGGCGCTCTACGCCAATCACACGTCCGGCTTCCAGGCCAATTCGCTGCTCGGCCAAGACGGCCAGCCGCTGCCGCCGGCGAAGTCGCGCCAGTGGGAAGCAGGGACGCGGATCGACCTGTTCCAGCATCGCGCGCGGCTCAATGTGGCCTGGTATCGCATCACGCTGGACCACAGCGTGGACTACATCGCGCCGGAGCCGCCGTACTTCGCCACGCCGGGCCCAGGGCAGACCAACCACGGTGTGGAAGTGGAGTTCACCGGCCAGATCACGCGTGGCCTGGAAGGGGTGCTCAACTACACCAACTCACGCATCCGCAACGACGATGGCACGCAACCCGTGGCAGCGCCGCGGCAGTTGCTCAGCGCATGGGCCAACTATCGTTTCCAGCGCGAATCGCTGCGCTCATGGGGTGTCGCCGCCGGTGTCTCCGCGCGCAGCCGCAGCGTCGGGCGCTTGCAGGGTGGCGGGTACTTCGACCTGCCGGGGCAGGCGAGCGTGGATGCCAACGTCACCTACTATGGCAACGATTGGCGCTTGACGCTGGGCCTGCGCAATCTGTTCGACCGCACCTTGTATGCGATCAACGCCGATCAGAGTTTTGTGCCGGTGCGGCAAGGGCGGATGGCGATGGTGACGGGGGTTTACGACTTCTGAGCTTGTTTGCGGGAGTTATATTTTTAAAATCAATAATTTGTGTGCTTTTGTTATTGTAATTACTTACATGCCGGGCATTGCCTGGCAGACCGGCTTCGCCATTCTGTGAAGCAAATTCGCATCCCGCCCTAAACTTTTTCCGCGATTCCTGGATTGACTTTGTAGTGGGCGCAAGAACACGCGCCCTCATCGTCGATTTATCCGGGAGATATTCATGGTCGCTGTCATCGCAGGGAATGGGCTTGGCCTTACCAACACGTCGCTGAGCCAACTGGGCCAGACGCAAGGCGGGGCAGCTTCGCTCGGGCAGGCCAACGGCATGCAGTACGCGAATGTCGCGTCCGGCAACCTGGTGTTGCAGGAGCAGGATGAATCGCTGCTCTTCGACGGCACGCCGCTGAATTTCCTGCGCACCTACAACAGCCAGCAGGTTGGCAATCATGGCTGGCTGCTGGGTTTCACGCGCCATGTCGGCGGCGTGAGCGGCACGCTCAACGCGAACGGCAGCACGGTGGCGCGCACCGATGACGATGGCTCCGCCGTCATCTACGCCTACGACGCCACGCTGGCTGCCTACGTCAGCACCGGGCAGAGCGGATCGGAAGACCGGTTGGCATGGGATGCGGGGACGTCCACCTGGACCTGGACCGACAGCGCGCACAGCCTGCAGGAAACCTACGACAGCAACGGCCAGTTGCAGAAGCTGGGCAATACGCAGACGGGTGCGAGCTACAGCTTCAGCTACAGCGGCGGCCGCCTGTCGCAGATTGCTGCCGGCGATGGCGACACGCTCACCCTTTCCTATAACGATGCCGGCCAACTGACCGGCCTCTCCATCACGGAGATCCCGCCCGGCCAGACCGTGGCGGTGACACGGCAGCAGGTGACCTATGCGTACGACGCGCAGGGTCGCCTCAGCACCGTCACCACGACGCTGGCCTCGGACACCAACAGCGCCAGCACGGGCAGCTACGTCACCACCTATACCTATGACGGCAGCAGCGATCGCATCGCCTCCGTCACGCAGAGCGACGGCACGGTGGCGAGCTACACCTACGCGCAGGATGCGAATGGTGTCTATCGCGTTGCCAGTGCGACCACAGGTGCCGGCGCTGCGACGCAGACGGTGAATATCAGCTACGACCTGGGCGGCAATGTCACGACGGTGACGAATGCGCTGGGGCAGGTGTGGAGTTACGGCTACGACACCGCGGGCCGGCTGGTGCAGGTGAAGGAGCCGGCGGTCAACGGCGCGAATCCGACGACGCAATACAGCTATGACGCCAACGGCAATCTGCTGCAGTCCATCGACGCGAATGGAGCGGCGACGCAGTACAGCTATGACGCGGATGGCAATCTGCTGAGCGTGGTGGATGCGACGGGGCATACCGTCAGCTACACCTATAACGCGGATGGCAAGGTGCTTACCAAGACCACTTATGCGGTGGCAGCGCAGGGGGTATCTGGGCAGCCGGGGTATGTGGCGGCGAGTGGGGCGCAGACGACGTATTACGTTTATGACGCGAGTGATCGGTTGTGCTTTGTGGTCGACCCGACGGGGGCGGTGACGGAGCAGGATTATTCGACGATTGCGTCGGGGGCTAGTGTGGTTAGTGCTGTGCGGACCTATTTGGGGGCGCAGTATGACGTGTCGTCTCTTACGGTGAGCACGCCTCCCGTTTTGAGCAGCCTGCAAGCATGGGTGGCCAGCAGCGCGGTGCAAACCACGCTCGCAAAAACCACGCTGGTTGAATATGGCTATGACGCTCGCGGCTTGCTCGCTTCCAGTATCGCCTGGGGTACTGTCAAGAGTGATGGCACCGGGCTACGGAACTCGAGCGGCCAGCCCAGCATCGACACGACTCTTTTCAATTACGTGCACGATGCGAATGGTCGCTTGTTGCAGACCATCAGAAGAACGGAGCCGGCCCGCGACAGATTGACCATCACAAGCTATGCATATGATGGCCTCGGGCGCTTGATCGGTACGACCGATCCGGTGGGTACAACCAGCTACGTCTATACCGATAGCCAGAACAGCCTGGTGATTACTCAGGCCAACGGCCTGGCTGCCACCGAACTGCGGAACAGCACCGGACAACTGATCAGCCGGATCCAGTCTGCGTCTGGAAATGCCACGCGCATGACCTCGTACCTCTATGACGCGGCCGGGCAAGCAGTGGCAGCTATCGATCCCGCAGGCAGGGTCAGCTTCACGTTCTACGACGCAGACGGGAGGGCGAGCGGCGTGGTTGACGCCGCTGGTGCGGTGACGCAATACGTCCGCGACAAGGATGGTCAGATTGTTCGCACGCTTGCTTACGCGACCACGGTCGGCACCGGCGGATGGATCAGCGCCGGAACCCTGACTGCCGCGATGCCGAGCGCACTGCCGCTGCCGGCCGCGAACGCAGAAGATCGGGTTAGTGACTCGGTTTATGACCAGGCTGGTCGACTCGTGGCTGTCATCGACGCCATGGGCGGTGTGGTGACCCATACTTACGATGGCGCCGGCAACGTGCTGGCGACCAAGGCCTATGCGACTCCCTTGACTGCTGGCCAGCGAGGCGGATTTGCAGTGCCGGTAACCTGGGCGTCTTTGCAAGGCGTGCTGGCTAATAGCAATGCCGACCGCTTCACGCAGACGATTTACGATGCCGACAACCGCGCTGTGGCGACGATCGACGCATCGGGTGGCGTGATAACGACCGCCTACGACAACGCCGGCAACGCCACTCTCATTACGGCTTACGCGACCCCGCTTACGGCGAGTCAGCGCGTGGCGCTCGGCGTGGCGCCGACGTTGGAGGCTCTTCAAGGTAGCTTGGTTACGAGTTCTTCCGATCAGGTAACTCGGCAATACTATGACCGGCAGAATCGCCTCGGTACCGTTATCGATGCTGGTGGCTATCTCACCTATTACGGCACGTCCGAGATAACTTGGACGCCAGGCGTCGTGACCTATGAAGGCTTGGCGAAGTATTCGACGCCTTTGACCGCAAGCCAGATCGACAGCATTTCCAGCTATGCGAACTCGGGTGATCTCGTTAACTATGCTAGTGGCGAGGCCAAGGTCGTAGTGAGTTATCGCGATTCGCATAATCGCGCCGTACTGACTAATTTCAACTATAACCCGGCATCCACGCAGGTCAGGTATACCTACGACGCTGCTGGAAATGTGCTCAGCACACAGTCGAAGTCTTCGATCTACCAGAACTCCACCAACATAGTCACGGACACTCGATCCACGAGTGCGACCTATGATGCGTATGGCGACGTTCTGACCGCGACTGACGGCACTGGCGGCATCACAACCAATGTCTACAACCTTGATGGCCAGCTGACGCAGGTTACCGATGCAACCGGCAATAGCGTCTGGTACTACTACGATGACGCGGGGCGGCTGGCGTATCGCGTGCAGGGGCAGCCGAGTGCTGGGGGCATTAATGCGCTGGGTAGTGTAACTGCATACAGCTACAACGCCTTTGGCGAGGTAACCTCTACCACCACCTACGCCAATCAGCTGAGTTTGATCGCCAGCGGCTCGGGCACCGGAACCCAGCTCAACGCAGGCAGCGCGACCGTATCAGTAGTGGCAGCTGCGGTTGCGGCGTTGCCTGGCGCCCCGGGTGATGCGAATAACCATATTTCCACGGCATATACCGCCAATGGACAGGTCGCCTCAGCCACCGACGGCGATGGCTATATCACGGCCAGTGAGTACGATGCCTTCGGCGATCTGATAAAGGTCACCAAGCAGCTTAGCGATCCTGGTAGCGCACCAAGCCCGAGCAATGGTTCGATCGCCCAGTATGGCTACGACCAGCGCGGACAGCGCATCAGCGAAACAGGTGGAACTGGCAGCAGCGTTTCTGAAACCTCTTACGTGACTTACGACGCGTTCGGCAGAGTCGCCAGCCGCACCGACGCTCGAGGCCAGACGATCAGCTACAGCTACGATGCCTCTTCTCGCCAGGTCATTACCAGCCAGATCGTGGATGGCCAGATTCGTACGACCCAGGCCAACTATGATTACTATGGTCGCGTCGTAAAGGAGACTGACGCTGCCGGCGGGGTTACCACTTATCAGTACGACGGATCCGGCCTGATAACCACGGTAACGACACCGGCCGGTGTGGTTAGCAAAATCGCCAAAGATCCATTCGGCAATACGCTGAGCACCACGGACAGCGCCGGCAACGCCACGACCTATACCTACGACGATGAAAATCGCCTGCTTACCACCAAAGACGCCGTAGGCAACATCGCCACCAATACGTACGACGCCAAAGGCAACCTGAGCCAGGTCGTCGATGCCACTGGCCACAAAACCACCTATACGCTCGATGCCGCTGGCCGTGTGCTCAGCGAAACCGTCGACCCGGATGGCCTCGCGCTGACGACTTCCTACGGCTACGACGGTGAGGGACGCCTGCTCAGTACGACCGGCCCGAATGGAACGATCACCAGCTACACGTACGACGCCGACGGCAATGTCCTGAGCAAAACGGAAGGTTCCCAGGCCGGCGGGTCCGCGCTCGTTACCGTATATACCTATGACGGCGCGGGCCATGTGCTGACCAGTACCGTGGCTGGTGGCACCGATGTGGTGAGTACGACGCAATACGTGTACGACGCCCTCGGCCGCCTGACCCAGAAGATCGTGGACCCGTCAGGGCTCAAGATCACGACCACTTACGCCTACGATGCCAACGACAACTTGGTCGCGTCGACCGATGGCAATGGCGCCACGACGTATACGATCTACAACGAAGCCAATGAGGCTGTCTTCATCATCACCCCGGCGGGTCAGCTGGGGGCTGGCATGGGGGCAGTAACTCGGCTTTCGTACGACGCCAACGGCCGCGTCGTTGCCACGCACGCGTACGGCGGCCTGGTGAGCGCGTCGGGCCTGTCAGCACTGGCCACTGGGAGCATCTCTGCGAACGTGGCGCTTGGCGCGGCTCTGGCCTCTGTCGCCACGACCAGCGTGAACCGCACCTCCTATGTGGTCTATGACGCAGACGGCCGCGTGCGCTTCTCCATCGATCCGCTGGGAAATGTAGCCGAGACGCGCTACAACGCGCTCGGCCAGGTCAGCGCGAAGCTTGCATACGCAACGCCGATAGCGCCAAGCGAGACACTGCAGCTTGCCTTGAGCGAAGGAACGGCGCAGCTCGCCGATGTACAGGCCGTGCTGACCGCGGCAGGCGATGCCGACGCCAGTGCACGCGCCACCTACACCTACTACGACGCCAACGGTCGCGTGGTTTACTCCATTGCGGTGGCGGAAGGTTACGGCATGACGGGTGGGCAGATCACCCAGTTTGCGTACGACGCAGCGGGTCGCGTCGCGAAGCAGACGTCGTATGGTGCGCTGCTCGAAAGCCAGTACTTCGGAGGCACGGCGACCACCGCATCGCTGGACTTCATCGTTCCGCGTACGCAGACATCGATGTCCACCAGCACCACGCAATATGCCTACGACCAGGCGGGCCGCCAGGTCGCGGTGGTGGACCCGCTCGGCAATGCGTCTTACACCTTCTATGACGCCGCCGGCAGCGTCGTGGCGACGGTGAATGCCATCGGTGCTGTCGTCACCTATACCCGCGACGACCTGGGACGGGTCACCACCCAGACTGGCTACGCCACCACGATTAGCATCGACGGATGGTTGGTTAATGGCTCCGTCAGCATCAGTCTCCAGGCGGTGTTGCCGGTGGCCAAGCCACTGATTGATCGCGTGGTAGCCACCACCTATGACGCCGCGGGCCGCATCGCGATCGTCACCAACGGCTACTCCGTGGGAAGCGGAACCTGGCAATACGACGAGAACAATGATCCGTCTACGCAGACCGTCGGGTACACCAATGGATCTGTCACGACATACACCTATGACGCTGCTGGGCGCATGACGGCGCAGCTTGCCGTGGACAGGGGCGGTATCGCCGATCAAAGAGCGACCCACTACTACTACGATGCCAATGGCCGGCTGATCGGTACGCTCGATCCGGAATGGTTCCTCACCACCAATGACTACGATGCCGCAGGGAATCTTGTTGCCACCCATGCATATGCCGTGGATGTCGACGGCGATCCGAATGCGGGTACCCTGCAGCAACTGATCATCGCCCCGAGCGACGATGATCGGTCCATCAGGAAGTACATGGATGCCTTCGGCCAGGTCATCGGCGAGTTCGATGGCGAGTACTTCACACAGTACACCTACGACCTGGACGGCCAGCGGCTGACGCAACAGCGCTATGGCCGGTCGGTGCGTGGACTGGCGGACGGCAGTCTTGCCGGCGTGATGGCGGCCCTGGCTGGCGCCTCGTCCCGCTCCAGCAGCCGTACCTACAACGGGTACGGCCAGTTGGCCAGCGAGCAGAACGAAGAAGGCACGGTTACCCGCTACAGCTACGACATGGCCGGGCGGCTGAAATCGACAACGGTGGCCGATGGTACCGCCGACGCTCGAACGACCAGCCTGATCCGCAATGGCTTCGGCTATGTGTCGACGCAGACCGATGGTTCGGGAGTGGTTACTCGCTACGAGTACGACCTGGCAGGACGCCAGACACTGTTCACCGATGCGTTCGAAAACAGGACCTGGTACATCTACGACGCCGCGGGTCGCCGCAACTATGTGGTGCAGTGTGTCGCCGACGCCGCCGGCGTTCCCGGCGCTATGGGAGAAGTGGCTGAGACGGACTACAACGCTTTTGGCGAGGTCAGCGTATCGATCGCGTATTCATCCCGCCTGTCATTGGAGGATGGGCATACGCCGACCATGGCGAACCTTCCTGCGTTCAAGTCCGCAGCGATGGCAAGCGACAACCCTGACCAGATTACGCTTTACGTTCGAGATGGGCTGGGCAATCTGGTCGAGGTGATCTCGGGCGACCAATCTTCCGTCCTCTACTCCTACAACGGAGTCGGCGACAGCCATACCTTCAACGCCATCAATGACGGCAACGGCGACGAGCACGTTTATCTATATCAATACGATGGTTTCGGCGATCGCGTTTGGGCCAGCGACCAGTTCGATTCACGGGTTTCCCATTACGAGTACAACGCAAGGGGCTTGCTGGTTACTCAGTCCGATGGCGTCGAGGGTGATGGCTGGAGCGTTTCAGATCGCTATAGCTTCGATTCTGGCCTGAGGAACACGGCATTCAACTATGACGCCTTCGGTGAGCTTGCTTCCACTATCGACGGTAACGAGGTCACTACCACCTACGCCTATGACCACCTCGGCCACAGGGTAAGCCAGGCTCAAACGGTTGACGGCGTCCAGCGTGAGACGCGCACGGACTATGACGCCTACGACCGGGTTGTCGCTGTAACCAGTGCCATGGGGCGCGTGACAACCTATGCCTACGATGATGCCCTGCGTAGCGTCGTAGTGACGGCGCCTGGCAATGTCGTCACAAGCATGATCCATAACCGCGAAGGGCAGGTCGCTTCCTCTACCGGTGCATCCGGCTATGTCACGACGTATCGATACGATGGTGCCGGACGGCTGGTCGAGACGGACAATCCGGACGGCAGCGCGGCAACTAACGGCTACGACGGCGATGGACGTCTGGTGCGCACTGTCGATGCGGCCGGCCACGTGACTGCCTACACCTATGACGCCGCCGGACGAGTAGTGGTGCAGACCTCCGATCCTGATGGTTTGAACCTGCGCGTCGTCAGCAAGTATGACGGCGCAGGCTCGAAGATTGCCGAAACTGACGCCAGCGGCGTTCTTACCACCTATGCTTACGATGGCAACGGCAAGGTGGCGGTGATGGTTCAGGATCCCGGCATGGGCACCGATCATCTGAATCTTCGCACGGAGTATTACTACAACGCGGCCAATGACGTCACGACGATATGGCGTGGTGGATCGCAGGTCCTGTCGGGCCAAGGAAGCACCCAATACGACTACGATGAGCTTGGGCGCCCGATCAATGCTTATCCCGATACGGGCGGCAAGAGGGAAGTGTTCACCTCGTATGACGCCAATGGGAATGTCACGTCCCTAGGGACTTCGCAGGATGGTTACAACCGTTATTTCTTTTACAACGAGGCCAACGAGCCTGTTTACCAGATCGATCCCGTTGGGGAAAAAACGTACGGCGGCGAAGGAACAAAGCCGCCTTCGGGTCTGTTGACCGAGAGAAGCTACAACGCCGATGGACAGCTCGTGTCCATCCGGCGCTACAAGAACCTTGTTTCGCCCGACCAGTATGATTCGACCAGCCGATCCCGGCCGCAACTGACGACGAGCGACGACGACTCCGTTTCCTACCTGGCCTATAACGCCTCCGGCCAGTTGCAGTTCACCATCGATCCAAGCGGCATGGTGACGGAACTCCGTTACAACGCCGCCGGTCAGGTGGTTGAGACAATCGTCTATGACGCGGCTTTGCGCCCGGCTGGCACTCTTGCCGGTGCATTGACTGATGGAACGGCTACGTCTGCCGATGTCATGGCCGCTCTCCAGTCCGTCGGGGCGGGCGAGTCCGCGGCCCAGGTGACGTATACCTACTACGACGCGATGGGCAGGGTGCGCTTCACCGTGCAGGCTGCTTCCAACGGCGCTGCTTCAGTCATCGGGCATCGATACGATGGCGATGGCAATGCCATCGAAGATATCGCCTACGGAACGTTGCTTCCGCTCTCAGCGTTCAGCGCCGGCACGAGCGCCGATGCGGTGGCTCAGCTCGTCGCCGCCAGCGATGCGCATATCGCTCGCCATGTCTACGACGGCGCAGGACGGGAGGTTTATAGCATCGACGCGGGTGGCCACGTCACCGAGAAACGTTATGACGGCGATAGCCGGTTGGCCTGGAGCTTGGCGTATGCAAACGCCATCGCTCCGTCCACATGGGACGCAAGCAGCGTAAGCGCGGCAGTCATGCAGACCAATCCCAGCGCATCGAATGTCCGGGCCAGTGGCCTGGTCTATGACGCGACCGGGAACATCATCAAGATGTTGGATTCGCTATCCGGCTCGGTAAGCGGCACTTATACCTACGACGTACGCGGGCTGAAGACCTCTTTTACCAATAAGGACGGCCAGACCTGGCTCTATCAATACAGCAGCAGCGGAAATCTCTTTCAGGAGACCAGTCCGTCCGTCGTTGTCGGGCGTATGGACAATGGCCAGTACGGCATGGATTGGCGCCCTATCATCACGACGTACGAGTACGATCAAGATGGTTTCGTCACCCGATCCACGGTGGATGATGGACAGAATGGAGTACGCTATCTCCAGTACAGCAACGACTATCAAGGCCATAGCGTACTGACCGTTGATCAGTACCCGGCGGACATCTACAACCCCGCTGATCACACTGTGAGGGATACGTCGACCAGCCAGTGGACTTACGCCACTTACGATGGCAACAACCATCTGGTGCTCACTAAGGACGCAGCGGGCCGCCATACCTACGCGATCTATACCGCTGATGACCGCCTGGCCTATGCCATTGATGCAAGTGGCTACGTCACGGGCTACCAATACGACGTTCGCGGCAACCAGACCGCCGTAACGCGTTACGCCAATGCTCTCGATCTTCATGGGATGTCGGGGGGCGCCTGGTCTGCAGATAGCCCCATGACCCTGTCGCAGCTGCAATCCGTGCTCACCGCGTCCCCGGACGACCGCTCCATCTCCACCACCTACGACCGCCTCGGCCGCAAGCTCTCCGTCACCCAGCCCGCGGTGACGTACACCAAGAGCGACGGCAGCACCGCAACCGGCTCGCCGGTCACCACATACACCTACGACGCCTACGGCAATCTCTCAAGCCAGTCGACGCTGGTGGAAGGCGATCCCACCTCCGCCAACGCCGTATGGGCGACAACGTTCAACTACTACGACGCGCTCGGTCACAAGACCTCTTCGGTCGACCCCCAGGGCTACGTCACCAGCTGGAGCTACGACGCGTACGGCGATGCCGTGTCCACCACCGAGTGGGCGACGCCGATTGCCACTGCCGGCTTGCAAGCTGGAGGTACGCCGCCAGCATTGCCGGCCGCTTCCGGCGCCGATCGCACCACGACCTGCACCTATAACAACCTGGGCCAGAAGAGCAGCGAGTCGGTGCTGCGGACCTACGTTGACGCCAGCGGCGCCACTGTCCACGGCTTCGTGACCACCAGCTACGTCTATGACGGCGAAGGCCGGGTCATGATGACCACGCAGGGTGATCGCACGATCACCACGCAGTACGACGCGCTGGGACGCCTCTTGTTGGTGAACAGCCCGCAGGAAAAGGTGCTGGTGTCGAACTGGCAGGCTTTGCTTGCCGCGAATCCCGCGCTGGACCTGACCAGCGATTCGCTCTACACCACCACCTCGCAGTGGGTGAGCTACAACTACGACGCCTTCGGCAACCGCTTGCTCGCGCTGCAGGCTTCCATGAACGGAAGCCAGACCCTGACGACCTATTCCCGTTTCGACGGGCAGGGGAACGCCACGGCGACCTTGACCGTGGGCACGGGCGAGCTGGTGGACTGGAGCTCCAGCAAGGTCAAGTACATGACCTACGACGACGCAGGCCATCTGCTGCAGACGTTCTCGACTCAGGACGGCAACGACGGCAGCACGGCCCGCGTCGTATCGACCAACACCTATGATCAGGACGATCATCTGCTGTCGACTACGGTGTCGCGCACCGGCGTCCTCACGCCAGATCTGGCGACGTCGGCCGTCTATAACGCGTTCGGCGAAGCGGTGGGCAAGGGCGACGGCGTCACTCTGACGAGCGCCACGATATACGACGCCGCTGGCCGCGCAGTGAGCGTGACCGACCCGAAGACGGGTGTGGTGCATAGCTATGGTTACAACCTGGCCGGCCAACTCATCACCGACAGCGTGCCTCTTACCGGTAGCGTGGGTACGGCCACCACGTTCTACACTCGTGACCTGGATGGCCGCGCTACTGCGGTGAAGGGTCCCAGCAATAGCGCTGCCAACGGCAGCAATGCGGCACTGACGGCCAGCTACGACCGCTGGGGCAATGTCGTCAGCTCCATCGACGCGGCGGGTCAGGCCACCGCCTATACCTACAATGAGCGCAACCAGGTCTTGACCCAGACAGGGCCGGCAGTTGCGGTGGTAGACGCGCATGGCAACAGCAGCGCTGTCACTACGGTGAAGACATCCGGGTACGACGTAGACGGCAATCTGACGCTGTCGGTCGACGAGAACGGCATCATTTCCCGCACGATCTACGACGCGGTCGGCCAGGTGGTAAAGACGGTCGATGGTACGAATGCCAGCTCCTACACCGCCTATGATTTGTATGGACGTGAGGTGGCCGAGCAAAGTGGCACCGGCCATATCACCTTCCAGTATCTCGATACGCTGGGCCGCACCGTGCAACAGGGCGATTTCGAGTTGTCCGCCGACGGCACCTCGCGCTCGACCGTATGGCAGCAGGCCTATGTGCTGGATCAGGCCGGCAACCGCCTGATTGCGTATGACGGCCTCGGCGCTGCGTATCTGCAGGCGGGCGATGCGACCAATGCCGCGCGGCATGCCAACTTCTACGGCTACGACAGCCAGGGCCGGGTGATCTGGAGCCAGGATGCGGCGCAGCGCGCAGCGAGTCAGGCCAATGCGCACGGTACGGTAGGTGCGACATGGACGCAGCAGCCGACCAATCCCAACTTCAGCTACAACATCTCCGGCTGGCAGGCCGATCCAGGCTGGTCATCGTCCCGTCTTGGCAACAGCTGGACCGCCTTGTTCTCCGGAACGAACAACGCGAACGGCAGCGGCTTCATGGCCAACCTCGATCGCGTCCCGGTCGTGCCAGGTCAGACGATTACCGCCCATGGCCAGTTTGAGGTGATCGGCGATCATGGCGGCGGCGCTGTCCAGATTTTCTGGTATGACGCTAGCGGCAACGTTATCCCCTCGGCGCCGAACAACGACATCGTCTCCGCCGGCAATGGCATCGGATATTCCTCGCTGACGGCTTCGGCGCCGCCTGGTGCGGCATGGGCCGCGATCGGCATCGGCGCCACCAACTACAACGGCGCGACCAATAACGTGTTCTGCCTGGGCGTGTCGTGGGACTACGTTCCGCCGGCCGGGGCCATCCTGCTTACGCCTGATGGCCAGCTGGTGGTGAGCATGCCCAACGGCACGTTCACCATGCAGCCGACCAATCCGGATTTCGAGAACGGCGATACCGGTTGGGACAAGGGGGCCGATTGGTCCATCCACACTCAGACCAACACCTCCGAAAGTAGGACGGCCATCAGCCGTTTGGGGTGATGTCCTTGCCAGGGCGTCTGAAGTACCAGCCATGGTGGTTACCGCCGGGCGACTTGGCGGAAGTACGGTTTTTGGACGACTCGGTGTCGGCGCGGCCGTGGGGGCGGCGAGTGAAATTGCCGCCCCGGTAGATGGGCCGGCTTCTGAGTATTGGTCTCGAAAGGGAGTCCAGCTTGGTACGGGCGCTGCGTTTGGAACTGTCTTCGCAGGGGCGGCGGAGGTGGCTCCCTATGCGTTGGCACTTGGAAAGGAGGCGGTGCCTTACGCGCTGAACCTTGGAAAGAATGCCTGGAGCGCAGGTCGGGAGGCGGTCGCCACCATGTTTGATGGGCCGTGGGCTGGGCGTATTCGGGCGCAACTGGGCGCGGTCGGTGATCTATCTAAGAGCAAGTTGTACGCTAGCAATAGGCCAGTGATGCCCGTCATGGAGCAAGCCGTTCCTAACAGTTTCTCCGGAGCTGCTTTCACCGAAGGAAAGTTTCTGCATGACATCACTCCCAGGACAAATTTGGAAATCTATGGCCAAGCCATTAGCCGTACGCCATCAGAGGCAAAGGAGATTCTGCTGAAGATTGGGCATGATGCTGACACGCTGGACGGATACAATTTCGTCAAACTAACTCATTCACAGTACGAAAGGATGGTGCGTGATCTAGGCGGCATGCACTTTGACGCTGCATATGGGAAAGTTTCATCAGAGGCCAGATCGGTATCTTTTGCCAATAACATTGCTAGTCGCATGGCCAATGGCGAGTCCCGAGTTCCAGTTTGGGTGAGGCCTGAAGTCTTTGAGAGCGATGAGGCTATTGCACAAGTTCTTTCTCATGAAATTTATGAGGTCGAAAATCTTAGGTATGATCTGCATAGTCCGGTCTCGATTGGGGCTTACTATGAGAAGGTGGCGCCTAATATCCCCAATAATCTCCACTTTAATGCTGTAAAGGAGGGCGATGCGATGCTCCTTAAGTTGCGTCAGCTTCTTGGTCATTAGGTAAGAGGAAGTTATGAATACTCCAGAGAGTGAGCTCTCGGAAATCCGAGAGCTAATCGTTAGTTCGGAGCAGGGATTATTCCCTGTGGATACGGTGGCATTTTGTGTTGCGGAATGCATCATCAAGTATGAAGATGCAGAGCTGCTTACAAAAGTTCCTGCAAATATATCTTCTCTGATAAATGGGATGGTTGAGGCTTACAAGGAGGACGGTTTTTTGTTTTCCTATTCCAACGTTGGCAAGGTAGATAAAACTGAGTTTGTACGAAAATTAATGGGCGTTTTAGAGAGTTAGAAGCCAAAGGGGGTAAGTGGGGGCGTTAGACGCCCTTGTTCAGGCAATAATGGCAATAAGGGGCCGGAGGTAGTTATGTGCGCCCGAGGGGCCGGAGGTAGTTAAATGCAGTCGCCGGAATGTCAACCTCGGTTGCCTCTTGAGGCTGATGGGCGGCCCTGTGGGCGTATAGATGCCGGGCGCCCAAGCGCTTTTTCGACCATGGCCTGGAATCGGGGCTTGTACAGACTTTTGTGTAAACGGGATCGCTTTAAAGCTGAGGGATGCGGCCTTCGAACTGGATGGTAAAGCGGTTGAGCGCCGCCTTCCAATCATGGATTGGAAGCGTCCATTTTTTACTGATGTTGCGCAGCCCTAAGTA
>NZ_JBFRGP010000014.1:0-130205 GCF_052115385.1 Dyella sp. 2RAB6
TCCTGGTTGAACTTCAGGCCCGAGCCCGCCTCCAGCAACGGCACGCACACTTCCTCGGTGCAGCCGGGATAGACGGTGGACTCGTACACCACCATATCGCCGCGCTTGAGTACCGTCGCCAGCATCTGGCTGGCCTTTACCAGCGGCCCAAGATCCGGCCGCTTCGCCGCATCGATCGGCGTCGGCACCGTCACGATATAGACGTTGCGGTCGCGCAGATCTTCCAGCGCATGGCTGTAGCGCAAGCGCGTGGCGGACTGCAGTTCCTCGGCATCCACTTCCAGCGTCGCATCCTTACCGGCACGCAGTTCTTCCACCCGCGCGGCGCGGATATCGAAACCCACCGTGTCGTACTTCTTGCCGAATTCCACGGCCAGGGGCAGGCCGACGTAGCCCAGGCCGATGATGGCGATCCGGGCCTCTTCCAGGTTCCGCATGTAGGACGCCTTCCAAAAGAACGGCCTTTGCCGGCCGCAGCAGCCAAGGCTAGCAGGAGCCGGCCGGTAGGCGTATCGCGGCTGTAACGGCCGCCCGGCGGGTCGCTTTCGGCCGAGGCCAGGCCCGCCTTAAGTGACATCGACATGCTCCGCGGCGGCGCCTAACCTGCGCTTCCGCTGACGCTCCGAGCAGGAGCGAAAGGCGAGTAACGAGGGCACAAGCCTGTGCGCGTACGCCCCTGTCACGCGCGGCGAGGCTCTTGTCGGTGAACCGGCCGGGCGTGTACATGACGGCGCCCTCGCTACTCGCCTTTCGCTCTTCCCGGCGGCACATCGGTGGAAAGCCATAGGCCAGGCATAGCCGGCACGAGGTAGAGGATTTCCCCGCGTGCCCGCGCAGAATCGGTGCCGAAGCTCAGCGAAGGTCCATCACGCAAGGGGAGGTGGACATCATGCGCACCACGCCGGTTGCTCTCATCGAATTCCTCGGCCTTGCGCCTGCCAGCCGCGAAGCCGCCACGCCCAAACGCCGCACGCCGGGCGCCCTCGACTACCAGCTGCCCGGCCGCGACTGGGCGCCGCTGTTCGACGGCATCGCCTGCTTCGGCGCCGTGCGGCCGATCCTGTTCCTGCATCTGGCCGCCGAGCTTGAGGCCGAGCCCGAGGCCGAGCCGGTCGCCTGGCACCGTATCCACTGACCCTTCCGGCGCCCTGCCGGAAGCCACCCTAACCCCTGGCATACAAGCTGCTTTGGCGGTTTTTCCATCACACGCGGCGCGAAAAGCCGGGCTATGATGCCGGCGACCGTCCGCACGGAAGCTCCATTTCCGCCGCGCGGACCCAGGGTCGGGGGACATCGCAACGCTCTTTCGTTTCGCGCCGGCGCCGCGCGACGGCCCCCGTCCCTGCGTGCGCTGGCTGCGGTCGGCGGGTTTGAAGAGGCTGATTTGATTGAGATGGTTCGATAGGCCCGGTCAAAACGGGTCTCTATAAAGATGGCGCCGCCAACGGGCCATCGCACAAGCTGGAACACGAAATCGCAGGGGGAGTACATGTCCGACATCATCAAGTTCCTGGAGCGCATGGGCGCAGACGCCCGCCTGCGCGACGCGCCCGACGCCGAGCTGGAACTGGCTTTGGCCGAGGCGCGCCTGGAACCGCAGCACGGCGCCGCCGTGCTCGCCGGCGACGCCGCAGGCCTGCAGGCGCTGCTGGGCCTGGGCACGCTGATGGCTGTGCAGCTGCCGGCCGAAGAGGAAGAAGAAGAGCAGGAAGACGAGGGCGAAGGCGAGCCGCCGTCCCCGGCGGAAGAAAGCCTGCGGCGCGAGGCCGTCGTCGCGTGAACGGGCGCCTCGGCATGCGGCGTCCCGGCCTCTGGGGTTATGGACTTCTCATCGCCGGGGCGTGTCTGCTGTGGCCGCTGGCAGCCGCCGCTATCGAGGCCGGCGCCGCCGATACCCCGCCCGCGCTGCTGGACGTGGCCGACAGCATCAAGACCTCCGACCACGGCACCTTCGCCAAGCTGCTGCTGCAGATGGAGCCGGAGCTGCCGCAGCTGTCGCCGCAGCAGCAATGGCATCTGCGCTATCTCAAAGCCTGGGACGTGGCGTACTACGGCGACTACGAGCGCGCCGGCCCGCTGCTGGACCAGGTGATCGCGCAGGACGTCGACGCCACGCTGCGTTTCCGCGCCACGGCGACCTCGATCAACATCCTCGGCATCGGCCATCGCTACGAAGAAGCCTTCACCCGGCTGGACAAGCTCACCAGCCAGCTGCCGCAGATCACCGACAAGCGCGCACGCCTGCAAGGCCTGGGCGAAGCCGCGCAGCTGCTGGTCGCCGCCGGCCAATACGACCTCGCCGCGCAATATGCGGACGAGATGCTGAAGAACCTCTCGCCCGGCGAAGGCCCGTGCAAAGGGCTGTTCTTCAAGGCCGAGGCCGCGTACCGCAGCGAGAAGCCGAACGCGCGCGAGCAGCTGGACCAGGCGATCGAGCGTTGCGTCGCCGTCGGCGAAACCGTTTACGCCAACACGCTGCGCGCGGAACTGGCCGTCGCCGACCTCGAACGCGGCGAAGCCACCCAGGCCATCGCCGTGCTCACGCGCAACTACGCCGACGTGCAGCACGACGGCTACCAGACCCTGATCGCGCAGTTCGACGCCGCGCTGGCCAAGGCGCACCTGAGCCTGGGCAACCTGGCCGAGGCGCGCAAGCACGCGCTCGCCGCGGTGCAGAACAGCATCAAGGGCGAATACACCGCACCGCTGGGCATGGCCTATCAGGTGCTGTACCGCGTGGCGCGCAAGCAGGGCGACCTGGCTGCGGCGCTGGCTTATCTCGAGCAGTACATGGTGGCCGACAAGGGCTATCTGGACGACGTCTCCGCCAAGGCGCTGGCCTACCAGGTGGTGAAGCAGCAGGTGCTGTCCGGCCGGCTGCAGCTGGACACGCTCAACAAGCAGAACCAGATCCTGCAGCTGCAGCAGGCGCTGGATCGCAAGGCGGTGGAAGCCAGCCGCCTGTACATCGCCCTGCTGCTGATGGTGCTGGGCTTCATCACGCTGTGGATCTACCGGCTCAAGCGCTCGCAGCTGCGCTTCATGTGGCTGTCGCGGCTGGACAGCCTCACCGGCATCTGCAACCGCAAGCATTTCATCGACCAAGCCGAACTGGCCTTGCAGTCGGCGGCGAAGACACGCCAGCCGGCCGCACTGGTGATCCTCGACCTGGATCATTTCAAGCTGATCAACGACACCTTCGGCCACGCCGTGGGCGACCACACGCTCAAGCACATCGTCGAAGCCTGCCGCGCACTGCTCGGCCCGCGCGAAGTGTTCGGACGCCTGGGCGGCGAAGAGTTCGCCGTGCTGCTGCCCGATTGCCCGTCCGACCACGCACTGGAGCGCGCCGAACAGCTGCGCGCGGCGATCGGCGCACTGTCCCCGCTGGACAGCGGCGAGCTGTCCGTCTCGGCCAGCTTCGGCGTCGCCGACACCCACAGCGCCGGCTACGACGTCAGCGAACTGCTGGTGCGCGCAGACCACGCGCTGTACCGCGCCAAGAGCGAAGGGCGCAACCGGGTGGTCGCTACGTGGATGGGGGCATCGTCGACGCGCATGGTGGCGGGCGAATCGCAGCAGCTCGGGGCCAGCGCTTAATACGCTGGCTCGAGGCGGCCTCTAAACAGGCTTGCCGGCGAACCTCAGTTCTTCGCCTGATAACGCGTATTGCGGCCGCCTCCCGGCAGGCGTTCCAGGTAGCCCTTGTCGACCAGGTCGGCCAGATGCCTGGTGGCGGTGGCCTTGGATACCTTGGCCACGACCTGGTACTTCGCAGCACTGATGCCCTGCTCGAAGCCGCGCTCGCCGCCTTCCAGCAGGCGATTGAGCACCTTGACCTGTTCCGCCAGCAGACCCTGGTACGGGTGCTGCTGCCAGAAGCGCGCCTTGGCCAGCACGCGGTCGATGCGCTGCAGGGCTTCCTGCAGGCTGTGCTGCAACGTGGTGAGAAACCACTGCAGCCACGGCGTGACATCTAGCGTGGCCTTCTGGCTGGTTTCGAGTACGCGGTAGTAGCCGGCGCGATCGGCCAGGATGCTGGCCGACATGGTGTAGAAGCGGATGGCCTGATGTTCCGCCTGCGCCAGGGCCAGGTCGGTGATGGCGCGGGTCAGGCGGCCATTGCCGTCGTCGAACGGGTGCAGCGTGACGAACCAGAAGTGCGCCAGCCCGGCGCGCAGCAAGGGATCGAGTGTCGCTTCCTCGCGGCTGCTGTTGAACCACGCCAGGAAAGCATCGAGCTGCGCTTCCAGCCCCGTACGCGGCGGCGCTTCGAAATGCACGGTGGGGCGATCGAGACGGCCGGAAACCACCTGCATCGGCTCGTTGCCGCGCAGGCCACCGACACGGATCGGCCGCGCCAGCAACGAATCCTGCTGCGCGAACAGCCATGCATGCCAATCGAACAGGCGCTGCGTGGTCAGTGGCTCGCCGTCGTGCCTGGTCGCGTCGAGCATCAGCTCGGCCAGGCCTTCGCTGCGCGGGGTGGTGGATGCCGTCTCGTCCTGCGTCACGCCCAAGCGCCGCGCCAGCGACGAGCGGACCGAGGCCACATTGAGGTGCTCACCTTCGATCGCGGACGAGGTGATGATGTTCTGCAGCAGCGTGTCGAGTTCCCCCTCGACCTGTTCGTCGCCGGCGATCGCGCCGGCCATGCCGAGCAGGCGCCCCTGCAATTGTTGGCAGGAGCGCAACAGCGGCGCCAGCGTCTTGGGGTGCCAGCGGAAGGTCGGCCAGTCTGGCTGCTGCCAGATCCAACGGGGGTTATCCATGCGGTGGGCTCCATGGGGTGAGCCGATTACACCGTTTATTCGGCTCACGAGATGAGCCGATTATGGTCGATATTCGGCTCACGCGCCACTTCGGCACCCACGGCGCCGCGCTCGCCCGATCGATGCGGACGCGCAGAACCTGGCAAGCCCGGGGCATGCGCCGACGGCGCCGACACATACGGCGCGACGGTATCGCGCAGATTTCGAAGCAAAGGGAATGGCGCGCCCGGAGGGATTCGAACCCCCGACCAATGGCTTCGGAAGCCACTACTCTATCCGGCTGAGCTACGGGCGCGTGGTGCTGCGAGACCGCCTGCCGTCCTGTCGGGCGGCGGCGAACGCGGAGTATAGCGGCTTGAGGCGAGGCGTGCGACGAGGGCCCCGGATACGAAAAGGCCCGCCTGGCGGCGGGCCTTTCGCTTGGCTGAGCGCTGGGAGGCTCAGCGCGCCTTGAGCAACTCGGACAACTGGTCCGGCTTGCCTTCGACACGCTCCAGGTGCGGGTACTTCAGGCCATCGTGGTAGTCGATGCGCAGGGTCTGGTACTGGTCGAAATTCTTCACCAGCAGTTCCACCGGCTTGCTCTTGTCCTTGGCCGCGGCGGTTACCGAGTCCTTGACCGCATCGCTGGAGAACTCCTTGCCGTCGACCGCGACGATCTTCATGCCCGGCGACAGGCCGGCCTTGAAGGCGGGGCCGTCCCACAGCACGTCCATGATGTCGCCGCCCTTGCCCAGCGACACGCCCAGCGAATACACCAGGTTGGCGCCGCCGAAACGGGCCTCGGCCGCCTTCACCACCGCCGAGGGCTTGTCGTTGTAGACCAGCTTCCAGCCGTGAGCCTCGATGCCGCCGATCAGCGGGCCGTGGCCGTCAAGGCGCTCGCGCAGGTAGCTGGCCCAGTCGAACGGCTGGATGTCGTTGAGCGTCTTCACCACATCCTCGAAGGTGTAGGTGTTGACCGCCCATTCGCCATTGTTCATGCCGAAGAAGGCCTTGCCGAAATCGTCGATCGACTTCTTGTTGCCCGTCAGCGAACGCAGCTTGCCGTCCACTTCCAGCCAGATCATCTGGCCGCCGGAGTAATAGTCCTCGCTCATCTGGTAGTTGCGGTAAGGCAACGGCCGGCGCTGGGCGATGATCGGATCGTTGGTGGTGTCCTGGATGTTGCGCCACTGCTGCAGGCCCGGGCGGCCCTTGTCGTAGTTGGCGGCGACGTTGGCGAGCATGTCGCGCGCTTCTTCCGGCTTCCACAGGCCCGAGCGCGCGGCCATCACGTAACCCCAGAACTGGGTCTGGCCTTCGTACACCCACAGCAGGCTGTCCTGCATCGGCACGTTGAAGTTCGGCGTGGACAGGTCCGCGCCGCGACGGTACTTGCCGTCCCAGGAATGGTTGAACTCATGCGGCAGCAGGTCGCGCGCCAGCACGTTCTTGTCCCACTCGGTGAAGTAGTTCGGACCCACGCCGTTCTCGCTGGAGCGATGGTGCTCCAGGCCGTTGCCGCTCATCTTGTCGCTGAGCGAGAACAGGAAGTCGTAATGGTTGTAGTGGTGCGCGCCGTACATCTTGTACATCTGTTGTACCAGGTTCTGGTGCGCCTTCAGCTGCTCGGGCTTGATCTCCAGGTACTTCGGATCGTCGGCCACGATGTTGAGGAACACCGGCGTCTTCGCACCCGGGTCCAGATCCACGCGCTTGAAGTACTTGCCGGCGTAGATCGGCGAGTCGACCAGGTCGTCGAACTTGATCGGCTTGAAGGTCACCGTGTCGCCATCGCGCGAAGCCTGCTCAAGCGCGGTGCCGAACTGCCAGCCGGCCGGGAACTTCACGCTGGCTTCGGCCTGGATGCGGGCGGCGACATAGCCGGCCGGATACAGCGTCACCGTATTCCACTGCACGTTGAGCATTTCCGGCGTCATCACCACGCGGCCCTGGCGGGTGTCCTGCGGGGAGAGGAACTGGAAATCCACGTCCACGCTGCTGGCGCCCTGCGGTACCTCGACGTGGAAGGCGTAGACGTTGAGCGGATCGCGCGTCCACTTCAGTTCCTTGCCGTTGGCCGACACCTTCAGGCCCGCCAGCTTGTCGATCGGGCCGGACGGCGAATGGTTGCCGGGCAGCCACTGCGGATACAGCAGGGTCAGCGGGCCCGGCTGCGCCGGCACCGATTCGTGCACGCGGAAGATGCGGCGGGCGAGGTCGGTGGCATCCACGCTCACCTTGAGCGTGCCGTTGAACGGTACGTCCTGCGGTGCCGGGACGTCGGCTTGAACGGCGAAGCCGCACAGGCCGAAGCCCGCGGCAAGGATGGCGGAAGCGAGGCGCGAAGCTTTCAAAACGGTCTCCTGGTGGCAAACGCGCAACGCCCAGGCGGACGTTGAACGGAACATGACCGTTTGATGCTAGACCGCAGCGGCGCACCGCTCCCCCTGCCAGAGGTCATGCAGCAGGCTGAACCATGCCTTTCCTTGGAATCCTGCGCGGGGTTTGGAAATGTAAAAACGCCCTTATCCTTCGTGTTCCGCGATACCCCACGCGGGCCGTTGCGACGATTTCCCCCTCAGATCGCCGCCGCGGAATCCCCAAAAAAGAAAAATGGAGTTCTCCATGAACAAGCTTCTGCTCTCGGCCGTGCTGGCCGCTGCTGCCCTGTCCCCGTTCGCTGCCCAGGCCGATGACGCCGCCGCCAGCAGCAACCAGCTCAACAACTTCTTCGTGACCGGCAACCTCGGTCAGAGCAACTACCGCGTCGGCGGCCTGTCCGACAAGTCCGACGTGTTCCAGAGCGTGCGCTTCGGCTGGCGCTGGAACAACATCGTCGGCGCCGAAGTCGGCTACACCTCGCTGGGCCAGGCCAAGCAGTACATCGGCCCGGTCACGGTCGGCTTCCAGCCGAAGGCCGTGATCCTCGGCGTGAATGCCAAGTACGACTTCTACGGCTCCTGGTTCGTCACCGGCCACGGCGGCTACCTGCGTTCGCGCACCACCGCCGAGACCACCTACGGCAACCTGCACACCAGCGAGAAGAGCTGGAACAACGGCTGGTACGCCGGCGTGGGCGTGGGCTACAACGTGACCGATAACGTCGCGCTGGCGCTCAACTACGACAACTACCGCGTGAAGTACGGCCGCGCCGGCGCCAGCCAGTCGCAGGCCAACGTCAACGTGGCGGCTTACTCGGCTTCGCTCGAGTACCGCTTCTAAGCGCAGCTTTTCGCGCAAGCAAGCAAAAAGGGCGCCCCAACGGGCGCCCTTTTCTTTTGGCCATGCAGCGATTTACTTCAGCGGCGCGGCGATCTGCCCCAGCCGGTCCGCGCCGGTGGCGCGGGTCAGGTGCGGATAACGCAGGCCGTCGCGATAGTCGATCGACACGGTCTGGAAGAACTCGTTGTTCTTCACCAGCAGCTGGATCGCACCGCCCTTCTCCTTGGCCGCCTTGATCGCGTCCTTCAGCCCATCGGCCGAATAATCGCGCCCGTTCACCGCCACCAGCTTCAGCCCCGGCACCAGGCCTGCCTTGAATGCCGGTCCGCCCCATTGCACGTCGCTGAGCTTGCCGTCGCTGCTGACCGCGAAGCCGATGCCATACAGCAGGTTGAGCGAATGCCGCACGCCTTCGACCGCCTTGCGCACCGATGACGGCTCGTCGTTGTACTCCAGCTTCCAGCCCGCCTGCTCCACGCCCTGCGCGGGCAGCTTGTCGCCGGTGGCGTCCAGCCGCTCATGCAGGAAGGCGGCCCAGTCGTAGGGCTGCACCTTGTTCAAGGTCGCCACCACGTCGTCGAAGGTGTAAGTCAGCGGCACCTGGCTGCCGTCCTGCACGCCATGGAAGGCGCGCACGAAATCATCCAGCGAACGCTTGCCGCCGCTGAGCTCGCGGATGCGGCTGTCCGCCTCCAGCCACAGCAAGGTGCCTTCGGGGTAATAGTCGACGCCGCGCATGCGGTTGGCCCAGCGCGAACCCTGCGAGGAAGTGAGCTGCACCGCATCGGCGGTGTCCTGCAGCGAACGCCATTGCCGGCCGGTGCGATTGACCATCGCCGCCTGCGTCTCGGCGATCCAGTCGCGGTACTGTTCCGCCGTCCACATGCCCGAGCGCGCGGTCAGCACTTCGCCGTAGTAGTTGGTAAGGCCCTCATAGACCCACAGCAGATCGCCCTGCATCGGCACGTTGTAGTTCGGCGTCCACAGGTCGTGCGGCCGCCGGAACTTGCCGTTCCACGAATGCACGAACTCGTGCGGCAGCACGAACGCCGCCGACAGATACATGTTGTCGTCGGTCAGGAAGGCCGGCGGCAAGCGGTCGTCGCTGGACTGCTGGTGCTCCAGCCCGAACGAACCGTTGTGATCGGACAAGGTCAGCAGGAAATCGTAATGCGCGTAATGCCGCGCACCGAACAGCTTCACCGCCTGCACCGCCAGCGCCTTGTGCTGCGCTTCCTGCTTGTCGCTGAGCTTCAGGTTGCCCGGATCGTCGGCGACGATATCCAGATACACCGGCCCCTTCGCATCCGTACTCAACTGCACGCGCTTGAAGTGCTCGCCCGCGATCACCGGCGAATCGACCAGCTTTTCCAGGCTCACCGGCTTGAACGCAACCTGCGCCCCCGTCTGCTCGCCCACGTCCAACGCGCTGGCGAATTTCCAGTCGCGCGGCAGCGTCAGCGTCGGCTGCACCTCGATGCGGCTGGCGTAGTAGCCGGCCGGATAGAACAGCACCTGATTGAATTCGATATCCACCAGCTTCGGCGTCGCCGAACCCGTCGCGCCATACAGCCCGCCACCCTCTTCACCCGGCGCCAGGAACTGGAATTCCAACTGCAGGTTGCTCGCACCTTCGGGCACGTCCAGATGCAGCGTGAACATGTCGCGCAGATCGCGCCGCCACGGCACCTGCTTGCCGTTGGCCGTGATGATCAGCCCGCTGACGTTGTTGATCGGACCCGACGGAATATGCTCGCCCGGAATCCACTTCGGGTAGTACAGCGAGAGCGCCCCCGGCTTGACCGGGATGGTCTCCACGATGCGGTAGATCCGCTTCGGCGCATCCGTGAGATCCAGCTTGAGCGCCAACGTCCCCGGATAAGCCTGATCTACCGGATCCGCCGACTGCGCCTGCGCCAACGGCACCGCGCCCAACGCCAATGCCACCGACCACCCCAGCAACGTCCTGGCGAACATACGGCCATCTCCCCTCGTTGAATGATGCCCCGGGATGCTAGGCCGATGCGGGCGCGGGACCGCATGCCAGAGGTCATGTGAAAACCGACCTCACGCAGCGTCAGAGCCCGGCGCAGGTTGGGGTGAGCCTCCGGCGAACCCCAACATCGCGCGGCGCACGAAGACGCGAACGTTGGGGTTCGCTGCGCTCACCCCAACCCACGCCGCACCGCCGGGCAGACAGGTCAGGCTTTTTCGAGCTTGCTGTGATGCATGCCGTAGAAGAAATAAACGGCCAGGCCAATGGTCACCCAGATCAGAAACACCTCCCAGGTCACCAACGGCAACTCCGACAACAACCAGATCGAAAACGCGATCCCCACCAGCGGCACCAACGGCACCAGCGGCGTGCGGAACGAGCGATGCAGATCCGGCTTGCGCTTGCGCAAAATCAACACCGACGAACAGATCACGATGAAAGCGGACAACACACCGATATTGACCAGCTTCGCCACCTCTTCGATCGGCAACAAACCAGCCACCAAAGCAGTAAACACCCCCAGCACCACCGTCGGCCGATGCGGCGTGCCGTAACGCGGATGCGGCTTGGCGAACCAGCCCGGCAGCAGACCATCGCGCGCCAGCGCAAACCAGATCCGCGTCGCGCCCAACATGAAAGCGAACAGCACGCTGATCAGGCCGAACACCGCCGACACCGACACCGTCAGCGCCACCCACGGCAAACCCAGCCCCTTGAACGCATCCGCCACCGGCGCATCGGTCTTCAAGGTGGTGTAGTGCGCGATGCCGGTCAGCACCATCGACACCGCCAGGTACATCGTCATCGAGATGCCCAGCGACAGCAGCACCGCGCGCGGCAGATCGCGCTGCGGATTCTTCGACTCCTCGGCCGCGGTGGTCAGCGTGTCGTAGCCGAACACCGCGAAGAACACCACCGCCGCCGCCGTCGCCACGCCCTGGAAACCGAAATGGCCCACGCCATCCGGGCCGACGATGCGCTGCGGAATGAACGGCACCCAGTTCTCGGGCTTCACATAGAACGCGCCAATACCGATCACCAGCGCCACCGCGGCCACCTTGATCGCCACCACCAGGGTGTTGAAGCGCGCGCCCCACTCAGTGCGGAAGATCAGCAGCGCCGATACGCCCAGCGTCACCAGCGCCGCCACCAGGTTGAACACGTGGCCGTCGCCGGTGCCGATGGCGCCCTTCGCCCATAGCGGCAGGTCCACGCCGATGCTGGCCAGCGCCGATTGCACATAGCCGGACCAGCCGATCGCCACCACCGCGACGATCAGCGCGTACTCCAGCAACAGATCCCAGCCGATCAGCCACGCCGCCAGTTCGCCCAGCACCGCATAGCCATAGGTGTAGGCGCTGCCGGTGACCGGGATCAGCCCGGCGAACTCCGCGTAGCACAGCGCGGCGGCCGCGCTGGCGATGCCGGCGATCAGGAACGAGAGCGCCACCGCGGGGCCGGCGTTGAGCGCTGCCTGCTGGCCGGCCAGCACGAACACGCCGACGCCGATGATGCCGCCGATACCGATCGCGGTGAGCTGCCACAGCCCGAGCACGCGGCGGAAGTCGCCGCGCTTGCCGACGTCCGCCTGCAATTGCTCGACCGACTTGTGGCGGATTAGCTTGCTGACCACGCTCATCGCTTCGTTCCCACTGCAAATGAAGCGGCGATGATAACGAATGGCCCCCGCCCCGCCATGCTGCGGGTGCGCGCGCCTAGGCGGGCTGGCGCGTACGCAGGCGGATGGTGGCCAGGGCGGCGGCGCTGCCCAGGCACAGCGTGACGATGGCCGGCGCCAGCGCGGGTGGTGCGGCGGCGGCGCCGAACCAGCCGCCGGTCGCCACCGCGGCGAGCGCGGTCAACGCCAGCCGCGCCGCTTCCAGCCAGCTGCCGGCGCGCCGGCCTTCCAGCAGTACGCCCAGCGCGGTAAGGCTGAAAAGCAGGAAGGCCGCATAGGCCAGCAGCGCCGAGGCGGGCATCCGCTTGGCCATATCCAGAAACCACACGCCCATCAGCAACAGCAGCGCGAACTGCGCGATGCCATAGGCGGTCAAGCTACGCGGCAACGGCGGCGCATAACGCGGACGGCCGATATCGAAGGCCGGCTTGGGAAACCGCTCGGCCACGTCGGCCGGCCGCCAGCCCGGCGGCTTCAGCCACACCAGCAGCTTGTCGCGCCAGCGCCGCGCATGCCACGCGTCCTTCAAGGTGGCCCAGTACACCTCGGCATTCGCCCACAGCGGATTCCAGCTGCGCAGCGGCGCCCGCGTGCCGAACACCGGCGGGTCGCTGTCGTCTTCTTCGATGAAGCTACCGAACAGGCGGTCCCACACAATGAGGATGCCGCCGTAGTTGCGGTCGAGGTAACGCTCGTTCACCGCGTGGTGCGCGCGATGGTTGGAGGGCGAGCAGAACACGCGGTCGAACCAGCCCAGCCGCCCGACCAGTTCCGTATGCACCCAGAACTGGTACAGCAGGTCGATCAGCGCCACCACCGCGAACACTTCCAGCGGAAAGCCGAGCAGCGCCATCGGCAGGTAGAACAGCCAGCCCAGCAGCACGCCGCTGCCGGTCTGGCGCAGCGCGGTGCTGAGGTTGTAGTCCTCGCTCTGGTGGTGCACCACGTGCGCGGCCCACAGGATGTTCACCTCGTGCCCCGCGCGGTGCAGCCAGTAGTAGAGGAAGTCGTAGAGCAGCAGGCCGCTGACCCATACCCACCAGCGATCGGCCGGCAGCGTGGCCAGCGCCAGGTGGTCGACACACCAGGCGTAGATGCCCAGGGTCAGCAGCTTGGCGAACACCGCCACGATCTGCGAGATCACCCCCAGCGACAGGCTGTTGACCGCATCGCTGGCGTGGTACACGCGGCGGCCGCGCCACTTCGCCAGCAGCAGCTCCAGCGCGATCAGCACGAAGAAGACCGGCGTGGCCCAGCCGATGATGATCTCCTGGGCGTTCACCGCAGGGAGTCCGTCACCGCAGCGCCGAGTCTTCAGGCGAGGCGCGCATCACCGAGCGCGCCAGCAGCCACAGCGCGCCGAAATAACAGCCGAGGATCCACAGCGCCGCCAGCGGCAGGCTGATGCGGAAGCGGTTCCAGGCCAGCAAGGTGTCGCTGAGCATGAACAGGATCGAGCCCGCGCCGGCCAGCCAGGCTGGATTGGCCAGCGCATCGCGCGCCAGTGCGTGGTGCCAGGCGCGGCCCACCGCCTGGCCGCCCATCAGGGCCAGTACCAGGGTGTAGACCACGATCGGCAGGTGCAGCTCCTCCGGCAGGGTCGGCCACAGGGACCACATGCACAGCACCGCATAGCCCACGCAGATCAACAAAGCGATGGGCTTCGCGCCCAGGCGGACATCGCCGGTGAGCGCCACCAGGAAGCACACGTGCGCGAACAGAAAGGCCACCAGGCCTTCGACGAACAGGTCCTGCGGCAGCATCAGCAGCACGTCGCCGACCAGGGCCAGCCCCAGGCCGCCGAGCACCCAGGCGCGGTAGCGCGCCGAGATCGGCTCGCGCACGCGCCAGGCCAGGGCGAACACCAGCGAGGTCGCCAGCGGCTTGCAGGCCCAGTGCAGCCACATCCACTGGCTGCCGTCCTCGGTGTCGGCCAGCATCGCGCCGGCAATGGCGCCCAGCGCCGTCAACAGGACGCCAAGGGCCATCCAGCGGGGAACGGCTTGGAGTGGAACAACGGAAGGAATGGCGGCCATGCGGGCGATCGGGCGGAGGTACGCCGGCGATCATAAGTGGGGCGAGGCTTTCCCGGAATCGCTACTTTATTTTTCCCGGGTGCAGGTCGCGTTTGTGGGCTGGTGCGGTAAGCCCCTCTCCCATCGGGAGAGGGGTTGGGGTGAGGGTACGGGCGGAGCGCAAGGGTGATGCGCACCGCTCCGCCCGTACCCTCATCCGGCTGCCGCCACCTTCCTCGCTCCTCAAAGCCGCGCACATCCCTGTGCGCTCCCCGCGTGCTCCCGGAGGGAGAAGGGTTCCAATTTGAAGATTGAGGAATACCGCAGCGCTGAGCCCCTCTCCCATCGGGAGAGGGGTTGGGGTGAGGGTGCGGCCGAAGTGGTGAGTTTCACTCCGCCCATACCCTCATCCGGCTACCGCCACCTTCTCCCAAGGGGAGAAGGGTTCGGCCTTGGAGGGCTTGATGCTTAGAACCGCAAGGTTGCCGTAAGCATCGCCGCGCGCGGGGCGCCCACCTGCATGGTGGCGAACTGGCCCTGCGGGTCGCTGGCCACGAAGCCATTGGTGCCGATCGAGCCGAAGTACTTCTTGTCGGCCAGGTTGGTCACGTTGAGCGCCAGCTTGAGGTCCTGCACCACACCGAGCTTGCCCACGTCGTAGGCGGCCGAGGCGTTGAACAGCCAGTACGAGGGCACCGCGCCGTCGTTGATATAGGTGTAGTAGCGCTTGCCGGTGTAGTTGGCCGAGGCGCGCAGGTCCCACGGGCCGGAGACCCAGGCCAGCTCGGTGAAGAACAGCTGCTTGGGGCTGTCCACCACGGTCTTGTCCTTGGTCGGCACCACCACGCCGCCGTCGACATAGTCGTCCGAGTAGCGCGAGCGGTTGTAGGACAGCGAGTTGCGCCAGCGCAGTTCCTGCGTCAGCTTGAAGTTCAGCGCCAGCTCCACGCCGCGGCTGGTGGCCGAGCCGACGTTGGCGTACGCGCTCGGGCAACCCACGATGCCGCTGCAACGGGAGATCGCCAGCAGGCGGTTGTCGAACTTCACGTCGTACAGCGCCAGCGAGGCCTCGTAGAAGTCGGACACCGCACGCAGGCCGCCTTCGAAGGTGCGCGACTGTTCCGGCTTCAACGAACGCCCGAAGGTATCGAACGCCACCTGGGTGGTGGCCAGCGGGCCGGAAATGCCAGCCTGGAACGCGGCGATGTTCTTGGAGTACGAACCGAACACCTCGTAGCCGCCGCCGAGCTGGTAGCTGGCGCCGACCTGCGGCAGGAAGTTCTTCTTCGCCACCAGGTCGCCCGACGCGTAGGCGCGCGCGGTGCCCGGCAGATTGGTCGCTTCCACTTCGGTGCGCGGCGCCTTGAAGCCCACGTCCACGCTCAGGCGATCGTCCAGGAAATGCATGCTGTCCTGCACGTAGAACTGGCGCGTGGTGGTTTCGTAGTGCTGGTAGAACAGGCGCAGGTTCGGGTTCTCGAGGAACTTGCGGTCATCCACCGGGCCGGTGATGAAGTAGTAGTTGCGCTGCACGTTGTGGTTGCTGTCCTCGTACCACACGCCCGCTTCCACGTGGTGCGCGCCGATGTCCCAGGTCAGCGCGGCCGTGCCGCCGACGCGGTCGATGCCGTACTCGGTAGTGCGGATCGAGATCGGCGTTTCCTGCGGCGTGCCCGGGAAGGAAGCCTGGTACGGCGTGAACCAGTGACCCTGGCCACGATCGTTGTGGTAGTAGCCGGTGGCCTTCAGGCGCACGCCCTCGGCCAGCGCGAAGTCGCCGAACAGGCTGGCGACGCGGTCCTTGCGCACGCCGCGGCCGGCGTAATACGCGTCGTCGGCATTGGTCACGCCGCCGCTGTAGATGCCCTTGGCCGCGTTCACCGCGCGGTTCCAGTCCGGCGCGTAGTTGTCCCAGTTCCAGCCCAGGCGATGCACCATGTCCAGCGACAGATCCTGGTAGTCGGTCTCGTCGCGGTCGGAGGTGGTCAGCAGCGCGCCGATGCGGCTGTCGCCGAAATCGTAGGTGGCCTTGGTGTTGAACTGCATCTGCTCCTGGTCGCCGTCGCCCTTCCACTTGTTGACGTCGGAGTAGGCGCCGGAGATGTACATGGCGAAGCCGTTGACGTTGCCCGTATCCAGGCGCACGAAGGTGCGGCGCGCCGCATCCGTGCCGAAGCCCTGGGAGAACTGCACGCCGTACTTGGGCAGCGGGTCGGAGGAGAAGAACTGCACCGTGCCGCCGAGATCGCTGGTCGAAGCGGTACCCAGCGCGCCGATGCCTTCGGCCAGTTCCGCGCTGCCGAGGTTCTCGGCGATCAGCGCGCGGCTGATGTGCAGCCCGTTGTTGTTGCCGTAGCTCATGTCGCCGAGCGGAATGCCGTCCAGCGTGAAGCCGAGGCGGTTCTGGTTGAAGCCGCGCAGGCTGAAGCGGGTCGACCACTCGTAGTTGCCGAACGGATCGGCCGACTCGAAATGCACACCCGGCTTGCCGGCCAGCACCTTCAGCGCGCTGGTGCCCGGCGGCAGGATCTTCACGTCTTCCACGGTGATGCGCTGCACCTGGCGCACTTCGCCCTGGCCGATCGCGGAGACCGACTCCAGCGTCTTGGCCTTGTCGGCGGCGGCATCGACCGGAGCCGCGGGCGTGGTGTCGTTGTCGCCGGGAGCTGCGGCGGCCGTGCCGTGCAGCGCCGCGAACAGCGCGAGCGCGAGGCCGGTAAGGCGGATGGAACCCTTGCGGACTGACATGCGTACGTTTCCTTTGCGCAGCCGCCCGCCTTGGCGGGTGGCCACGTCGATAGGTGAAATAGATGAATGGGAAAAAGAACGGCTGCCCCCTTCGGCGAGCGCGTCATCCCTTCGCGTCCTTCGCTGCCCGGCAAGGACGACATGACGCGGCCGCCAGCAGCCGTTGGTGCGCAAGCTTGCTAGGGATTTGTGAAATCGGATTTACATCTGCGTGTCAGTGGGCAGTGATGTGCGTTAGCGCAAGATTGGCGTCAGTTACGCGCGATTTGCGGAGGTATTCGCGCCTTTCCACCCGGACGTAGGTTGGGGTGAGCCGCAGGCGAACCCCAACATCGCCACATTGATGTGCCTCGCGACGTTGGGGTTCGCCTGCGGCTCACCCCAACCTACGTCAGACATGTTCTTAGGGTGAGAACAACACCTTGCCCTGCGCCGCCGGCAACGCCACACCCAGCGACTTCGCCAAGGTCGGCGCGATGTCGCGCATATCGATCGCGCCCAAATTCTTGCCCACCGGCACGCCCTTGCCTTCGATCAGGAAGGTCGAGCGCATCATCGGCCACACCGGGTCATACCCGTGCATGCCGCGGTAATGGCTCGGCGCCGGCAGCGGTACGTCCGGCTTGATCGCCATCTCGTAGCCGGCCTTGAACAGCACGAACCACGACGCCTGCGCCGTACCGCCGCGCTCCACCGTCTGCGCATGATCGAGCACGCGTTCGATGCCATACGCCGGATTGCCCTGCAACTGCGCCAGCAAGCCCTGCACCTTCGCCACCATGTCGGCGTTGCCCGGCTCCTTCAGCACGATCGCCGCGCTGCCGCCGTCGTTCCACGGCATCGCCTGCCAATCGGCCACGGCGCCATCCTTCAAGGTGATCAGGCCGGCCTGGATAAAAGGCGCATACAGGTTGACGTCCTGCTGCACCGGCGCGAAGCCGTGGTCGGACACCACCGCGATCACGCCGTCCGGATGCACGCGGCGCGCGGCGGCGACCATCTCGCCGACCAGGCCGTCGATACGCTCCAGCGTGCGCTTCGACTCCGGCGTATCGGGGCCGCTGTGATGCTGCTCGTGATCGAGCGAAGCCAGATACGCCGTCATGAAGGCCGGCTTGCGTTCTTCCAGCAGCTTCACCGCGAAGCGCGTGCGGTTCTCGTCGCCGGCCAGCGTCTCGTCGATGCCGTCGGCGTAGGGGCCGAGTTCCTTTTCCAGCCCGGGCAGCAGGCCCGGCGTGGCCAGTGCGGCGAGCAGCTTGCGGTCGTCCGGTAGGCCGGTGCGCCAGATCTGCGGCAGGTTCCAGTCGACCTGCGCACCCACGCTCACCGGCCAGTGCACGTTGGCGGTGCTCAGGCCCGCGGCATGCGCGGCGTCCCACAAGGTCGGCACGCGGATATCGCTGGCGTACCAGGCCCAACCCTGCTGGTTCTTGTTGCTGGGATCGAAGGTGAGGTTGCCGGCGATGCCATGCTTGTCCGGCGACACGCCGGTGAGCAAGGTGGTGTGGCTGGGATAGGTCAGCGTCGGCAACACGCCGCGCACGTCGCTGGCGTAGCTGCCTTCCGTCATGAAGCGCTGCAGATTGGGCAGCTTCAGCCCGTGCTGCGCGGCTTGCAGCACGTCGGCAGGGCGCAGGCCGTCGATCGAGATCAGCAGCACCGGTACGGCATGCGCCGGTGCAAGAAAGGCCAGGCCAAGCAGGCCGGCCAGGAAACCGCGTTGCAGACGCATGGAATCACCGCACAGAGAGTGGACGGGCGAGTGAACCCGTCCGCGGTGACAGCGTGATGGCAGCTCAGCGACCGTCGACTGCTTTGCGGCCCAGCGCCGGGTCGTCGGTAAAGAACGCATCGACGCCAGCATCGAGATAGGCGCGGATTTCCGCCACGGAACCGGCCTCGTTGAAGGTCTTCGGATCGCTGCCCTGCCAGAAGTTCTTCGCCTGGAAATGGTTCTCCGGACGGAACGTGTACGGGTGCAGCTCGAGCTTCACCGCATGCGCGTCATGCGCCAGCGCGGTCGGCTGGCCCAGCGTGCCGTCCTTGTTGAGCGGGATGATGGCGCGGATGTTCGGGCCGATGGCATCGGCGTAGCCGGCGATATCGCGCAGCCCCGCCGGCTTCATCATGTCGGCATAGGTGAGCTTGCCGCCCGCGGCCACCACGTCGTACGGCTGCTCGTTCGGATCGTCCAGCAGCTGCAGCAGGCGCACGTTCGGATGGCTCTTGCCCAGCTTGCCGCGCACATAGCGCAGGTTGGCGATCTCGAAGGACTGGATCTCCACCGGCGCGGTGCGCGTGTAGCTGTGCGCATCGAGGATGGCGAGCACGCGGTCTTCCATCGGCAGGCCGGCTTTCTGGAAATAGGTGCCGTGCTTGATCTCGGGGATCAGGCCGACCACCCGGCCCTGCGCCGCGGCTTCGGCGGCGACGAAATCGATGATCTCGTCCAGGGTGGGGATCTGGAACTGGCCGTCGTACTTGGTGCCGCGAAATTCCGGCAGCCGCTCGCGCGCACGCAGGGTCTTCAGTTCGGCCAGGGTGAAGTCTTCGGTGAACCAGCCGGTGACATGGTGGCCGTCGATGGTCTTGGTGGTCTTGCGTCCGGCGAATTCCGCATGCGCGGCCACGTCGGTGGTGCCGCCGATCTCGTTCTCGTGGCGGGCCACCGGCACGCCGTCCTTGGTCATCACCAGGTCCGGCTCGACGAAGTCGGCGCCGTCGGCAATCGCCTTGGCGTACGAGGCCAGGGTGTGCTCCGGCCGCAGGGCGCTGGCGCCGCGATGGCCCAGGACGAGGACCTTTGCGGCAATCGGCCTTTCGGCAGCGTAGGCAGCGCAGGGCAAGGTCAGACTCAAGGTAACGAGGGCTAGCCAGCATAACGGTTTCATGGGGGCTCCTTACTGGGCTAGTAATTGTGCTTCCAGATAAACATCCTTCTCCCTCCGGGAGAAGGTGGCGGCAGCCGGATGAGGGTACGGGCGGAGCGGTGCGCATCACTCTTGCGCTCCGCCCGTACCCTCACCCCAACCCCTCTCTCCCACAGGGACTACCTTCGGGTCGCCGGAGGGAGAGGGGCTTTACGCTACGCCATCGCGATGCCTTCTCAGAACTTCACGTCCAGCGTCAAAAAGCTCTGCCGCGGCGCACTGGCATGGAACGCCAGCTGGCGTCCGTTCGGATCGGTGTTGGCGAACGCCGTCAGGTTCGACGCATAGCGCTTGTCGGTGAGGTTGCTGACGTTGAGCGACAGGCGCACGTCCTGCGCGAACCAGGCCGCGCCGAAGTCGTAGCCGGCGCCGAAGTCGAACGAGGTATAGCCGCCGAAGCCCTGGTCATTGGTGTAGGTGTAGTAGCGCGAGCCGGTGTACTTGCCGCGCAGGCTCAGGTTCCACGGGCCGTAGGTCCAGGCGATCTCGCTGGCGAACATGCGCTTGGGCGTGTCCACCGTGATCTTGCCCTTGGTCGGCACCACGGCGCCGTTCTGCACGTAGTTGTCGTCATACGTGGAGCGGTTGAACGAAGCCGAGTTGTACCACTGGAAATGCTCGAACGGCTTCCAGATAAAGGTGAACTCCGCACCGCGGCTGCTCACCGAGCCCACGTTGTAGAAGCGCGTGGTGCACGCCAACGTGGTGCCCTGCTGGATGCTCGGGCAGGGATTGAGCGAGAGCAGGCGGTTGTCGAACTTCACGTCGTACACCGCGGCCGAGGCTTCGAACTCGCGCTGCACGATGCGGTAGCCGCCTTCGATGGTGCGCGACTGCTCGGGCTTCAGGTTGCCGCGGGTGGCGTCGAACGAGGACTGCGTCACCAGCAGCGGGCCGCTGGCGCCGCCGCCCTGGAACGCGGCGATGTTCTTGGCGTAGGACAGGAACAGCTCCTGCCCGGCGTCGAGCTTGTAGCCCACGCCGACCTGCGGCAGCAGGTTCTTCTCGGCCTTCAAGGTGCCGTTGGCCACCGGCGCCTCGTACACGCCCGGCGCCTGGCGCGCGGTCATGGTCACGTGCGGGCTCTTGACGCCGATGTCCACGCTGAGGCGGTCATCCAGCAGCTTGAAGCTGTCCTGCAGGTAGGCCTGGCGCGTGGTGATGGTGTAGGCCTGGTTGAACAGGCGGCGATTCGGATCGCTCAGGTAGGTGTTGTCGCTGATCGGGCTGCTGAGCGTGTACGGGATGTAATAGAAGTTGCGCTCGACGTTGTGGTGGTTCTGCTCGTACCACACGCCACCTTCCAGGTGATGGCTGCCCAGATCCCAGCCCAGCGAGGCGAGCACGCCGTTGCGGTTGATCTTGTAGTTGGTGCTGCGGATCGAGATCGGCAGCTCCTGCGCCGCGCCCGGGTTGGACTTCTGACCCGGCGACCACCAGTGGCCCTGGCCGGCGTTCTCGTGGTGATAGACCTGGGCGTGCACGGTCAGCGCGTCGCTGGGATAGAAATCGCCGGCGAGGTAGTACAGGTCGTCGCGGCGCAGCGCGCGGCTCTGGTAGTAGGCGTCGTCGATATTGTCCACGCCGCCGGAGTAGCCGCAGCGCGCATCCTTCACGCCCTTGATGGTGTAGGCCGGCGCGCAATACGCCGCGGCCAGCGCGCGGTTCCAGTTCGGCGCATACAGGTTCCAGTCCCAGCCCAGGCCGCGCGCCATACCGCTCTTGGACAGGTACGCGTAGTCAGCCTGCGAGGTGCGCGAGGTGTCGGCGAACGCGGTGATGCGGCCGCCGTCGAACTGATACACGGCCTTGGCGTTGAACTGCTTGGTGGTGGTCGGCGAACTCGGCGGCGCCCACATGTCGGCGGTGGCGCGCACGCCCGACAGGTACATGGAGAAGCCGTGGAAGTCGCCGGTATCCAGGCGCAGATAGGTGCGCCGGTTCTGGTCGCTGCCGAAGGTCTGCGCGAAGCGGCCGCCGAAGGTCGGCAGCGGATCGGCGGAGAAATACTGGATGGCGCCGCCCAGGTTGCTGGTCGAGGCGATGCCGAGGCTGCCGATACCCTGCGCCAGTTCGGCGCCCGCGGCGTTCTCTGCGATCAGCGCGCGGCTGATGTTCAAGCCGTTGTAGTTGCCGTAGGCGTTGTCGCCCAGCGGCACGCCGTCCAGCGTGTAGCCCAGGCGCTGGCCGTTGA
Organism: Dyella sp. 2RAB6; assembly: GCF_052115385.1. Taxonomy (NCBI): domain Bacteria; kingdom Pseudomonadati; phylum Pseudomonadota; class Gammaproteobacteria; order Lysobacterales; family Rhodanobacteraceae; genus Dyella; species Dyella sp. 2RAB6. Next base: position 21,541 of record NZ_JBFRGP010000014.1, read on the forward strand.
AGCCGCGCAGGCTGATGGTCTGCGATTCCTCATTAGCACCGAACGCGTCGTTGGACTGCACGTTCACGCCCGGCATCCGGTTGAGGATCTTCTGCAGGCTGGTGCCGGCCGGCAGCACGGCGACGTCCTTGGTGGTCACGCGCTGCACCTGGCGGGTCTCGCCCTGGCCGATCACCGAGACGCCTTCGAGGGTCTTGGCCGCGTCGGGCTTGACGTTGGTCGCGTCGGCGGTCGGCAGGTCCTCGGCCATGGCGCCGTGGGACAAAGCGGCGAGCGCGACGGCCGTGGCCATCGCCAGCAGGTTCTTCTTCATGAGATGCAGAGCTCCAGGAGATCGGGGCGTCGCGCGTTGGGGGCGCGGACGTTCAAATATCGTGAAGCGGCCACATGTCGGTTCTTTGACGGTGAGATGACGGACGCCGCAGCGCAGTCATAAAGCGGGCCGTCCCTCGACCTGGCGCAGGTACGCCGTGGGGCTGGCGCCGATGATCCGGTGGAACATGCTGCAGAACGCACTGCAGCTCGCATAGCCAGCTTCGCGCGCGACGGTCTTGATCGGACGGCCCAGGCTCATCTGGCTGATCGCGCGCGCCAGCCGCACGTGCTGGCGCCGGCGCACGAAGGACATGCGCAGCTCGCTTTCGAACAGACGCGCCAAGGTGCGGCTGCTGGCGCCGACCCGTGCCGCGAGCTGTTCGAGCGTATCCGGCCGCGTGGCATCGTCCAGCAGGCGCTGGCAGGCTTTCTTCAGCCGCGGGTCCGACGGCACCGGGATGCGGAACGGCGCCTCGTCCGCCTTGAGCAGCGCATGCAGCAGCAAGGGCATGGCCAGTTGCAAGGTCGCCGCGTCGCGTTCGCCATGCGCCTGCACCGCCGCGAGGACCAGTTCGCGCAGCAGTGGCGCCACCGCCAGCACGCGGCAATGCGCGCCGAACGGTGCACTGGTGGCGCGATCGAGATAAAGCATGCGCACCGCCACGCGCCCTTCCATCAGGATCTCGTGCGGCATGCCGATCGGTATCCACAGCGCGCGCTGCGGCGGCACGATCCAGATCCCTTCGCGGGTGGTCACCTGCATCACGCCGCTGGCGGCGTAGATCAGTTGGCCGCGGCGATGCTGGTGCTTAGGCACATGGCACCCACGCGGGTAGTCCTTGGCCAGCGCGGTCATCGGCCACGCTGTTGCGCGCTTCGCTGGCTGTCTGATTCGCGACACAGGATGGCCGCCGTTCGATGGATGGACAGGACTAGCTTAAGCACACCCAGCAAAGCTTCGCCACCTCTCGATCCCGTCATTCCAGCGAACGCTGGAATCCAGGGCCTTGAAGGCACTGGACCCCGCCTTTCGCTGCGGTGACGAACGACCGCGGCTGCCTTGCATCTCACCCACCCGGCCATCCCATATGCCTACCCATTCCCCTTCCCGGCGCAGCCTGCTGAAAGCCGGCCTTGCCGTCGCCGGCGCGCTTGCACTTGGCCCCTTCGATGCCTTGGCATCACCACGCGAACGCCCAGCGCTGGTCGTGCTGTGGTTGAACGGTGGGCCAGCTGGCTTGTTCAACAGTGCCGATGCGTTTCTTGCCAACGGCGCCTTTGACGTGAGATCCGGCAATGTCCGTGCGCTGGGCCATCGCCTGTATGTCGATGCCGCTTCGTTGGGCGCGTTGCCGGCAGTCGCGCTTGCGCATATGGCGGCGGTGCCGTTCCGCCATGGGTTGTACAGCCACAATGATGCTCGCGTGGCGATGCTGCAATCGGGGCCGCGCAGCCAATTGCTGCGGATGGCCGCGGCCTTGCCGGCCAGTCCTCTGCCTTGCGTCATCGTCAACCGGCTCGGCGTACCGGTAGGTGTCGCGGCCGATCCGCCGGCCGAACGCGGCATCGTCTGCCAGCACGTCGGCGCCTTCGCCGATGCGGGCCTGGCTGCTGCTGCGCTGGGTGGCATCCGCCATGCGTATGGCGTCACCCCGGGCCGCACGGCGGTCGACGATCTGCCTGCCACGTTCGCAGCCGTCGAGGCTCTGGTCCGCGCGGATGCCGGCGTGGTCTTCGCGCAAGTGGCTTTCACCGGCCGCGAGGATCGGCAGTTCGATACGCATCACGATGACGGCGGCAAGCTCGCGCGCCAGATCATGGCGCCGATCACGCCGGGCCTGTCGGTGTTCCTGCAGCGCATGCTGACGCTGCGCGGACGCAATGTGGTGACGCTGCTGACCGGCGAGTTCAGCCGCACGCTGCCAGGTGCCGATCATGCGAAGGGAGGTACGGCGACGGTGATCGGCAAGTACGTCAGGACGGGTTCCGCGGGCCGGCAACTGCCCGATGGTTCACCGCCGGAAGATGCTGCCGCGCCGGAAGCGCTATGGGCTTATCTCGCCGCCGCGCTGCGCGTGGATGGCGCCACGCCTTTCGGCGCCCATCCACATCCGCAACTGTTGGTTTGACCATTTCAGAGGCAGCAGATACAGCATGAAACGGCACCACCACCGGCGTAGGTTGGGGTGAGCAAAGCGAACCCCAACCATGCGGCGCGCCTGGACGTGGCCATGTTGGGGTTCGCCTGCGGCTCACCCCAACCTACGCTGTGCGCCGGAACGAGGGCGAGGCGTTACTTCGCACTCACCTGCTTCAACCACGCCTCATACGTCGGCCGATCTACCGGCACCCCATCCGCATTGCAACTACCCAGCTTGCACAACTCCTCGCGCAAGCGCGGCGCATGCTGCACGATCACGTGGAAGATCGCGTTCTGCTCGATCTCCCCATGGAACGCCGACGCGCCCGGGCCATTGGCGAAAATCGCCACATCCTCGCCACCATGCGTCTCGCCCTTCAACGGCACGATCGCTTCCTGCATATAGTCCGGTGCGGTGGTATCGACCTTGCTCAGATCCGGCCGCCCCTTCTTCGCCGGCGAATACTCATTCGGGTTGTGCGGATAACGCTTCGGCCCTTCCGGCTGCTTGTCGGTGGCGCCGGTGTAACCCGGGCCATTGGCAAAACCCAGCGTGGTGTACGGCTTGCCGGTGGCATCGCGCGCAATGCCGGCGCCACCTTCCTCGTCGTAGCTGTCGGTATGCCCCTGCACCAGGCCGAGAATGTCATTGCCGCGCTTGGGATAGCCGGCAAACGTCATCGTATGCGAGTGATCGGCGGTAACCACGATCAACGTGTCCTGCGCATCGGTATGCCCCAGCGCCGCTTCCACGGCGTCGGCCATGGCGATGGTTTCGTCCAGCGCGCGGTAGGCATTGCCGGCGTGCAGCGCATGGTCGATGCGGCCGCCTTCGACCATCAGGAAGAAACCGTTCGGGTTGCGCTTGAGCACATCGATCGCGGCAACCGTCATCTCGGCCAGGCTCGGTTCGCCGGCCTTGTCCTGCGGGCGCTCATGCTCGTAGTTCATATGCGAAGGCTCGAACAGGCCGAGCAGGCGCGGCGTGTTCGACAGGTCCAGCGACTTCAGCTGCTTGTCGTTCCACACGTAAGCGCCGCCCGGATGCTTCGCCTTCCACTGCGCGATCAGGTCGCGGCCATCGAGGCGCTGGCCGACCTTGTTGGCGTACTCCGGATCGGTTTCGCCGGCCGGCATGAATTCGGTGCGGCCACCACCCATCGCTACGGTCAGGCCGTCGATGGCGGGAAAGTCGACCAGCTGCGCGGCGAAATCCTTGCAGCCCTGCGCCTTCGCCTGCGCCGTCAGCTCGGCATCCACTTCCCAGTTGCGCTCCGGCAGATGGCCATAAGTCGCCGCCGGTGTGGCGTGGGTAATCCGCGTGGTCGTAATCGCACCGGTACTCATGCCTGCCGCCGCGGCCAGCTCCAGCGTCGTCACCAGTTCCTGGCCCTTGCTGGCCGCGCAATCCTGCCGGCGCGGCACCTGCGACACGCCGATATAGCCGGCACGCGTCTTCACGCCGGTCATGATCGCGGTCATGGTGCCGGCCGAATCCGGCGTCTGCTGATCGGTCTCGTAGGTGCGGCTGAACGCGCTGAACGGAAACTGCTCGAAGCTAAGCTTGTAGCTCTCGCCATCCACACCCTTGCGCTGCCCCGCGCGCACATGCGCCGCGGCAATGGTGGGAATGCTCATGCCATCGCCGAGAAACACGATCACATTCTTCGCCCGCTGCCCCTGCCCACCCGCCTGCGCCGACACCTGCGCCGCCTGCGCCGCGCCGTTGCGGAACCACCATTGCGGCGTCTCGCCTTCGGGGCGCTTGATTTGCGGGACATCGATCGCCACAGCGGAATTCTGCTTGGGCGGTGTCACCGCCTGACTGGCGCACGCGCTCATCAGCGCGCAAAGGGACAGCATCAACCCGCGTTGCGCGAGTGTGGACGAACGACTCATGGCAAACCTCTCATCGTCAGCTTCGTATCGGCAAGCGGGCGATGATAGCCGGTGGCAGCGAGGCGTGTTACAGCTTGAGATAGATCCGCTTGCGGTCCATCGCCCACATGATCGCCCACCACACAGCCACGAACGCGATAGCGTAAGCGAGCGATGCGATGTACGGACCTGCGAGAGGCGTGATCCACCCGGCGAAAATCGTTCGATACAAGGGATCCTGGATGCCCAGGCCAGGCAGCAGGATCTGCATGAACTCCGAGCCCGCATACGCAGCCACCGCATTGACGCCGAAGCGCCGACCCCAGGCGGGCCAGCCGCGCAGATCCACCAGCAGGTGGAACAGCAGCAAGGCCAAGGTCGCCCAACCCGCCGTCCACAGCACGAACGACGGCGTCCACAGGTTCTTGTTGAGCGGTTGCAGCAGCGACCACATCGCGCCGAGCAGCACGCAGGCGGTGCCGCTCAACAGCAGCGCGCGACGGTCGCCAGCGCGCAGCCAGTGGCCGGCGCGCAAGCCAAGCAGGGTGGTGGCGATGGAAGGCAGCGTACCGAGCAGTCCCTCGGGGTCGTGGCCCAGGCCGGTGGCAGGGAAGTAGCGGTAGGCGTAATGGCCGAAGATGGCGGTGTCGGTGCGGCTGACGATGTTGTGGAACGGCTCCAGCGTGCCGCCGAATGCGAGCAGCGCCGCATAGCCCGTCAACAACACCACGATGGCGCTCCACTGCGCGCGCCCGCTGGCATAGAGCTGAAAGGCAGCCACCGCGCCGAAGCAGATGCCGATCCGCTGCAGCACACCCGGAATGCGCATATGCGCATCCGGCAGGATCAGCGCCGCGGCGACATGGATCAGCAGCCCCAGGCCGACGATGCGCAAGGCACGCACCATCGCCGCGCGCAGCAGCACGCCGCGATCCGCGCCCTGCTCCAGCCGCGGCGCGATCGACAGCGCCACCGACACGCCCACCACGAACAGGAAGAACGGGAACACCAGGTCGGTCGGCGTGCAGCCATGCCAATCGGCATGCTCCAGCGGCCAATACACATGGCCCCAGTCGCCCGGATCGTTGACCAGCAGCATCGCCGCGACGGTGCAGCCGCGCAGGGCGTCGACGGAAGCGAGGCGGCGGCTGGTGCTCACGGTTTGCCGGTCGGGGTCAGGCTGGCGCGCTCGATGCCGTAGAGCGGGCCGGTGATGGGCGCGGTAAAGACCAGGCACAGATCATGCGCGCCCTGCTGGTCCGGCAACGCGGCGGCGAGCTGGAAGCGGCGCGGGCCGGACGGGTCCGGCAGCGGCATGCTGGCCAGCACCTCGCCGTCGCAACGGTCCTTGTGCACCACCAGTTCGCCGTGCGCGGTTTTCGCCGGACGCGACACCACCAGCTTGGCCTCGTGCGCGAGCTGGAAGTTGCGCTCCAGCTGCACCGCTTCCACATGGATGCTGCCGATGCCGTCCAGGCGCGCTTCGGGATAACGCTGGCAGGTGTCGAAGATATTGATGCCGTAGGCGGGCGTCATGCTGGTGGCGTCCGGCATCGGCTGCACGCGCAAGCGGAAATCGCTGCCCGGGCAGTTGCGCAGCTCGGCGTTCTCGCGCGTCAGCAGATGGGTGGTATCGAGCACGCGCTCGCGCGGCGCGGACAGCGAATGGCCGCTGGCATCCACCGCAATGGCGCGCACGGTGCCCGGCAGCTTCACCTCGAACGGCGCCTGGTAGCGTGGCGATTGCGCGCTCGGTTCGCTGCCGTCCACGGTGTAGTGCAGCTCGCCGAACTTCGTCTGGTTGGCCAGCGTGACGCGGGCCTTGCCGGTGGCGAGCGCCGCATTGCGATCCAGCTCGATCGACGGTGCGAAGGCGCTGTCGGCATACGCCACGCCCTGCGCACGGTAACGCGCCAGCTGCGTCGGCAAGCGCGCCAGGAAGCCCTGCCAGTCGCGCGTGGACACCGGCGACCACAGCACTTCGGCCAGCGCCGCGAGGCGCGGGTAGATGGTGTGCTGCAGGTGCGCGTCGCTGGTGATGTACTCGGTCCACACATTGGCCTGCGCGCCGAGCACGTGGCGCGCCTGGGCGGCGTCGAGTTCCTTCGGCACCGCTTCGAAGGCATAGATGCTGGCCAGGTCCTGCACCGGTTCGCGGCCGGCGCCTTCATCGGCGCGGTCGCTCTGCAACTGGTTGAGATACAGATCCGGCGAGGGCGAAGACACCACGTCGTGCCCCTTCTGCGCCGCCTCGATCGCGCCCTTGATGCCGCGCCACGACATCACCGTGGCATCGGCCGGCACGCCGCCTTCGAGAATCTCGTCCCAGCCGATCAGCCGGCGCCCATGCGCCTTCAGGTAAGTGCCCATGCGCGCGATGAACCAGCCCTGCAGCGCGTCCTCGTTCTTCAGGCCCAGCGCGTGCATCTTCGCCTGCACCGCGGGCGAGGCCTGCCACTGGTCCTTCACCGCCTCGTCGCCGCCGACGTGGATATAGCGCGAGGGGAACAGCGCCATCACCTCGTCCAGCACGTGCTGCATGAAGACGAAGGTGGCGTCGTCGACGTTGTACAGATAGGTGTGCACGCCCCAGTCCACCGACACCGGCGGACGCTTGCCGGTTACGCCCAGCTGCGGATACGAAGCGACGGCCGCCTGTGCGTGGCCGGGCATGTCCAGCTCGGGAACGATGGTGATGTGGCGCGCGGCCGCGTAGGCCACCACGGCGCGGATCTCGTCCTGCGTATAGAAGCCGCCGTAGCGCTGCGGCTCGCCGTTGCTGCCGGCATCCGGCGGCGTGCGCCAGGCGCCGATGCGGGTCAGTTCCGGATAGCGCTTGATCTCGATGCGCCAGCCCTGGTCGTCGGTGAGATGCCAGTGCAGCACGTTGAGCTTGTGCAGCGCCATCTGGTCGATCAGCGCGCGGATCTCGGCAACGCTCTGGAAATGGCGCGCGGAATCCAGCATCAGGCCACGCCAGGCGAAGCGCGGCGCGTCTTCGATATGCACGAAGGGTGCGGTGGGCTTGGCGTCGTCCTGGGTCAGCAGTTGCCATAGGGTTACCGCGCCGTGGAACAGGCCGTCGCCGTCGCGCGCGGCGATGCGTGCGCCGTGCGTGTCGACGTCGAGCACATAGCCTTCGGCCGGTGCGGAAGACTGCGTGTCGTGATGAAAGACGATGGCGGGCGCGCTGCCGGCCTTGTCGACGATGCGCAGCTCCACGCCGCGGCTGCGCTTGATCTGTTCGGCCAGCCAGGTGGCGGTGCGGCGGCTTTCGGCATCGCCGGCTACCAGCACGGTGTTGGTGTCGATGGCGAAGCTGCCATCGGCGCGGGCGAGCTTGGCGGGCAGCGGAATAAGGGATGGCAGCACGTCGGAGCGTTGCTCCGCGGCGAGCGTAAAAGATGGAAGGATGGCCAGTGCGGCCAGCATCAGGGTCCGGCCAAGGCGTAGTGCAAAAGTCACTGGCTGCGTTCCTCGTCGCTCAAGTCTGGCGTAGGTTGGGGTGAGCGCAGCGAACCCCAACGAAGGCACGTGTCCGGACGTCCGTTGGGGTTCGCTGCGCTCACCCCAACCTACAACTTTTCGGGGCTCCTCCCAAAGAAGGGCCCGGACATGCCGGGCCCAATGGGGAGGTTGTTGCTCAAGTCTGCCACCTAAGCGGACGTCGCTCGACCAGGCGGTGGCACCGCCCCGCAAGGGCGGCTGTTCCTCGTCGAGCCATCCCGGGCGCCTCCTGCGGAAGCGCCCGGGCACAGAGCACGATCAGAAGTTCACGTGTGCGGCCAGCATGTAGCGGCGGCCGGTCGTGTACTTGTTCAGCGGCATCGACTCGCTCTGCAGGTACTGCACGTACTTGGAGTTCAACAGGTTCATGCCGTCCAGGGTGAACGAGATGTTGTCGTTGAGCTTGTAGCCGATGGTCGCACCCAGATCCTTGTAGGACCCGGTGGTGGCCGGCGGCGCACCGGCGATGTAGCCGCCGGCGAGGTAGGAGCTGCGCCAGTTGTAGGTCAGGCGGGCGCTGTACGGGCCCTTCTCGTAGTACGGGCTCAGCGAGTACGAGTTCTTCGAGCTGTACGGCAGGGCGCCACCGCTGTCGAGCGTGGCATCGGCGTAGGTGTAGTTGGCCACCACGCCGAAACCGGTGTCGGCAAACGGCTGCTGGTAGGACAGGCTCAGGCCCTTGACCTTGCCGCCACCGACGTTGCGCGGACGGCTGATGTCGTAGCCGCAGAAGCCATTGGCCGTGCACTGGCCATTGGCGACGAGGCGGGCGAAGGTCGCCGGGTCGTTGTCGTGCGCCGAGTTGTAGTGCTGCTCGACCGCCGAGTCGACGAAGATGTAGTTGGCGATCTTCTTGTAGAAGCCGGTCAGGGCCAGCACCGACTGCGGTGCGAAGTACCACTCCGCCGAGGCCGAGTAGTTATTCGACTTGTACGGGTCGAGCTTGGAGTTGCCGCCCGAACCGGTCAGCACCGAGTCGTTGAGGAATAGGTTGTTCACCTGCATGTTGTACGGCGCGCGGGAGATGACCTTGGCCGCGGCGAAGCGCAGCACCACGTCTTCGGCCACGTCGTACGACACGTTCAGCGAGGGCAGCCAGTTGTTGTGCGTGGTGGAGCTGGTCTGCCACCAGCCGGCCGGGGCCGGATACTGCGGCACGCCGCTGTAGTTGTAGCCGCTGCCGTCGTCGACGGTGTGCACGTAGCGCACGCCCACGTTGCCGCGGAACGGGCCGGAACCGAAGGCTGCCTGCAGGTAGGCGGCCGTGGTCTTCTCCACGATCTTCCAGGTGCCGTTGAGATAGGAACCCGGATCGTCGTTGCCGCCGTTGGTCGCACGCACCCAGGCCCATTCGGCATCGCGGTTGGGCTGGATGTGGCTGGCCGCGTCCGGCAGCATGCCGGAGAAGCCGCCGAGCGTGTCGGTGTAGCCGGAAGTGCCCAGCGCCGCCAGCGAGATCGGGCCGTTCGGACCGTAGACGTGCTGCTCCATGCTTTCTTCGTGGCGGTTGTAGCGCACGCCGGCCAGCACGGTGTTGACGATGCTGTCGAAGTCCTTGGTGAAGTCGAGCTGGGCGTAGGTGTCCTTGGCGTTGGCATGGAACACGCCGTAGTTGCCCGGCCAGCCGCCCATCCCCGGGGTGTCGCCCATGTGCCAGTTGGCCGGATTGCGCGCCAGGTTCGGGCTGTCGAACTTGAAGCCCTTGCTGATATCCCAGCTGTAGCCGCCGCCGTATACCGGCTCCATGGCCACCTGCGACATGTCGTCGTTGTTCGCCTTGCTGTAGCCCACGGCGCCGCCGATGGTCCAGCCGTCGCCGCGGTAGTTGCTCTTCAGGTCGAACGCGGTGGTGCGCACCACCGAGTGGCGGATATTGCTGTCCAGGGTGCCCTGGGCGATGTCGCCGCAGGTCGGGTCGTCGAGCTTGCCGCACACGTGGCCGCCGGTGACGATGCCGTTGCCGCCCTGGGTGAAGCTGGTGATCTGGCCGGGCGTGGCATGCGTGAACGGATACAACGACTGGTTCCAGTTGTTGAAGTTCTCGCGGATGTACAGGGTGTTGAAGTCCACGTCCCAGTTGCTGGTCGGACGCAGCTGGAAGCCCAGCGTGACGGTGTCGCGCTTGCGCTCCTGCTGGAAGAACGCCGAGTTGATCTCGTCCGGCACCTTCGCATTGGGATTGAGCGAGCCGTTGGCGATGCCGGCGGCCACGGCCGGACTGCTGGCGTAGTCGGACACCGGGTGGTAGCCGAAGATCTCGATGCCCTGGCGGTTGATCTTTTCCTCGAAGTGCTGCGCCGAGGCGATCACGCCGAAGGTCTTGGCGTCGTTGTGCCAGCTATACAGCAGCGAGCCGGACGGACGGTGGTTCTCGGCCTGGTCGTTGTAGTTCAGGCTGAAGGAACCGCGCCAGGTGTTCGGCGCCAGGTCCAGCGGCTGCAGCGTGTGCAGCAGGATGGTGCCGCCCAGGCTGCCTTCGGTCAGGCGCGCCTCGGGGCTTTTGTACACCTCCAGGCGGCCGACGATTTCCGGCGCCAGCATGGTGAAGTCGAAGCCGCGGTTCGGCTGCGCACCGTACTGCCACGGCGTCTGCGAAATCGGCTGGCCGTTGAGGAAGGTGAGGTTGAGGCTGGGATCGGTGCCATCGATGCTGACGCGATCGCCCTGGCCGAACTGACGGTCGATGGTCACGCCCGGAATCAGCGCCATGGCCTCGGCCACGTTGGTGTTCGGGAACTTGCCGATGTCCTCGGCAGTGATCGCTTCGACCACGGCATCGGCGTTGCGCTTGGTCTCCAGCGACTGCTGCAGGCTGGCGCGGATGCCGGTGACGGTGACGCCCTGCAGATCGACGGCCTTCTTCTGGTCGGCCTTCGATTGACTGCTCTGATTCTGCGCGTTCGGGTTCGGCGCGCTCTGGTTCTGCGTATTGGCGTCCTGAGCATGGATCGCGCCGGCCATACACAGGCTGGCGATGATGCTCGCGGCGAGCATTGTTCTACGGTGCGACATGTAAACCTCCCTCAAAGGCTTATGTGTTCCAGGCGAGCAGACGGCCTCGCATGGAGTGACAGGCTGGGCCGTGGCCCCCCGGATACGTCGTTGCGTTACAACTCTTTGGCGTTCATTGCCTGGTTGCCTCCCCCGTCGGCGCATGGCCGTCCAGGTACATGCCAGCGGCGCCGATGACGCCGAGCTGGCCGTGTTCCATCAGGCGCACGGGCACTTGCTGCAAGAAGGCCCGCATCACGCCCTTGTTGAAGAAGCGCTCGCGGAAACTGCTGGCCAGCAGCACCTCGCGGATCTGCGGCAGGATGCCGCCAGCGAGAAACACGCCGCCGCGCGCGCCGTAAAGCAGGGTGAGATCGCCGACGAAGCTGCCGAGCAGGCCGCAGAACACGTCCAGCGCCTCCACCGCCGCGGCATCGCTGGCCTCCAGCGCGGCGCGGGTGACGTCGCTGGGCTTGGCCAGCAGCGGTGCCTGACGGCGCAGCACGCACAGCGCGCGATACAGATTCAACAGGCCCGGACCGGACAGCGCATGCTCGAACGACACATACGGCCGCTCGCCCGAAAGCACGCGCAGGATCTCGATCTCGCGGTCGTTGCCCGGCGACAGGGCGATCTGCCCGGCCTCGGTCGGCAGCACCGTGGCGTGCGGCTTGCCCGGCAGCAGCACCGCCGAACCCAGGCCCGTGCCCGGCCCCATCACCAGCACCGGACCGGCGCCGCCGGCGGTCTGCGCCTCGATCACCGGCGTGGTGTCGGCCTGGACCAGGAACTGGGTGGCGTAGGCCACCGCTTCGAAATCGTTGACCACGGCCAGCTGCTGTATCCCTAAGCTGTCGCGGATATCGCGGATGGATACCGGCCAGGGCAGGTTGTCGTTGACGATGGCGTCGCCCAGCACATAGCCGGCGCTGGCCACGGCGCACTGGTCCACGTGCACGCTGCCGCCGAGCTGGCTGACGAAATCCTTGAGCACGGCGGTAAGGCTGGGCCATTCCGCGCAGGCATAGCGGTGGTACTGCAGCACGGTGACCGGCCGCGCACCGTCCGGGCGCTGGCTGACCAGCCCGATCCGCGCATGGGTGCCACCGACATCCGCCGCAAGCAAAGGCGCGCCCTGCGAGGCACCCTTCAGCCCGACACCCTGGTTGGCCAGTTCCGCCACGAGCCCTCCCCTTTTCACGCCCGTTTCCACGCCCGTCTTCACGTTCGACGCGGTCATGCCGACGTCATGCTGTTGTCACAGCCCCCGATGGAGTCGGAATATGGGAGCGCAATGACAACGTTGTCAACTGGTCGAATTTCCTAGACCCGCACTGACGTTCCCGCGACGCAGCAAACACCTCGCCATAACGCGGCCGGCGGCCGGCCCGAAAGCCCACCGAGCCGCTTGGTTACGCCACTTAGCACGGTTTTTGCCGGGTCCAGAACGGGCATGCCGCGGCGCGCCATGGCCGGGCGAAAGGCGGAATGACCCGGCTGGCTCCCAGGTGACCTGTCCGGAGCGCCGATTGACAACGTTGCTAGTTAGCGCCGATAAAACGACGGGAGGCGACGCGGCTCGCGGGCCGTCGTCGGCATCGGCACATTCGGGGAGTCACTACATGTCGTCCACAACACTCGCTACCGGCGATACGCACGCCCGGGCCTCCGGCCTGGTGCCGATGCTGATCATCGGCCTGCTGTTTTTCATCTTCGGCTTCGTCACCTGGCTCAACGGGCCACTGATCACTTTCGTCAAGCTGGCGTTCTCGCTGGACGACGTGAACGCCTTCCTGGTACCGATGGTGTTCTATTGCTCGTACTTCTTCCTCGCCCTGCCCTCGTCCGCGGTGCTCAAGCGCACCGGCATGAAGAAAGGCATGGCGCTGGGCCTGTTCGTGATGGCGATCGGCGCGGTGCTGTTCGGCCAGTTCGTCTCGATGCGCGTATACGGCGGCGCGCTCGCCGGCCTGTTCGTGATCGGCGCGGGCCTGGCCCTGCTGCAGACGGCGTCCAATCCGTACATCAGCATCCTGGGGCCGATCGACAGCGCAGCGCAGCGCATCGCCTTCATGGGCATCTGCAACAAGATCGCCGGTGCGCTCGCACCGTTCGTGTTCGGCTGGCTGGTGCTGAGCGGCATCGACACCTTCGACCAGCAGGTCAAGGCCGCGCCGTCGGCGGAAGCGCGCGAGGCGCTGCTCAATACCTTCGCCGCCAAGGTGCATATGCCGTACATGGCGATGGCCGGGCTGCTGGTGGTGCTGGCGGTGTGGGTGCTGCGCTCGCCGCTGCCGGAGATCAAGCCTTCCGGCGCCAACAGCGAGACCGAGATCGGCCACGCCAAGGGCAACCTGCTGAGCTTCCCGCACCTGTGGCTGGGTGTGCTGTGCCTGTTCCTGTACGTGGGCGTGGAAGTGATGGCGGGCGACGCCATCGGCACCTACGGCCAGGGCCTGGGTCTCCCGCTGGATGCCACCAAGCATTTCACCTCCTACACGCTGGTCGCCATGCTGCTGGGCTACCTGGCCGGGCTGGTGCTGATCCCGAAGATCATCTCGCAGCAGAGCTACCTGGCGGTGTCGGCCGTGCTCGGCATGATCTTCACCATCGGCGCCTGGCTTACCACCGGCTATGTCTCGGTGGGTTTCGTGGCGGCGCTCGGCTTTGCCAACGCCATGATGTGGCCGGCGATCTTCCCGCTGGCGATCAAGGGCTTAGGAACCTGGACCGAGGCCGGCTCGGCTTTGCTGATCATGGCGATCGTCGGCGGCGCGCTGGTGCCGCAGGCCTTCGTACACCTGAAACAGCACTACGACTTCCAGCTGGTCTTCATGCTGCTGATGGTGCCCTGCTACCTGTACATCCTGTTCTACGGATTGCGCGGGCACCGCGTGGGCCAGCACGCATCGTGAGGCTTTGCGGCGGGGCTGGCTGTCACGGCTCCGCCATCCTCACTGCAAGCTGCCGGGCTACGATGCCCGTACTGTTTCCCCCGGAGTTCCCGCGTTGCGCAACCCCACCATCAAGGACGTCGCCAAATCGTCCGGCGTCTCGCTGAAGACGGTCTCCCGCGTGATCAACCGCGAGGCTTCGGTACGCGCCGACACACGCGAGAAAGTGGAGCGCACGATCGAAGCGCTCGGCTACCAGCCCAACCCTTCCGCCCGCGGCCTGCGCAGCACGCACGCGTATGCGATCGGCCTGGTCTACGACAACCCCAACGCGCACTACGTGATCAGCATGCAGGAAGGCGTGCTGTCGGCCTGCCGCGAACGCGGCTTCGGCCTGCAGATCCACCCCTGCGATTCCTCGTCGCCCGGCCTGGCCCGCGAACTGTGCGCGCTGGTCGAGCGCAACCGCCTGGCCGGCCTGGTGCTGGCGCCGCCGATGTCCGAGCAGCATGAGCTGGTGAGCACGCTGCTCAAGCACGACATCGACCTGGTGCGCATCATTTCCTCGCGCGACGATCCGCACGACGGCTCGCCCTGCGTCTACGTGGACGACCGCAGCGCGGCTTATGCGATCACCGAGCACCTGATCCAGCTCGGCCACAAGCGCATCGGCTTCCTGTGGGGCGAGCCGCATCACCGTTCCAGTCCCGAGCGCTACCAGGGTTATGCCGACGCGCTGAAGGACTACGGCATCGTGCAGGACAAGAAGCTGGTGCTGCCGGGCCGCTACGCCTTCGACGACGGTTTCCGCGGTGCGCGCAAGCTGCTGGCGCTGAAGGATCCGCCCACCGCGATCTTCGGCAGCAACGATGAGATCGCCGCCGGTGTGCTCGCCGCGGCGCGCTCCAGCGGCCTGGATGTGCCGTGGGACCTGTCCATCGCCGGCTTCGAGGACAGCCCGTTCTCCAAGCAGGCGTGGCCGGCGCTGACCACCGCGCGCCAGTCCACCAGCGAGATCGGCCGCCATGCCGCACTGCACCTGATGGCCGACCTGCAGCGCGAGAACGGCGAAGGTTTTGCCGAGCCGTCGAACGAATGCTTCGTCCCCGAGCTGGTGGTGCGCGGCTCGACCGCACCGCCGAAGAACAACACACCCAAGAACAGCACGCCCAAGACCACCCCACCCAAGAACGCCACGCCGCGCACGCTCAAGACCTGACGCCGCGCGGCCGCACGCATCACCGAGAACGCCATCCCATGAAGCAAGCCAGCGACACCCTGATGTACCGCGAAGCCCACGAGGCTGCCGACGTGGTCGAGCGCCAGCTCGCCGCCAATGCCGACGTGCTCAAGGCCCTGGGCGAGCGCCTGCGCGCCGAGCCGCCGCGGTTCATCGTCACCTGTGCGCGCGGCAGCTCCGACCATGCGGCGGCCTATGCCAAGTACGTGTTCGAGACGCGGCTGGGGCTGCTCACCGCCTCGGCCTCGCCCTCGGTCGCCTCGATCTACGACGCCGACCTGAAGCTGGACGGCGCGCTGTTCCTGGTCATCTCGCAGTCCGGCAAGAGCCCCGACCTGCTGCGCAGCGCGCAGGCCGCGAAAGATGCCGGCGCGCTGGTGGTGGCGATGGTCAACGTGGAGGACTCGCCGCTGGCCGCGCTGGCCCACACGGTGATCCCGCTGCGCGCCGGCCCCGAGCTGAGCGTGGCGGCGACCAAGAGCTACCTGGCCACGCTGGCGGCGATCCTGCAGCTGACCGCGCACTGGGGCAACGACGACACCTTGCACGCTGACGTGGCGCGCCTGCCGGCCGACCTGCGGCGCGGCTGGGATGCCGACTGGAGCGCGCTGGTCGACGGCCTGCGCGAGCAGCGCAACCTGTTCGTGGTCGGCCGCGGCTACGGCTTCGGCCCGGCACTGGAAGCGGCGCTCAAGCTCAAGGAAACCTGCGGCCTGCACGCCGAGGCGTTCAGCGCGGCCGAGGTGAAGCACGGCCCGATGGCGATCGTCGGCGCCGGCTTCCCGGTGCTGTTCTTCGCCCAGGGCGACGACACCCTGGACAGCACGCTGGCGGTGGCCGAGGAATTCCGCGCGCGCGGCGCGCGCGTGCTGGTGGCCAAGCCCGGCGCCAGCGGCCCGGACACGCTGCCGCTGCCGGCCGGCATGGATTCGATCGTCACCCCGCTGCTGGCGGTGCAGAGCTTCTACCGCGCCGCCAGCGAACTGGCGCTGGCGCGCGGCTTCGATCCGGACGTGCCGCCGCATCTGCGCAAGGTGACGGAGACCGTGTGATGAGCGCTGCGCAACCGCTTACCGCCCTGGTCAATGGCCGCGTGCTCGGCGAGCACGGCGCGCGTGACGATCTCGCCGTGCTGCTGCGCGGCGGCCGCATCGAAGCGCTGCTGCCGGCCGGCGATGCCTCGCTGGCCCAGGCCGCACGCCACGATCTGCAGGGCCGCCTGCTGCTGCCCGGCTTTATCGACGTGCAGGTCAACGGCGGCGGCGGCCTGTTGTTCAATGCCGCGCCGACGGTGGACACGCTGCGCGGCATCGCCGCGGCGCACCGCAAGTTCGGCACCACCGGCATGTTGCCGACGCTGATCACCGACACCGCCGAAGTCATGCATGCCGCGCTGGAAGCGGTCGACGCGGCCATCGCCGAAGGCGTGCCCGGCATCCTCGGCATCCATCTGGAAGGCCCGTTCCTGGCGCCGGCGCGCAAGGGCATTCACGATGCCAATCTGTTCCGCCTGCCCGATGCCGCGGACATCGCCGATATCGCGCGCAAGCATCGCGGCGTGGTGATGATGACGCTGGCGCCCGAACGCGTGCCGCTGGACACCATCCGCCTGCTCAGCGCCGCCGGCGTAGTGGTGGTCGCCGGCCATACCGCCGCCGACTACGCCACCACGCGTGCCGCGTTGGACGCCGGCGTCAGCGGCTTCACCCATCTGTACAACGCAATGACCCCGCTCAGCAGCCGCGAACCCGGCGTGGTCGGCGCGGCGCTGGACGACCCGCATAGCTGGTGCGGGCTGATCGTCGATCTGCACCACGTGCACCCGGCCAGCCTGCGCGTGGCCATCGCCGCCAAGGCGCGCGGCAAGAGCGTGCTGGTCACCGACGCAATGCCACCGGTGGGTGCGGACGATCCCACCTATGTGCTCAACGGCCAGACCATCGTGGCGCGCGACGGCATCTGCCAGAGCGCCGACGGCGTGCTGGCCGGCTCGGCGCTGGACATGGCCACCGGCGTGCGCCACCTGGTCAACGCGGTGGGCCTGCCGCTGGCGGAAGCCTCGCGCATGGCCAGCGCGTATCCGGCCGCATGGCTGGGGCTGGAGCGCGAGCTGGGCCGCATCGTCGCCGGGCAGCGTGCGGATTTCGCCGTGCTGGACGACGAGCTGGTCGTGCAGGAAACCTGGATCGGCGGCGTGCGCTACGACGCCTGATTTCACAGCTTCTCCTAACATGCGTCGAGTAAAGCCCCTCTCCCTCCGGGAGAAGGACTCGCTCCCTGAGATTGAGAAAAAGGCAGACGCCACAGCAGTCGGCATGAGATTCGACGTGCCCTCTCTTTCACCGAACTTCAACGTGAAGGGCCGGTAGAGTACGCCGCGACATTGCCTGACTTGACCGGCGTCAAGTAGTTGCCGGTTCGTCGGCGCTAGCATCGGAGAGGGACGCAGCCGTGCGTCCCTCTCGCCGGCACGGGGAACAAGTATGGAACGTCCCGCGGATCGCACCGGGAAACGCCAGGAGCGGATGGTCTTCCTGCTCCTTACCGTGGCGCTGTTTCCCATCCTGGCGGTATTGACCGTCGCCTCCTACGGCTTCGCCGTGTGGATCTGGCAGATGTTCAACGGTCCACCGGGGAGCTGACATGAGCGCCGACACTTTCCACCCCAGCCGCCGCGCCTTCCTGCAAGGGCGCTTTCCGCGCGGCGAGCGCGGCCACGAAGCGGGCAACGACGAGCTGCATATCTCCAGCCTGCTGGTGCAGCACCGGCCGCAGGCGATGCCGGCGCTCGAAGCCTATGTCGATACCCAGCCGGCGCTGGAGATCACCGCGCGCGGCGAGCATCGCTGCGTGCTGCTGTGCGAAACCGGCCACCAGCGCGAAGTGCTCGACCTGATCGACGCGATGCTGGCCCTGCCCGGCGTCGTCAACGTCTCGCTGATCTACCACCACGCCGAGCCGCGCGACGAACTCGAACAGCCGCTGCAACCGCCACCGGGAGCCGAGGCATGACCCTGACGCGACGCGAATTCATCCGCAACACCGCCGCGGCCGCCGCGGCCAGCGCCGCCGGCCTCGCGCTTCCCGCCGCCGCCAGCAACGTGCTGACCGAAGGCGATCTCACCCAATTGAAATGGGACAAGGCGCCGTGCCGCTTCTGCGGCACCGGCTGCGGCGTCAACGTGGCGGTGAAGAACGGCCGCGTGGTGGCCACCCATGGCGACGTGCATGCGGAGGTCAACCGCGGCATCAACTGCGTCAAGGGCTATTTCCTGTCCAAGATCATGTACGGCACGGACCGTCTGACCCAGCCACTGCTGCGCAAGACCAACGGCGCTTACGACAAGAACGGCGAGTTCACGCCGGTGTCGTGGGACGAAGCCTTCGACGTGATGGCCGCGCAATTCAAGCAGGTGCTGAAGGCCAAGGGCCCGGGCGCGGTGGGCATGTTCGGCTCCGGCCAATGGACCATCTTCGAAGGCTATGCCGCCAACAAGCTGATGAAGGCAGGCTTTCGCAGCAACCATCTCGACCCGAACGCACGCCATTGCATGGCCTCGGCGGTGATGGGCTTCATGCGCAGCTTCGGCATGGACGAGCCGATGGGCTGCTACGACGATATCGAAGCCGCCGACGCCTTCGTGCTGTGGGGCTCGAACATGGCGGAGATGCACCCGATTCTGTGGACCCGGGTGACCGACCGGCGCCTGTCCAATCCGCACGTGAAAGTGGCAGTGCTGTCGACCTACGAGCATCGCAGCTTCGAGCTGGCCGATATCCCGATCGTGTTCACCCCGCAGACCGACCTGGTGATCCTCAACTACATCGCCAACCACATCATCAAGACCGGCAAGGTCGACAAGGAATTCGTCGGAAAGTACACCAGCTTCAAGCGCGGCAACGACGATATCGGCTACGGCCTGCGCCCGGACAATCCACTTGAACTGAAGGCCAGGCACGCGAAGGACGCCAATGGCGGCCAGCCGATCAGCTTCGAGGAATTCGCCAACTTCGTTGCACCGTACACGCTGGAGAAGGCGGTGCAGATGACCGGCGTGGAGCGCGGCTGGCTGGAACAGCTGGCCGAGCTGTACGCCGATCCGAAGGTGAAGGTGACCTCGTTCTGGACCATGGGCTTCAACCAGCACACGCGCGGCGTGTGGGCCAACAACATGGTCTACAACATCCATCTGCTGACCGGGAAGATCTCCACGCCGGGCAACAGCCCGTTCTCGTTGACCGGCCAGCCTTCCGCCTGCGGCACCGCGCGCGAGGTGGGCACCTTCAGCCATCGCCTGCCGGCGGACATGGTGGTGACTAATCCGGAACACCGCCGCCACGCCGAGGAGATCTGGAACATCCCGCACGGCATCATCGATCCGGTGCCCGGCTATCACGCGGTGGAGCAGAACCGCGCGCTGCGCGACGGCAAGCTCAATGCGTATTGGGTGATGGTCAACAACAATATGCAGGCCGGCGCCAACATGATGGAGGAGACCTATCCGGGCTATCGCAACCCGGAGAACTTCATCGTGGTCTCCGACGCTTATCCCACGGTGACCGCACAAGCAGCAGACCTGATCCTGCCGGCAGCGATGTGGGTGGAGAAGGAAGGCGCTTACGGCAATGCTGAGCGCCGCACGCAGTTCTGGCACCAGCTGGTGAAGGCACCGGGCGAGGCGCGCTCGGACCTGTGGCAGCTGATGGAATTCGCCAAGCGCTTCACCACCGACGAATGCTGGCCGGCCGAGATCCTGGCCTCCCATCCGCAGTTCAAGGGCAAGACGCTGTACGACGTGCTTTATCGCAACGGCAAGGTCGATCGCTACCCCGTCGCCGATATCGAAGCGGGCTTCCAGAACGACGAGGCCGCCGCGTTCGGCTACTACCCGCAAAAGGGTTTGTTCGAGGAATACGCCGAATTCGGGCGCGGGCACGGCCACGACCTGGCTCCGTTCGATGCGTACCACCAGGCGCGCGGCCTGCGCTGGCCGGTGGTCGACGGCAAGGAAACACGCTGGCGTTATCGCGAAGGCGCCGACCCGTACGTCAAGGCCGGCACCGGCTTCCAGTTCTATGGCAACCCGGATGGGCGCGCGGTGGTGTGGGCCCTGCCTTACGAGCCGCCCGCGGAAATGCCGGACGACGAATACAACCTGTGGTTGTGCACCGGCCGCGTGCTGGAGCATTGGCATTCCGGCTCGATGACCATGCGCGTGCCGGAGCTGTACAGCGCCTTCCCTGCCGCGGTGGTGTTCATGCATCCCGACGATGCGGTGGCGCGCGGCCTGAAGCGCGGCGACGAGGTGCGCGTGGTTTCGCGGCGCGGCGAAATGCTTTCGCGCATCGAGACGCGCGGCCGCAACCGCGTGCCGCGCGGGCTGGTGTTCGTGCCGTGGTTCGACGCCGGGCAGCTGATCAACAAGGTGACGCTGGACGCGACGGACCCGATCTCCAAGCAGACCGACTACAAGAAGTGCGCCGTCAAAGTGCTGCCTGCCTGAGGATGCCCCGATGTCGAACACTTCCCGCTTCGTCGCCAGCGCCGTGGTCGTGCTGGCGCTGGCATCGGTCCTGGCATTCGTCGCTTCGCACCGGCGCGTAGGGCCGACCGGCGAGCCGCCTGAGGGCGCGGCGCCTGCCGCTTCGGCACCGGCGCCACGTCCGGCCGTGGCGGTGGTGCCGGCCGGTGCGGGCCTGGATGCGCTGCGCCGCGGCGCCGAGATCGACAAGGAGATCGCGCCGCCGCCGATGGCGCGCGTGGAGAACGCCGACATCAAGCGCAACCGCGCCTACCCGATGCAGCCGCCGACCATCCCGCACACCATCGACAACTACCAGATCGACCGCAATTCCAACCGCTGCATGCTGTGCCATGCGCGCGCCAACGCCGACAAGTTCCAGGCACCGCCGATCAGCGTCACCCACTACATGGACCGCGACGACCAGTTCCTCGCCACCATTTCGCCGCGGCGCTATTTCTGCAACCAGTGCCACGTGGTGCAGACCGATGCGAAACCGCTGGTGGCCAACGGCTTCAAGGACATCGACACGGTGCTGTCCGAGCAGAAGGCGAATTGAGCATGTGGCCATGGATCAAGCGATGCCTGCTGGCCTTCTGGCAGACGCTGCGGCGCCCCAGCGTGCACTACAGCCTGGGCTTCCTCACCCTGGGTGGCTTTCTCGCCGGCGTGCTGTTCTGGGGCGCGTTCAACACCGCGCTGGAAGCCACCAACACCGAGAAGTTCTGCACCGGCTGCCACGAGATGCGCGACAACGTGTTCCAGGAGCTGAAGACCACCATCCACTACAGCAACCGCTCCGGCGTGCGCGCCACCTGCCCCGACTGCCACGTGCCGCATAACTGGACCAACAAGATCGCGCGCAAGATGCAGGCCTCCAAGGAGGTGTGGGGCAAGCTGTTCGGCACCATCAATACCCGCGAGAAATTCCTCGACGAACGCCTGGTGCTGGCCGAGCACGAATGGGCCCGGCTGAAAGCCAACAATTCGCTGGAATGCCGCAATTGCCACAACTACGCCTCGATGGACCTGACCCGGCAGTCGCCGCGCTCGGCGGCGATCCACAAGCGCTGGCTGGGCACGGGGGAGAAGACCTGCATCGATTGCCATAAGGGCATTGCGCATCATCTGCCGGATATGAAAGGCGTTCCCCAAGGCTGAGCCGGCGTAGGTTGGGGTGAGCCACAGGCGAACCCCAACATGGCCGCATGGATACGCACCACCTTGTTGGGGTTCGCCTGTGGCTCACCCCAACCTACGCTCTTGGGCTGGGCCGACACCAAACTGCAACATGCCGTGCCCAGCATGGCCGGCTAGCTCCTTCTTATTCGCCGAGGTTCCGCATGTCTCCGCTCCGTCGCCGCGCCCTGAAAACCGCGGCCGCCCTGCTGTTCGCCGCCATCTACGCAAGCCCCGCCCTGGCGGCCCCGCACCGGGTGATCCTGTTCGTATGGGACGGCATGCGCCCGGACGCGGTCAGCGACGAGGACACGCCCAACCTGCAGGCCCTGGCCAGGCGCGGCAGCTGGTTCGAGGACAACCACTCGACCTACCCCACCTTCACCATGGCGAACGCTTCCACCTTCGCCACCGGCAGCTTCCCCGGCACCCTGGGCTTTTACGGCAACCGCTTCTGGGCGGCGCGCGAGACCGGCCTGAAGGCCACGCCGGTCGCGCGCACCACCACCGGCGAAGACGTGAACTTCCGCAACCCGGTCTACACCGAAGACGATCTGGTGCTGCGCGCGCTGGACAAGGCCAGCAAGGGCGACCTGCTGGAATTGCCCACGCTGTTTGCCGCCGCACAGAAGGCGGGGTTGAAGACGGCCGCCATCGGCAAGTCCGGCGCGGCCTTCCTGCAGAACTACCGCCTGCCCAACCAGGGTGACCCCGACAAGGTCGGCCTGCTGCTGGACGAGCGCGTCGCGCTGCCGCTGTCCTTCGCCAAGGAACTGCAGGCCGCCGGCTACCCGCTGCCCAAGACCGCGCCGAACATCTACGCCGAAGGCGAAGTGACGCTGAGCGAAGAGAACGCCGATCCCACCGAGCGCGCCAAGGCCGCCAAGCTCAAGGACGGTGCCACCAGCGACGCCACCGCCGGCGGCGACACCCCGCCCACCGCGGCGAACGCGTGGATGATGAAGGTTTACCTGGACGAGGTGCTGCCCAAGCACAAGCCGGACCTCAGCATGGTGTGGATGCGCAACCCCGACACCACCCAGCACATCTACGGCGTGGGTTCGCCGGAATTCCATCTCGCGCTGCAGGCGCAGGACGCGCTGCTGGGCCAGCTCGAAGCGAAGCTGCGCGAACTGGGCATGGCCGAGGACACCGACATCATCGTGGTCTCCGACCATGGCCACAGCAATATCGCCGGTGCGCGCGACCTGTTCCCGCTGCGCCAGATCAACGACGGCCGCGTGACGGGCATCGACAACGATTGGGGTTATTCGGTCTCCGGCGGCATCCGCATGGCGCATGAGCTGAGCACGCGCGGCGGCATCCCCGCCTTCGACGGCCTGGGCTGCGTGTACTCGCCGGTGATGACCGGCATCCGCGCCGACGGCTCGCAACTGCAGCCGACCCGCTACGACGACGACGGCCGCCTGTGCGGCAAGCCGATGGCCTACACCACGCCCAGCTACGTGGTGCCGGAAACCCTGCCCAAGGGCGCCCTGGTGCTCGCCCCCAACGGCGGCACCGAATATTTCTACCAGCCCGAGCACAACGCCGAGGTGGTGAAGCGCGCGGTGCGCTTCCTGCAGTCGCGCGAATACGTGGCGGCCGTGTTCGTGGCCAAGCGCTACGGCGAGCTGCCGGGCACCTTGCCGGCGGAGAACGTGCATCTGGAAAACGCCGCGCGCGGCCCGGACATCATCGTCAGCTACGCCTGGGACGCCGACGCCGTGATCCAGGGCTTCCGCGGCACCGAGTACTCGACCGTCTTCCCCGAATCACCCAGCGAGCGCGGCGAGCACGGCAGCTTCAGCCCGATCGACGTGCACAACACCTTGCTGGCCGCCGGCCCGAGCTTCCGCGGCGGCTTCCGCGACGCGCTGCCCAGCGGCAACGTCGACGTGGCCCCGACCATCGCCGCCCTGCTCGGCCTGAAGCTGCCGCAGGCGCAGGGCCGCGTGCTGCAGGAGGCGCTCGGCGGCGCACTGGGCAAGGCGGCGGACAGCTATCGCGTAACGCCGATGCAACTGCGCCCCGCGCAGCCGTCGACCGGGCTGAGCATGCAGCGTGTCGATGGCAGCGCGCTGCCGGGTTCGAGCTACAGCTTCAGCCTGCAGTTGAAGCAGCTGGAGAGTGCGGATGGAAAGCGCTGGACGTATTTCGACTTCGCCAAGCCCGAGCGGCACTGACGTGCCGCGTAGGTTGGGGTGAGCCGCAGGCGAACCCCAACATGACCACGTTCAAACGCATCGCACTGTTGGGGTTCGCCTGTGGCTCACCCCAACCTACGCCGGGCGTGGCTTATTCCTCGTAGACGTGCAGGTGATTGAACGTCCACGCGTGGTACGACTTCACCAGGTCCTGGTCGATGCAATCGGTGTACAGGCCCTTGCAGCGTTCGCGCAGCACGGTCGCCGCGGAGAAGTACGGATCCATCGGCACGCCTGCCGCCTGCAGCACCATGCTCGGCAGGTGGGCGATATCGAGCATCGGGTAGTTCGGCAAGCTGCGGCCGGGCACGTTGCTCTTGATCATGTAGTACGACAGATAGTCCTTATACGGCTGCAGCGCCGGCGGCCAGCTACGGTCCATCTGGCGGATCAGGCCGTTGAACGAGGGCTGGTGGTCGCCGAAGTGCATCAGCACGGTGGGCTCGGGGCGATCCAGGAAGGCCTTCTCCAGCCGCGTCATCGCAAGGTCGGAGTTGTGCAGGTTGGAAAGATAGGTGTTGAAGTTCAGCGAGGGCTTTTCCGCCAGGCCTTTGAGCAGCGGATGGTTGAACGGCGCCGGCAGCGTCGACAGCGGATCCATGTCGTGCGGCCCGTGCTGGGCCAGGGTCAGGATCATCACGAACACCGGCTGGCCGGGTTTCTTCACCTTGTCGTAGACGCGCTTGGCCGCGTCGAACATCTGCGCGTCGGTTTCCTCCCACTCGTCGAGCCCCAGGTCCTTGGCGTCGTAGAAGCGGTCGAAACCGTAGGCGGTATAGGCGTTGCGGCCGTTGAGAAAGGCGCCGTTGGTCGGGTAGATCGCCACGGTGAGATAGCCCAGCCGCTGCAGCTGCTGCGGCAGCGAATCGCGCACGTGCGGCGCCAGCACGTAGGGCGCGTACATGCCGCCGGGGCCGAAGATGTCCTGCGGCATGCCGGTGAGCACGGCGAACTCGCTGACCCAGGTGCCGCCGCCGAAGGTGTGCACGCGCAGCGGGCCGTGGGCGAGCGTGAACTTGTCCGGCTTGAACATCTGCACGTGGCACTGCGGCACGTTGCAGACGGCGAAGTTGGACGGATCGAAGGTGCTTTCTTCCAGCACCTGCACGATGTCCGGATACGGCTCCTGCGCCTTGCCGTGGCCGCCGTGCGCGGTAGCGCTCCACTCCTGCTCGGCCAGGGTGTCGTCGGTCATCGGCGGCAGCGAGACGTTGGAGTCCTGCAGGTTGACGAAGAAGTTGGTGAGCTGCGCATCGTCGGACAGCTTCTGCCACGCGTTACGCGCATGCACCTGGGCGAACGGCCCGTTCGGCAGCAGGCACACCCAGAACGCCAGTGCGCACGCGGCCGCACCGCCCA
This sequence comes from Dyella sp. 2RAB6, assembly GCF_052115385.1. Classification (NCBI taxonomy): domain Bacteria; kingdom Pseudomonadati; phylum Pseudomonadota; class Gammaproteobacteria; order Lysobacterales; family Rhodanobacteraceae; genus Dyella; species Dyella sp. 2RAB6. Next base: position 46,773 of record NZ_JBFRGP010000014.1, read on the forward strand.
CGCGCACGGCAAGCGCCTTGGGCCGCGACAGGCCATTCAACATGCGCCGGTCGCCGCGCCATACCAGCCACAAGCCCAGCGGCACCAGCACCACCACGCCCAGCGCCAGCTCCCACAGGTGCGGGTAGTGGGCCAGCGTTTCGACCAGGCTGGAACGCAGGTAATAGACGAAGTCCGACGGCATCAGCGGCGCGTCGAGATACTGCTGCTTGAGTTCCGAAATGAAATCCAGCCCGAGGAACAGCGCGCCGCTGACCACCAGGGCCATCGCCACGCGCGCGAACGCGAACAGCAGCACGCCGCAGGTGCACAGCATCAGCGCGAAGATAAAGCTCTGCTGCTGCAGCACGGGCTCCTGGCCGGCGGTGGCGCGCACGCAGCCGGCGAAGAACAGCGTCGCGCACAGCCACGCCACGCTGTTCCGCGTAAAGCGAAACGACCATCTCTGCATGTTGCGCTTGGCCCCCTGTTCCGGCCGGTCTGTCATCAGGGCGCCATCTTACGTTCTCATTTCCTTCACAGACAGAACCAGAGGTAACGGGAAGTCCGCGCCGCGCAAGGGTTCAGCCGCCGTTGCCCGGTTTCGGGCGCCGCGCCGAGGCGTTCCCCGCCATGCCGATCTGCTAGCTTGCGCGGCTTGCTTTCGTCTGAAGGGAATCCATCATGCCGCTCCGCCGCCTACCCCTGGCCCTGCTCACCGCAGCCCTGCTCGCCGGCTGCGCCTCCCAAGGCGCCCGCACCGACCGCGTGGCGGACGGCAGCCACGCTCAGGTGGCGATCCTGGAGACCACCGACATCCACTCCAACGTGCTGAGCTACGACTATTACAAGCTCAAGCCGGACGCGACGGTGGGTTACGAGCGCACCGCCACCCTGATCCGCCAGGCCCGCCAGCAGTATCCGAACAGCTTCCTGTTCGACAGCGGCGACACCATCCAGGGCAGCGTGCTGGCCGATTACCAGGCCCAGGCGAAGCCGCTCGGCTGCAACGAGGAGCTGTCGATCTACGCCGCCATGGACGCTATCGGCTACGACGGCGGCACCGCCGGCAACCACGAGTTCAACTACGGCCTGCCGTTCCTGTCGCAGGTCACCGGCACGCCGATGAACGTCGACGGCGGCCGCAGCGATCGCTGCGCCGGCCCGCATTTCCCGCTGGTGCTGGCCAATGTGTTCAGCACGCGCGACGGCGCGCCGATCTTCAAGCCGTGGACGGTGGTGGAGAAGTCCATCCAGGTCGTCACGCCCCAGGGGCGCACGCGCAGCGTGCCGCTGCGCGTGGGCATCATCGGCTTCACCCCGCCGCCGATCCTGGAGTGGGACAAGCAGAACCTCGAAGGCAAGGTCACCGTGACCGGCGTGGTGGAGGCGGCGAAGAAATACCTGCCGGAGCTGCAGGCCCAGCATCCGGACCTGATCGTGGCGGTGCTGCACGGCGGCCTCAACACGGCCACCTATACCTCCGACATGGAGAATGGCGGCTGGCACCTCGCCGCCGTGCCCGGCATCGACGTGCTGCTGCTGGGCCACTCGCATACCGAATTCCCCGGCCCGCACTACAAGGACATGCAGGACGTCGATGCCGAGCGCGGCTTCGTGCGCGGCGTGCCGGCGGTGATGGGCGGCTTCTTCGGCAAGGACCTGGGCGTGGTCGAACTGGCGCTGGCACGCCGCGACGGGCACTGGACGATCGACAAGGAGCACACCCACAGCGAAGTCCGCCCGATCTGCCCGAAGAAGAACGAATGCGTGGCGGCCGATCCGGCGATCGCGCCGCTGGTGGCCAAGGCGCACGAGGCCGCGATGGCCCACGTCAGCACGCCGATCGGCGAGACGCGGATGCGCCTGAGCAGCTATTTCTCGGACGTCGGCAATATGACGGCGCTGTCCGTGGTCAACGCCGCGGAACGCGACTACGTGCAGACCGAGCTGCCCAAGACCCATCCGGAACTGGCCAAGGTGCCGGTGGTGGCCTCGGCCGCCGCGTTCCGCACCGGCTTCGGCGGCCCGGACGACTACACCGACGTGCCGGCCGGCCCCTTGAGCCTGCGCAGCGCAGCCGACCTGTACTTCTATCCGAACACCCTGACCGCGGTGAAAACCGACGGCGCGGGGCTGAAGGCGTGGCTGGAGAAATCGGCCGAGCGCTTCCGCCAGATCGACCCAGGCGCCAGCGCCGAACAGCCGCTGCTCAACGACCGCATGCCCGGCTACAACTTCGACCAGCTGCAGGGCGACATCCGCTATGTGATCGACGTGACCAAGCCGGCCGGCAAACGCATCGTCGACCTGCGCTGGAAGGGCAAGAAGGTGCAGCCGCAGCAGCCCTTCATCGTGGTGACCAACAACTACCGCGCCAGCGGCGGCGGCAATTTCCCGGGGCTGGACGGCAAGAACATCGTGCTGTCCGCGCCGGATGGCACGCGCGAGATCCTGGCCAGGTGGCTGGAGCGCCAGCGCACGCTGGACGCGAAGGACCTGCCGAAGGCGTCGTGGCGCTTCGCACCGGTGAAGACGCGCGGGGCGGTGGTGTTCAAGGGCGCCGCGGGCAAGGAAGCGGAGGCGCGCGAGGCGGGAGTGAAGAACCTGCGGCAGGTGAAGGACAACGGGGACGGGACGGCGGTGTACGCGATCGACCTGTCGAAGTGACGCCCTTGCTCCCTCACCCCGCCGGGGAGAGGGCGGGGTGAGGGGGACCTACGGAGCGGTGAAGCAGCAGCGCAGAAGCAGGCGTCGCTGCGTCGATAGCTCGTGGCGAGCACCCGCCCCTCATCCGGCTGCCGCCACCTTCTCCCCGGCGGGGAGAAGGGTTCCACCAGGCAGCCTTACATCCCCAAGAACGACTTCCCCTGCTTCAACACCGTGTCGCACACCTTGGTGGTGATCTGCGACTTCAGATCGCTCGAACCACCACCGACGCTCGACAGGTCCAGGCTCTTCCCGTTGCCGCCCTGCAGAATGCCCTTGGCGCCGCTGAGGTAACTCGGATCGCGGCTGGCATCGCCACCCGTGGGCTGGCTCGAATTCTTCTTTTTCTTGCCCATCAGCCCACCGAGCACGTCGCCGCCCGAGGCCGCCTCGCCGCTGGACGACGCGCCGCCGCCGGCACCGAGCTTGCCCATCAGCTGGTCCTTGATGCCCGAGGCGCCGGAATCGCCGCCGAGGTAGTTGTTCTTCACGCAGTACTGCAGCAGGCCGGCAACGTTGCCCATGCTGCCGGAGCTCATCGAGCCGCCGCCCCCGCCGAGCAGGCCGCCAAGCTTGCCGAGGTCCTGCGCGCTGCCCGAACCGCAGGCCAGGCCGAGGCAGAGGGCCAGGCTGGTGGCGGCGATACTGCGGATGCGCTTGTTCATGGAGGTCGCTCCTTGTTGTTGAGACCGCGGGGATTCAACACCTCGCCTCGTTACGTGGGTGTCACCGGGGCGCGCCCCTAAAGTTTCAGTTGCACCTGTTGACTGCAGTGCAGCATGGCCCGTATGGTCGGTCGCATGTCGCCACTTGCTTCCTCCATCCGCATGCTTTCCAACCCGGCCCACGCCGGGCGCATGCCGTTGGCCGGCGCCATCGCTTCCTCCGCCACGACCATTACCACCGGTACCGGTACCACCGGCCACGGGTGGGTGTCCGCGCGCGAGTAGCTTCATCACACGCAACGGCCCCGCCCTCAAGAGAGGCGGGCCGGGCTACTCCGAACCGCCAAGCGAGAGACGGGGCTCCCAACCCAAGGAGACCACCGTGAACGCCCTCGCCCCCCAATTGGAACATCCCAAACACGCCGTGCTTGCCAGGGCGCTGCCGACGACCACTCCACGCCGCCGCATGCTGGCCGTGGGTCTGATCGGCCCCGGTCGTGTCGGCAGCGCCCTGCTCACCCAACTGCGTGCGGCGCAGACTCGTTTGTCCGAAGCCGGCCTGGAACTGAAGCTGTGCGGCGTGGCCGCCAGCAAGCGCATGTGGCTGGACAGCGACGACCCCGACCTCAACCGCCGCTGCGACCGCGCCCAGACCTGGCGCCCTGCCGACCTGCGCCAGTTCGCGCGCCACGTGCTGGGCGACGACGGCCGCCACGCCATGCTGATCGACTGCAGCGCCAACGACGAGGTGGCCGCGCACTACGCCGGCTGGCTGGCCGACGGCGTGCACGTGGTCACCCCGAACAAGCTCGCCGGCAGCGGCCCGCTGGAGCGCTGGCAGTCGATTCGCGCGGCCAGCCATGCAGGCGCGCGCTTCCGCTACGAAGCCACCGTCTGCGCCGGCCTGCCGGTGGTGCAGACGCTGCGCGACCTGCTCGATACCGGCGACGAGCTGCTCGCCGTCGACGGCATGTTCTCCGGCACGCTGGCGTGGCTGTGCAACCGCCACGACGGCGGCCGCCCGTTCTCCGCGCTGGTGCGCGAGGCGCACGCGCTGGGCTATACCGAGCCCGATCCGCGCGACGACCTGTCCGGCCTGGATGTGGCGCGCAAGCTGGTGATCCTCGCCCGCGAAGCCGGCTGGGCGCTGTCGCTGGACGACGTGAACGTACAGAGCCTGGTGCCGGCCGAACTGGCCGCGCTGGACGCCGACGCCTTCATGGCCCGCCTGCACGAGCTGGACGCGCCGATGGCCGCGCAACTGGCCATCGCCCGCGCCGAAGGCGGCGTGCTGCGCCATGTGGCCAGCCTGGACCGCGACGGCCGCGCCAGCGTGAAGCTGGCCGTGCTGCCCGCCGCCCACCCTTTTGCGCACACGCGCCTGACCGACAACGTGGTGCAATTCACCACGCGCCGATACCACGATAATCCGCTGCTGGTGCAGGGACCGGGCGCCGGGCCGGAAGTGACGGCCGCGGGCGTGTTCGGCGACCTGCTGCGCATCGCCGAGTCGCTGGAGGCGCGCGCATGAACGCTCAACTTGCCCAATCCCCGGAACCGATGGCCCGCTCACCCCAACGCGCTCTTTCCGCCCAGGCCCACGCGCCGGCCAGTGTCGGCAACGTCGGCATCGGCTTCGACATCCTCGGCCACAGCCTGGCCGGCGCCGGCGACCGCGCCCAGGTGCGCCGCATCGACGAACCGGTGGTGCGCATCGCCGCCATCGAAGGCTGCGTCACCGACCTGCCGCTGGACCCCGCGCAGAACACCGCCGGCATGGCGCTGATGGCGCTGCGCAAGGCGCTGGGACTGCGCCACGGCTTCGAGCTGGTGCTGCACAAAGGCATCGCGCTGGGTTCCGGCATGGGCGGCTCGGCTTCGTCCTGCGTGGCCGCGCTGGTCGCCGCCAACGCGCTGCTGGAACGCCCGCTGCCGATGGAATCGCTGTACGGCTTCGCGCTCGAAGGCGAGGCGGTGGCCAGCGGCGGCCGCCACGGCGACAACGTCGGCCCGATGCTGCTCGGCGGCCTGGTGCTGGCCACGCGCGACCGGCTGGTGCGCGTGCCGGTGCCGGACGCCTGGCATTGCGCCCTGGTCCATCCGCATATGGTGCTGGAGACGCGCAAGGCGCGCGCCGCGCTGGCCGGGGCGTATCAGCTGGGCGAATTCGTGGCGCAGAGCGCCAATCTCTCGCTGACCCTGGCCGGCTGCTGGCAGGGCGATGCGGCGCTGGTGCGCGAAGGCCTCGACGACGTGCTGGTGGAACCGCGCCGCGCGCCGCTGATTCCGGGTTTCGCGCGGGTGAAGCAGGCGGCGATGGATCATGGCGCGATGGGCGCCAGCATCTCCGGCGCCGGCCCCAGCGTGTTCGGCTGGTTCGAACGCCGCGAACAAGCCCAGGCCGCCGCCGCCGCGATGGCCGCGGCTTTCGCCGACGCCGGCCTGGACAGCGACCTCTTGGTCTCGCCCATCGCCGGGCCGGCCGCCACCTTGATCGATGTGGAGCGCAAGGCATGAGTGAACCGCTGCTCTATCACAGCACGCGCGGCGCCGCGGAAGGCGCAGGCATCGGCGAGGCGATCGCCGCCGGGCTCGCGCCGGATGGCGGACTGTATGTGCCGGAGGCGCTGCCCAGCCTCAAGCCAGGCGATTTCGATGCCGACGGCAGCCTGGCCGACACCGCCGCGCGCTTGCTGCGTCCGTTCTTCGCCGGCCATGCGCTGGCGGCGGAACTGCCGGCGATCTGCGCCGAGGCGTTCTCGTTCGACGCGCCGCTGCGCCCGCTGCCGCAGTACCCGGGCGCGGCAATGCTGGAGCTGTTCCACGGCCCCAGCGCCGCATTCAAGGATTTCGGCGCGCGCTTCCTGGCCAGCTGCTTCCGCCGCCTGCGTCAGGCCGGCGAGCCGCCGCTGACCATCCTGGTCGCCACCTCGGGCGACACCGGCGCCGCGGTGGCGGCCGCGTTCCATGGCCAGCCCGGCGTCGAGGTGGTGATCCTCTATCCGGACGGACTGGTCTCGCCGCGCCAGGCGCACCAGCTCGGCTGCTTCGGCGACAACGTGCGCGCGCTGCGCGTGGCGGGTCGCTTCGACGACTGCCAGCGCATGGTCAAGGCCGCGCTCAACGACGCGGCGCTGCAGGCGCAGCGTCCGCTGTCGTCCGCCAACAGCATCAGCCTCGGCCGCCTGCTGCCGCAGATGGCGTACTACGCGCACGCCTCGCTGCGCTGGTGGCGCGAGCATGGCCGCCCGCTCAATTTCATCGTGCCCACCGGCAACCTGGGCAACGCGCTGGCCGCGGTGTGGGTGCGCGAGATCGGGCTGCCGGTCGGCGCGATCGAGCTGGCCTGCAATGCCAACCAGACACTGCCGGACTACTTCGCCGGCGCCGCCTACGCGCCGCGCGCCGCGGTCGCCACCCTGGCCAATGCGATGGATGTCGGCGCGCCGAGCAACTTCGAGCGGCTGCGCTGGACCTTCCCCTACGACGAAGACCTGCGTGGCCAGCTTGCTTCCCATAGCGTGGACGACGCCGCCATCCGCGCCACCGTGCTCAGGCACGCGGCGCACGGCGAAGTGTTCTGCCCGCACACGGCCACCGCCATGCACCGGCTCGATCGGCGCGAACGCCAGGACGACTGGGCCGTGGTGTCCACCGCGCACCCGGCCAAGTTCGAAAGCGTGATCGAACCGCTGATCGGACACAGCGTGCCCACCCCGCCCGCACTGGCCGCCATGCTCGGCCGGCCGGCGCACGCCGAAGCGCTGCAAGCCAGCGACCAGGGGCTGAAAGCCTGGTTGCTGGACGGGGCCGCGCCAGTGCAGGCGCGCCGGCTAGGGTGAATGTCCAGGCAAACTTCGGAGGTGAACTTATGGGCGAACTCCAAGCTTGGTTCTGGTGAACGGTGCGGCCGTCGGCTCTGGCTGACGGTTCACCCCTGCGCTGCGGTCGACGCCCTGGTCCGTTTTTGTGCCCCGCCGCATCCGCTTTTTGCCCATGCCAAAGCTGGCCCCGAATGACTCCGTACGCCGCTGCATGGTCGCGCATGCGACGCCGCGTACCAGTCCGTGCAAAGCGCTGAAATGCGTCGACTTACTTGTCGACCTTCGATGCCATCAATAGGAATGGTCTGATTTCCAGGCTTTTCCTCGATGCACGAGGCTCCACGAAATCACCACGAATAATCGCGTCCTCATCGCATCCAGCCATCTGGACGTCCAAATGTGATCGAGCAAACTTTTTTCGATCATTACAGAAGAAACTGTTGACACGCCCTGACAGCCCCCGTTAGGGTCGATGACATGTCGCAACGCAACACCACCGCCAGCATCGCCGAAAGGACCCGCCCTCCAGCGGTTCACGGCCTGCTGCGGCTGCGCGGCAACCTCCTTCTTGCCCTTGTACTCGTACTCCTTATTACCAACGGAGGTGCGGGCTGAGGGCGTGTGTTCCAGGTAAAGCAAAACTGACCTGAATACCCCAAAGAACCCCGCACCCGAACAGGATGCGGGGTTTTTTGTTGCCCTCGGCCACGCGCCAGCAGCGGAGCCGACATGAACCACCAGACCCAGCACAGCAACGACAGCAGCGAGGACGGCGTAGTAGCCGACGACCGCGTGCGCATCTTCGACACCACCCTGCGCGATGGCGAACAGGCGCCCGGCTTCGGCATGGACCGCCGCGCCAAGCTGCGCATGGCCCATGCGCTCGAAGCGCTCGGCGTCGACGTGATGGAGGCGGGCTTTCCGCAGGCATCGCCGGACGACTTCGCCGCCGTCGCCGAGATCGCCAAGGCCGTGCGCCACTCCACCGTCTGCGCGCTGGCGCGCTGCCAGGCGGCGGATATCGACAGCGCCGGCCGCGCGCTGGAAGCCGCGCAGCATTCGCGCATCCACGTGTTCCTGTCGACCAGCCCGCTGCATCGCGAGCACAAGCTGGGCATGAGCAAGCAGCAGGTGATCGACACCGCCATCGCCGCCGTCGAGCGCGCCCGCGCGCTGTGCCACGAGGTCGAGTTCTCCGCCGAGGACGCCATGCGCACCGAGCCGGACTACCTGGCCGAAGTGTTCAGCGCTGCCGTCGCCGCCGGCGCCACCACGCTGAATGCGCCGGACACGGTGGGCTACGTCACGCCGGCCGAGATCGCCGAGCGCTTCGCCTACCTGCGCAAGCACGTGAAGGGCGCCGAGCGGGTGGTGTTCTCCTCGCACTGCCACGACGACTTAGGGATGGCCGTCGCCAACAGCCTCGCCGCGGTGAGCGCGGGCGCGCGGCAGGTCGAATGCACCATCAACGGCATCGGCGAGCGCGCCGGCAATGCCTCGCTGGAAGAAGTGGTGATGGCGCTGCGCGTGCGCGGCCCCTACTTCGGCGTGGATTCGCGCATCGACGCGCGCCGCCTGGTGCAGACCTCGCGCCTGCTGACCCAGCTCACCGGCCAGGCCGTGCCGCGCAACAAGGCGATCGTCGGCGACAACGCCTTCGCGCATGAATCGGGCATCCACCAGCACGGCATGCTCAAGCACCGCGGCACCTACGAAATCATGCGTCCGCAGGACGTCGGCATGGGCGAGACCAAGCTGGTGCTGGGCAAGCATTCCGGCCGCCACGCGCTGCGTGCGCGCCTGCAGGCGCTGGGCCATAGCCCGGAAGAGACCGCGATGGACGGCATCTTCGCGCGCTTCAAGGCGCTGGCCGACAAGAAGCGTGAGATCCACGACGAAGACCTGGAAGCGCTGGCGCTGGGCCAGGATCCGGATGCCACCGGTCCGTGGCGCATCGTGCAGTTGAACACCTCCTCGCACCTGGGCGGCAGCGCGTCCGCCTCGGTGCGGCTGGCCCACGACGACGGCCGCGAGATCGGCGAAGCCGCCATCGGCGACGGCCCGGTCGACGCCGTGCTGCGCGCGATCGAGCGCGCCACCGGCACCGACCTGGAACTGACCCAGTTCCAGGTGCGCGCCGTCAGCGAAGGCGGCGACGCCCAGGGCCAGGCCCAGCTCACCGCGCGCCACGCCACCCGCGACTGGCGCGGCAACGGCGTCAGCACCGACATCGTCGAGGCCACCGCACTGGCCGCGCTTTCCATCGTCAACCGCATCGAGCGGCAGGCCGCCCCGTCCGCCGCCGCGCAACCGCAAGTCCAAGGAGCCACCGCATGACCACGCCCTTTCTCTGGCACAACGGCCAGATCAAGCCGTGGACCGAAGCCACGGTCCACGTCAGCACCCACGCGCTGCACTACGGCTCCTCCGTGTTCGAAGGCGAGCGCGTGTACGCCACCCCGCAGGGCCCGGCCTACTTCCGCCTTGGCGACCACACGCGGCGCCTGTTCGAGTCGGCGCGCGTGTACGAGATCGAGATCGGCTACAGCGAAGACGAGATCAACGCCGCCTGCATGGAAGTGATCCGCGCCAACCGCATGGGCTCGGCCTACGTGCGTCCCATCGTGTTCCGCGGCGCCGGCGGCCTGGGCGTGCTGGCCAAGCCCGGCGCACCGGTGGACGTGGCGATCATGGCGATGGAATGGGGCGCCTACCTGGGCGATGCGCGCGAGCAGGGCGCCGACGTGTGCGTGTCCTCGTGGCAGCGTCCGGCGCCGAATACCGTGCCGAGCTGGGCCAAGGCCGGCGGCAATTACCTGAGCAGCCAGCTGATCGGCCTGGAAGCGCGCCGCGGCGGCTACGCCGAAGGCATCGCGCTCGGCCACAACGGCCTGCTGAGCGAAGGCGCCGGCGAAAACGTGTTCGTGGTCAAGAACGGCAAGCTGCTGACCCCGCCGACCAGCGCCGGCATCCTGGCCGGCATCACCCGCGACACGGTGATGACCCTGGCCGAAGACCTCGGCATCAAGGTCGAGGAGCGCGACCTGCCGCGCGAAGCGCTGTACACCGCCGACGAAGTGTTCATGACCGGCACCGCCGCCGAGATCACCCCGGTGCGTTCGGTCGACCGCAAGCCGGTCGGCAGTGGCCGCCCCGGTCCGATCACCCGTGCATTGCAGGATGCCTTCTTCGGCCTGTTCGACGGCCGGACCGACGATCGCTGGGGCTGGCTGACGCCAGTGCACACGCAGGCCACCGAGCAGGTAGCCGCATGAGCACGCGCACTCTGTTCGAAAAACTCTGGGACGCGCACGTCGTCGCCGCTGAAACCGCCGACACCCCCGCGATCCTCTACATCGACTTGCACCTGGTGCACGAAGTCACCTCGCCGCAGGCCTTCAGTGAACTGCGCGAGCGCGGCCTGAAGCTGCGCCGCCCCGACCGCGCCCTGGCCACGCTGGACCACTCCACGCCCACCCTGCCCGCCAACGACAAGGGCGAGCGCCCTTACGCGAACGAAGAAGCGAAAGCCCAGGTCGCGCAGCTGGAAGCGAACTGCCGCGAGTTCGGCGTCGAGCTGCACGGCTGGGACAGCAGCGAGCGCGGCATCGTGCACGTGATCGGCCCGGAGCTGGGCGCCACCCAGCCGGGCATGACCATCGTCTGCGGCGACAGCCACACCTCCACCCACGGTGCGTTCGGCGCGCTGGCGTTCGGCATCGGCACCACCGAGGTCGGCCACGTGATGGCCACCCAGTGCCTGCTGCAGCGCAAGCCCAAGACGCTGGCGATCCACGTCGACGGCCAGCTGCCCAAGGGCGTCGGCGCGAAAGACCTGATCCTGCACATCATCGGCGAGATCGGCGTCGACGGCGGCACCGGCCACGTCATCGAATACCGCGGCGACGCCATCGAGGCGCTGTCGATGGACGAGCGCATGACCGTGTGCAACATGTCGATCGAGGCCGGCGCCCGCGCGGGCCTGATCGCTCCGGACGACACCACCTTCGCCTGGCTGAAGGGCCGCCCGCGCGTGCCGCAGGGCGCCGCATGGGATGCCGCCGTCGCCACGTGGCGCGCGCTGCGCACCGACAGCGGCGCCAGCTACGACCGCGAAGTGCGCATCGACGCCGGCAAGGTGAAGCCCACCGTCACCTACGGCACCCATCCAGGCATGGCGATCGCCATGGACCTGCCGGTGCCGGCCGCGCGCACCGCACAGGAAACCCGCGCGCTGGACTACATGCGCGCCCAGCCCGGCAAGCCGATGCAGGGCATGCCGGTGGATGTCGTCTTCATCGGCAGCTGTACCAACTCGCGCCTGTCCGACCTGCGCGAAGCGGCCGAGATCCTGCGCGGCCGCCGCATCGCCGACGGCGTGCGCATGCTGGTGGTGCCGGGCTCCGAAGCGGTGCGCCGCGATGCCGAGCGCGAAGGCTTGCATCAGGTGTTCACCGCGGCCGGCGCCGAGTGGCGCGTGCCGGGCTGCTCGATGTGCATCGCCATGAACGGCGACCTGGCACAGCCGGGCCAGCTGGTGGTCAGCACTTCCAACCGCAACTTCGAAGGCCGCCAGGGCAAGGGCGCCCGCACCGTGCTGGCCAGCCCCGCCACCGCCGCCGCTTCCGCGCTGGCCGGTTCGATCGCCGATCCGCGCGAGTACATCAACGAGGCCGCCGCCGCATGAAACCCGTCACCCGCCTCCATTCCCGTACCGCCGTGCTGGCCGACGAGAACATCGACACCGACCGCATCATCCCCGCGCGCTTCCTCACCACTACCGAGCGCGCGGGCCTGGGCAAGCTGTGCTTCAACGACTGGCGCTACCTGCCGGACGGCAGCGACAACCCGGCCTTCCCGCTCAACCAGTCGCAGGCCAAGGGCTGCGCGATCCTGGTCGCCGGCCGCAACTTCGGCTGCGGCTCCTCGCGCGAGCACGCGCCGTGGGCGTTGCTGGACTACGGTATTCATGCGGTGCTGTGCAGCGAGATCGCCGACATCTTCCGCAACAACGCGCTGAAGAACGGCCTGCTGGCGATCGTGGTGTCCGAAGCCGAGCACCACTGGCTGCTGACCCATCCCGGCACCGAGCTGACCATCGACGTGGAAGGCCAGTACATCGCCCTGCCCGACGGCGGCCGCATCCCGTTCCAGCTCGAACCCTTTGCCCGCCATTGCCTGCTCAACGGGGTCGACCAGCTCGGCTACCTGCTGCAGCACGCCGACGCCATCGCCCACTACGAACAGCATCTGGAGCAAGCCGCATGAAAGCCCGCATCGTCACCCTGCCCGGCGATGGCGTCGGTCCGGAAGTCACCGCCGCCGCCGTCGCCGTGCTGGACGCCGTCGCCGCTCATTTCGAGCACACGTTCGAGTACGAAGAACACCTGATCGGCGGCTGCGCCATCGACGCGACCGGCGAGCCGCTGCCGGCCGCCGCGCTGGCTGCGTGCCAGTCCGCCGATGCGGTGCTGCTGGGTGCGGTGGGCGGGCCGAAGTGGTCCGATCCTTCGGCGCCGGTGCGTCCGGAACAGGGCCTGCTGGCGTTGCGCGCAGCGCTGGGCGTGTACGCCAACCTGCGTCCGCTGCAGGTGCATCCGGCCTTGACCGCGCTGTCGCCGCTGAAGGACGACCGGCTGCGCAACGTCGACGTGCTGTTCGTGCGCGAACTCACCGGCGGCGCCTACTTCGGCGCCAAGACGCGCACCGTCGACACCGCCACCGACGAGTGCAAGTACACCGTGGCCGAAGTCGAGCGCGTGGTGCGCCGCGCCTTCGAACTGGCGCGCGGCCGCCGCCACAAGGTCACCTCGGTGGACAAGGCCAACGTGCTGGAAACCTCGCGCCTGTGGCGCAGCACGGTGCAGCGCGTTGCCGCGGAATACCCGGACGTGAAGCTGGAACACCAGCTGGTCGATTCGATGGCGATGCTGCTGCTGACCCAGCCGGCCAGCTACGACGTGGTGGTCACCGAGAACCTGTTCGGCGACATCCTCACCGACGAAGCCGCCGCCCTGGCCGGCTCGCTCGGCCTGCTGCCCTCCGCCTCGCTGGGCGAAGGCGCGCGCGGACTGTACGAGCCGATCCATGGTTCCGCGCCGGACATCGCCGGCAAGGGCGTGGCCAATCCGGTCGGCGCGATCCTGTCCACCGCCATGCTGTTGCGCCACTCGCTGGGCCTGGAAGAAGAGGCCGGCGCGGTAGAAGCCGCGGTGGAGCACGTGCTGCAGCACGGCCCGCGCAGCCGCGATATCGGCGGCGATGCCGGCACCGCGGAGATCCGCGTCGCGGTCATCGCCGCGCTGGACGAACACGTAGCCAACTCGGAAGCCTTTTTCAGCGGAGCGCGCGCGTGCGGCTGACGCCTGCCCGCGCGACCTCCGTGCCGCCTGCTTCTCCCTGCGCGCAGCGGGATATGAGGGCGTCGCTCACCCCGCCCCGGGTGAACGCCACTCCCCGCGCCCTGTCCCGCGTGCCCCTGCGCGCAGGGGGAGCAACCCAACGCACCGATCGATGTTCCACCACCCGTTATTCGGCAACCCGGAGTTTGTCTTTCCATGCGCAGTGACCTCATCAAGACCGGCGCCGACCGCGCCCCCGCGCGCGCCATGCTGCGTGCCACCGGGCTGGACGACGGCGCCATCGCCAAGCCGCTGGTGGCGGTGGTGCATACCTGGTCCAACGTCAGCCCCTGCAACCTCAACCTGCGCGAGCTGGCCGAGCATGTGGCCGAGGGCATCCGCGCCGCCGGCGGCACGCCGGTGGAATTCAACACGATCGCCGTGACCGACGGCATCGCCATGGGCACGCCCGGCATGCGCGCCTCGCTGATCAGCCGCGAGGTGATCACCGATTCCATCGAGCTGGCCGTGGACGGCCATTGCCTGGACGCGATGGTGGTGCTGTGCGGCTGCGACAAGACCATCCCCGCCGCCGCGATGGCGATGGCGCGCCTGGATATCCCGGCGGTGGCGCTGTACGGCGGCACCATCGCGCACGGCACGCACGACCAGCATCCGATCACCATCCAGCAGGTGTTCGAAGCGGTCGGCGCGCATGGCGCGGGCAAGATCGACGACGCCGAACTGGCCGCGGTCGAACGCGACGCCTGCCCCGGCGCCGGCGCCTGCGGCGGCCAGTTCACCGCCAACACCATGGCCATGGTGCTGACCACGCTGGGCCTGTCGCCGATGGGCTTCAACGATATTCCCGCCACCCATCCGGCCAAGGCCGCCGCCGCACGCCGCTGCGGCGAGCTGGTGATGGAATGCCTGCGCGAGCAGCGCTCGCCGCGCGCCTTGATCAACCGCACCTCGCTGCGCAACGCCGCACGCATGGTCGCCGCCACCGCCGGCTCCACCAATGCGGTGCTGCACCTGCTGGCGATCGCGCGCGAAGCCGGCGCGCCGTGGACGCTGGAAGATTTCGAGCCGGCCTCCAGGCACACTCCGGTGATCGCCGACCTGCTGCCCGGTGGCCGCTACACCGCGGTGGAGATGTTCGGCGCCGGCGGCGCCGCGCGCGTGGCGCAGGAACTGATCGCCGCCGACATGCTGGAAGACGCGCCCACCGTCACCGGCCGCAGCCTGTTCGAGGAAGCCGCGGCGGCACCGCGTGCCGAAACGCAGGACGTGATCCTGCCGGTCGGCCAGCCGCTGAAGCCGCGCGGCGGTTATTCGATCCTGTACGGCAATCTGGCGCCGGAAGGCTGCATCTTGAAGCTCGCCGGCAAGGGCGCCACGCATTTCGAAGGCAACGCCCGCGTGTTCGAAAGTGAGGAACTGGCCTTCGCCGCCGTGCAGCAGGGTCGCATCGCCAAGGGCGATGTGATCGTGATCCGCAACGAAGGCCCCGCCGGCGGCCCCGGCATGCGCGAGATGCTCGGCGTCACCGCCGCACTGATCGGCCGCGGCCTGGGCGACGACGTCGCACTGATCACCGATGGCCGCTTCTCCGGCGCCACCCACGGTTTCATGGTCGGTCACATGGCGCCGGAAGCGGTGCGCGGCGGCCCGATCGCACTGCTGCGCGACGGCGACCGCATCCGCATCGATGCCGGCCTGCGTGCCATCGAGACCGACGCCGACCTCGCCGAACGCCGCAAGCACTGGACCGCCCCCGCACCCAAGGTCACCAGCGGCGCGCTGGCCAAGTACGCGCGCCTGGTCGGCTCCGCCTCCGACGGCGCCAATACCCATCCCGATACCGCTGTCTCCACCCCCAAACACATCCAAGTCACCGCTACCGAAGGAGTCACCGCATGAGCAGCACCACTTCCAACCCGTCGCTGGCCAACGCCCGCATCGCCGTGCTCGGCTACGGCAGCCAGGGCCGCGCGCACGCCCTCAACCTGCGCGACTCCGGCCTCGACGTCGTGGTCGGCCTGCGCAAGGACGGTCCCTCGTGGGAGCGCGCCACCAGCGAAGGCTTCAAGGTGGCCGAACCCGGCGACGCCGTGCGCGGCGCCGACCTGGTCGCCGTGCTGACCCCCGACATGGTGCAGCCTACGCTGTACAAGGAAGCGATCGAGCCGAACATCAAGGCTGGTGCAGCGCTGCTGTTCGCGCATGGCTTCAACGTGCACTTCAAGCAGATCGCTCCGCGCGAGGACATCGACGTGATCCTGGTCGCGCCGAAGGGCCCGGGCGCGCTGGTGCGCCGCGAGTACGAGATCGGCCGCGGCGTGCCCAGCATCTGGGCGATCCACCAGGACGTCACCGGCCTGGCCGAAGCCAGGGCCAAGGCGTATGCCGACGGCATCGGCGGCGGCCGCGCCCTGCTGATCAAGACCGACTTCAAGGAAGAGACCGAGACCGATCTGTTCGGCGAACAGGCCGTGCTGTGCGGCGGCGCCAGCTCGCTGGTGCAGGCCGGTTTCGAGACCCTGGTGGAAGCCGGCTACCAGCCGGAGATCGCCTACTACGAAGTGCTGCACGAGCTGAAGCTGATCGTGGACCTGTTCTACGAAGGCGGCATCGCGCGCATGCTGGAATTCGTCTCCGAGACGGCGCAGTACGGCGACTACGTCAGCGGCCCGCGGGTGATCGACGCCGGCACCAAGGCGCGCATGAAAGATGTGCTGACCGACATCCAGGACGGCACCTTCGCGCGCAACTGGATCGCCGAGTACCAGGCCGGCCTGCCCAACTACAAGCGCTTCAAGCAGGCGGACCTGGAGCATCCGATCGAACAGGTCGGCGCCAAGCTACGTGCACGCATGTCCTGGTTGCAGGCCGGCGCCGCCGCGGCCAAGCCCGCCGCCGAACCGCTGAAGAAAACCGGCTGATCCACCCCGCCCCTCGCCACCACGGCGAGGGGCTTTCTTTTTTCTTGAGGATTCGCGACACCATGAATGCCCTGCTGCCGGACATCGCCGACGCCACGCACGCCGACGACGCCACCCATCCCCTCAACGCGCTGCGCATGAGCGGTGCCGAGGTGGTGGTACAGGTTCTGGCCGACGAGGGCGTGGACGTGCTGTTCGGCTACTCCGGCGGCGCCATCCTGCCGGTGTACGACGCCGTGTTCCGCTACAACGCCACGCATATCGGACCGAGCGGCGGCGAACCGATGCCGCTGATCGTGCCCGCCAACGAACAGGGCGCCGGCTTCATGGCCGCCGGTTATGCGCGCGCGTCGGGCAAGGTGGGCGTCGCAATCGTCACCTCCGGCCCCGGCGCGACCAACATGGTCACGCCGGTGCGCGACTCGATGTCCGATTCCATCCCGATGGTGGTGCTGTGCGGCCAGGTGCCGACCACCGCGATCGGTTCCGACGCGTTCCAGGAAGCGCCGATCGCCAACATCATGAGCGCCTGCGCCAAGCACGTGTTCCTGGTCACCGACGCGGAGAAACTCGAAGCCACCCTGCGCACCGCGTTCGAAATCGCACGCAGCGGCCGGCCGGGTCCGGTCGTTATCGATATTCCCAAGGACATCCAGAACACCTTGCTGCCGTTCCATGGCGAGGGCCTGCTGCCGATGCCCGGCTATCGCGCGCGGCTGCAGCGGCTGGAGCAGTCCGTGCTGGACGATGCGCAATGCGCGGCGTTCTTCGAAGCGCTGGCGCAAGCGAAGCGTCCGCTGATCTATGCCGGCGGCGGCACCATCGCCTCTGGCGCGTCCGAAGCGCTGCGCGCCTTCGTCGCCGACTACGGCCTGCCCGTCACCACCACCCTGATGGGCCTGGGCGCTTACGACACCACCGAGCCGCTGGCCCTGCACATGCTGGGCATGCACGGTACGGCCTATGCCAACTACGCGGTGGAGGATTGCGATTTCCTGTTCACGCTGGGCGCGCGCTTCGACGACCGCGTGGCCGGCGTGCCGGACAAGTTCGCACCGCAGGCGAAGTTCATCGCGCAGATCGACATCGACCCGGCCGAGATCGGCAAGGTCAAGACCGTCGACTGGCATCACACCGGCGACCTGTCGCGCACGCTGGCGCAATTGCGCGAGTGGGGCGAACAGCATGGCTGGCGCGACAAGCTGTCCGAACGCTACGCCCCGTGGCATGCCCACGTGGCGGAACTGAAACGCGTGCACGCGCTGGACTACGACCGCGCCAGCCCGCTGATCCAGCCTTACGCCGTGATCCAAGAGATCAACCGCCACACCCAGGGCCGCGCGGTGATCAGCACCGGCGTCGGCCAGCACCAGATGTGGGCGGCGCAGTATTTCGATTTCCGCGAGCCGCGCCATTGGCTCAGCTCCGGCTCGATGGGCACCATGGGTTTCGGCCTGCCCGCGGCGATCGGCGCGCAGTTCGCGCGGCCCGGCGCGGTGGTGATCGATATCGACGGCGACGCCAGCATCCGCATGAACCTGGGCGAGCTGGAAACCGTCACCACCTACGGCCTGCCGGTAAAGGTCGTCGTGCTCAACAATATCGGCGACGGCATGGTGCGGCAGTGGCAGAAGCTGTTCTTCCGCGGCCGCTTTGCTTCCTCCGACAAAAGCCTGCACCGCAAGGACTTCATCAAGGCCGCGCAGGCCGACGGCTTCGAGTGGGCACGCCGGCTGGAGCGCAAGGAAGAACTGGCCGCCACCATCGCCGACTTCCTCGCCCACCCGGGCCCGGCCTTCCTGGAAGTGATGATCGACCCGGATGCCGGCGTGTATCCGATGGTCGGCCCCGGCGCCACCTACGCGCAGATGATCACCGGCGACCACATCGCCTCGCGCCAGTCGGTGCAGGCCGACGGCGCCGCCAGCGACATGTTCTGAAGAGACACTCATGAAACACACGCTTTCCATCCTGTTGCAGAACGAGGCCGGCGCGCTGGTGCGCGTGGCCGGACTGTTTTCCGCGCGCGGCTTCAATATCGATTCGCTCACCGTAGCCGCCACGCAGGACCCGGCGGTCTCGCAGCTCACCCTGGTGATGCACGGCGCCGACGAGGCGGTGGACCAGCTGATCAAGCAGACGCGCAAGCTGGTGGATGTGATCGAGGTCAGCCATCCCGCCGCGGAAGCGCTGCAGTGAACGCAGTGGCCGCTGCCCCGCCATCGGCGGACGATGCGGACCACGACCTGCTGCGCCGCACGCTGGCCGCGCGGGTGTACGAGGTGGCACGCGAGTCCGCGCTTGACGCCGCGCCGTTGTTGTCCGCCCGCCTCGGCCAGCGCGTGCTGCTCAAGCGCGAAGACCAGCAGCCGGTGTTCTCCTTCAAGCTGCGCGGCGCCTACAACAAGATGGTGGCGCTCGACGCCGCGCAACGCGCACGCGGCGTGATCGCCGCCTCGGCCGGCAACCATGCGCAGGGCGTGGCGCTGGCCGCGGCGAAGCTCGGCCTGCGCGCCACCATCGTGATGCCGGTGACCGCGCCGCAGGTGAAGATCGATGCGGTACGCCGCCTCGGCGGCGCCTGGGTCGAGGTGGTGCTGGCCGGCGATTCCTATAGCGATGCGCAGGCCGAGGCCGCGCGGCTCGAACAGCAGCACGGCTACAGCTTCGTGCATCCCTTCGACGACCCCGCGGTGATCGCCGGCCAGGCTACCGTGGGCATGGAGATCCTGCGCCAGCACCCCGGCCCGCTGCATGCCGTGTTCGTGCCGGTGGGCGGCGGCGGCCTGCTCGCCGGCGTGGCGGCGTATATCAAGGCGCTGCGCCCGGAAGTGAAAGTGATCGGCGTGCAGACGGTTGATTCGGACGCGATGGCGCGCTCGCTCGAATGCGGCGAACGCGTGACGCTGGACGAAGTGGGCCTGTTCGCCGACGGCACCGCGGTCAAGCGCGTGGGCGCCGAAACGTTTGCGCTATGCCAACGCCACGTGGATGCGATGCTGCGTGTCGACACCGACGCGATCTGCGCCGCGATCCGCGATGTGTTCCAGGAAACCCGCTGCGTGCCGGAGCCTTCCGGTGCGCTCGCCCTGGCCGGCCTCAAGCAATACGCCGCCGCGCACGCATTGGACGACGCCACCCTGGTCGCCATCGTCTCCGGCGCCAACCTCAACTTCGACCGCCTGCGCTTCGTCGCCGAGCGCGCCGAAGTGGGCGAGCAGCGCGAGGCGGTGTTCGCCGTCACCATCCCGGAAGAACGCGGCAGCTTCCGCCGCTTCTGCGCCACGCTCGGCCAGCGTTCGATCACCGAGTTCAACTACCGCATCGGCGACGCGGCCAGCGCGCACATCTTCGTCGGCATCCAGATCCGCCAGCGCGACGAGCGCGAGGCGCTTACCGCTGCTTTCGCCGCGGAAGGCTTCGGCGTGCTCGATCTCACCGACGACGAACTGGCCAAGCTGCACCTGCGCCACATGATCGGCGGCCGCTCGCCGCTGGCGCGCGACGAGCTGCTGTACCGCTTCGAATTCCCCGAGCGTCCGGGCGCGCTGACCCGCTTCCTCGGGCATATGCACCCGGACTGGAATATCAGCCTGTTCCACTACCGCAACCACGGCGCGGACTATGGCCGCATCCTGGTCGGCATCCAGGTGCCGGCCGGCGAGCGCGCGATGTTCCAGCAGTTCCTGGCGCAGTTGGGCTACCCCTGCCGCGACGAGAGCGCCAATCCCGCCTACCAGCTGCTGCTGCGCGAAGGCTCGCGTACGGCGGCGGAACAAGTCAGCGGCTAGCAGCCGCAGAAAGCAGCTTCTTTGATCCCCGTATCGGCGACCCGGGCATCGCCCTGTGCGCCAGCCGCCGATCCTGGTATCCCGATGTTCCGTGACGCGGAAGATCCCGGCGCGACCAGCGTCTGATGTCAGCGAGGCCATCCGGTCTCGTTTCGACCTGAGGATCTCCCCATGCCGAGAGCACATGCTTTTGCGCTGAAGCTTGCGCTGTCGATCGCGCTCAGCGGCGCCGCCCACGGACAATCCACGCCACTGCAGTTGCGCGGCGAGAATCTGCCGGCCGGCCTTTCCGCACTGGAACGCGCCAGCGGCACCAACGGCAAGCTCGACAACGCGCTGCTGCGCATCAAGCAGCAAGCCGCCTCGCTCACTGCCATCCGGCGCGCGGCCAAGGCGGAACCCTATGTCACGGTCGATATCGTGGCCAAAGACGACGTCGCATCCGTCCGCACACAGCTCGAAGCGCTGGGCTTCCAGACCGGCGCCGTCTATCGCAACGATATCGGCGGGCGCCTGCCGGTGTCGCAGATCGATCAGGCGGCGGCGCTCTCCGGCGTGCTCACCATCAGCGTGCCTGAGAAGCGCACCCGCGCCGGCCTGGTGAACTCGCAGGGCGATTCCGCGCAGCGCAGCAAGGCGCTGCGCGAGACCACCCGCGTGCGGCCGGCGACGAAGGAAGATCCCGAGCCGCCCCAGGTGGATGGCAGCGGCCTGACCATCGGCGTGATTTCCGACAGCTTCAATTGCAAGGCCGGCATGGCTGGCGACATCGAGAACGGCGACCTGCCGGCCCGGGTCCGGGTGGTCAAGGAATCGGGCGATTGCTTCAACTTCGGCTCGGACGAAGGCCGCGCCATGGCCCAGCTCATCCACGACGTGGCGCCCGGCGCCAGCATCGCCTTCTATTCGCCGGACACCCTGGCCGACTTCGCCCAGGGCATCAAGACGCTGGCCCTGCCCACGCACCGGACCGATGCGCACGGCCGCCGCGGCGCCGGCGCGCGGATCATCGTCGACGACCTGGGCTTCTTCAACGAGCCGCTCTACCAGACCGGCATCGGCGGCGCCGCGATCGACGAAGTCACCCGCATCTATGGAACCGCCTATTTCACCGCCGGCGGCAACGACGCCAACCGGGGCCGGGCCGCCTACGACAACAACGACGCCAGCTTTGCCACCGCACCAGTGAAGCGCGGCCCCGGCGATCTGCGCACGCCGCTCAACGTCGACGAGCGGCTGCTCAATTTCGATGCGAGCGGCGCCGCCACCCTGCACAACCTGCCCATCACGGTGGCCGCGCGTACGACCACCACCATCGCGCTGTACTGGGACCAGCCGATGACCTCGCCCAACGCCAGCAACTCGCTGAACCTGTGCCTGGGCGACCAGCAGGGCAGACCGATCCGCGCCGACCTGTGCACCGGCCGATCGGTGCTCGGCCAACCGGCGCAGCTGCGCCTCAACATCCGCAATCCGGGGGCGTCCTATCGCGGCGTGCTGCGGCTCGGCCTCGCCGCCGGCCCGGCACCCGCGCGCGTGCACCTGATCGTGCTGGCGGGCGGCTCGACCATCGACCGCCATGGCACCGATACCGGCACCCTCTACGGGCATACCTTGGCGGCTACGGCCATGACGCTGGGCGCCGCCGACTACTTCCGCACGCCGTACTGCGATACCTCCCTGCGCACCGCCACGCTGGAATCGTTTTCGTCGGTCGGCGGCACGCCACTGCTGTTCGATCACGACGGGGCCGCCCTGGGCCGGGTCCAGATCCCGCGTAAACCCGACTTCGTCGCACCGGACGGTGCGACCACTACGTTCTTCGGCCAATCCAGCACCCACAGCCATGCGGCCAATGCCCGCGTCGCCGATTGCCGCACCTATCCGGACTACCTGTCGCACCACTTCTATGGCACCTCGGCCGCGGCTCCGCATGCCGCTGCGGTCGCCGCCCTGCTGTGGCAGGCCGAGCCGGAAGCCACCACCGGCCACCTTTACCGCGCCATGCAGGCATCGGCGCTGGACATGGCCACCCCGGGCTTCGACCACCGCTCCGGACACGGCTTCATCCAGGCCGACCAGGCGCTGGCCAAGCTGCGCGAAGCCCTGCGCCAAGCCAGCGTCCAGCCCAAGACGCCCTGACCTCGCCTCCGATCGCCTTCCCGGGAAGGAAGGCGATCTTTTTCTCCCGGAAGGTAGGGGGGTGCGGCCCGGCTTGCGTTTATCCCTTCAGATGACCGGGAAAAATCCCGGTGGATTTTGCCGTAGCCGTCCGCCGCCCTGGGCGCGGGCGGCGCGGCGCCGATTCTCTTCCGGTGCCCCCGGAAGCGAGCGCAAGCCGCAAGGATTGCGGACTGTGGGCCTCGTCCTCCCCTGAAACGAGGCCAAACCCTGGCAACAGGGGCTACCCCCCTCCCTCGTGCTTGGGTACGAGGGAGGGGTTTTACCCACGCTGGCGCGGTTCCCGAGCGAGGTAGCCTTGAACAATTGCGATACTCTGGCCCTAAGGGGTTTCCGCGTACGGAATCAGGGTATGGGTGGAAGTTCGGCCGATGGCGAGCAGCCGGGACGCCAGGCGGTCAATGCACTGCCTTTTGACAGTTTCGTGCGCGAGCAGCGCCAGTCCTTGCTGGCCTTTCTGCGCCGTCGGGTGTCGTCCGAAGAAGACGCCCAGGACATCGCCCAGGAAAGCCTGGTGCGCCTGATCCGCTATCGCGAACACGCGCCCGAATCCTGGAGTTCGCTGCTGTACCGCATCGCCATCAACGCATTGAACGACCGCGCCCGCCGCGCCCAGACGCATTTCCAGCACGACCACATCAGCCTGGACGAGCACGCGCACGGCCTGGTCTCCAACGACCAGGACCACGAACAGCGCATCGCCAACCTGCAGGAGCTCGCGCGCCTGCAGCAGGCCCTGCTCGGACTCCCCTCGCGCTGCCGCGAGATCTACCTGCTCAATCGCATCGAAGGTATGAGTTACACCGAAATAGCTAAGCACTGCGGCATCTCGGTCAAAGCCGTGGAAAAGAACATCAGCAAGGCGCTTGCGCTGCTGCGCAAGAAGCTGGGCGACAGGGGGCAGGTCGAATGAACGCCAACGACGCAACTTCAC
Source organism: Dyella sp. 2RAB6 (assembly GCF_052115385.1). NCBI lineage: Bacteria > Pseudomonadati > Pseudomonadota > Gammaproteobacteria > Lysobacterales > Rhodanobacteraceae > Dyella > Dyella sp. 2RAB6. Next base: position 70,142 of record NZ_JBFRGP010000014.1, read on the forward strand.
CCCGCTCGTTGCCCGCCAGCGCCGAAGCCTGGCTGGCCCGCCTGCACGCACCGGACTGCGGCCCCAGCGAACGCGCGGCGTTCGAGCGCTGGCGCGCGCAGCACCCCGCCAATGCGCAGGCCTACGCACAGGCCGAACGCCTGCACGCCAACGCCGCCCTGCTCGCCGGCGATCCGCTGCTGCGCGCGGCGGGCCTGGCCGCGCGGCGGCGCACCGCGGCGCGGCGCGACCGGCGCCGCCTGCTGACACGGCTGCTGCCGGTGGCCGCGGCGGCCTCGGTGCTGCTGGCCTTTGGCCTGCCCTATCTGCTGCGCCGTTCGCCGGCCGAAAACGGCGGCTTCTCGCGCCGCTACGCCAGCGCCACCGAGCTGCCGCGAAAGCTGACGCTGGACGACGGCACGCTGATGATCCTGGATGCCGACTCCACCGTGACCACCCATTTCGACGCACAACGGCGCCTGGTCACGCTGGAACGCGGGCGCGCCGAGTTCTCGGTGGCACACGCCGCTGCGCCGTTCGAGGTGCATGCCGGCGGCAACGTGATCCGCGATACCGGCACGGTGTTCCAGGTGAGCAAGGAACGCGACGCCGTAGTGGTGGGCCTGCTCGACGGTTCGGTGCTGGTCACCCACGGCGCGCAGACGCAGGCACTGTCGCCCGCGCAGCAGCTGCGCATCGCCGCCGACGGCAGCAGCGCCGTGGTCGGCGCGCTGGACACCCAGGCCGTGCTGGCCTGGGGCCAGGGCGAGCTGGTGTTCCGCCAGCGCCGGCTGGATTCGCTGCTGCTGGAAATGAATCGCTACTCGGACACCAAGCTGCTGCTGGGCGATCAGCGCCTGGCCGACCTGCGCATCAGCGGCAGTTTCCATGCCGGCGACCAGCAGGCCCTGGTCAAGGCGCTGGATGCCGGCTGGGATTTACGCGCCGTGACCACCGGAAACAACGAGCTGACCCTCTACCCCGGCCAGGCCACGAACGCCGGAGGCGCGCGCCACTGAGTAACCCGCGCCGTCCCGCGTTGTCGCAACCTCGGCGCAGTTAAACCGCATGCGCGCAGGCAAGGTGTTTCCGCTTCTGGCCGCGGCCCTGGTGCTGCTGCTGTTGCCGGTGTGCGCCGCGCTGGCCACGGAGGAGCGCGACTACCGCATCGCCGCCGGCACGCTGGACGATGGGCTGCGTGCGTTCGCCTCGCAGAGCGGCACGCAGCTGCTGTACGCGCCGGAGATCGTGATCGGGCGGCACCACCCGAGCCTGAGCGGACATTACTCGGCCGACCACGCGCTGCAGCAACTGCTGCGCGGCAGCGGTCTGCGCGCGGTGGCGGTCGACGAGCACACCTATGTGCTGAAGGCCACCGCGGTCGCCACCGTGGCGATCCCTGCGCAGGATCTGCCACCGATCGAGCGCCCCTCGCCGGCGCCGCGCCTGGCGCCGGTGGAAGTGACCGGCACGCACATCCGCCGCACCGACGTGGAAACCGCATCGCCGTTGACCGTGATCGATCGCGAACAGATCGAACGCAGCGGCTACCAGACCTTGTTCGATCTGCTGCGCGCGCAGCCCGGCATCCGCGTCAGCAACGCACCGGTGGCCATGACCGAAGGCGAGCTGTATCAGAACAACGGCCTGGCCACGGCCACCGGCGCGGCGTCGGTGGATCTGCGCGGGCTGGGTTCGTCCGCCACGCTGTTCCTGGTCGACGGCCAGCGCATGGCCGGCTACGGCCTGAGCCAGAACAACTTCAACACGGTCAACGATCTCAACAGCATCCCGCTAGCCCTGGTCGAACGGGTGGAGATCCTGCGCGACGGCGCGTCGGCGATCTATGGCTCCGACGCCATGGCCGGCGTGATCAACGTGATCATGCGCAAGGACGCGCCCGGGCTGAACCTCAGCAGCAGCTATGGCGTCTCCGACCGCGGCGACGCGCGGCAGCGGCGCGTCACCGCCAGTGCCGGCGGCATGCTCGGCCACGAGCTGCATGCCCTGGTCAGCGTGGATTACCTGGAACGGCAACCGCTGCTCGGCGGCGCGCGCGACTGGAGCCGGCAGCGCCAGGCCGGCGGCGACGACAGCAGCGGCGACGCCAGCGCCTTCGTGCTGGACGGCGCCAACCTGCGCTACCTGGCGGGCGGCTGTTCGAACCGGCAGCGCAATGGCAGCGGCGTGTGCATCGACGACGACGCGCAGCTGACCAGCCTGCAGACCGGCCTGCTCAGCCGCTCGCTGTTCGCACACCTGGACCGGCGCTTCGGCACGCTGCAGGCGTATGCCGACCTGCGCTGGACCAAGATCGACCAGCGCCAGCAGATGGCGCCGCTGCGCGACAGCTTCATGCTGCCGGCGGCGCACCCGGACAACCGCAGCGGCGACGACGAGCCGATCTACGACCACAGCTTCAGCGACCTCGGCCCGGTGCGCGACCTCTCCGTGTCGACCAACCGCTTCGTCACGCTCGGCCTGAAGGGCCATTGGGACGAGTGGGACTGGGACGTGCATGCCAACGACCAGCGCAACCGCAGCGACGACGAGCTGCGCGGGCTGCTGCGCGTGGACAGTTTCGCCAAGTCGTTGCGCTCGGGTGCGTTCCGCCTGGATGCGCCCAACGATGCCGACGTGGTGCAGGCGATCTCACCCGTGCTGATGCGCCACGCGACCGCCGCCAAGACCAGCCTGAGCGTGCAGCTGACCGGGCCGCTGATGCAGTTGCCGCATGGCCCCTTGTCGATGGCGATCGGCGCGGAAACCTGGCGCGACCGCCTCGACGACCGCCCCGACCCGCTGCTGCTGCGCAACCTGGTGCAGCAGTTCGACAGCCCCTACGAGCGCCACGAGAACCGCCACAGCCTGGCCGCCTATACCGAGTTCAATGCGCCGATCACCGCGCGCCTGCAGGCCAACATGGCCTGGCGGCTGGACCGCACGCAGCCCTATGGCGCGGCCATCTCGCCCAAGCTCGGCCTGAAATGGGATGTGCGCGATGACCTGAGCCTGCGCGGCACCTGGGCCAAGGGTTATCGCGCACCGACCCTGCTGCAGCTCAGCCGCCCGCCGGTGCTCGCGGCCACCCGCTTCATCACCCAGGTGGCCAACAGCGTGCTGCCCTGCGTCAATGCCACGCCGGCCACCGACGACACCTCGTTCTGCCAGGTGCAGGCCAACTCGGTCAGCAATCCGAAGCTGCGGCCGGAGACCTCGCGCAGCTATACCTTGGGCGTGGTGTGGGCACCGAGCAGCGCATTCGGCGCGGCGCTGGATTTCTATCGCATCCGCCGCGACCACGAGATCATCCCGCTGCCGCTCAGCTATGCGCTGCTGCATCCGGACAGCTACCCGCAGCTGTTCCAGCGCAATCGCCGCGGCGTGCTGTACGCGCTCAACCAGCAACTGGTGAACCTCGGTCATACCGAGGCGCGCACCATCGACCTGGATCTGCGCTATCGCCACCAGACCGCCAACTACGGTCGCTACGACATCCATCTGGGCGTCGATTACCTGGACCGCCTGGATCGCGAGATGATCGCCGGCGACCCCTCGATGCGCTATGCAGGCTATGCCTCGCAGCCGCGCGTCAGCGCGCTGGCCAGCCTCGACTGGACGTATCGCCACTGGAGCCTCGGCGGCAATCTGCGTTTTACCGGGCATTATCGCTACGAGCCGTATGCGGGCAGTCCGCTGATCTGCCCGGACGATTTGCAGCAGAACGACAAGTGCAAGACGCCGTCCTTCAGCGTGCTCGACCTGCATGCCGCGTACAGCGGCATCCCGCACTGGTCGCTGACCCTCAACGTGCACAACGCGCTCGATCACCAGCCGGTCTATTACGGCTCGCCCGGCATTGCATACAACCCGATGTTCGACGATGTGGTCGGTCGCTATTACCTTATCGGCATAAGCTACCAGCCTTGATGCATGTGGACGTCCATCGCGATTTGGACGTCCAAATGAAATCAAGGGTAGGGGTAAAGCACCGGCATGGCGTTTCCCATAAGGCGAGGGCATTCCGTCCCGCCTTTTGACAAGGAAACCCCAACATGCAAAAGCCCGCCCCTTTGGCCCTGGCGTTGGCGCTGTCCGTGGCGCTCAGCGGTAGCGCGTTCGCACAGGAACAGCTCCAGGGCAACAACGCGCCCAGCGGACTCTCCGCGCAGGCGCGCTCCAGCGGCACCAATGCCAAGCTCGACAACGCGCTGCTGCGCCTCAAGCAGCAGGCCGCCGCGCCAGCCACGCTCGGCAGCTCGGCCTTGCCGGCCAGCAGCAGCACGTCGCGGGGGGCCAGGTCGGCGCGCTCGGTCGCGCCGGAAAACTACGTGACGGTGGACATCGTCGCCAAGGGCAATGTCGCCACGCCGCGCGCGCAGCTGGAACAACTGGGCTTTCGCACCGACGCGGTGTATCGCAACGATATCGGCGGACGCCTGCCGGTGTCGCAGATCGACCAGGCAGCGACGCTGCCCGGCGTCATCACCATCAGCGTGCCCGAGAAGCGCACCCGTTCGGGCAATGTGAATTCGCAGGGCGACGCGGCACAGCGCAGCAAGGCGCTGCGCGACGTGGCGCTGGTGCGTCCGGCAACGCCGCAGGAGCCGAACCCGCCGCACGTCGACGGCACCGGCCTGACCATCGGCGTGATCTCCGACAGCTTCAACTGCCTGGCGGGAAAGGACGACGACATCGACAGCGACGACCTGCCGGCGGATACCACGGTGGTCAAGGAGGCCAGCGATTGCGTCAACGCCGGCACCGACGAAGGCCGCGCCATGGCCCAGATCATCCATGACGTGGCGCCCGGCGCCAGCATCGCGTTCTATTCGCCCGATACCATGGCCGACTTCGCGCAGGGCATAAAAACGCTGGCGCTGCCAGCCGACAAGGTCGACGCGAACGGCCGCCACGGTGGCGGCGCGCAGATCATCGTCGACGACCTGAGCTTCTTCGCCGAGCCGCTGTACCAGGAAGGCATCGTCGGCGCCGCGATCGACGACGTGGCCACCACCTACGGCACGGCCTACTTCACCGCCGCCGGCAACGACGCCAACAGCGGCCACGCGGCCTACGACAACAACGCCGCCGCCTTCGCCGCCGCCGCGGTAAAGCGTGCCGCGGGCGCCAAGAGCGATCCGCTCAATCTCGGCGAGCGCCTGTTCAACTTCGATGCCAGCGGCGCCAGCACGCTCAACAATCTGCCGTTCACCATCGCCGCCGGCTCGCGGCAGCATCCGAACACCACGCGCGTCGCCGTGTATTGGGATCAGCCGATGACGCCGCCCAATGCCACCAGCTCGCTGAACCTGTGCGTGGGCGATGCCAACGGCAAGCCGCTGGCCGTCAACCTGTGCACCGGGCCGAGCGTGATCGGGCAGCCGGCGCACGCGATCCTCAGCGTCACCAACAGCGGCGCGGCGATCAACGGCAGCCTGCGCCTGGGACTTGCCGGCGGCGCGGCGCCAGGGCGCGTGCATCTGATCGTGATCGGCGGCGGTTCCACCATCAATCGCTACGGCACCGACACCGGCACCATCTATGGCCATCCGCTGTCGCCCAATGCGCAGGCGGTCGGCGCCGCCGATTACTTCAAGACGCCGCATTGCAATGCCGGCTTGCGCACCGCCACGCTGGAGTCGTACTCCTCCTTCGGCGGCACGCCGCTGTTGTTCGACAACAATGGCGCGGCGCTGGCGCAGGTCGCGGTGCCGCAGAAGCCGGACATCGTGGCGCCGGATGGCGTGACCACCAACTTCTTCGGCATGGCCAGCCTGGACGCCGGCGCAGCCAATTCGCTGATCGCCGATTGCCGCACCTATCCGGACTTCCTCGCGTTCCAGTTCTACGGCACGTCGGCGGCGGCTCCGCATGCGGCGGCGGTGGCTGCACTGTTATGGCAGGCGCAGCCGACGGCCACCAAGACACAGTTGTACAGCGCGTTGCAGGGTTCGGCGCTCGATATGGGTGCAGCGGGGTTTGATTATCACTCGGGGTATGGGTTTATCCAGGCGGATCAGGCGCTGGCGCGGTTGCGTACGAATCTGCAGAAAGCGGTGGCGAATAAGAAGAAGCCCTGAGCCTATCGGAGGAACCCTTCTCCCTCCGGGAGAAGGTGGCGGCAGCCGGATGAGGGTACGGGCGGAGTGAAGCACTTCGCTCCGCCCGTACCCTCACCCCAACCCCTCTCCCGGAGGGAGAGGGGCTTTGCGTTGAAGCACCATGATGCGAAACAACTGACGCGAGGCTTGCGAAGAATCATCAGTACACATAGGCAAATTACGTAAGCACCAACGCAATACGTCACGACCATGTGAAGCGATGTGTCGCATACGCCGCTTCGTCTACGCATTTGATGATGGTGTTCGCGCTTTAGGAACATCTGCGCTTGACATGATTTTTCTCGCAGCGCACGTTCGGACCCGGGAGGCGGCAGTCGCATGTTCATGCGTGCTGCCAGGTTGTCGTCTCGTACGACTTCATCGGGAGAAGTGCATGTCACGTCGTTATGTGTCGCGTCCGCAAGGACGCGTCTGGGTCAGTGCGCGCCATTGCGGCATGGCCATGCTGGGATTGTCGATGGTGTTCGCCGCGCAGGCGCAGGACAGCGCGCCAACGGATCAACAAAAAGCCAAGACGCTCGAAGGCGTACAAGTCATCGGTTCGCGCGCGAAAGACCGCACGGCAGCAGAAACACCGGCGCCGGTCGACGTCATCGGTCGCGAGCAGCTGGAAAGCGCCGGCGTGGTCGAAGTCGGCCAGGCGCTGCAGATGCTGGAGCCGAGCTTCAACTTCTCGCGCACCTTCGTCAGCGACGGTACCGATACCATCCGCCCGGCTACGTTGCGCGGCCTGGGTCCCGACCAGGTGCTGGTGCTGGTCAACGGCAAGCGGCGGCACCAGCAGGCGCTGGTCAACGTGCAGCAGACCATCGGCCGCGGCTCGGCCGGCACGGATATCAACGCGATCCCGATCTCCGCGATCGAACGCATCGAAGTGCTGCGCGACGGCGCCGCGGCGCAGTACGGTTCCGATGCGATCTCCGGCGTGATCAATATCGTGCTGAAGAAGCAGGTCGGCGAGACCACCGGCTCGGTGACCGCCGGGCAGACCTACAAGGGCGACGGCTTCACCCGCCAGGGCGGCATCAATACCGGCTTCCGCCTGGGCCAGGACGGTTATCTGAATCTGACCGCGGAATATCGCCATCGCGATCCCACCAATCGCGCCGGCCCGGATTCGCTGCGCGTGAGTCCGCCGCGCGTGACGCAGAAGCTTGGCGACGCCGATACCAAGGACGCTTATTTCTGGCTCAACGGTGGGCTGCCCATCGCCGGTGGCGAGCTGTATTGGTTCGGCGGCATCTCGCAGCGCAAGGGCGATTCATTCGGCTTCTTCCGGCCGGCCGGCGACAACCGCACCATTCCATCGCTGTATCCGAACGGCTTCCTGCCGAATATCGCCACCAACGTGAAAGACGCTTCGCTCGCGGTGGGTTATCGCGGGCCCTTGGGCGACAAGTGGGACTACGACATCTCGCTGATCCACGGCCGCAGCCAGTTCGCTTTCGACGAGCGCAACTCGGCCAACGTGAGCTGGTGGTATGAGCCACGCGATCCGACCAACCCCGCCGCCGGCATCTACGGCGCCTCGCCGACCTCGGCCAACACCGGCACGCTGCGGCTCAACGAGACCACCTTCAATGCCGACGTGCGCGGTCCGATCGACTGGGGCGTCGGCCACGATGCCTTGAATCTCGCCGTGGGCTTCGAGTGGCGGCGCGACAGTTACCAGATCCTGCCGGGCGATCCGGTGTCGTACACCTATGGCCGCACCGACAACCGCGGCATTCCGATCTATGGCCAGACCGGCGATATCGCACAGCCGGGCATGCAAGGCTTTCCCGGCTTCTCGCCGACGGAAGCGGTGAACCTGGGGCGCCACAACATCGCGTTCTATCTGGATGCCGAATCGCAGGTGACCCAGCGCGTGCTGCTCGGCGCCGCCGTGCGGCACGAGCATTATTCGGACTTCGGCGGCACCACCACCGGCAAGGTCTCGCTGCGCTTCGACGCCAACGACAGCTTCGCCGTACGCGGCACGCTCGCCACCGGCTTCCGCGCACCGGGCGTGCAGCAGCTGTTCTACAGCCAGCGCTCGACCAACCTGGACCCGAGCGGCACGCTCACCGACACGCTGACCGCGCGGCAGAACAGCGCCGTCACGCGCGCCTTCGGCATCCAGCCGCTGAAGCAGGAGACCTCGCGCAGCGGCACCGCGGGCATCGTCTACAAGCCCGGCAACGATTTCACCTTGACCGTCGACGTGTTCCGCATCGACATCAAGAACCGCATCATCTTCTCCAGCAATATCGTGCCGGAGAGCGTGGGCACCGACGGCAACGCCTGCGCGGCGAACAATGCCAACTGCCCGATCCGCGGCATCCTGCAGCCGTTCGGCGTGGGCCAGGTGCTGTTCTTCACCAATGCCATCGACACCCGCACCAAGGGTATCGACGTGGTGGTGGAGAAGGGTTTCCGCTTCGACGACAACTCCGCGCTCGACCTGACCGCGCTGCTCAACTACAACAAGACCGAGGTCACCAAGCGCAAGTCGCAGTCCGCGATCCTGCCGCCGGACAAGCTGTTCGACGACACCCAGGTGACCCTGATCGAGCACGGCCAGCCGCGCGTGCACCATATTCTGCAGGGCGTCTACCGCACCGGGCCGTGGGACTTCACCCTGCGCGGCAACTACTTCGGCCCGGTCAGCGGCCAGGGCTTCACGCCCGGCATCATCCAGACCTGGAGCGGCAAGTGGCTGGCCGACACGGCGGTGGGCTACCGCTTCTCGCGCAACCTGAAGCTGACCGTGGGCGCGGACAACGTGTTCGACACCTATCCGGACAAGTGGAATCCGAAGACGGGCGCGCCGTTTCCGCAGCTGGGCTTCGTGTACGGCTGGGAGACGCTGCCGTTCGGCGTGAACGGCGGGTATTACTACGCGCGACTGGATTTCAAGTTCTAAGCGCGACGCCGTAGGTTGGGGTGAGCCGCAGGCGAACCCCAACATGGCAACGTTCAAGCGTCTCGCATGGTTGGGGTTCGCCTGCGGCTTACCCCAACCTAGGTCGCATCCAGCTCGAACACGTGGTTGTCGTAGTCGCTGAAGTACAGGGCGCTCTCGCCGCGCGCGAGCTGGTACTCGATCTTCAGCACGCTCAGCCGCTCGGCGCAGGCGCGCAGCTCGGCCGCGTCGACGGCCAGGGCGATATGGTCGCCGTGGCGGGTGGCCGGCCCCATCCCCTTGACCAGCACGAAGCACACGCCGGCCAGTTCCACGTGGGCTTCCTGGTGGTGGCTGTCGTCGGGCGCGGAGACCAGGATGCGGGCATCGGGGAAGACTGCGGCGAACAGCCGTGCGGTCTGGTCCGGGTCATGCACGATCAATGCGATGTGGCTGATGGCCTTGGGCATGGCGGCTCCTCGGGCGACGCGTGAGAGTATGCGCGCGGCCGGACCCAAGTCCATGACAGCGGCATTTCACGGCCTCCGTCACTCCAACCTCGCCGACCGCCCACGCTAAACTTCGCTGCATGGCCCCGACTTCCCGCAAGCGCCAGCGGCGCGTTCCCTCCTCCGGCTCGGCGCGTCCGCGCCCCGCCGCCGCCCCGCCGGCCGGCCCGGCCGACAGCTCCAGCCGCGCCACCCGCGTGCTGGACCTGCTGCTGCAACGGCTGCCACCGCACTACCAGGAAAAGGCACGCGACTACCTGGTGCTGACCCGCATGGACCGCCCGATCGGCGCCCTGCTGCTGCTGTGGCCGACCTGGTGGGCGCTGTGGCTGGCGGCGGGCGATTTCCCGCCGATCAAGGCGCTGCTGATCTTCACCGTGGGCGTGTTCGCCATGCGCGCCGCCGGTTGCGCCATCAACGACTACGCCGACCGCAAGCTGGACCCGCAGGTCGAACGCACCGCCGGGCGCCCGATCGCGGCCGGCCGGGTGACGCCACGCGAGGCGCTGATCGTGTTCGGCGTGCTGCTGGCGTTTTCCTTTCTGCTGGTGCTGTTCACCAACGCGCTGACCATCAAGCTGTCCTTTGCCGGCGCCGCGCTGGCCGCGCTGTATCCGTTCACCAAGCGCTACACCTATATGCCGCAGGTGGTGCTGGGGGCAGCGTTCGGCTGGTCGATCCCGATGGCGTTCGCGGCGGTGGGCAATAACGTGCCGCCGCTGGGGTGGCTGCTGTTTATCGGCAATATCCTGTGGTCGGTGATCTACGACACGCAGTACGCGATGGTCGATCGCGATGACGATCTGAAGGCTGGCGCGAAGTCGACGGCGATCCTGTTCGGCGACGCGGACCTGCCGATCCTGGGCATCCTGATCGGCACCTTCCTGCTGGCGATGGTGTTCGTCGGGCAGCGCGCCACGCTGGGCTGGCCGTATTGGCTGGGGCTGGTGGTCGCGGCGGGGCTGTTCGGTTGGCAGTTGTGGCGTATCCGCACGCATGACCGCGCGGCCTGCCTGTGGGCGTTCCGCAACAACAACTGGCTGGGCATGGTGCTGTGGGTGGGGATCGTGCTGGCGCTGGCGGTGAAGTGAGCGCCGGAACGAAGACGCCGACGTAGATTGGGGTGAGCCGAAGGCGAACCCCAACATCGGCACATCCCGGGCGCTTCACCTTGTTGGGGTTCGCCCTTGGCTCACCCCAACCTACGCCGATGCGGGGCCTATCAACCCGTCCCAGGCTTTCATCGCGCAATCCACCACGCCCAGCAGCTGCTTACGCGACGCGCCGTCGCGCGCCTGCAGCGAAAGCCCGTTGAGTACGGTGGCGTAGAACGCGGCCACTGTGCCGATATCCACCGCTGCCGACACATCGCCATCGGCCACACCCTGCTTCAAGCGCCGGCGGATCAGCGCCTGGGTCTCGTTCCTGCGTTCGGCGAGGTCATGGAACACCGCCTCGTTATCCGCCGTCCGATGCGTCGCCCCCAGCACCACCAGGCAGCCGCGGCCATTGCCGAAGCGTCGCGCGGCTTCCCGCAACATCGCATCCACGGCGCCGCGCGCGGAAACGTCGCGCTTGCCCAGCTCGTCCAGCGTGCGCGGCCCCACCGAGTTCACATACAGGTCCAGCGCCTCGCGGAACAAGGCCTCCTTGCAGCCGAACGCGGCGTACAGGCTGGGTGCGTTGATGCCCATCGCCGTGGTGAGGTCGCCCACCGACGCGCCGTCATAGCCGCGATCCAGGAATACCTCCATCGCCAGGCGCAGGACCTGGTCGCGGTCGAACTTGCGCGGGCGGCCCCGCTCTTTCGTCGTCGCTGTCATCGCGCGCACCTTTCTGTAGCGCTCAATACATAAAGTCCTTGACAGCCCCAGTCAAGGGCTGTTTCTATTTATGTATCGATCATTACATAAAAGGCGACACGAGCATGAGCGATCTCAACGGCAAGGTGGCACTGGTGACCGGCGGCTCGCGCGGGATCGGCGCGGCGATCGTGCAGCGACTGGCGCGGGATGGGGCGGCGGTGGCGTTCACCTACGTCAGCTCCCCGGACAAGGCCCAGGCCCTGGTGCAGCAGATCGAAGCGGCGGGCGGCAAGGCGCGCGCCTACCAGGCGGACGCGGCCGATCCGGCAGCGCTGCGCGCAACGGTGGACCAGGTCGCCGCGGAATTGGGGCGGCTGGACATCCTGATCAACAACGCCGGCATCTTCCTCGGCGGCGCATTCGAGGAGACCACGCTGGAGGACTACGAGCGCACCATGGCGGTCAATGTGCGTGCGGTGTTCGTCGCCTCGCAGGCGGCGGCGCGGCATCTGGGCGAGGGCGGCCGCATCATCAGCATCGGCAGCTGCCTGGCCGATAGCGTGCCGTTCGCGGGCATGACGCTGTACTCGATGAGCAAGTCCGCGTTGTCGGCCTTCACCAAGGGTCTGGCGCGCGACCTCGGCCCGCGCGGCATCACCGTCAACCTGGTGCAGCCCGGCTCCACCAACACCGACATGAATCCGGCCGACGGCGACCACGCCGATGGGCAGCGCGCGCGCATGGCGATCCAGCGCTACGGCGACGCCTCCAACATCGCCGGCATGGTGGCCTGGCTGGCCAGCGACGAAGGCCGCTTCGCCTCCGGCGCCGCGTTCACCGTAGACGGTGGCGCCAATGCCTGATGGTGCTTCCTCCCTCGCGCAGCACAGCCTGCGCGACCGGCTGCTGGTGCTGGCGGCGGTATGCCTGGCCGGACTGGGCATGCCGCTGAGCTTTACCGGGCCAGCGATTGCGTTGCCGGCGATCGGGCAGGCCCTGGGCAGCGATCCGCGCCTGCTGTCGTGGGCGGTGAACGCCTTCATCCTCGCCTTCGGCGGCAGCGTGATGGCGGCCGGCGCGCTGGCCGACCAGTACGGGCGCAAGCGCATCTTCACTTTGGGGATCGGCCTGTTCACCGGCTTGTCGGTGCTGCTCGCGCTGTCGCGCAACCTGTGGTGGCTGGATCTGGGCCGCGCCGCTCAAGGCATCGCCGCCGGGCTCACCATGTCCGCCGGCGCCGCTTCATTGGCGCAGGAGTTCGAAGGCCATGCGCGCACGCGGGCATACAGCCTGCTCGGGACCACCTTTGGTCTCGGGTTGGCATTCGGTCCACTGCTTTCCGCATGGTTGATCGGCGGCCTGGGTTGGCGCGCGGTGTTTCTCTCCACCGCGGCGATCGGCGTCCTGGTGCTGGTCGTCGGCGTGCCGCGCATGCGCGAGACGCGCGATCCCGGCGCGCAAGGCCTGGACCTGCCCGGCAGCCTGAGCTTCACCGCTGCATTGGTGCTGCTCACCTTCGGCATCATCGAAGCACCACGCCACCCGAACGGACATCTGCCGCTGCTGCTGGTGGCGGCCGCGGCCGCCATGCTCGCGCTGTTCGTCTACGTGGAACGCCGCGTGCCGCGGCCGATGCTGGACCTGTCGCTGTTCCGCAACCCGCGCTTCCTCGGCGCGCAGGCGCTGCCGCTGGCCACCGCGCTGTGCTACGTGGTGCTGCTGATCTTCCTGCCGCTGCGCTTCGTCGGCGTGGAAGGACGCAGTGAAGTGGCGGCAGGCTTGCTGATGATCCCGCTGTCGGTGCCGATGCTGGTGGTGCCGTTCGTCGGCGCCTTGCTGACGCGCTGGCTGTCGGCGGGCCTGCTCTCGGCACTCGGCCTGGGCCTCGCCGCCGCCGGTCTGCTCTGGCTGCGTGTAGTGGCCGTACCGGGTGCGGATTGGAACGCGCTGCTGTGGCCCTTGCTGTTGATCGGTACCGGCTCCGGCCTGCCCTGGGGCTTGATGGACGACCTGGCGGTGAGCGTGGTGCCGAAGGAGCGCGCCGGCATGGCGACCGGCTTCTTCACCACCACGCGCGTGGCCGGCGAGGCGATCGCCATGGCGGCGGTGGGCACGGCGCTGACGGGCTTGATCGAAACGCAACTGACATCGGCGCCGCGCGAGCAGGCGGTGGCAGCAGCAGCCAGCCTGGCCAGCGGCAGCATGGCGCACGCCGCCAGCGTGGCTCCGGCCATCGGTCGCGAAGCCTTGTTGCACGGCTATAGCGGCGCATTCGGCGGCTTGCTCGTCGGCTTGGCGGCGTTGACGTTGGCGCTCGCAGCCGCGTCCTTCGTACTGCTGCGCCGCCGAAGGGTGGCCGTACCCGCGCGCGAGCCCCGCACCGCCCATTAATCCGGGCACATTCACCCAGGGGCGGCCAGCCGCCCCTGGGTGACCCGTTACGCAACAGTTTCATGACAGTTTTGGACGTCTAAACCCAAGCTGTCGGCTACACGTCATCCCCCCTGAGCTTCGCTGTCATGGCGCCGACCTAACTTGCGCGGGGTCAGAGCCTGTGTCCGGGCCAGGGAAGCCTCCACACGACACTCATCGCGATTCCCACAGAATCCGCGCGCAGTGCCGTGCCTGGGGCTGCCCGCACACATCGCTCCGTCACCCCCTCTTCCCCGGAGTCACGACGTTGCGCACCACATCGATCAGCCACGCCATCGGCCTGGCCCTGCTGGGCGGCCTGCTTTGCTCCTTCGCACCGCATGCCAGCGCGCAGGACAGCAACCCCTCCACCAGCGACAACAGCAAGCCGGCCACCGACCGCGCCAAGAACCTCGACGGCATCGTGGTCACCGCCCGTTCCGGCGTGGAAACGCGCACCAAGGCGGAGACCAGCTATTCGATCACCACCATCGACGAAGACCGCCTGCGCATGCAGGCGCCGACCTCGGTGACCGAGGCGATGAAATCCGTGCCAGGCTTCTGGGTCGAAGCCTCCGGCGGCGAAGCCAGCGGCAATATCCGCGCGCGCGGCATCCCGGTGGACGGTTTCGGCTCGGTCAACCTGCTGGAGGACGGCGTGCCGGTGCAGCACGACCCGGCGCTGGGCTATCTCAATGCCGACCAGGCCTTCCGCCTGGACGAGACGATCGAGCGCATCGAAGTGGTGCGCGGCGGCCCGTCCTCGGTGTTCTATTCGAACGCGCCGGCCGGCGCGATCAACTTCATCCCCCGCAAGGTGGGTGACAAGGCCGAGGGCCTGCTCAAGTTCACCGTGGGCGACTACGGCCTCACCCGCGGCGACTTCTGGGTCGGCGCGCCGGTCGGCAATGGCTGGAAGCTGAGCGCGGGCGGTTTCTACCGCACCGACAGCGGCATCCGCGATCCCAAGTTCAACGCCAACGACGGCGGCCAGATCCGCTTGAACCTGGCGCGCGATTTCGAAGGCGGCAGTTTCAGCGCCGACGTCAAGCACCTGGACGACAAGGTCGCGCTGTACCTTGGTGTCCCGATGCGCACCACCTCGAACGGCGACATCCGTGCGGTACCCGGCTTCGATGGCAACTACGGCACGCTGGCCGGCCCCGAAACCGAGCACGTGCTGATGAAGATGGGCAATGGCGGCCTGTACAACTTCGACAACAGCGAGGGCACGCACGTGAAGCGCGACCAGCTCACGCTGAAGTTCGATTACGAACTGGGCGGCGGCTGGAAGCTGGCCGAGTCGATGCGCTACGACGACACCCACACCCAGCGCAACGGCGTGTTCCCGAACTCGCTGATGAGCGCCACCAAGTATCTCGCTTCGGTGGCCGGCCAGAAGCCGGCCGGCGCCGCCGGCCTGCAACTGCGCTACGTGGACAACCCCAACCAGGTGTTCGACAACGCCAACCAGAACGGCAACGGCCTGGTGGTGGTGGGCGGCCTGCGCGGCGTGACCATGCCGGTGAAGGAGTTCATCAACGACACGCGCCTGCTGCGCAAGTTCGAGCTGGGCAGCCAGACCCACGACGTCACCTTCGGCTACTACTACGCCCGCTTCGACCAGGATTTCAGCCGTTACTCCTCGGTGGCGCTGCTCGATGCCACCAACAATGCGCGCCTGCTCGACCTGGTGGCGGTGAACGGCGCCGGCCAGCCGATCTCCAACCTCACCGACCACGGTATCTCGCGCTACGGCTACGAGTGGGAGAACGCCAGCGGCACCTCGACCACCAACGCTTTCTATGTTTCCGACGAATGGCAGGTCACCGACGACCTGCGCATCGATGGCGGCGTGCGCTGGGAGCAGGTCAACACCCGCGGCAAGACCGAGACCAAGCAGACGGTGAACCTGGGCACGCCGGCCGCCACGCAGATCATCACCGGCACCGGCCAGTACGTGCCGTGGGACCACACCTTCAACAAGCTGGGCTGGACCCTCGGCGCGAACTGGCAGTTCTCGCCGCGCTCGGGCGTGTTCGCGCGCTGGACGCCGACCTTCCGCCTGCCCAACCTGAGCACCTACATCACCAATCCGACCGCGGTGCCGGTGACCCAGACCATGAAGCTGGGCGAGATCGGCTACAAGTACACCGATCGCCAGGTCGACCTGTACGCCACCGCGTTCTACACCAAGTACAACAACGTCGGCTTCAGCAACTACGTGTTCAATCCCAACGGCAATACCTCCACCAGCCAGCAGGGCTATGCCGACACCAAGACCAAGGGCCTGGAACTGGAAGGCACCTGGTATCCGGTGGACTGGTTCGACGTGCAGGTCACCGCCACCCTGCAGGACCCGCAGTACAAGGGCCTGCGCTATACCGAGCTGGTGGCCGGCGCACCGGTGCTGCGCGACTACGAAGGCAACCAGCTGATCCGCGTGCCGAAGCAGAGCTACCGCGTGGTGCCCGGCGTGAACCTGCTCGGCGGCAAGCTGCGCCTGCAGCTCGCCTACGAGTATGAGGGCGAGCGCTATGTGGATACCGCCAACTCGGTAAAGCTGCCCTCGTACGACGTGTGGAGCGCCAGTGCACGCTACGACATCTCGTCGATGTGCTCGCTGTTCTTCTATGCCGACAACATCACCAACTCGCTGGGCCTGACCGAAGGCAACCCGCGTGCGGGTGAGTTGGCAAGCGCGGATGCGGGTGCCAACACGTTTATCGCCCGTCCGATCCTGGGCCGCGCGTATCGTGCGGCGATCATGTATCGCTTCTGAGGACATGGGGCCGGGTGCGAACCCGGCCCCATCACGCATGACACAACGAATCTCGCTTTATCGACTCGCGACGGCGGCCCTGCTGTTCTGGGTAGGCAGTGCCGGCGCGTGCGATCTCGAACACGCCGGCCCCGCTTGCGATCTGAACGCACTGGATCGCCAGCTGCATCTGAACGAGCTGCAGACGGTGGGCACGCACAACAGCTACAAGCAGGCGATGCCGCCGGCGGAACTCGCCGCGCACCGTGCGCACGATCCGCGCGGCGCGGATGGCATCGACTACGCGCACCCGGCGCTGTCCGCGCAGCTCGACGAAGGCGCCCGCACCATCGAGCTCGACGTGTACTACGACCCGAAAGGCGGCCACTACGCGCATCCGCCCGGCGCGCTGCGCAAAGGCTACGCCACCTCGCCGTGGTCGCCGGAAGCGGCGGCGCAGATGCTGCATCCCGGCTTCAAGGTGATGCACCTGGCCGATATCGATTTCCGCAGCAACTGCCAGACCTTCGTGGTGTGCCTGGCGCAGATCCGCAACTGGTCGCGCGCGCATCGGCGACATGTGCCGATCATGATTCTGATCAATGCCAAGGACGGCAAGGGTGGCCCGGGTGCGGCCGCGCCGCTGGCGTTCGACGAACGGGCCTTCGATGCGCTGGATGCGGAGGTGCGCTCGGTGTTCGGGCCCACCGAACTGGTCACGCCGGATCTTGTGCAGGGCCGTCACCGAAATCTGCGCGCGGCGGTGCTCGCCGGCGCGTGGCCGACACTGGGCGAGGCACGCGGCAAGGTGTTCTTCGTGCTGGACGAGGATGCGGAGAAAATCGCCGCGTACCGTGGCCGCAGGCTTTCGCTCGAAGGCCGCGTGATGTTCGTCAACACGGACGAGTCCTCGCCGGCTGCCGCCTACCTCACCATCAACGACTCCGTGCGCGACGGCGAGCGCATCCGCCGCGACGTCGCGGCAGGTTTCCTGGTGCGCACTCGCGCCGATGCCGACGCCGCCGAGGCCCGACGCAACGACACCACCCGGCGCGAAGCCGCCTTCGCGAGCGGCGCGCAGTACGTCTCCACCGATTACATGCATCCGGACACGCGCTTCGGCGACTATCGTGTCCGCCTGCCTGCCGATGCGGTGGCGCGCTGCAATCCCATCCGCCAACCCGACTGCCATTCTCCGCAAGGTTCCGCCAAGCCATGAGCACCCGATTGTTGCATTCCCTGGCCCTGTTCGCCGCCGCCCTGCTTCCGCTCAGCGCTGGCGCGGCAGACACCGAGAAACCGGACGTCGTGCTGCACGGCGACCTCAACGGCAAGGACCACCAGACCTACCGCACGCTGCCCTTCGACGTGCCGGCCGGCGTCACCCGCATCACCGTGCAGTTCGACTACAGCGGCCGCGAGGAAAAGACCGCGGTGGACCTCGGCCTGCTCGGTCCGGACGGCTTCCGCGGGCAGGATGGCTTCCGCGGCTGGAGCGGCGGCACCAAGAAGCTGTTCACCATCTCGGCCACCGACGCCACGCCGTCCTACCTGCCCGGCGCGATCCGCCCCGGCCGCTGGCAACTGCTGCTTGGCATCCCGAATATCCGCAAGGACAGCCACAGCAACTACACCGCCAGTATCTGGTTCGGCCACGCCAACGACCCGGCCTGGGAGCCGGCGGTGCTCAATCCGCCGCTGCGCAAGGAAGCCGGCTGGTATCGCGGCGATCTGCACATGCACACCGCGCACAGCGACGGCGGCTGCAAGAACCAGAGCGGCGAACGCGTACCCTGCCCGCTGTTCTTCACCGTCCAAGCCGCCGCGCAACGTGGGTTGGATTTCATCGCCATCACCGACCACAACACCGTGTCGCACGCCAACGCGATGCGCGAACTGCAGCCCTACTTCGACAGGCTGCTGCTGATCCCCGGCCGCGAAGTAACGACCTTCACCGGCCACGCCAACCTGTTCGGCACCACCGCGTTGGTGGATTTCCGCGTGGGCAGCAAGGAAGTGCCGGACTGGAACGCGCTGCTGAAGGCGATCGCGCCGCTGCACGGCGTCATCTCGATCAACCACGCGATCCGCCCCAGCGGCGAGGTGTGCATGGGTTGCGGATGGACCGCCAAGCCGCCAGTGGATATGGGCATGGTGCAGGCGGTGGAAGCGGTCAACGGCAGCGACATCGGCACCCCTATCTCCGGCCTGCCGTTCTGGGAATCGCAGCTGGCCAAGGGTTATCGCCTGACCGCCATTGGTGGCAGCGACAACCACGAGGCGTTCCAGAACGAAGCGCGCATCGGCACCAATCCGACCGGCGTGCCGGCGACGGTGGTGTATGCGCAGGAGTTGTCGATGCCGGCCATCCTGGACGGCATCCGCGCGGGCCATGTATTCATCGATACGGAAGGCAGCCGCGACCGCCTGCTGGAATTGAGTGGCGAAGCGAATGGCACGAAGGCGACCATGGGCGATGCGCTGCGCGTACCGGCGAAAGCCACCGCTTCGTTCGACGTGCACATCGGTCACGCGAAGGGCACCAGCCTGGCCGTGCTGCTTGACGGCAAGCCGTTCGTGCCGGCCGTCGAAGCGCGGATCGACGCGGACGACCAGCACCGCAACTTCAGCTGGACCAGCGACGGCAAGCCGCACTGGCTGCGGGTGGAAGTGCGCGATGCGGCCGGCAAGGTGCTGCTGGTGGGTAATCCCATCTATCTCAATTCAACCCGCTGAAGGCAGGGCGCTCAGCTCGTTCCCGCTCAGCCTGTTCCAGGCTTGCGCCGCACCAGCGGCGTGATCTTGCCCAGGCGGCACCAGTGGGGCAGCGGCGAGGTCAGCTGGGTGTCCAGGAGCTCTTGCCCGGGCTTGTCGTCCGCGGCGAGCTTGTCCAGGTCGGCCGTGAGGTCCAGCACGACGAGGACGCGGCCCAGCGTAGCCATGCTCGAGGTGGCATGGCCATCTTCGAGCTTGGCCAGCGTCGGCACGCTGACGCCGACGCGCCTGGCCATCGCTACCTGGGTGATGCGCCGCAGCCGGCGCGCGACACGCAGTCGTTCGCCGAGCTCCTTGAGCGCCTGTTTGGCTGCCGGATGGCAAGGTACGTTGCGGATGCTCATGCCCATCAAGTTCCCTTCGATGCGGCCTCAACGCAATTTGTTTTTCGAACTTTGAGAGTTATCCGTCCTGGCAAACTCCAGATCCGTGGATAGGCGCCATGACGGTGCTCTCGCTAACGGGCCGCGTCGATCACAGTCGACATGCGCGCGATCTCGCCGCGGGTGGCACCGGCGTGGCGGGCGACCTCGGGCCAGGCTGCTACTGCCTCGCGCACCTCGCGCTCAATCGTCGCGAGCCGCTTCCCGGGCACGCGATAGAACTCCGCGCTGTGCTTCCACAGCGTGCTGTCCGGCGTCGGATCGACTTCGTCGATGGCCAGGACGTGGGCGTCCTTCTCAGGATTAGGATTGATGTCGAAGGCCGGCGAAAGGCGCCAGCCATTGCCCTCGCGCAGGAAGCCGTGATTGCGCAGGTGATCGTTCCGATTCCCGATGAGGATCGTAAACAGCACGCGCCGGTAGAGCTGCTCGAGATCGGCGCCGATGCGATGGGCGACGCCGTTGTTCTCGATGGCCTGCACGATGTCGAGATACGACGCGCCCTCGCTATCCTCGCTATCCTCGCGATCCGTCAGCGTCAGCGCGGAGGCGTAGGCACGGCGCGTGGCAGCGTGCCGATCGAAGCGGCGGACCAGATAGGTGTGGCCGCGCTCCGAAAACCGCATGACCCGCGCCTCGGGCATGTCGACACCCGCCGCGCAGGCCAGCCGATAGGCAATGAATTCCCACAGGCCGATGTCCTGGCGATCGTTGTTCGAAGGAAACTTTGCCAACCATAGCGAACCATCGACATCGCGGATGGAAGCCTTCGGGCGTGCACCGCCGAGGCCCGAGCCGGGGGCAGCGAGATGCAGCAGCCACTCGATGCGCTCCGGCGTGTCGTCGTCGTCATTGCGCTCGACTTCCGCGGTGATCGCTTCGAGCTCGCGCAGGTCGGTCATCGGTGGTGCCTGCAGGCGATCGTTATCCACGAACTGTTGCTGGTCCGGGCTGAAGAGCCGCAAGGCGCCCATGCGGGTTTCGTCGCTGACACCAGCCAGGTAATCCCAATCGCTCAGCGGACGCGGTGCTTCTGCGCGCTGGCGCGCGCGGATCCGTTCGCGCCGCTCGATCAGCATGCAGCCCCAACGATCGGGCGATGCATCCTGGAACGCGGGAGCCAGCCGATGGGCCCCGGCACGCGCGTAGAGGCGGCCCGGACCGACGATGAGTTGATGATCCAGATCGAACGGACCGATATCGCCCGTCCCCGCGATCCAATCTTCCGCGTACTCGAAATCGATGACCTGGCGGCCGCGATTGATGCTCCGCTGCAGGTGCCCGACCAGCGCGCTGCCGCCGAGGGTGGCGTCGTCGAGGCGGACATCCAGCTCGTTCACGGCTTGCTCCGCACCGGGGCGGTGGAGGCCGAGCGCCGGCCGCTGGGCCGCGGCGGCGCGAGCAGGGCGTCCTGCAGTTCGCGGCCGAGCTTGTCGTCGGCCGCCAGCTTGTCCAGATCGGCCGCCAGGCTGAGCACGGCAAGGACCCGGAACATGGTGGCGAGGCTGATCGTCGGGTCGCCGTCCTCGAGCTTGGCCAGCGTGGGAACGCTGACGCCCACGCGTTCGGCCATCACCGCCTGGGTCATTTTCCGGCGCAGGCGCGCGGCGCGCAGGCGCTCGCCGAGCGCCTTGATCGCGCGCTGGGCGGCTGGATGGCTGGGGGGAGTTCGCTTGGCCATGCCAATTAAATTACATTCAAAGGCCTTTCAATACAATTTAATTTTGTATTTCCATGCTCGATTGTTCAGATTCAAGCCAGCTCTTCGGCCGCGGCCCTGGCGATTCCACCGCTCACCCGAACACCACCACGCTCTGCCGGCTCAATGCCACCGCCTCCCCCTCCGGACTCCACAGCGTGGCGCTCTGGTTGAGATAGCCGCCGTGCCCTGCGGTGACTTCGGTGTCCATCAGCCACAGGCCTTCGCGGGCCGGACCGAAGTCGTCGGTCAGCAGTTCCAGGGTCCAGGTGAGTGAGCTGGCCATGGTCGGCTGCTTCAGCATGGACAGCCCTGGTGTGGGGACGATGTCGGCATAGCCGATGATCTGCGCTTCGCCCAGCGCACCGGGGCCCGCATAGGGTTCGTCGCGAAAGCCGACGTAGATGCCGGTCCTCGGTTCCTCCCTGCCTTGAAAGATCGACACGCCACCGAGCCAGCGTGTCGCCACGTGCTGGGTAAAGGCCGGCGCGATGCCCTCGACATAGACGAAAGGCTTGGCGGCTTCCACCGGCGGCAGCTCTGGCCGCGGCGGTTTGATCTCCAGCACCGACGAGCGCGACTCACCGAAGACGCCCATCACCAGGCAGGCGGTCTGCCCCTGGGCGAGGATGCGCGCCTCCACTTGCGTCACCGATTTGCCACGGCGCAACACGCTCGCCTCCACCCGCACCGGCCCCGGCGCAACCGGCGCGATAAAGCTGGTCTGCAACACGCGCAAGGGCACGCCCGGCGGCACCAGGTCGCGCATCGCGCGCACCACCAGCGCCGCCTGCAGGCCACCGAAGATGGTGCGGCCCTGGGCCCAGCTCTCGGGCGCGTCGGCGATCCAGCCGCCATCGTGCGGACGAACGGTGGCGAGCACTTGCGAATACAGCATGTCGGTTCTCCAGGAGGTCATCAAAACCATGCGTCGTCGATCGGCGATTCAGCGAAATGCTCCGGACAGTATCGAGAAATCGTGATGCCTTCGATGCTTCGCGAAATCTCCCGCATCCCAGCACATGACGAAGCCATACACCCGCAGTACTACTGCGCGGCCTTGCGCAGCGAGCTGCGCTTTTCCGGCGCCAGGCAAGCTCAGTTCCGCTGGCTTTCTCGACCGTACATCCACTCCACTCGATCAACGGTGCCATGATGTTCACACGACAAAGCAACCCGACGCCTGGCTTTATCCCGCTGCTCGCCGCACTGGTACTGGCGCTTGGCAGCGGCAGTTCGAGCGCCAGATCCGCCGCCACGAAACACAGCCTGCTGCCCGCCCTGAGCATGGGCTGCGGCGATTATGTTTCGTGCGGCTTTCCCAGCGCCGTCAATACCGGCGTGCTGAAAGGCACCACGCTCAAGCCCATGTCCGGCGGCGCCGACGGCATCAACATCACCCAGGACGGCACCGTCATCGATGGCGCCGATATCACCGGCTGGATCAACGTCAGCGCCAATAATGTCACGATCAGGAATTCGCGGATCAGCACCACCGGCTATTGGGGCATCATGCTGGCCGAGGGTTATTCGGGATTGAAAGTGCTTAACTGCACCATCGTCGGCGTGGTCGGACAAGGCGCCGACAATGGCGGCGAAGACTACGGCATCGCGAACTATGGCGGCCCCGATGTCGAGATCGCCTACAACGACATCTCCGAGTTTGCGCACAACTTCGCCGGCAGCAATGGCTACGTGCACGACAACTACATGCACGACATGCAGGCTTTCATCTACGGAACGGGCACGGACTACGCGCACCTCGAAGATGTATACGATGGCGGCAACGACACGCGTCCGCTGATCCTGCGCCACAACACCTTTCTCGACCAGGTCACCGGCGACCGCGGCGAAACCGCGGCGGTCTACGCGACTGACGATTTCGGCCCCTTGAGCAACGTCACCATCGACAACAACTGGATGGCCGGCGGCGCCTATGCGCTGTATGCGGGAAGCCGCACCGGGAATTCCACCAACATCCACGTCACCAATAACTACTTCTCGACGGTGTATTTCGCGAACAGCGGCTTCTACGGGCCATTGGGCGCGTACGATCCCCAAGGCTCGGGGAATGTCTTCAGCACCAATGTATTTGCCGATGGCCCGAATGCGGGACAGCTCATCACGCCTTGAGCGGACCGTGTGAGTCGCACCAGTGATGTCAGTGCATGGGCGCTCGTGCCAGCGCCCATGCATCGACCCGCTGCACGCCCGCACGCTTGAGCAGGCGTGCGCATTCGGCCATCGTGGCGCCAGTGGTCATGACATCGTCGAACAGCGCGATGTGGTCGGGCAGCACAGCATTCTCGCGCACGGCGAATGCGCCACGCACATTGCGGCGGCGGGCGGTGCGATCGAGTTCGGTCTGCGCAGAGGTGTCGCGGGTGCGGACAAGCACGTCCTGCCCCAGGGGGATACCCAGCATCGCAGCCAGCGGCCGGGCCAGTTCCAGCGCCTGGTTATAGCCGCGCTGGCGCAAGCGGGCGCGATGCAATGGCACCGGCACCAACAACGCGGGAAGTTCAACCGGGGCGGGTTCCTCACGCCATAACGCGGCCAGGGTGCGCCCCGCGGCAAGGTCGTCGCCGAACTTGAAGCGCGTCTCCAGCCGGTCCAGCGGCCAGCCATAGCGGAACGGTGCCCATGCGCCATCCCACGGCGGCTCACGGCGCAGGCATTGCCCGCACATCGCCGCGGCGATCGGCAGCGGCAAGGCGCAACGCGCGCAGCATGGACCGTTGCGCGGCAGCTCTTTCGCGCATGGCGCGCACAAATCCATGCCATCGACGCCCGGCGCGCCGCAAAGCATGCAGCGCCAGGACAGCAAAGCGGCATGTAAGAGCGCAAACGCTCGATGAAGAGGCGGAAGCGGCATAAGGCATGCGGCAAATGGTTAAGCATTGCTCATCCGCCGGGTCCCGCAGGAGAGCCTTGGCTCACATTTCAGACTCTCCTGATAGATACCGTGAGCAGCCTTACCTTCGACCGATCTGATAGGAAAAATCCAGTTCTTTCCTACCGCTTCGCACGGCTAGGCTCGCCGCACTTCGAAGCATCCGAAGTCGCGTTCGTACCTCGCCGGGCAGGTCGTAGACCCTGCCGCCAGAGCCGAGTGCGCCACTGTGAATTGATGGGAGACGGCAGTGTTCTTCAATAGTCGGCGCGTGAAGCGCTGGATGATCGCCGCCATGGGCATGCTGGCGCTGACCATGGCTTTATCCGCAATTGCTCAAACAGCTTCACTCGCACCCAATCAGCTCGGCAGCGGCCAGCTGCCCTCTGGCTACAGCCGGATAACGTTTACCCTGGCAAACGGGAATTGGACCGGCGCCATCCATCTTCCTGCCAAGCCCCGCAATGGCGATCAGGTGGAGATCATCAGTACCGCGCTGTATCCCAGCAGCCTGAGCAACTTCCGCACCGACCTGCCCATCAAGAGCCTCGATATCCGCAACGGCGACCGCTTTCTCCTCACCTACCTGTCCGGCGCTGACGCGTGGACGATTTCAGGCAGCGGCATAGCCTATCTGTCGCCCAACGACAGCGGCGCCGACATGTCGGGCAAGTCAAAACGCATCACCGTCTACACCATGGCGGATGCGAACTGGCTGCGCCTGCCCATTCTGCCGAGCCACGCCAACGATGGCGACCTCCTGCTCGTGCGCTCCCGTGCAACCTATACCGCATCGATCGATTCGAGCCGCACGATGTATGCCTCCACCATGAGGCTGGCAACGGGCGATTCCTACGCATTCAAATACCTGAGCGCATTCGGCAAGTGGGTGTTGATCGACGCGACCACGCGGCAGGTCAACGCAAGGACCGACATTCCCACACCGGCCACCGCCAGAACTTCCATGCAGCTGTACGACGGCAGCTGGGTAGGCAGCGTCCGCCTGCCGGCGCAGGCCGGCGACCGCGACCGGATACGCATTTCGTCAACGGCCACCTGGAACTCAAGAATCGAGAACAGCGGCAATGCGCCGACCGAGCCCATGCAGCTCAAGCGCGGGCAGGCGTATGAGTTCATGTACGTCAAAGAGCGCCAGCGCTGGGTCAGCACGAGCGCACCGGATACCTACTATCTGGCCAGGAACCTCCCGAACGGCGTGGTTCCCTCGCTCACTACGCCGCGCACTTTCATCGACGTCGGCGATGCCAACTTCTGGTGGTATCTGTCGCTGCCCGATCAGCAGGCGCCCGGTACCCGCGTGGTGGTTCGGACCAGTGCGCAGTATGGATTCCAGGTGATCGGCAGCGGCATTCGCCATGCCATGAGCACCGGCGAGATGACCGCCTTCGTGGTGGATGGCTCGCGCAAGTGGAAGCGCGAAACGGTGACGATCGACCTGCTGCTCCTGTACAGCGATAAAGCGGCGGCGAAGTTCGGCGAGAGCGCCATGCGCGCGCACCTGCTGGAGAGCTTTGCCCTGACCAACGAAGCTCTCGAAAACTCAGGCGCCAACTTCCGCTTCCGGGCCAAGTCGATCCGGAAGATCGAAGCCTCCAGCAGCTGGAAAGACCTTGGAGGTCCGCTGCGCGACCTGAGGGATCACCCCCGGGCCCAGGCCTGGCGCAACGAGCTGCGCGCGGACGGCATCTACTACGTCGGCACCGAAGAGGGCTGCGGCCTGGCCTGGATCCACAGCAGCGCCGACTACATGGTCGCGACCGGATCCACCAACTGCGGAACGACGGTCATGCGGCATGAGCTGGGCCACAACATGGGCCTCGCTCATGGCGGCGAGAGCAGTTCGTATAACCAGGGCGACGTGCGCTTCGGCACGATCATGGCCGGCAACGGGATTCCGTTCTACGCCACGCCGGACCGCTACGACCCCGCAACTGGCATTCCGCTGGGTACGCCCGACCGGATCGACGCCACGCGCGCCATGAACGAATTCTCCAAGCAAGTAGCCAACTACCGGTAAGGCAAGCGACGAACATGCATATTCGCCATATTTCCATTCGTGCCGCCACGGCCTTCGCGCTCATGCTCGGCATGACCACCCTCGTTCATGCGGGATCGAACGGCGTCGCCGAAGCCATCTCGGCAAGGCCGGCTTCCTCGCATACCCTCCTCGGGGGTTTCCCGCTCGCCTACGATTTCGTTGCGCTGAGTGCGCTGAAACCCGGCGATGGCGTTTACGTCACGCTGGTTCCCGGTGACCGCGTCCGGCTGGCGATCACGTCCGACCAGTTCATGCTGGACGGTTTCCACCGCCTCGCCGGCAGCATCGAAGATCCCAGCGAGGCCATCGCCCGCGGCCACTTCAGCATCACGCTGGACCGTGCCGGCCAGTCCATCACCGGCACGGCCGTGATGGACGATCACG
This sequence comes from Dyella sp. 2RAB6, assembly GCF_052115385.1. Taxonomy (NCBI): domain Bacteria; kingdom Pseudomonadati; phylum Pseudomonadota; class Gammaproteobacteria; order Lysobacterales; family Rhodanobacteraceae; genus Dyella; species Dyella sp. 2RAB6. The sequence goes on from NZ_JBFRGP010000014.1 coordinate 96,810, forward strand.
AGTACGGCTTCAGAGGTACCGGAGGGCGTGGGTATATAGAGGACACCCGGCTCGACCACAGCGCCCTGATGCAGCTTGAGTAAGCGCCAGCCGGCGCCGCTGCGAAGGAGCGGCGCCGCTGGGGGTGCTAGCCCTTGGGCTTGTACATCGCCGCATCCAGGATCGACCACAGGTGGATGATCCAGCCCAGCCAGACGATCCACAGCACGCCGGCCAGCACGAACATCACGATGGCGATCAGCAGGCGCCCCTGCACCAGCTGGCCGAGGCCGGGGATGAAGAAGCTGCAGATGGCGGCGAGCACGTTGCCCGTACTGCCTTGTCCGGTGGTCATGCCTGGGCTCCTGGAAGGGCTGAACAGGTGGATCGTAGCCCAGAGCCGTCATTCCGGCGCAGGCCGGAATCCAGGCGCGGGGCGCTATATGGAGTGACCGCATGCAAAGGCCCGCTTTGGCATCCCAACGACAACCAGTCGTTGTCGCTACTGGATTCCGGCCTGCGCCGGAATGACGGGCCTGAGCCATACGTTCCCGCATCGTCAACCTCGTCACCACCATCCTGGTTGACAGACGCCGCAGCGCTGCCAGACTGTCGGCCTTCCCCGCCAGAGCCATCCCCATGACTCAAGCTCTCCGCCACGACTGGGCCCGCGACGAGGTCGCCGCACTGTTCGCGCTGCCGTTCAACGAGCTGCTGCACCGTGCGCACAGCCTGCACCGCGAGCACCACGACCCCAACGCCGTGCAGGTCTCCACCCTGCTGTCGATCAAGACCGGCGGCTGCCCGGAGGATTGCGCGTACTGCCCGCAGGCGGCGCGCTACGACACCGGGGTGAAGGCGCAGAAGTTGATGAGCGTGGACGCGGTGGTCGCACGCGCGCAGGCCGCCAAGGATGCCGGCGCCAGCCGCTTCTGCATGGGCGCGGCGTGGCGCAGCCCGAAGGACCGCGACGTGGCCAAGGTGGCCGAGATCGTCTCGGCGGTGAAGGCGCTGGGGCTGGAAACCTGTGCCACGCTGGGCATGCTCGACGGCGGCCAGGCGCAGACGCTCAAGCAGGCGGGCCTGGACTACTACAACCACAACCTGGATACGGCGCCGGAGTTCTACGGCGAGATCATCCACACCCGCGACTTCCAGGACCGCCTCGATACACTCGAACACGTGCGCACGGTGGGCCTGAAGACCTGTTGCGGCGGCATCGTCGGCATGGGCGAGACGCGCGCGCAGCGCGCTGGCCTGCTGCAGACGCTGGCCAACCTGCCCGAGCATCCGCAGTCGGTGCCGATCAATCAGTTGGTGCAAGTGGCAGGCACGCCGCTGGAAGGCACCGAGGCGCTGGATCCGTTCGAGTTCGTGCGCACGATCGCGGTCGCGCGCATCCTGATGCCGGCCTCGATGGTGCGTCTGTCCGCCGGCCGCCAGCAGATGGACGACGCGGTGCAGGCGCTGTGTTTCTTCGCCGGCGCCAACTCGATCTTCTACGGCGAGAAGCTGCTGACCACCGGCAACCCGGACGTGGAACACGACCGCCGCCTGTTCCAGCGGCTGGACCTGCATCCGCTGCAGGTGGTGGAAGAAGCCGGCACGGTGCACGCCGATATTCTGGAAGACACGCCGGTCGCCGCGGGTTGCGGCACCGGTTGCGGTTGCAGCGCGGCCGCCTGAGCGCGCGCCGGCGGCATCGCCATGTCCCGCCCTTCCCTGCTCGCGCGCCTGGCGCAGTCCACGCATGAGCGCGCGCAGTCCGGCCTGTTGCGCCGGCTGCGCACCATCGAGCACGCCGAAGGCCCGTGGCTGGAAAGCGGCGGGCGCCGGCTGCTCGGCTTCTGCGGCAACGACTACCTGGGCCTGGCGCAGCATCCGCTGGTGATCGCCGCGTTCAAGCGCACCGCCGACGACGAAGGCGTGGGCAGCACCGCCGCGCATCTGATCTGCGGCCATCGCGCCGAGCATGCGGCGCTGGAAGAAGCGCTGGCCGAGTGGACCGGGCGCGAACGCGTGGCGCTGTTCTCCACCGGCTATATGGCCAACCTCGGCGTGATGCAGGCGCTGCTGCGCGCGGGCGACGTGTGCGTGCAGGACAAGCTCAATCACGCCAGCCTGCTCGACGGCGCCGCGCTCGCCGGGGCGGAACTGAAGCGCTATCCGCATAACGACGTGGACGGCGCCGCGCGGCAGCTCGCCAGCCGCACGGAGGCCGGCGCGCTGCTCGCCACCGACGGCGTGTTCAGCATGGACGGCGACCTGGCCCCGCTGCGCGAACTGGCGCGGCTGTGCGAAAGCGAAGACGCCACCTTGCTGGTCGACGATGCGCACGGCCTGGGCGTGCTCGGCGACAACGGCGCCGGCACGCTCAGCCTGCTGGAGCTCGGCCAGCGCGAGGTGCCGGTGCTGATGGCCACGCTGGGCAAGGCGCTCGGTTGCCATGGCGCGTTCGTCGCTGGCTCCGCCGGCCTGATCGAAGGCCTGCTGCAATCCGCGCGCACTTATGTCTACACCACCGCGATGCCGCCGGCGGTTGCCGCCGCCGCGCTGGCCGCGGTGCGGGTCGCCCGCGAGGAAAGCTGGCGGCGCGAGAAACTGGCCGCGCTGATCCGCCGCTTCCGCGACGGCGCGCGCGAGTTGGGCCTGCCCTTGATGCCCTCGGATACCGCCATCCAGCCGCTGCTGCTGGGCGAGGCCGAGGCGGTAATGGCGGCGGCGCAGGCGCTGGAGGAACAGGGCTTCCTGGTCGGCGCGATCCGCCCGCCCACCGTCCCTGCCGGCAAGGCGCGGTTGCGCATCACGCTGTCGGCCGCCCACGAGGAAGAGCACGTGGACCGCCTGCTGGAAGCCCTGGCGGGCGGCGCAGGCACCCCGCCCGTATAATGGCGCGCTGCCTGCCGTCTTTCCCCCCATGCCGATCGTCAATCTCTCCGCCTACAAATTCATCAGCCTGGACCAGCTCCCGGCGCTGCGCGAGCACGTGCTCGACCGCTGCCTGGCGCTCGCTCTGAAAGGCACCATCCTGCTGGCGCCGGAAGGGATCAACCTGTTCCTGGCCGGTCCGCGCGAGGCGACCGATGCGTTCATGGCCTGGCTGCGCGAAGACGCGCGCTTCGCCGATCTGGCGCCGAAGGAATCGCTGTCCGACGAGGCGCCGTTCGGCCGCATGCGCGTGCGGCTGAAGAAGGAAATCATCACCATGCGGCTGCCGATGATCCGGCCCGAAGGCGGCCGCGCGCCGTCGGTGGCGCCGGCCACGCTGCGCCGCTGGCTGGAGCAGGGCCGTGACGACGATGGGCGCGAGCTGGTGCTGCTGGATACGCGCAACGACTACGAGACCAGCGTCGGCCTGTTCGAGAACGCGGTGGATTACCGCATCGCCAACTTCACCGCCTTCCCCGCAGCCGTCGCCGCGGATCGCGCACGTTTCGAGGGCCGCACCGTGGTGTCGTACTGCACCGGCGGCATCCGCTGCGAGAAGGCCGCGCTGCATATGCAGGACCTGGGCGTGGAGCGCGTGTTCCAGCTCGAAGGCGGCATCCTGAAATACTTCGAGGAAACCGACGGCGCCTACTGGCGCGGCGACTGCTTCGTATTCGACGAACGCGGCGCGGTGGATAAGGAACTCTCGCCATCCGCGACCGACGACCGCGGAGCGGACGCATGAGCCTGCACGTGGAAGTGCGCGGCACGGGTCCGGTGCCGCTGGTGATGCTGCACGGCTGGGCCATGCACGGCGGCGTCATGGCGCCGCTGGCCGAGGCGCTGGAAGCGCGCTGCACGGTTTACGTGGTCGACCTGCCGGGCCACGGCCATTCGCGCGATTGCGGTATTCCACTGGAGCCTTCCGCGTGCGCCGCCGCCATCGCCGCGGCGACGCCACCAGCTTTGTGGCTGGGCTGGTCGATGGGCGGCCTGATCGCGCTGACCGCCGCGCTGGAACGCCCGCGCCAGGTGCGCGGCCTGGGCATGGTCTGCGCCACGCCGAAATTCGTGCGCGACGCAAGCTGGCCCTACGGCAGCGACCCCACCCTGGTACGCCAGCTCGCCACCGACCTGGAAACCGACTACCACGCCACGCTGGAACGCTTCCTCGCGCTCGAAGCCATGGGCAGCGCCGACCCGCGCGCCGAACTGCGCCACCTGCGCGCGCTGGCCTTCGAGCGCGGCGAGCCGGACTTGCGCGTGCTGCAGGAAGGCATCCGCATCCTGGACGACACCGACCGCCGCGCCGCCTTGCCGGACCTGGCCGTGCCCAGCGTGTGGATCGCCGGCCACCGCGACCGCCTGGTGCATCCGCAGGCGATGCAATGGTCGTCCACTCAGTGCGGCGGCCGCTACGACGAGATCGCACGCGCCGGCCACGCGCCGTTCTTCGGCCACGCCGAGGCGGTGGCGCAGGCCCTCAACCCTCTGCTGGATACCTGGCGATGAGCGACTTCCATATCGACAAGCGCCAGGTCCGCCGCAACTTCGGCCGCGCCGCGCGCACCTACGAACAGCACGATGCCTTGCAGCGCGAAGTGCAGAACCTGCTGCTGGAACGGCTGGACTTCTATCTGGAAACGCCCGGCCTGGTGGTCGACGTCGGCGCCGGCACCGGTCGCGGCGCGGCGCTGCTGAAAAAGCGCTACGCCAAGTCGCAGGTGCTGGCGACCGATCTCGCGCTGCCGATGCTGCGCGCGGCGAAGCAGCATGCGAGCTGGTTCAAACCGTTCCAGCGCGTGTGTGCGGAAGCCACCGCGCTGCCGCTGCCCGACCGCAGCGTGGACGTGCTGCATTCCAACCTGTGCTTCCAGTGGATCGACGACCTGCAGGCGCTGTTCGGCGAATGCGCGCGCGTGCTGAAGCCCGGCGGCCTGCTGCTGTTCTCCACCTTCGGCCCGGACACGCTGAAGGAACTGCGCGCAGCCTGGGCGCAGGCCGACCAGCAGCCGCACGTCAGCCGCTTCCTGGACATGCACGACCTGGGCGACGCGATGATCGCCGCCGGCCTGCGCGACCCGGTGCTGGACGTGGACCGCTACACCCTCACCTACAGCGAGCCACGCCTGCTGCTGAAGGAGCTGCAAGGCCTGGGCGCCACCAACGCCGACACCACGCGCGAGCGCGGCCTTACCGGCAAGCGGCACTACCGGCAGATGCTGGAAGCGTACGAAGCGCTGCGCGTCGGTGGCCGCATCCCGGCCACCTGGGAAGTGGTGACGGCGCATGCGTGGGGTCCGCCGAGCGGGCAGTCGCGCCGCGTGCAGGGCGGCGGCGAGATCGCCAGCTTCTCGGTCGACAGCCTGCGCGGTTCGCGCCGGCGCTAGGCGCCGAAGCGGTTGAGCGGCAGGCTCAGGTAGCGCACGCCTTGCTCGTCCGGCGGCGGCAGGCGGCCGCCGCGGATATTCACCTGCAGCGCGGGCAGCAACAGCCGCGGCACGGGCAAGGTGGCGTCGCGTGCGGTGCGCAGCGCGACGAACGAAGCTTCGGTGGCGCCATCCTTCACGTGCACATTGCCGTGGCGCTGCGCGGCGATGCTGCTCTGCGCTTCGGCGCTGCGCGAGATGGGCGGATAGTCGTGGCAGAGGAACAGCCGCGTGTCCGCCGGCAGCGCCAGAATCCGCTGGATCGATGCGTACAGGCGCGTGGCGTCGCCACCGGGGAAATCGCAACGCGCGGTGCCGGTTTCCGGTGCGAACAGCGTATCGCCCACGAAAGCCGTATCGCCGATCAGGTACGTAAGGCCATCGTCGGTGTGGCCGGGCGTGGCCATCACCCGGATCTCCATCACGCCGGCATGCAGCACGTCGCCATCGCGCAGCAGTCGATCGAACTGGCGGCCATCCGGCACGAACTCCTCGCCCAGGCCGAACAGCGCCTTGAAGCGCGACTGCACGCTTACGATGCCCGCGCCGATGGCGAGTCGCGCGCCGAAAGCGTCGCGAAGATGATCGCCGGCGCTGAGGTGATCGGCGTGAGCGTGGGTCTCCAGGATCCATTCGACGGTGAGCCGCTGCTCGCGCACATAGGCCATCACCGCGTCCGCCGATGTGGTCGATACGCGGGCGGCGGCTGCGTCGTAGTCGAGCACCGGGTCGATCACCACCGCGGAGCGGCCTTCGTGGACGACGTAGGTAAAGGTGTTGGTGTCGGCGTGGAAAAACGCGTGGACGTCGGGTTGCAGCGGTGATGACGGCATCTGGCCTACCTCGCCTGCATGCCAGTGGACGGCATGCGTTGGAAACAGCGCACATAGTGCGACGCGACGGCAGCCCTTGTCATCTCGCTCGTCATTCCGGCGCAGGCCGGAATCCAGTAGTGGGGCGCGTCATGGAGCGTGGCGCTTCAAGGCGTGCTCTTGGACGTTCTGGCGACAACCGGACACTGTCGCTACTGGATGATTCGCTTCGCTCACCCCTTCGGGGCCGCCCTGCGGGCGTTCTTCGCGCTACGCGCTCGTCCGGCCTGCGCCGGAATGACGGTTGCTTACTCTTCGCAAGTATCCTCGGCCACGTCCATGTCGGGATGTCGCCATTGCAGCAGCGTGTGCGCCTGGATCGCGCAGCGCATCCCCAACTCAATCAGCGCGCCGACACCGTCGATCAACCCGGCGCACCACTTCGCCCGGCCCGTCAGGGAGGGGAGAGCGGGATAGTCAGTGGCGGAAGCAGGTGGTGATGTGGTCGTCGACCATGCCGGTGGCCTGCATGAAGGCGTAGCAGATGGTGGTGCCGACGAAGCGGAAGCCGCGCTTCTTCAGGTCCTTGCTCATGCGGTCGGACAGCGGCGTGCTGGCGGGGACCTGGCTGCGATCGCGCCAGCGGTTCTTCACCGGCTTGCCGTCGACGAACGACCATAGATGCGCATCGAGGCTGCCCACTTCGTCGATCAGCTTCAGCGCCGCCTGCGCATTGCCGCGCGTGGACGAAAGCTTCAACCGGTTGCGCACGATGCCCGCATCGAGCATCAGCTTTTCCAGCTCGCGATCCTTCATTGCCGCCACGCGAGCGATGTCGAAATCATGGAACACTTCGCGATAGCGCTCGCGCTTGACCAGCACCGTGCGCCAGGACAAGCCCGCCTGCGCGCCTTCCAGGATCAGGCATTCGAACAGCAGGCGCTCGTCGTGCAGCGGCACGCCCCATTCGGTGTCGTGGTAGTCGCGTTCGATCTCGCTGCCGGCGGCCCAACTGCAGCGGGTGAGATGGTCGGCCATGCGTGTGCTCCGGAAGGGAGACGCAGCATAGCGGGAGAGTCGCCATGGGGTGGCAACTCTCCCCGGACGCCGTCAGATGGTGATCGCCTCGCGCCGGCGCTGGCGCATATGGTTGAGCACTAGCACCACCACCAGCAGCACCAGCACCACGGCGAAGATACTCACGCCGAGATTTTCGCCGCGCAGGCCGTCCGCGTAGCCAGCCGGCAATTGGCCGCCGTTGTCTTCGATATTCACCGCGGCCATGCCGGTGTAGTGCATGCCGCAGACGGCAACGCCCATCACCAGCGCGCTGCCGGCCATCTGCGCCATGCCGCGCAGGTTGAAGGCCAGCCACAGCGCGGCGATCGAAGCGACGATCGCGATCAGCACCGACAGCGCCACGATGCTGACGTCGTAGGTGATGAAGGCGCCCATCAGCACTGCCGTCATGCCCAGGTAGTGCATGCCCGCCACGCCCAGGCCCATGCACACGCCGCCGGCGACCAGCTTGGACCAGCTGAAGCCACCGCTGCCGGCGATGGCCAGGCCCAGCGAACAGGCGCCGAAGGCGAGCACCGCCGACAGCGAGGTGCGGGCCAGGTCGTAGGTAACCGGCATGCCCATGTCGCAGGCCAGCATGGCGATGAAATGCATCGCCCAGATCGCGCCCACACCCATCGCCGCGCCGGCGGCGAGGATCGCGGCGGTGCGCTGGCGGCTGCTCTGCGCCAGCGGAATGCCCACCGCCAGTTGCAGCGCGGTGTACGAGCCGAGGATCGAGATCAGGTACGAAAGAGCGATCAGCATCCAGCTATAGCTTTGATGCGCGGCCATGGCACTTCTCCTTGAGTCACGTGGAATTGGAAACGTCCTGCCGTCGGCGCGGCTGCGCCGTTGGCGTCTGCCATGGGTCCGGGCCGGGGCCGGCCCCCCCTGCTTACTGCCAGTTCGTCAGTGCGAGATTTCGAGAATGCAGCTGGCCGCGCCGTGGCTGCGGCAGAACAGGTTGCGTACGAACACGGTCTGCGGCTCGACCGATCCGGCGAGCACGCCTTCGAGGTAGCCGCTGAAAAACCGGCAGCCGGACTGGCTGCCCGGTGAGCACAGCGGGCTGTTCTGGATCAGCATCTGGCCGTCGCGCCAGTCGACGCTGGCCAGTTCGCGCATGGCCGGCACGGCAATGCGCTTGATCGCATCGACCAGACTGAGCTTGGCGCCCATGGCGAAGTCGCGCTTGTACACCCAGGCGCCGGTGCGCCGGCCGGCCAGATGCAGCGAGGCTTCGCGTGCATCCGCGGCCACGGCATGTTCGAGATTGCGCAGCCAGGGATAGATCTTCGGATAGTCGCGCGCCAGCTGGGGCAGCGTGCTTTCCACCTGATGCACGTCGGGGCCGGCGCTTTGCATCGGCGACAACGGTGCGGGTGCGGGCGCGGCAACCGGCGCGTGTCCTGGCCCGGGCGCTTGAGCGAACGCGCTTTGCGCCGCCAGCGGCGGCCGCCCTTCGGCGATGCCCGCTTCGAAGCTCAGCACGCGGCTATGCGTGGCCAGTGCTTCTTCCATCGCGAGCTGCCGGTCGGTGGGACCGCGCACGATCATGGTCAGCCAGGTACCCCGGCTGTCCTGGGATAAACGTTGCCGCACCAAGGTGAAACCGTTGGCGACCACTACACGGCCGAGTTCCACCAGCAATCCTTCGCGGCGGTCCGAAAGGACCTGCACCTCCAGCTCGATCATCTTTCCCCCCGTGGTCGATGCTGGTTTAAATTGTGAACGGCAACATGAGTCATGCGATCAAGGCAAAATGTGATGCCTTTCTAGAAACTCGCATTGCGTCTCGCATTCAATGGTTGGCTCGGCGCGCGCTCTACACGCGGCCTTCACGCAAGCGCCTCGTCGCGCGCCGATCCCTCTGTAAGCTTGCGCATTGCTGACTCCCTCCACCGATGCCGCGCCACCCGCGCGGCGAAAAATAATGCGCAGGCCCCATGTCCTCGAATGCTTCCCGACGCGGCGCGGTCGCCGCGATGTTCGTCACCATCCTGATCTGGGCGTATAGCTGGGTGGTGATGAAGCAGGTGCTGCAGCATGCGGGGCCGTTCCAGTTCTCCGCGTTGCGCTACACGCTGGGTGCGCTAGTGCTGTTCGGCGCGCTGCTGGCGATGCGCCAGTCGCTGCGTCCGCCGCCGCTGCTGCCGACCGCCTTGATCGGCCTGTGCCAGACCGCCGCATTCCAGGGGCTGGGGCAATGGGCGCTGGTCGAAGGCGGCGCGGGTCGCGTCGCGCTGCTCGCCTACACGATGCCGTTCTGGGCGGTGCTGCTCGCGTGGGTGGTGCTGCATGAAAAACCCACGCCGCGGCATTGGACCGGCCTCGCCTTCGCGGCGCTGGGCCTGGTCTGCATCATCGAACCGTGGCGCGGCCTGGGCAGCGGCGGCAGCACGCTGCTGGCGATCGGCGCGGGCGCGGCATGGGCGATGGGTACGGTGTTGAGCAAACGCATGTTCCAGCGTCACCGCCCGACACCGTTGAACCTCACCGCGTGGCAGATGCTGTTCGGCGCGCTGGGCCTGTGCGTGGTCGCACTGCTGGTGCCGCAGCGGTCGATCGAATGGACCCCGGGCCTGATGGCCGGGTTGGCGTATAGCGTGGTGTTCGCGTCGAGCGTGGCGTGGGGCTTGTGGCTGTTCGTGCTGCAGCGCCTGCCGACCGCGGTGGCGAGCCTGTCCAGCCTGGGCGTGCCGATCGTCAGCGTGCTGCTGGCGTGGGCGATCCTGCAGGAGCAGCCGTCGGCGATGGAGTGGCTTGGGATCGCGCTGGTGCTGCTGGGTCTGCTGGCGGTGAGCGGCGTGCGCCTGAAGAAAGCGTCGACGTAGAAACGCTGCCGCAGGTTGGGGTGAGCCGCAGGCGAACCCCAACCTCGCGACCACATCGTTGGGGTTCGCCGATGGCTCACCCCAACCTACGAGGTGGTGGTGGTTACCAGGGCAGCGCGTCGAGATCGACGTTGCCACCGGTCAGCACCAGGCCGACGCGGCGGCCGGCGAAGTGCTCGGGCTGCTTGAGCACCGCGGCGAGCACGGTGGCGCTGGAGGCTTCGACTACCAGCTTCAGTTCGCGCCACAGCAGCTTCATTGCTGCGATCACTTCTTCGTCGGTGACGGTGATCACTTGCGTGCGGTGCGCGCGCAGCGCCTCGAAGTTCGGCTCGCCGATCAGTGCGCGCAAACCGTCGCAGATCGTGTCCGGCTGGAACGATTCGATGCGCGCGCCGCGCGCCAGCGACTGCGCCGTATCGTCGGCGCCCGCGGGCTCGGCGCCATACATCGTCAGCTCCGGCTGCAGGCCATGCGCGGCGATCGCGCAGCCGGCAGCGAGGCCGCCGCCGCCGATCGGAGTGATCAGCGCATCCAGGCCTTCGACCTGGCGCAGAAATTCCAGCACCAGGGTGCCCTGCCCGGCCATCACGCGCGCATCGGCGTAGGGATGGACCATCTCGGCGCCGGTCTCGCGCTGCACGTCCGCCGACATGGCTTCGCGCGCGGCCTGGGTCGGCCCGCAGCGATGCAGCACGGCGCCAGCCTGTTCGATCGCCTCCAGCTTGGCGCGCACCGCGCCCTCGGGAACCACTACGTGCGCCGGGATGCCACGCGTGGCCGCGGCCATCGCCAATGCATTGCCATGGTTGCCGGAGGAATGCGTGACCACGCCGTGCGCGGCCCGTGCGTCGTCCAGCGACCACACCGCATTGCAGGCGCCGCGGAACTTGAAGGCGCCGCCGCGTTGCAGGTTCTCGCATTTGAAGTGCAGCTGCGCACCGGACAGCGCATCGAGGCGTGCGCTGCGCAGCACCGGCGTCACCGTGGCGTAGGGAGCGATGCGCGCGGCGGCGTCGCGGATCTGGTCGAGGTCGGGCAACAAGCTCATGGCAATTCGATCTCCACGCCGCAGCGGAAGCGGCGTTCGGTTCCAGGTTCGAGGCGGATCGCATCTTCGCAATCGGCCCGGTTGAAGGCATCGGCCCAGCTTTCCATCGGTTCCAGCGCCACCGAGCGGCGCACGTCGCGCGTGGCGGTGTCGGCGGTGAACACCAGCATCACACCGGACTCCTGCCACACCGCCAGGCCCAGGCCGCTGTCCGGATCGCGCAGGCGCGTGCGGGCGCGGCCGTCTTCGTCGAGCCGCAACTGCGCGTAGGCGTGGTTGATCTCGTGGGCGCCGATCAGGCGCGGGCGGCGGAAATCCAGCGCGGGCTCTGCCTGCATCGGCACGTGCGCGGCCATGCCGGGCAGCGGGATGTAGTTGGCGTCGGTGCGCACGATCGTCTCGGCGGGAATCTGCAGCTCCCACGCATCGGCCGGCGCGTCGCCGAGACGGAAGTACGGGTGCCAGCCGAAGAAACATGGCGCGGCGTGTTCGCCCACGTTGCGCATGTTCGCCTCCAGGGTCAGGCCGCTGGCATCGAGCAGATAACTGATGCTGAGGTCGATCGCGAACGGATAGCCCGGATGCACGCCAGGACGGATCGCCGAGGTGCGGAATTCGGCGCGCGCGCCCCGCTCATCGGCGCCGAAGGTGGCCAATTCGAAATCCACACCGCGCACGAAGCCATGCCGCGCCGCGCGCTGCGCGCCTTCCACGCCGGGCTGCAGATCGTAGGTGGCGCCGTCGAAGCGGTAGCGCGCGTCGTCGATGCGGTTGGCGAACGGCGCCATGATGGCGAAGCGCGAGCTGGGCCGGCTGTCCAGCTCGGCGGCGTCGCGGTAGCCGTCGGCGAGGTCCAGCGTGGCCGCGCCGAGGGTCTGTTCCAGCCCGATCACGGTGGCGCCGCGGCGCGCGATGCGCACGCGGCGGCCGCGGGCGGGGTCTTCCAGCACCACGATGTCGTGGGGGCCCACGTGGCTGGGTTCGGCGCGGTAGGCGGGGCTCGGCATCGACTTGTCCTGATCCGAAAATGCCGCATGTTAGCCTGAACCGTCTCCGCAGCCTGCCAATGTCCTCATGAGCGCACGCGATCAGCTTTCCGCACCGACCATCCGCCTCAGCGATTACCGCGCGCCCGCCTGGCGCGTGGAGCGCGTCGAACTGGAGTTCGACTTAGGCATCGACGTCACCGAGGTGTCGTCCCGCCTGTTCCTGCGCCGCGACCCTGCTCAGATCGAGCCGCTGCGGCTGGATGGCGAAGGACTGGAGCTGCTCTCCATCGTGCTGGATGGCCAGCCGCTGGAGCCAAGCCGCTATCGCCAAAGCGAAGCCGAGCTGGAAGTGGACGGCGCGCGCGACGGCAGCGTGCTGGAAACGCGGGTGCGTGTGCGGCCGGCCAGGAACACGGCGCTGGAAGGCCTGTACCTGTCCGGCTCGCGCGAGACCGGCTTCCTGCTGACGCAGTGCGAGGCGGAAGGTTTTCGCCACATCACTTTCTTGCCCGATCGGCCGGACGTGCTGGCGCGCTACACGGTGACGCTGCGCGCGGACAAGGCGCGCTTCCCGGTGCTGCTGGCCGGCGGCAATCCCGATGGCGCTGGCGATATGCAGGACGGGCGCCATTGGGCGCGTTTTGTCGATCCGCATCCCAAGCCCAGCTATCTGTTCGCCGCCGTGGCGGGACGATTGGAGAAAATCGAGCGCGATTACCGCACGGCGGACGGGCGCGAGGTCAAGCTGGTGATCTGGTCCGAGGCCAACGTGATCGATCGTTGCCATTACGCGATGGATGCGCTGGAGCGTTCGATGCGCTGGGACGAGCAGGCCTATGGACGCAATTACGACCTGGATGTGTTCCACGTCGTCGCCACGCACGATTTCAATATGGGCGCGATGGAGAACAAGGGTCTCAATATCTTCAACGCGAAATACCTGCTGGCCGATCCGGATTCGACCACCGACGACGAATACCGCGCGGTGGAAGCAGTGGTGGCGCACGAATATTTCCATAACTGGAGCGGCAACCGCGTCACCTGCCGCGACTGGTTCCAGTTGTCGCTGAAGGAAGGGCTGACCGTATTTCGCGAGCAGCAGTTTTCCGCGGACATGAATTCGCTCGCGCTCAAGCGCATCGAGGATGTGGCGCTGCTGCGGCGCGCGCAGTTTCCCGAGGATGCGGGCCCGCTGGCGCATCCGGTGCGGCCGGCGCAGTACAGCGAGATCAACAACTTCTATACCGCGACGGTGTACGAGAAGGGTTCCGAACTGGTGCGCATGCTTGCCGGGCGGTTGGGCGAGCAGGGGTTCCGCCGTGGCATGGATCTGTATTTCGAGCGCAACGACGGGCAGGCGGCGACGATCGAGGATTTCCTCGGCGCGGTGGGCGAGGCGAACGGTGTCGATCTGTCGCCGTATCTGGCCTGGTATGCGCAGGCCGGCACGCCGCGGCTGCGCGCCAGCGGGCGCTATGACGCGATGCGGCGCGAGTACGTGCTCACGCTCGCGCAGCACACGCCGCCCACGCCCGGGCAGGCGGACAAGCGGGCGCTGCCGATTCCGGTGAAGCTCGCGCTGTTTGCGCGCGATGGCCGGATGCTGCCGCTGCAGGTCGACGGGCATCCGCAGGCCGGCGCCACCGAGCTGGTGGTGGTGGCCGACAAGGCCGAGCAGCAGATCGTGTTCCGCGAGGTGGATGCCGCGCCGGTGCCATCCCTGCTGCGCGGCTTCTCGGCGCCGGTGATCCTCGAAGGCATGGACAGCGCGGCCGACCTGGCCTTGCTGCTGCGCCACGACGCGGACGGCTTCAACCGCTGGCAGGCCGGGCAGCAGCTGGCCACCTGCGCTTACGAGGCGCTGCGCGAGCATGGCGGCGGCGAAGCGGTCGAGGCCTGGAGCGAGGCGCTGGCCGGCTTGTTCGCCGAGGACGGTGTGGACCCCGCCCTGCTGGCCGAACTGATGACGCCACCGGGCGAGGTGGAGCTGGCCGAACGCGAGCGCGAAGCCAATCCGGAGCGGATCTACGCGATGCGCCAGCAATTGCAGCGGCGGCTGGCCGAGCGGCTGGGCGCCGAAGCGATCCTGGCGCGCTATCAGTCGTTGGTCGCTGCGACGAGCGCGCAGCTGGACGCCGTCAGCCAGGCGCAACGCCGGTTGAAGCGGCGCATGCTCGATCTGCTTTGCCTCCTCGACGTGCCGCGTGCCCAGGCTCTTGCGGCTGGGCAGTACGAACAGGCGCCCGGCATGACCGACCGCCTCGCCGCGCTGTCGGTACTGGTGCGCACCGCGGCGCCACAGGCCGCGGGCGCGCTCGCGCATTTCCGCCAGCGCTACGCGGACAACCCGCTGGCGCTGGACAAGTGGTTCAGCGTGCAGACCCAGCATCCCGGCGAACCGGCGCTCGCGACCGTGCAGGCGCTGGAGCGCGACGCCGCGTTCACGCTGAAGAATCCCAACCGGGTCAATTCGCTCTATGGCGCCTGGACGCGCAGCAATCCATCGGGCTTCCATCGCGCCGATGGCGCCGGCTACCGCCTGCTGGCGGAGCGGCTGGCCGAACTGGATGCGCTCAATCCGCAGATCGCCGCGCGGCTGGCTACCGTGTTCAACGGCTGGCGCCGGCTGGAGCCGGTGCGTCGCGCGCGGGCCAGGGAAGCGATTGCGGCGCTGGCGGAGCGGGAAGGCCTGTCGCGCAACCTGGCGGAAATCGTGCAGAGCATGCTGCACGAGTAAGCAGGCTTGGGGAGTGGCCCGGCGCGCCGGGCCGCTTCAGACGACGAGGTGGTCCAGTTCGTCGCGCAAGCGGTGCATGCGCGACTCCAGTCGGGGGCGCAGCGAGCGGCGCTCGTTTTCGGCGCGCAGCTCCAGATGTTCCATCGCCATCTCCACGCGACCCAGTTCGATCAACAGATCGTGGTGCGGAAAGAACGCCTTGAAGTCGATGCTTATGTCCATGGCCCTGCCCCCTTGAAGCTCTACGGCGGGGAAGGCGAAGCAACCGGCGTGCCATCGTTTGTGATGTGCATCACGCACCGTCACGATACCTATCACCAAATTTCCGGGCACAGATCACGGAATGACGCAGCGCGTCAGCTGCTGCCGCGCTCCGGCACAAATCTCCGTTTTAGTCACCCCGTGTTCACGCTGCGGGGGTAAGTATGACCCCTACAACGAGGCGGCATCGCCGCCTGCGCTTACCGAATTCACGGTTTCTGGCGCCCGGCAACACGGTCATCCTGGATTCCCCCTGTTCCTGAGACCGCCGGGCGCCAGATCTTATTCTGGTCGGACGTTAGCTTCTTAAAGCCTTCCGGCAGCAGAAAAAACGACGGCGCCCAGTGGGCGCCGTCTTGCTTCCTCTCCCCGGCACGCGACCGAACCCCTGTCCGTTCGGTCTCTGCGCGCGTCTCCGCGCAGCGTCTGCCCAGTGAAAGTGCGTCAGGGTAAAAGCAGGATCCGTGCCAGGAAATCCGGCCGCCGTGCTAAGACACTGATCGGGTTACCATATCGCCCTCACTCGTTGCGTTCCAGGCCCCACAGGCGGTCTTTCAGCATGCTTCACCCGATTCCCTACGACGTCATCGTGGTCGGCGGCGGCCACGCCGGCACCGAGGCCGCGCTCGCCGCGGCCCGCATCGGCGCGCGCACGCTGCTGCTCAGCCACAACATCGAGACCATCGGCCAGATGAGCTGCAACCCGGCCATCGGCGGCATCGGCAAGGGGCACCTGGTCAAGGAGATCGACGCACTGGGCGGCGCCATGGCGCACGCCGCGGACCGCGCCGGTATCCAGTGGCGCACGCTCAACGCCTCCAAGGGGCCGGCCGTGCGCGCCACGCGCTGCCAGGCGGACCGGGCGCTGTACAAATCGGCGATTCGCCGCATGGTGGAGACCCAGCCCGGGCTCGAGCTGTTCCAGCAGGCGGTGGACGACCTGCTGCTGGAAGGCGGCCGCGTGGTCGGCGTGGTGACCCAGATGGGCCTGAGCTTCCGCGCCCAGGCCGTGGTGCTCACCGCCGGCACCTTCCTCGCCGGCAAGATCCATATCGGCCAGGCGCAGTACGCCGGCGGCCGCGCCGGCGATCCGCCGGCCACCACCCTGGCCCAGCGCCTGCGCGAGCTGCCCGTGGCGGCCGACCGCCTGAAGACCGGCACGCCGCCGCGCATCGACCTGCGCAGCATCGATTTCACCGGGCTGGAGGAACAGCCGGGCGACGATCCCGCGCCGGTGTTCTCCTACCTGGGTTCGCGCGACGAGCATCCGCGCCAGGTCAGCTGCTGGATCACCCACACCAGCGAGCGCACGCACGAGCTGATCCGCGGCGCGCTCGACCGCTCGCCGCTGTACACCGGCCAGATCGAAGGCGTGGGCCCGCGCTACTGCCCGTCGATCGAGGACAAGGTGGTGCGCTTCGCGGAGAAGTCCTCGCACCAGATCTTTATCGAGCCGGAAGGGCTGGATACGTTCGAGATCTACCCGAACGGCATCTCGACCTCGCTGCCCTACGACGTGCAGCTGGCGCTGGTGCATTCGATCAAGGGTTTCGAGCGCGCACACATCACGCGCCCCGGCTACGCGATCGAGTACGACTACTTCGACCCGCGCGGCCTGCACCCCTGGCTGGAAACCAAGGGTATCCCGGGCCTGTATTTCGCCGGGCAGATCAATGGCACCACCGGCTACGAAGAGGCCGGCGCGCAGGGCCTGATCGCCGGCCTCAACGCCGCGCTGGCCACGCAGGGCAAGGCGCCGTGGTATCCGCGCCGCGACGAGGCCTATATCGGCGTGCTGATCGACGACCTGACCAGCAACGGCACCATCGAGCCCTACCGCATGTTCACCTCGCGCGCCGAGTACCGGCTGCATCTGCGCGAGGACAACGCCGACCTGCGCCTGACCGAGACCGGCCACGCGCTGGGCGTGGTGCCGCAGGCGCGTTTCGACGCGCTGCGCGCCAAGCGCGAAGCCGTCGAGCAGGAAACGCAGCGCCTGGGCACGCTCTGGGCCGCGCCGAACAACGCACTGGGTGCAGCGATCGAGCGCCAGCTCGGCATCGCGGTCAGCCGCGAGAGCAATGCGCTGGACCTGCTGCGCCGCCCCGAACTGGACTACGCCCGCCTCGCCAGCGTGCCCGAGCTCGGCCCCGCCGTGAGCGACGCCGACGTGGCCGCCCAGGTGGAAGTGCAGGCCAAGTACGCCGGTTATCTGGAGCGCCAGCGCGAGGAAATCGCGCGCCAGCGCCGCCACGAGCAGACCGCGATCCCCGCCGGCTTCGACTACGACAAGGTGCGCGGCCTGTCGGCCGAAGTGCTGCTCAAGCTCAAGCGCGCGCTGCCGCAGACCATCGGCCAGGCGTCGCGCATCAGCGGCGTCACCCCCGCGGCGATCTCGCTGCTGCTGGTGCATCTGAAGCGCCGCGCGGCCTGAGTCCGCGCCCGGCGCGGCGGCCCGCGCGGACATGGAACGTCAACCCAGGCATGGCATGATGCGGCTTCCACCGATGGGAGCACGAACGATGGAAGTCTGGATCGGCCGGGATGGCGAGCGGCATGGCCCCTATAGCGAAAGCGATGTGCGCGAGTGGTTGCGCACCGGCAAAGTGAGCTCGGACGACCTGGGCTGGTACCAGGGCATGACCGACTGGAAACCGCTGTCCGCGCTGTTTCCCGAAGAGCCGCCCGCACTCGACCGTGTCTACTCCCCGCCCAAGGCGCCGCTGCAGACCGCGCCGAGCGCCGAGCGCTCGCTGGAGGATCACGCCGGTTTCTGGAAGCGCGTGGTCGCCTACATCCTCGACTACATCGTGCTGGTGATCCCGAACCTGGGGATCAGCAAGTTGCTCGGCGCCGACGCCGCGCAGAGCGCGCTGATGCAGAGCGCGCAGGGCGCCGGTGCCGATCCTGGCGCCCTGATGTCGGCCTACGGTGCGTTCTACAGCGCCATGCTGCCGGCGATGCTGGTGCAGATCGTGATCGCCTGGCTGTACTTCGCCGTGTGCGAGAGCTCGTCCTGGCAGGCCACGCTGGGCAAGCTGGCGATGGGCATCCGGGTGGTGGACCTGAAGGGCCAGCGGATCAGCTTCCTGCGCGCCACCGGCCGCTATTTCGCCAAGATGCTCAGCGGCATGATCCTGTGCATCGGCTACCTGATGGTGGCGTTCACCGAGCGCAAGCAAGGCCTGCACGACATGATCGCCGGCACCCTGGTGCTGAACGGCCGCGCCAACGAATTCGCCGCGGCGAAGTCGGCGCCGTCGAACGAGACCAACAAGGGCTCGTTCAACGCCTGATCCACGGATCGGCGCCGGGAAACCTCGCGTTCCCGGCGTTTTCTGGCAAGCCTGCCCTACTTGTTATCATTCCACGCTCGACCGGCGCGGCGTGCCGCGCCCCTTTGTGTTTTTCCAAGGAATCGTCCGTACCCCATGCTCAGCATCGAACAACGCATTGCCCAGGACATCGCCGCCAAACCGGACCAGGTCATCGCGGCAGTCGACCTGCTGGACGGCGGCGCCACCGTGCCGTTCATCGCCCGCTACCGCAAGGAAGCCACCGGCGGCCTCGACGACACCCAGCTGCGCCTGCTGGAAGAGCGCCTGCGCTACCTGCGCGAGCTGGAAGAACGACGCAGCGCGATCCTGGCCAGCGTCGAGGAACAGGGCAAGCTCAGCGACGCGCTCAAGCGCGACATCCTCGACGCCGACACCAAGGCGCGCCTGGAAGATCTCTACCTGCCGTACAAGCCCAAGCGCCGCACCAAGGCGCAGATCGCGCGCGAAGCCGGCCTGGAGCCGCTGGCGCTGGGCCTGCGCGAGGATCCCACGCAGTCGCCCGAGGCCTTCGCCGCGGCGTTCGTCGATGCCGGGAAGGGCGTCGCCGATGTGCGCGCCGCGCTCGAGGGCGCGCGCGCGATCCTGATGGAAACCATCGCCGAAGACGCGCATCTGGTCGGCGAGCTGCGCGACTGGCTGTGGGACAAGGGCCAGATCCGCGCCAAGGTGGTGGAAGGCAAGGAAAACGAAGGCGCGAAGTTCCGCGACTACTTCGACCATATGGAATCGGTCGGCAAGATCCCCTCGCACCGCCTGCTGGCGCTGATGCGCGCGCGCAACGAGGGCGTGATCGAACTGGAACTGGCGCCGACCCTCGAAGCCGAACAGGGCCACCTGGAAGGCGAAGGCCGCGTCGCCGCGCATGCCGGCATCCACGACCGCGGCCGCCCCGCCGATGCCTGGCTGCGCGAAACCGTGCGCCTGACCTGGCGCGTGAAGCTGCACCTGCACCTGACCCTGGACCTGTTCGGCCGCGTGCGCGAAAGCGCCGAGGACGAAGCGATCCGCGTGTTCGGCGACAACCTCAAGGACCTGATGCTGGCCGCGCCGGCCGGCGCCAGAACGGTGATGGGCCTGGACCCGGGCATCCGCAGTGGCGTGAAGGTCGCGGTGGTCGACGCCACCGGCAAGGTGCTGGCCACCGACGTGGTGTATCCGCATGAGCCGCGCAAGCAGTGGGACCAGTCCATCGCGCGCCTGGCCGTGCTGTCCAAGCAGCATGGCGTGAACCTGATCGCGATCGGCAACGGCACCGCCTCGCGCGAGACCGATAAGCTCGCCGGTGAACTGATCAAGAAGCATGCGGAGCTGAAGCTGTCGAAGATCGTGGTGAGCGAAGCCGGTGCGTCCGTTTATTCGGCCTCGGAAATCGCCGCCAGGGAATTCCCCGAGATGGACGTGAGTCTGCGCGGCGCGGTGTCGATCGCGCGGCGCCTGCAGGATCCGCTGGCCGAGCTGGTGAAGATCGAGCCCAAGGCGATCGGCGTGGGCCAGTACCAGCACGACGTGAATCAGGTGAAGCTGGCGCGCGCGCTGGACGCCAGGGTCGAGGACTGCGTGAACGCGGTGGGCGTGGATGTGAACACCGCTTCCGCCGCGCTGCTGTCGCGCGTGGCCGGCCTCTCCGCCAGCGTGGCGGAGAACGTGGTCAAGCACCGCGATGCCAACGGCCCGTTCGCCAACCGCATGGCGCTGCTGAAGGTGCCGCGCCTGGGCGAGAAGGCGTTCGAGCAGTGCGCGGGCTTCCTGCGCATTCCCAGCGGCGACAATCCGCTGGACGCCAGCTCGGTGCATCCGGAAGCCTATCCGGTGGTGGAGCGCATCATCGCCCAGTGCGGGCGCGAGGTGAAAAGCATCGTCGGCGATACCTCGTTCCTGCGTGGCCTGAAGGCCGAGCAGTACACCGACGAGCGCTTCGGCGTGCCGACCGTGCGCGACATCCTGAAGGAACTGGAGAAGCCCGGCCGCGATCCGCGCCCGGAATTCGTCGCGCCGAGCTTCGCCGAAGGCGTGGAAGACCTGAAGGACCTGCGCCCGGGCATGATCCTGGAAGGCCGCGTCACCAACGTGGCCGCGTTCGGCGCCTTCGTCGACATCGGCGTGCACCAGGACGGCCTGGTCCACGTCTCCGCGCTGTCGCACACCTTCGTCAAGGATCCGCGCGATGCGGTGAAGGCGGGCGACATCGTCAAGGTCAAAGTGATGGAAGTGGACCTGCCGCGCCAGCGCATCGGCCTGTCCATGCGCCTGGACGACGAGCCGGGCCAGGCCCGTGCCGGTCGTCCCGGCAGCAGCAGCGGCGGCAATGAAGGCCGTGGCGGCAGCGGTCCGCGCGATGGCCGCGGTCCCCGCCCCGGCGGCGGCGCGCCGAAACCCGCGCCGGCCCCTGGCAACAGTGCTTTCGCCGACGCGCTGTCGCGCGCCATGAAGCGCTGAGAATCACCGGGCCCGCGCATGCTGCGCTGCGATGCAGCGCAGCATGCGCTTACGTATGGCCTTGCATTACCGTAACGCGCGAATAACAAAAGCCATCCCGGCTCAAGGAGCGTTACCGACATGCCCCGCATCCGCCATCTCGCCGGCGCCATCGCCGCCGGTCTGCTGTTCAGCACTGCCGCCGCCGCGACCGACTTCAGCAAGGTCGTGATCATCGGCGACAGCCTCAGCGACGCCGGCAACATCGCCAAGCTGTCCGGTTCGCCGATCCCGCTGCGCTTCACCACCAACCCCGGCACCACCACGGCGGAGAACGTCGCCGCGGCGCTGAAACTGCCAGTCTCCGCTTCACTCTCGGGCGGCACCGACTACGCCTTCGGCGGCGCCGGCCTGCAGCACAACTCGCCCGGCACCCCGGCCGGCGTGCCGCTGCTGTCGCAGCAGTTCCAGATGTACCTGGCCGCCAACGGCGGCGCGGCCGACAGCAAGGCGCTCTACCAGGTGTGGGGCGGCGCCAACGACATCTTCTATCTGACCGCCACCTCGACCAATCCGAACGTGCTGGCCGCCGGTGCCGTGTCCGCCGCGCAGACCGAGTTGGGCCTGGTCGGCCAGATGCAGGCCGCCGGCGCCAAGTACGTGGTGGTCTACAACCTGCCCGACATCGGCAAGACCCCGTCCGGCATGGCCGGCGGCGCAGCCGCTTCGGCCGGTGCGACGCAGCTATCGCTCGCCTTCAACGGCGTGCTCAATGCGGGCATCACCCAGCTCAGCAACAACGGCTTGAACGTGATCCCGGTGAACACCTTCCAGCTGCTCAACGAAGTGATTGCCAATCCGTCGGCCTACGGCTTCACCAACGTCACCACGCCGGCCTGTAACGGCAGCTCGGTACAGTGCGGCCCGGCCGGCTCCGGCCTGCCCTACAGCTACGCCGCGGGCACCAACAACACTTACCTGTTCGCCGATGGCGTGCATCCGACCACCGCTGCCCACGCCATGCTGGGCCAGTACGTGGTGTCGCTGATCCAGGCGCCGGGCCAGATCTCCATGCTGGGCGAAGCGCCGCTGGCGGCCGCTGCCGCGCAGACCCGCGCCATCCGCAACGAGATGCTGGCCGATGCGATGGGCAGCGATACGCGCTTCTTCGCCAACGTCGACTACGCCCACCAGCGCTTCGACCAGCAGAGCAGCTCGCCCAAGACCACCAGCAACAACGTCAACCTGACGGTGGGCGCCGACGTGCGCGCCAGCGAGCACATCTCGATGGGCGTGGCGCTGGGCATCGGCCAGCACAACGCCGACTTCGCCGGTGGCGGCGGCTACAAGCTGCAGGACATCAGTGGCCTGGGCTACCTGACCTATCACAACGGCGGCGGCTACGTCGGCGGCTACGTGAACTTCGCGCAGTCGAACTTCACCGACATCGAGCGCCGTATCCAGCTCGGCGCCATGTCGCGCAGCGAGAGCGGCAAGGCTGACGGCAACCGCCTTGGCGGCGGCGCCACCGGCGGCTGGTGGTTCAACTTCGATGCGCTGCGCACCGGTCCGTTCGCCACGGTGGAATGGCAGACCGTGAAGGTCAACGGCTACACCGAGGGCGGCAACGACAGCACCACCATGTGGTTCGGTCGCCAGCAGCGCGATGCGCTGATCTCCACCCTGGGCTGGCGCCTGCAGGGGCACTGGCAGGCCGGCGGCATGATGCTCGCCCCGTATGCCGAGGTGGCCTGGAACCACGACAGCAAGGCCGACCCGCGCAGCGTCACCGCCGGCGTGGTCAGCATGCCCGGCCAGTTCGCCCTCACCGGCTTCCTGCCGGACAAGACCTGGGGCACTGCCGACGTGGGCGTGTCCGCGCAGTTCAGCGAGAACGTCGCCGGCTGGGTGGGCTACAGCGGCCGCTTCGGCGACGACAGCCAGAAGTACAACAGCGTGAACCTGGGCGTGAAGGTCGGCTTCTAAGCCGGCTTTCCGGACAAGCCAGGTAAAGGCTAAGCCCAATAAAAAAGCCGTCCGCGCGAGCGGACGGCTTTTTTCATGCCCCGATCCCTATCCGGGATCAGACGACGGCGCTTACTTGTTCTTGCCGTTGGTGGCCAGGCTGAGGATGCTGGTGGCCTGCTTCTGCAGGCCGGCGGCTTCGTCGTCGGCCAGTGCGTCGGTCTTGCTGCCGGACTGCTCCTGCTTCAGCACCAGGGCGCCATCGGCGTTCCAGCTGGCGCGCTCGGTGGAGCTGGGCTTGGCGTCCTTGCTGGACTTCTTCTGCTGCACCACGACCCACGGCTTGCCATCCTTGTAGGCGTAGTCGGTGTTGGTGAAGCCCTTGTCGCCGTAGTCGACCTGCTCGCGGATGAACTTCACTTCGCCCGCTTCGCGGAACACCTGCCAGCCGCGCGAGACCTTGTCTTCCAGCTTGGTGCCGCTGGTGATCTTCATGCCGCCGATCTGCTTCTGCACCGCACTGAACGCGGCCAGTTCCTTCTCGCCCGGGGTCTGCTCGCCCACCAGCTGGATGGAAACCTGGTTGCCCGCGCCCTTGGTCAGCACCGGCGTCTGCAGCGGCGCGGTGTAGCGGCGGTCGCCGTCGGTCAGCACGGCCTGCACGATGTACATGCTGTTCGGGTTGACGTCGGCCGGATTGAATTCCAGCTCGAACGACTGCGGCAGGCTCGCCACCGGGTCGATGGTCTTGCTGGCCAGCGGGGTGCCGTCCTGGGCCGGATCGACCAGCTTGATCTCCAACTTGGCCTGCGGCGAAACCTGGCCGCTGGCGTCGCGCAGCGCGACGGTGCCGCTGACCGCGTTGGCCTTGGTCGGCTGCTGGCCGGGCGCCGAAGCCGCCGGCGCGGACTCGCCGCCAGTCGATGCCGCAGGCTGCGACGAATCAGAAGAATTGCAGCCGGCCAGAGCCAGCGCTGCTACCGATACCAGTGACCAGACGATCCTGCGCATGTAGAACCTCAATCAATCGATACAAACACGGTCACGAAAGCTCTGGCGCTCGGGGGCGCGAGTCATTTTCGCGGGGGAAGTTAGGAGAATACCCCAAAATTTATGAATCGGACAAAGTCAAGATAACCTCCGGCATTCCATACGTGATCGCATGGAAATTAGTGATTCGACGCTAGCAAAACCGGTTGAATCAGCCATTTAGGTATAAACCACACAGAAGGGAGGCCGCATGTCGCATGCGGCCGCGGGATATCAGGGCGCGGTATTTATTGGAAAAATCTTTACGGCAACGTCGAAGCGAGAAGTCGCGCTGAGCTGCCACACGGACACCGCGCGGCGCGCTGATAGACAGGGGCCGTTTCGACCTGCGCTACGTCGATGGTCTGCGTCGCGTTGGCCGAAACCTGCACGACGCAACTGCCGTACAGCCATGGCGCCACGCGAGACCCTTCCTATCCATAATTACCCGGGCAATACTTGTCGAAGGTGAAGTTGCGATTTCTTCGCTCGCGCGTATTCCCAAATGGGAGTTCGTGCGTTTCCCCCGTCAGAAATCGACTTTCTTACGAAGACTTATCGTAAGAAATACCGAATCTCTATGAAGATTGGATAAACACAAACACACTCGTAACATCTTGCCGCGTTATAGCCCGGCTAATACGTAAGCGGCCCGAAAGGCTAGCTTGCAAAAGTCAACTGCCAGACCACCCAGGAGATCCCCATGGCTACGCAAATAACTACGACGCCGCCGAACGGGGGCACCTTCGCCGATCGTGTCAAAGTGCTGATCCAGCGCGTCGGTAGCGTGACCGAGATCGCGCGAATGTGCGGTTTCTCCGAGGGCGTCGTGCGTAGCTGGCGCGACGGCAATACCGATCCTTCCCGCGCACGTTGCGTGACCCTGGCCAAGACCATGGGGATTTCCCTGGTGTGGCTGGTGGCCGGCGAAGGTTCGATGATGCAGTCCGAGTCGATTACTTCCGGCGAAGAGCTCGGCACCGAGACCTCGCTGACCAATCGCCAGCGCACCAAGCTGCGCACCGCCGCCGATACGCTGCATGCCAGCGGAGTGGCGATGGATCCGCACCGTCTGAACACCGCACTGCGCATCCTGCAGTCCGAGCTGGATCTGGCCCAGAGCAATCTGTCGCTGGCCGACAATGCGGATCTGCTGGCGGATCTCTACGAAATTCTCGGCCCCGGCGGTAACGACGTGGACGCCACCGCGATGGTTGCCTTCAACCATCGCCTCGGCGACCGGCTCAAGCGCGACCGCCACATGGCCTGATCGTCGGGCACAAAAAAACGGCAGCCATCTGGCTGCCGTTTTTCATGGTGCTGGCGATAAAGCCGGCCCGTGCTTACAGCCGTGCGATATCGGCGATCGCCGTGAACTGCGCCTGCAACTGGCCCAGCAGGGCCAGGCGGTTGGCGCGTACGGCGGGATTCTCCGCGTTCACCAGCACACCGTCGAAGAACGCATCCACCGGCGCCTGCAACTGCGCGAGGCGACTGAGCACGGCGGTGTAGTCGCCGGCCTGCAGCGCGCCCGCCGTCGCCGACTTCGCGTCGGCCAGCGCCGCGGCCAGCGCGCGTTCGGCATCGGCTTCGAAATGCGCCGGATCGACCGTGCCCTGCGGCGCCGGCGCACCGGCTTCTTCCGCCTGCTTGCGCAGGATGTTCGCCACGCGCTTGTTGGCCGCGGCGAGGCTGAGCGCCTCGGGGCGGCGGCCGAATTCCGCCACCGCGCGCAGGCGGCGATCGAAGTCGGCCAGCGAAGCCGGCGCCACCGCCAGCACCGCTTCGAACTGCTCGCCGGTGAAGCCTTGTTCGGCGTAGTAGCCGCGCAGGCGTTCGATGACGAAGTCGTACAGCTCTTCCACCAGCGCGGCGCGGCGCTTGCCGGCATCGAGCGCGGGTGGCTTGCCGTCCTTGCCCGGCTTCAGGCCCGCGGCGAGCGCGGCTTCGGGAATCAGTTCCAGCGCCTCGGTGAAGCTTGCCTTGAGGTCCAGTTCCAGCCCGCCTTCCACCAGGGTGCGCGCCAGGCCCAACGCGGCACGGCGCAGGGCGAAAGGATCCTTGTTGCCGCTGGGCTTGAGGCCCACCGCGAAGATGCCCGCCAGGGTGTCCAGGCGCTCGGCCACGGCCAGCACCTGGCCGACCTTGCCTGCGGCAATGGCGTCGCCGGCGAAGCGCGGCTGGTAGTAGCTGTCGAGTGCGGCGGCCACGTCTGCCGTTTCGCCGTGATGGCTGGCGTAGTAGCGGCCCATCACGCCCTGCAGTTCGGGGAATTCGCCGACCATGCGGGTAAGCAGGTCGCATTTGCTGAGCGCGGCGGCGCGGGTGGCCTGGCCGGCGTCGACCTCGACGCGGTTGGCCACGATGCGCGCCAGTTCCGCCACGCGCACGCTCTTGTCCCACAGGCTGCCCAGCGACTGCTGGTAGGTGACGTTCTTGAGCGAGTCTTGATAGCCGGCCAGCGGCGTTTTCAGATCCTCGTCCCAGAAGAACTTCGCGTCGGCGAAGCGCGGACGGATCACGCGCTCGTAGCCTTTGCGGATCTCGGTCGGGTCCTTGCTCTCGATATTGGCGATGCCGATGAAGTGCTCGGTGAGCTTGCCGCCGGCATCGAACACCGGCACGAACTTCTGGTTGGTCTCCATGGTGGTGACCAGCGCTTCCGGCGGCACCGCCAGGAACTCCCGCTCGAAGGTGCAGGCGATCGCGGCCGGCCATTCGGTGAGGTTGGCGATCTCGTTGAGCAGTGCGTCGTCCAGCTGCGGCAGGCCGCCGGTCTGCGCCGCGGCCTTGGCCACTTCGGCGCGGATGCGCTGGCGGCGCTCGGCCGGATCGGCCAGCACGTTCGAAGCGCGCATCGAATCCAGCCAGATATCGGCGTCGGCCACGTGCACCGGATGCGGATGCAGGAAACGGTGGCCGCGCGACTTGCGGCCGCTCTTCAGGCCGAGCGCTTCGCCCTCGATGATGTCGGCGCCGTGCAGCATCACCAGCCAGTGCGCGGGGCGCACGAAGCTGTACTCGTGGTTGCCCCAGCGCATCGGCTTGGGGATGGGCAGGCTCTTCAGCGTTTCGTCGAGGATCTCCGGCAGCAGCGCGGCGAGCGGCTGGCCGGGCTTGACGGCGCGGAACACGAACCAGGCGCCCTTGTCGGTTTCGAGCTTTTCGAGCTGCTCCACGGTGACGCCGCAGGACTGCGCGAAGCCTTGCAGTGCCTTGCTCGGCTGGCCTTCGGCATCCAGCGAGGCATTCACTGCGGGGCCGCGGCGCTCGATCGTCTGCTCCGGCTGCTGGGCGGCCACCTGCGGGATATGGACGGCCAAACGGCGCGGCGAAGCGAACGTGCGCGCCAGGTCCAGGCCGGCTTCCACGCCACGCTTGGCCAGGCCGTCGCAGATGCCGCGCCCGAAGGCGGCGGCAAGCTCGTCGAGCGCCTTGGGCGGCAGTTCTTCCGTGCCCAGCTCGATCAGCAGTGACTTGGCGGCGCTCATGCGGCCTGCTCCTTGGACGGCTTATGGTTGTTCTTCAGGCCCGGGAAACCGAGCTTTTCGCGCTGCGCCACGTAGGCCTCGGCCACGGCGCGGGCCAGCGTGCGCACGCGCAGGATGTAGCGCTGGCGCTCGGTGACGCTGATCGCGCGGCGCGCGTCGAGCAGGTTGAAGGTGTGGCTGGCTTTCATCACCTGCTCGTAGGCCGGCAACGGCAGGCCGGCGGCGATGAGCTTGTTGGCTTCGCCTTCGCAGACATCGAACCAGCGCAGCAGCTCGGCAACGTTGGCGTGCTCGAAGTTGTAGGTGCTCTGCTCGACTTCGTTCTGGTGGAACACGTCGCCGTAGGTGACGGTGCCGTGCGGCGTTTCCGTCCACACCAGGTCGTAGACGTTGTCCACGTTCTGCAGGTACATGGCCAGGCGCTCGAGGCCGTAGGTGATCTCGCCGGTGACCGGCCTGCACTCCAGGCCGCCCGCCTGCTGGAAATAGGTGAACTGGGTGACTTCCATGCCGTTGAGCCAGACTTCCCAGCCCAGGCCCCAGGCGCCCAGGGTGGGCGATTCCCAGTTGTCTTCGACGAAGCGCAGGTCGTGCACCAGCGGGTCGAGGCCCAGTTCCTTCAGCGAGCCGATGTAGAGCTCGAGGATATTGTCCGGATTGGGCTTCATCACCACCTGGTACTGGTAGTAATGCTGCAGGCGGTTGGGGTTCTGGCCGTAGCGGCCGTCGGTGGGACGGCGCGAGGGCTGCACGTAGGCCGCGGCCCAGGGCTCCGGACCCAGCGAGCGCAGGAAGGTGGCGGGATGGAAGGTGCCGGCGCCGACCTCGGTATCGAGCGGCTGCAGCAACACGCAACCCTGCGCCGCCCAGTAGCGGTTGAGGGTCTGGATCACATCCTGGAAGGTACGTGCGGACATGGCTTTCCGTGACCTGGAATAAAGCGGGTTAGTATAGCCGCGCGCTATCCTCCTGGCCTGATCGCGCGCAGAAAACCGAGGGGAATCCGACGCATGGCAGCCTCACCGCAAATCGCTTCGCTGCTGGGTCGACGCGGCAAGCTCACGCTCGACGACGTGTTGGCCGCGCTGGTCGTGGACGGTTTCGTCCAGGCCGAGGACGCCAAGAACGTGCGCATGGGCAACCGCAGCGGCCGCTCGGCGGTGGAACTGCATCCGCTGGTGCTGATCGCCAATGCCAAGCTGCCCAACCAGCGCGATCCCGGCCGCCCGCTGAGCCTGGAAGCGCTGACCGAATGGCTGGCGAACCATGCAGGGCTGTCGTATCTCAAGATCGATCCGATGAAGATCAACGTGGCGGCGGTGACCCAGGTGGTCAGCAACGCCTACGCCACGCGCCATCGCATCCTGCCGGTGGCGTCCGCCGCGGGCGAGGTGACGTTCGCCACCTGCGAGCCGTTCGATGCGGGCTGGGCCACCGACCTGTCGCACATGATCCGCCGCGACGTGAAGCGGGTGGTGTCCAATCCGCTGGACATCAATCGCTACCTGCTCGAGTTCTATGGCGTGCAGCGCTCGATCCAGCTGGCGCAGGACGCCAAGGCGAGCGGTTACGACTCCTCGGCGATCCTCAACTTCGAGCAGCTGGTGGAGCTGGGCAAGAGCGGCGAGGTCGGCGCGGACGACCGCCACGTCGTGCATATCGTCGACTGGCTGCTGCAGTACGCGTTCGAGCAGCGCGCTTCGGACATCCATCTGGAACCGCGCCGCGATGCCGGGCAGATACGCTTCCGCATCGACGGCGTGATGCACAAGGTGTTCGAGCTGCCGCCGCCGGTGATGACCGCGGTGACCGCGCGCATCAAGATCCTGTCGCGCATGGACGTGGCCGAGAAGCGCCGCCCGCAGGACGGCCGCATCAAGACGCGCTCGGCCGGTGGCCGCGAAGTGGAGCTGCGTATTTCCACCATGCCGACCGCGTTCGGCGAGAAGGTGGTGATGCGTATCTTCGATCCGGATATCGTGGCGAAGGATTTCTCGCAGATTGGCTTCTCGCCGGAAGAAGGCACGCTCTGGCGCAGCATGGTGGAGCGTCCGCACGGCATCGTGCTGGTGACCGGACCCACCGGCTCGGGCAAGACCACGACGCTGTACTCCACGCTCAAATACCTGGCGACGCCGGAGATCAATGTCTGCACCGTGGAAGATCCGATCGAGATGGTCTCGCCGGAACTCAACCAGATGCAGGTGCAGACCTCGATCGACCTCGACTTCGCCGCCGGCGTACGCACGCTGCTGCGCCAGGACCCGGACATCATCATGGTCGGCGAGATCCGCGACCTGGAGACCGCGCAGATGGCGGTGCAGGCGTCGCTGACCGGTCACCTGGTGCTGTCGACGCTGCACACCAACGATGCGCCCAGCGCGGTCACGCGCCTGCTCGATCTGGGTGTGCCGCATTACCTGATCCAGTCGACCCTGACCGGTGTGGTGGCGCAGCGCCTGGTGCGCGTGCTGTGCCCGCATTGCAAGCAGGCGACCACGCAGGACCCGCTCGAATGGACGGTGCTGACCCATGGCTGGTCGGTGCCCTTGCCGGCCTCCGTGTTCAAGCCCGTCGGTTGCCTGGAATGCCGCAGTACCGGCTTCATGGGCCGCACCGGCATCTACGAGATGATGGTCTTGTCGGCGCGCCTGAGAAACCTGCTGTCCTCGCAGCTGGATCTGGGCCGCTTCGGTACCGCCGCGCTGGCCGAAGGCATGCGACCCTTGCGCATCTCGGCAGCGGAGCAGGTGATCCGCGGGCTGACCACGGTGCAGGAAGTGCTTACCGTGCTGCCGCCGATCGAACTGCCGGAAGATCACACCCACTGAATTGCGTCACGCCTCGATGAAGCCTGTCCTGATCATTCGTACCGGTCGAGCACCCGACCCGATTCGCGCCCGTTACGGCGATTTCCCTCACTGGTTCCGGCTTGGCGCGCAGCTCTCGCCGGGGCGGGTGCGCGTCGTTGACGTGGCGGCCGGCGAAGAGTTGCCGCCGCCCGGCGACGTGGCGGGCGCGCTGATTACCGGCTCCGCCGCGATGGTCACCGAGCGGGCCGCCTGGAGCGAGCGCACGGCGGGCTGGATTCGCGATGCGATGGACATCGAGCTGCCAATGTTCGGCGTCTGCTACGGCCATCAGCTGATGGCGCATGCGCTGGGTGGGCGGGTGGATTATCTGCCTGGCGGGCGCGAGATCGGCACCATGTTGATCGAGGTGGCGGAGCAGGCGAAGGACGATCCGATGGCGGCTGCGCTGCCGGCTTCGTTCCGCGCGCACACCACGCATGAGCAGAGCGTGCTGGAGTTGCCGAAGGGGGCTGCGGTGCTGGCCGGTTCGGCGCGCGATCCGCATCATCTGCTGCGCTATGGCAAGAATGCGGTGAGCGTGCAGTTCCATCCCGAGTTCAATGCGGATGTGATGCGCGCGTACATCCAGCGCAAGCGCGCGGACATGCATCGGGAAGGCTTCGATCCGCATCACACCTTTCGCCAGGTGGCGCCGACGCCGATCGCGCGGCGGCTGATGCGGTACTTCTCGCGCCATCATGGGATGGCGGCGCAGCGCTGACGATCAGCGGCCGCTTCGTGGCGGCATCGGGAAAGGCGTCACTGTCGACTCCCCTCAGATCAGTGCCACGAATAATTAGAGGTAGCCGGGTCGTTCTGGATACGGAATTCGGCGGGCGTCAGCCCGCCAAGACTGTCATGGGGAATCTCGCGGTTGTAGTCGGCTAACCATTGCTCCGTGTGCTCGCGCACCTCGTGGAGCGTGCGGAACACATGCATGTCGAGCACGCCCCGTCGGTAGCTGCCGTTGAAGCGTTCGATGAAGCCGTTCTGCATCGGGCGACCCGGCTCGATGAAGTCCAGGGTGATGCCCTTGCGCTCAGCCCATTCGGCCAGCGCCAAGGCGACGAACTCCGGACCGTTGTCCAGGCGTAGTTTAGTCGGATAGCCTCGCCATGCCGCGACGCGTTCCAGTGTGCGAATCACGCGCGCCGCGGGTAGATTCAAATCCACTTCGATGGCCAATGCTTCGCGGCTGAAGTCATCGATGACGTTGAAGGTGCGAAAGCGCCGTCCATCCCAAAGCGCATCAGACATGAAGTCAATCGACCAACTGCGGTTGATCTGCTCGCCTGCAACCAGTGGTAGCGGATGCCGGTTCGGCACGCGCCTCTTGCCACGTCGACGACGGTTGAGCTGCATCAGGCAATACACGCGCCAGACCCTCTTGTGGTTCCACACCAAGCCACGGCGCCGGATCAACTGGAACAACTTGTCAAAACCGCGCTCAGGGAACCGCTCGGCCAGCTCCGCCAGCAGTGCGATGACTTCCTCGTCGCGATCCGGTCGTCGCCGATAGCGCACCGTCGAACGCGACAGGCCGATCGCCAGACATGCCCGGCGCTCGCTCCACTCGTGCTGCTGCATCAGCCACACCAGGAGCGGGCGCTTCTGCGCCGGGTCTACAGCTTTTTTGCGATGAGGTCCTTCAGGGCATGGTTCTCCATCGCCAGCTCGGCATACATCCGTTTGAGCTTGGCATGCTCCGCCTCGATGTCCCGCAACCGTTGCACGTCAGATGCTTCCATGCCGCCGTACTTGGACTTCCACACATAGTACGTCGCTTCGGAAATACCGAGATCGCGGCACACATCCTTGACCTGGCGACCACCTTCGACTTGTTTCAGTGTCGCGACGATCTGGCTCTCGGTGAACTTGCTCTTGCGCATCGTGGGTCTCCTTGGGGCTAGTTTGCCCGGAGTTCTCTAGTTATGTGTGGAGTGAGCTTACGGGAAGGCGACATCACCTTCTGGCCGTCGCCGGCATCGCGGATGACCAACGCGCCTTTGCGTTCGACTTCTTCGATACGGATGACGGCTTGCATCGACAGGTGCAGGACGCGCGTGTCCTTGAATTCTTCGCGCAGCTTTTCTTCGGTCGGGTCGACGACGAGGCCTTCGCCCGCCGGCTCGAACACCAGTTCGCCGACTTCGGTAAAACCCCACAGTGCGCTGGAAGCCACGTGCCTGGCGTAGAGCTCGTAGCTCTTGCCTAGGTGCAGGAAGGTCACCTTGTAGAGTTTCTTGCTGCGCATGGTTTTAAGTTTATCCGCGCAGGCGACGGACGACCGCGCCGCGGGACAGCAGCGCATACACGACACCGAACAGGAAACCCGCGATGTGGGTCCACCACACGACGGCGCCGTAGCTCGGGCCGGCGTAACTGAAGAGCAACTGGAGCAAGACCCAGATGCCGATCAGCAGGAAGGCTGGGACGCGGACGAATTCCAGGTACAGGCCAAGTGGCAGCACGAGGCCTAAGCGTTCGCGCGGGAACAGCGCGATGTACGCACCAAGCACGGCGGAGACAGCGCCGCTGCAGCCGATTATCGGCGAGTGCACTCCGGCGAGCGAAAGCGCGCCGACCAGGTTGGCCACGATGCCGCCCAGCAGGAACAACAGGAAGAACCGCGCCGAACCTAAGGTGCGTTCGGAGGGAAGTCCGAAGATCACCAGGAACAGCATATTGCCCAGTACGTGCAGCCAGGCCACATGGATGAAGAGCGCAGTGACCAGGCGCAGCAGCGAAGGATCGTGCAGCTGCGCAAGGATCGGTTCCTTGGCGTCGAAGATATTCGCCGGCACCGTGCCCCATTCGAGCAACAGCGACAGACGCTGGCGTGGTGGCAGCACGGCCAGCCCGATAAAGCTCAGGACGCAGGCCAGCACGAGCAACATGGTCACCCACGGCGTGCGTTGACGGCGGCGGGTTTCAACTTGGACAAACACGCGATGCTCCCCCGATTGGCGCATGGGTCCTTGAAGAATCGAATCATAGGCCAAGCGCGTGTTGTGTTTTGCGTTGCTGATCGGCGCGTTGATTGACGCGCTTGTTTTGTCTGATTTTCGAGCAAGAAAAAACCCCCACCGTGAGGTGAGGGTTTTTAGGATAAAGCCCCTGGCGATGACCTACTCTTGCATAGCAAGCTACACTACCATCGGCGCAGCTGCGTTTCACTTCCGAGTTCGGGATGGGATCGGGTGGGGCCACAGCGCTATCTTCGC